>NZ_JAKUGG010000001.1:0-637591 GCF_022663835.1 Bacillus cereus group sp. BfR-BA-01347 | reverse complement strand
AACACATTTCAAACAAGAGTTAGCAAAGTATATAGAATACTATAATCATAAAAGAATTAAGGCAAAATTAAAGGGTATGAGCCCAGTACAATACCGGGCTCATACCCTAGAAGCTGCCTAATGAAACGACCTGTCTAACTTTCGGGGGTCACTTCATAATTAGATGGCTTTTGTTATGTTACTCTATCGTTTCAACTTCACGTGGATTTTTCATCTCTTCCACATACACAACTCTAAATCCGTGATCTTCTAAATCTTTCAATAATGTCTCTAATTCACCGTCGTTAAACTCTTCTCCTAATGTAAACATAATTCTACGAACTAATAAGGCATCATTATCAAAAGTCATCAAACTTTGAATACCAGTGTATTTCTTTAAAACTGTCGATAACTTTTGGATTGCTCCATTATAGTCTTGCGTCCCAATCATGACAGAGTATTTACTAGAGTGAACGCCCCATGCATCCTCTAATAACTCAAAAACTTTTTTATGCGTTAAAATTCCAAGGAAAACCCCTTTTTCGTCAACTACTGATAAATAAGGCAATTTTTTTATTGTAAAAAATACTTTAAAGAAAGATGAATCTTCTCTCACAAATCCTTCTTTATCGTTTAATAATTGTATTACACTCTCATCAAGTGATCCTTTATATTCTAAAATATCTACTTTATATATATTCCCTAAAAATTTCTCTTTTTTTTCATCTAAAACTGGTACACAACGATACCCTGTTTTATTTAAATGCTCTAACGCTTCCCCTATCGTAATTGAACTTGAGCACAGTAAAACTTCCCTTTTCGGCACGTAATTCCCTTTAATCCTCATAAAAAGCCTCCTTATGTTAAAATACTTTCTGTGCCATAACTATATTATATTTTCAGAAAAAAATAAATAATTTATTTTATTTTTCTGAAAATTATTCATTTTCTTGTCATAATTTATTCATCAATCCTTCACTTGCATATTTTTGCTATCAAATCTTCTCTCTGAATTGCTGAATGAAAAATATATTGTAACTTCTTTCAAAAAAAGCTAAAATAAGAATAAGAATTTTCTGAATATTCAAAGAGCAGGTGGTTATATGTCCTTATTACGCTCACATATATGTAAATTTATAATTGGTGTTATTGTTATTTTTGCCATAAGTCCTATTCCAGCTCTTTTTACTACACACAATTACTCTTATCAAAATGGATTTATTAGCATTTTTCAAAACTTCGCACAGCTTTCTTCTATATCAATTCCAAAGGTTGATTGGATGCATGAATCTATCTTTTTCTCAGCAAACCAAATGATACATACTTCTAATCATTCAACACCATTATTCCCTTACATATGGGAAATATATTTTATATCGATTGTTCGTTTTACTTTTACCCTTGCGATCGGATTTTTCATAAGTTTGGGTATCGGCCATTTATTTTTCAAATTACCTAACTCGTTTAAAAAGTTTACTACTGTATTAAATTGGATACCTTACTCTTTTTGCACTGTAGTATTACAATGTTCAGTCTTATTACTACTTCTATACGTTGCACAATTTATAAACCTTCCTTACTACTCATCTTTTATTATCGTATGTAGTACTTCCATGATTATCGTTATGCAAGCAGTACAAAAATGGATTCCTTTCTTGAAAAACAAAAATGAATATGAAATAAAACATGATTCTTTTCTTGTGGATACATTGTTTTTGGCGCTTACTTCGAATCATAAATCAATTTTAGGTTCCATTATTCTTTCATTCGTTTTTATGGAATGCGTTTTTCATGCAAATGGACTGTTACAATTTATCGTTCAATTTGGCGGAAATTCCCCCATAATTGTTACAATCGGCTTATTACTACTCTATATCCCTTATAGCATGCTCTCTTTCCTTCAAACACTATGGACCACAAATTACTCCAAGCAACAGTCATACACTTTAACGAGAAGTGTTCCAAAACCTTAATTTGAAATAACCCTCTATAATCTAAAAGTAGAGGGTTATTCCTTTTGTATAGCGGACAAAATAACAGCAAATTCAAAAACTATTACAGAAACATACCAATATTTACCCTTTTCCTTTGACTATTCTTTTCATTTGGATTTATTATAAAAGTATAACATAATTGCAGGAGGTGACATCTTTATTCCAAACCTTGGAATGGAGAATACACTTGGACATATTAAATATTTTTCTCATCTTTGTACTTATTCTTATTTCTGGCTTTTTCGTTGCATCAGAATTCGCTGTTGTAAAAGTACGAAAAAGTCGAATTGACCAACTTGCAAATGAAGGTAATAAACAAGCTTTAGCTGCAAGAAGTGTCATATCAAATTTAGATGTTTATTTATCAGCTTGTCAGCTCGGGATTACAATCACTTCTTTAGGGCTTGGTTGGCTTGGTGAACCGACTGTAGAACATTTGCTACGACCGCTCTTTGAAAAAATTAATATTACTGGAACAATGGCTAACACTTTATCTTTTATTATCGCTTTTAGCGTTATTACATTTTTCCACGTTGTATTAGGTGAGTTAGTTCCAAAGTCTTTCGCAATTCAAAAAGCAGAAGCAATCACACTTAAATTTGCAAGACCGCTTATTTTATTTGATAAAATTATGTATCCATTCATTTGGCTGCTCAATAGTACAGCTATATTTTTCACAAAACTACTCGGATTAGAACCTGCGAAAGAAAATGAACTGGCTCATTCTGAAGAGGAATTGCGACTCATATTAGGTGAAAGTTTTAAAAGTGGTGAAATAAACCAAACCGAATATAAATATGTAAATAATATTTTTGAATTTGATGATCGAGTTGCAAAAGAAATTATGGTTCCTCGTACCGAAATGATTTGCCTATCTACTGAAAATACGTTAGAAGAAAATATGGATATCGTCGCTACTGAAAAATATACACGCTATCCAATCATTGAAAAAGATAAAGATGATATTATCGGGATGATCAATACGAAAGAAGTATTCCATGATCAAACAAAAGGTATTTATAAACCACTTGAATCTTATATACATCCTGTTCTAACTGTATTTGAAACAGTTCCAATTCGTAAAACGTTAGTACATCTTCAAAAAAATCGTGTTCAGATGGCAATCGTTATGGATGAATATGGTGGAACTGCCGGGCTTTTAACGATGGAAGATATTCTTGAAGAAATCATTGGAGAAATTCAAGATGAATTCGATGCGGATGAATCACCTATGATTGAAAAACGTACGCCTAAGCTTACTGTTTTAGATGGAAAGGTGCTTATTTCTGAAGTAAATGATATCTTTGGCCTACATATTGATGATAGTGATTTAGATACAATCGGAGGATGGCTTCTCTCTCAAGCAATTGACTTAAATATTGAAGCTGGCTATTCCATTGAATATGCTGGTTTTCAATTTAAAGTATTAGAACTTGATGGACATCAAGTCAAAAAAGTTGCTGTACATAAACTAGATATTAAAAAGGAGCTATAAAGTGACTGTTTTATTAACAATTTGTATCATTGCCTGTTTCGTTGTTTCATTTCTCGCCTTTATTTATCCAATTATCCCTGGCATACTAGCTGTCTGGGCTGGATATTTGATTTACCATTTCGGTATAAATGGAGGAGAATTAACAACTTCTTTTTGGATTATTCAAATCATTTTTACTCTTTTCATTTTCGTTGCTGACTTTATTGCAAATGGATATTTTTTAAAAAAATACGGTAGTTCTAAATGGGGCGAACGTGTCGGAATGATTTCTATCATTGTCGGATCGTTCTTCTTCCCCCCATTCGGACTTATTATCATACCGTTCTTATCAGTATTTATAACAGAACTAGTGCATAAAAAAGCGCCAAAAGATGCCTTTCTAGTTGGAGTCGCTACTGTAGTTGGTTTTTTAAGCAGTACAGTAGCGAAAGCAATTCTCCAAATCATTATGATTATCATCTTCGTATGTTATATCATCTTTTAACCATCCCGACTTCGGGATGGTTTTTTAATATGCAATACCTACTCGACTATTTTCATATATGTTTTTCTTGCATAGGTCCCATGCAAAGTGTGCTGTATCACCTACTGTAATTTTTGATCCACCTTCTGGCAATATATCTTTTTCAGTTCGATATACCTTTATCGCCTCACCGTCTATTAAATGTGTCGGACAAACAACTGTCCAACATAAATGATTACTATTACTTAGTACCTTATATGCAGCCAAATGATCTTCTGCTGCCGTTGTCGTTTTCCTTTTGGATTCCGTTGATTGAAAACGATATAAATTGGGATTTGATCTTGCTTGTAAAATACCAGCTGTTCCTATTGTAATGATTTTACGAACCCCTTTTTCTTCCATTTCCTTTATAATTTGTGGCATACTCTTCGCTAATGTTCCATTTTGATCCGTTCCAAGTGCACTAATTACTATATCACTTCCTTCTATCGCTTTCTTTATATCATTTTCGTTTAATACATTACCTTCTATCACTCGCAACCTTTCATGTTGTATTTCTATTCTACTTAAATCACGTGCTAATGCTGTCACTTCAGCTGAATCCTTTAGTGCTAATTTTATTATATTTGAACCTACTCGTCCCGTTGCTCCCAATATGCATACTTTCATTTATTTCCCTCCTCTTTCCTTCTTTCTCTATTTTTCAATACTCTCAATCAAATTACAACAAAAAAGCTTCCTCATATGTAAGAGGAAGCTCTATTATTACTTTATTTCTTTTCTTTAGAATCCGTAGACTTCTCAGTTCCACTTGTTTCTTTATCCTTTTTGTCCTCTTGTTGTGTAGTTGTATCTTCTTCTTTCTTCTTATCCTCACCTTTACTACAACCTACCATTAATAAAGAACTTGCAAGTGCCATAGCAGTCAATGATTTAACCCATTTGTTCATTTGCGTTTCCTCCTTGTGATAGAATATGTACAATCCCATATTACTCTCTATTTTTAAAGGAGAGATTGAAAAACAGTAAATATACGGTAAATTATTGTAAATTTTCTGATAACAAAACTTGATTTTAATTTATATATTCCATTTCCAATCGATACACAATAAAACTAGTTATTTTCTCTCAATGGACGTAAAAAACTAAGGCGCATACCATTCCGCCTTAGTTTCTCATGCAAACTTTTCATTTTCATATAGATGTGTAATCTTATATTCCTTCTTCATAACATATTGCCACACACTATAAGCGTAACGGTTCATTTTCAGGAAACAATTTTCCAAAAATGAGCGAAACTCCGGATTAGCAACTTCCACTGCAACTTGAGCAAACTTTAGTGCTAATCGTTTTAAATGCGAAATATATGCAGTAGCAATATAGATATCTCCTGTATCTTTATATTCCGTTTCCTCTTCTATTTCATGCAAATGAAATGGAAGAGGTTCACAAGTAATATGCTGTACATTCTCTCCTTCTTGAAAGTTCACTTGCTCATTATATGCTTGTAACATATATGGTAAATGCTGCTGCAATAACTCCTTTAATTCTTCGTCTCTCACCTCTACTGTATACTCCCCAACCTGATATATGAGCATATAACTATATCTCATTAATTCTTTCATACAGTCCATGAAAGTGCCTCCCTTCTCTATTGTCTATATGTTATAAATATGATGCTATAACGTTTGCTATTCTTGCTAAAAACCAATCCCATTTACTAATTTTCTCAAAGTCTTCTTCTGAAAATCTTTTTGATTTATGAAAGTCTACCTGTAATCGACTCCATACTTCATCAACAGCTGTTTTATCATATATGATACAGTTAGACTCACAATTTAAATAAAAACTTCTATTATCAAAATTCGCTGTCCCAATATCAACAATTTCTCCATCAATGATTGTTACTTTCCCGTGAAAAAAACCATTCTGATATTGATAGATCTCAGCTCCAACATGGTTCATCTCTTTCAAATACGGATAAGCAGCTTGTTTTAACAATATGGCATCACTTTTAAACGGTACGAGAATTTTCACATTGACACCCCGGTTTAATGCATCTTTTAACTCTTTCATCATTTCTTTACTTGGTACAAAATATGGCGTAGCAATAATTAAAGATTTTTTAGTCTGCTTTAATAGTGCTCCATATTTTTCCCATAAACCTTTTCCATCTGAAAATAAATATTGATATTTCACATTCCCTAATGTAGGTATACTTTCATGTATAGGCATTTTTTCTCCTGTATCTTCTTTCCAATCAGCAGCAAATTTTCTTTCCATATCCGTGGCACCATTCCCCTTGACTCGTACATGATAATCACGCCACGGACCAAATTTCGGATTTTGTCCAAGATACTCCTTTCCAATGTTAAAGCCGCCGATATATGATACTTTTCCGTCAATCGTAACAATACGTCTATGATTCCGTTGATGCAAAGAATAGAACACATTTTTCAGTTTCAGTTTTTTACTAAATGTAAACTTCACACCGTTTTCTTTTAATCGGCTAATTACCTTTTTCTTCAGCTTATATCCGCCTACCCGATCGACTGACAATTTCACTTCTACTCCGCTAGATGCTTTTTTCTCTAATAACTGTAAAAACTCTTGGCTTATTTCGTCTTTTCCTACAATATAAAAATGGATATATATATACTTTTCTGCATCGTTTATATCGTCAAATAATTTCCTATATAACTCTTCACCGTTCGTATATAGTTGAAATTCACCTAATCGAACTTTTCCTAATTCATATTCACTAGCCATTTCCTTCCCCATTTCTACATCGATATTCATCCAAATGAATACACCTATTAAACAAAGGATTATAGCGAAAAAGTACTTCATGGATAAATTCCTTTCTCCACTTACTGTTATTTCTATATCTTCCCTTTTTTATTACATTATCATTCAAGAAAATATGTCATTACATGATATATGTCCATATCAAACAATAGCTCATTTGCATATTGTATGTTGTATCTTAAAATAAAAGGAGGAAATAACAATGGGCTTCGCACATGGTAATGGATTTGCGCTATTAGTCGTATTATTTATCCTCTTAATCATCGTCGGTGCTGCTTGCTTCTGCTAAGTAGCTACTGTCATATGATATGTGGATGAAAAAATTATAAAAGCGGACACCTATTTTTTAGGTGTCCGCTTTTCATTTTAAAATCATTTCCGCCTGCTATAGTAACTTAAATGGCTAAATATTCATCTCAAAAAGTTAACAATGTAGCTACTTTCTTACTTTCTGCCTTACGTATATGACGCTGTTCTGCACGTAATACAGCAATACGATGTAATTCTTTCTCTTCTTCTGTTTCAGGGATAACACGCGGTACAGGAACTGGATTATTTTCCTTACTAAGTGCAACAAAAGTAACAAATGACGTTGCCGCTATACGCTTCTCACCTGAGATTAAATCTTCAGCCACTACCTTCACAAACACTTCCATCGAAGTTCTCCCCGTCCAAATTACGAAAGATTCATAACTAACACAATCTGAAGAACGAACAGGATGTAAGAAATCAACCCAGTCCATAGATGCTGTGACACATTCCTTTCTCGAATGTCTGGATGCTGAAATAGAAGCAACCATATCCATCTCCGCTAATATCTTCCCACCAAATAGCGTGTTATGATCATTTAAATCTGTTGGAAATACTCGGCTCGTTTTGAACACTCTTGACTCATTGGCAGTTTTTCCTTTTACTTCCGTCATTGTTATCACCCCTTTAATGATTTATCCCTAACATTTTAATAGTCACTATACTAAATGAACTACACATTTAATATTAACAACATTCAGAACTTTTAGTCCACAAAAAAGAACCGATTTTATCAATCGGCTCCTCTAAATACATATTGTTCTTTCGGCTGTTCAACTTTATTCCATTTTGTTACTTCTAATACAGGAATATTTGCATGAAACGGCTGATAAAACTCAGTAGTTATCTCTCCTTCTACTTGAATCCAGTCATCATTATTCCACTCTACACCTTCTGGTTTTTTCACTAACATACCATACACACCAGAATCTGCTACGCAATGTATAATACCGAAACGGAATAAGAAGTATTGTTCTTTTTTAGATGAATCATCTCTGAAAACAAACCCTTTATAGGATAATTTTTTCCCAGTAAACTCACCAGGATAATTATAAATTGTCTCCATCCCTTTTAGAAAATCTTCGTCTTTTAAATTAATACTATCTTTCGTAACAAATTCTTTTTTACCTTTTTCCATTACACCTCGGTATCCTTCTTTCCCGTAATAAATGCTCGTATCAGGTCTTAGAAATTGCCTTGTCATAAATGGATCTTTACTTTCTGCTTGTGCTACTGGAAAATGAAATCCCTTCGCCTTAACAATGTCGGAATCTAATGTTGCAATCGGGAAAAACAATCCTGTGACTATCGGAAAACAAAACAATGTGTACGAAAATGCTTTTTTCCACCACGTATTCTCATCTTTTGAATGATCATGTCCGCAATGGCTATGATCGCAACCACAATTGTGCTGTTCCTTCTCTTTTTGATGTTCTTTTTGGAAAACGATAATAATTTGAACAATCGTTAAGAATCCTAAAATAATAGCTGCTGTTGTTGATAAATAGGCATACTTCATATTGATATACTTCGTAATATTGCCTGAAATATGAAGCTGCGCAATTAATATTGTAAAACCTAATAATATATACGCTCGAAACATAACCTACCACCCTATCGCATAAATGAGTAGTGAGCTTGCATAAACAACAAGTGTAACTGTAACTGTAACGACAATTACAAATTTTGTTTTAAATGTCGCAAGCATCATAAACATATTTTTAATATCCACCATTGGTCCGTAAACAAGGAACGCGACAAGTGATGCTGTTGAAAATGTACTTTGGAATGACGAAGCAATAAATGCATCTGCTTCTGAACAAAGTGATAAAATGTAAGCAAGTCCCATCATAACAGCTGGTGAAGAGAACGGCCCTTGTCCTATAGCAAGAAGTGTTGAAGTTTGTACAAACGTTTGAACTGCAGCCGCAATTAACGCACCTAATACTAAATATTTTCCCATCGAGAAAAATTCCTCAACAGCATGCGTACACACATCCCACATTTTTTTACGTAATGGACGCTTATGATTCACTTCTGGGAAGTGATCATCTCTTAATTGATGTTCTTTAAACATAAATGATAATATAATTCCAACGATAATGGCTACAATAATCGCTACAATAGAACGATACCATACCATGTGCATACTACTTCCAAAGGCAACGTATGTTGCAAATAAAACAACTGGATTAATAATTGGCCCAGTTAACATAAATGCAATTCCAGCATATGGCGGAACCCCTTTTCCGATTAATCGCCTTACAATCGGAACGATTCCACATTCACAGCCCGGAAACATCATCCCTAAAAAAGTAGCCATTAAAACAGACAGAAATCGGTTTTTCGGCATCCATTTTGCTACCATATCTTCTGTAACAAACATTTGAATGAATCCTGAAATAAATACACCAATGAGCACGAAAGGAAGTGCCTCGATTAATATGGAGATAAAAATTGTATTCATTTGCAGGAATGCTTTCGGTAATTGAAACAATTCCATGATGTATTTCCTCCAACTTTTCATTAACAATATGTAATTTTAACCCCATTTCATTAATTGGACAAGGTTTATATGGAATACATACCCTTTATATACATTACATTGTACAAGTTATATTCTATTCAAAATTTGAGATTTCATAGCAAAAAAGCTGCTCTAGCGCAGTTGTATAACTATGCTAGAGCAGCTTTCCTATCGTTAAAAGTAACGTTTCTTCCAAAATACAAATGCTAAAGCGCAAGATAATGTTGCACATATTATGAGTACAATTACAAAACCTTGAGCCTCACCTTCAAATGGAACCTTTACGTTCATTCCAAAGAAACTAGAAACCATCGTCGGTAAAGATAAAATGATTGTAATTGACGTTAACAGTTTCATAACACTATTTAAATTATTTGATATAACGGAGCTAAAAGTATTCATCATTCCACTTAAAATGTGACTATATATTTCCGCCATTTCAATAGCCTGTTTATTTTCAATTAATACATCTTCTAATAAATCTTGATCGTCTTCATACATTTTTAAAAATGTACTGTTACGCATTAACTTTTGAATTACAATTTTATTAGCCTTTAATGACGTCGTAAAGTATACTAAACTTTTCTCAAGGCCTAGCAATGTGAAAATCTCTTTATTTTTCATCGACTTATTTAATTGATGCTCTAAATCAATTGTTTTTCGATTTATTTGCTTTAAGTATCTTAAATAATAAGTAGAAATCGTATATAAGAGCTGAAGTGCAAAGCGCGTCTTCTTAAACGTATAAAATTCTTTAATACGTTGATTAATAAAACGTTCAAAAATTGGATTCTCTTCTAAGCAAATTGTAACAAAACAATCCGGCATCACAATCATACCTATTGGAATCGTGTCATAAATCGAATTTCCTTCTTCGTCATGTCTAACTGTCGGAATATCCACGATAATTAAAGTATTATTGTCTTCCTTTTCAATACGAGAGCGTTCTTCATCATCCAAAGGATCTTTAATGAAATCTAAGTCTACATTTAAAGTTTGTACTAGATATTGAATTTCTTCTTCTGTTGGATGAAGTACATTAATCCAGCATCCCTTTTGCATTTCCTCAATCTCTTGTAGTTTTCCGTTTCGGTCTGTTAAATATATATTTAACATACTATCACCCCGATTCTTTTTACATGTAGGAATCTACCTCTCTTAAATCACAGTTTTTAAACCGACATTCTCAGCATATGAAACATACGTTTAAATTTCAATAGAAAAATTATTTTGAAAACGTTTTTATAGGAAAAATATTATAAAGTGAAACTTTAATCAGTAGGTAGCTTTATCCCCCGCTGATTATTAGCCCTCACAAATCGGGATTTTACGGGCAGCCCGCCCCCAACCAAACTTCTTTTCTTTCGCTGCATTTTGAGGTGAGGGTCTCACTGCCCGTTAAAGCGGGATAAACATAGAAAAAGACAGAGTGCTCTCTGCCTTAAAAGCTTATGTTGCCTTTATAACATATTTAGAAAGCATCCACAAGTTAAACCCGACTGAAATCGTATAGCCCGCGTATGTTGAAATGATAAAACTTACATAATCGAAATACGGAAGCAATACAATATTTAGAACTATCTTCATAATAATTCCAATCACTAGTCCTAGCACCGTCTTCTGCTGTTGATTGATTCCTTGTAGCATAGCAGCCGTTACTGTAAAAAGAGAAAATAGTATGCAAGCAGGAGCATAATACTGTAAAATGATTCTCCCCACCTCTGGATCATTTCCAGCACCGAATAAAAGAGTATATACAGGTTTGGCTAACACCATCATTCCAATTGCCGCCGGTACCGTAATCGCTACTACTAATACATTTGTTCTCGTAAAATGTTTGTACAATAGCTTCGTATTTCCTGCTGTGTAAGCTTTCGTCATCTCTGGTACGAGAGACATACTAAAAGCTGTGGCAACGGATACCGGGATGAGCACAACCATTTGAACAAGACCAATTATCGCATTAATTTTTTCCGCTTCTCCTTGCATATACCCTATTTGTATAAGTAGTTTATTAATTGTAAATGTATCAATCGTCTGATACAACGGAATTGCTAAGCCCACCACAACAAAAGGAATAGAATATGTAAAGAGCTCCTTATAAAGCGAGAAAAAAGATTTCGTTGTTTGTGATATACTTGCCATTTCTTTTTTCTTTAAGTGCCTTCTCCTTCTCATATAATACGCACTTAAAACAGTTAATCCACCTACCGCTCCCATAAAGGCACCAAATGTTGAAATACCAACTGCTAGCGAGACAGATGCTTTTAAAATATATAAAACGACAAAGCTTCCTATTAAAATGGTTAAAACCCGAAAAAATTGCTCTACAACTACACTTAATGCAGAAGGCCCCATCGATTGGAATCCTTGAAAGAAGCCCCTTAATAAACTCATTACTGGCACAAGTATTAACGCAAAACTTACAATTCGAATATTAGTAGTAACCGCTCCTACACTATTCCCCGTTTGATCATTCCCATCGATGACAAGCTTAGCTAAATGCGGAGCTAGCATATATAACGTAAAACACGAAATGACTCCCATTATAAACATAAACACGATTCCACTTTTCAACACTCTCTTAACCGTATGATAATCATTCAGTTGATCATATTTTGATACCATTTTTGAAACTGCAAGTGGTAATCCCATTGTCGCAATGCTGAGCATAATTGTATAAGGGCGATATGCATACGTATATAAAACGTACCCACTCGTACCGACCATTGCTGTAAATGGTATAACATATATAAATCCTAACATTTTTGATATCATCGTTGCCATCGTTAAAAATATCGTTCCACGTATAAACGGTGACCCTTTCATCACATTCCTCCGCTACGCTTTATTATTATACATTATGGACAACTCTTTTTTTTTAGAACCGAACCGAAACAAATAAAAAAAGCCAATGAAAAATCATTGACTTTAACGCGCTGCTTTTTTCTTTTTGAAATACTTTAAACCAAAGTATAGAGCAATAAAAAGAACAGCTCCTATAATTATGTAATGTGTGTAATCAGATGCATACTCTTTAATTTGTCGCCAATTCCCACCAAGTTTTTCACCTAAGTATATAAATAGAATTGACCACGGAATGATCGCTACAACCGTATAAAGTGTAAATAGTTTTAATGGCATCTTAGCTAGTCCTGCTGGAATAGAGATCGCATGACGTACTACTGGGATAAAGCGCGCAGAAAATATTACGCCTGCTCCATAACGCTTAAACCAACCTTCCGCTATGTCTAAATGATGTTTATTAATAAGTAGATACTTCCCATATTTCTCTACAACCGGACGCCCTCCGTAGTATCCAAGCCAGTATAAAAAGATTTGTGCTAAAGTACCACCAATCGTTCCGGCGATAACTGCACCAACAAAACTAATTTTACCATTCGCTACTAAAAAGCCAGCATACGAAAGTACAATTTCACTTGGGATTACTTCAATCATTAAAGCAAGAGCTACCCCAAAGTAACCTAAGCTTGCGAAAAATTGCAATAACTGATCTATTATGTTTGCTAACATGTTCTTTTTTATCTCCTTTTTTCTTCACATACCATCCCATTATTACATAAAGGCTGCAATCTGCCAATATCTTCATTTTAACAATATGTACAATTCAAGCAGGATTAATCTATTAATTTCTCTTTCTGCGGGTCTTTCATGTAGGCAAACATCTCTTTAATTTGGTCTTCTGTATTTCTAGCAAATGATAAATTAGGCAATTCATTTTCACCAAAAAACTCCACCTCTTCTGTTTCAATGCTAGTTTTCTTTTCTCCACCAATAATCTCGCATCCAATGAAAATCTTATATACATGCGTTGCCGATGGAGATGGTTGATGTTTTTCTTTATCAAATATAGCTAGTAACTTAAAATGATCTACCTCATAACCAGTCTCTTCAAAAACCTCTTTTGCTGCAACTTCGGTTGGCGTATAACCGACATCAGCCCATCCACCTGGCAATGCCCATTTCCCATCGCTTTTTTCTTTCACAAATAATAACTTTTCATTTTGAAAAATAACTGCTCTTATATCAACTTTAGGTGTTTGATAGCCTGTCTCACTTGCAAATAATTTCTCTACGACTTCCCAATCTGTTTTCGTGTAATGTGACATCATTGAAATAGAAATATCTCGTAATTGCTGGAAACGCTCAATATCATATACATCCTTAGAATACGTTAAACCCGCTTGAGCTATAGATTGTATTTGTTTTACCCAATCAATCCATTTAATTTTCATATATCCGCATCCCCATTCTCTATGAAATATATTACTTCATTTTTATTGATACATCTTTATTATACAAAAAAAAGAGATTGATAACGTTTCAATCTCTTTCAAAATTAATCCAATTCATGTAAGTGGTCTTGTATATATTTTCTTCTTTTATTTATATATTCATAAATCATATCAGCCTCTTGATCAAATGTTTCTAATTTTTCTTTCATGTATGGATCTTGTAGTAAATATGGACGAATCAATTCACACAACCCTTCTACTTTCGGCCTCATAACCGAAACTGTAAATTGATTTTCTAATATTTCTTCTAAAATACTTCGATACTGCTTTCTAAATACAGGTATGTCTAGCAATCTTGCACTTAACGTATTATACCCTTGAATGCGAATATATTCATGATTAAGTGGTCTCCCTTGTACATCTCGCCCCCAAGTCGCATCATAATCCCACGGTATAACTTCAAATAAGTTTGTTTCATCGTTATGATATAGTGCATAGTTATGAACAAAACCATCAAAGTTTTGCGTAAAAATAACTCCTGCTAACCATCGTAAATATTTATCTACATGTAGAAACTTCCCAATTTCTTTTTCATAGGCTTCCCTCGTCAAAGTATTCGCTTGAAATACAAATTCACTCAATTGTTCTTCACTATTTTTATTCGAATATTTAAATTCATAACCCGCAAAAAGCTCCGTCTTAACATCTTTATCTCGTTCACTCATTAATGAAAAATTCGCATCATCATCTATCGCATAATAAATAGAACCACTCGGTAATCCTCTATTTTTCAAAAAATTTTCATCAACGGATTCTAACTGTAAATACACACCTTGAATTTGACCATTAATTTTTATAAATACATGTTGTGATTTTGGCGAAAGTACACCAATATCATGAAAAAAATCTAAAGATAATTTATTTCGTATGAGAGACGGATCCATAAACTCCGAATTCAAATGAAACTCTTTCGCACCTTGAAATTTTTTAGGCTTATAAAACATAACATGATAAGACTTTTTCTCAAATTCGCGAATATGAGCTCCTCGGTATACGATATCAATATCATACTTCTTTTTTCCATAAGTTAATTTTGCTGGCACTGGACTATCTGACCAAATGTCCTTTTTCAATTCCACTAAGTACATTGGATGAACAAAAAAATCATATGAAGGCAGCATGTTTTCTCATCCCTTCTCAGTTCTCTTCATTCAATGTATGCGCCTTGTCTTGTCCATACATCCGCTATCATCTATTTATAGAAAATTACACTCTTGTCCTGTTCAGAAAGATGCCTATATACATATCATGTTAAGGAAAAAGAATACCTTTTCAACTTAATACATGATAAGGAGGATTTCTATGAAACGTGATATTAGAAAAGCTGTTGAAGAAATCAAAAGTGCTGGGATGGAGGATTTCTTACACCAAGATCCAAGTACTTTTGAATGCGATGATGATTGCTCTTCAAAAGTTGAATGTAGCGATGATTGTAATTGCCCAAGAACAAGATGTACTCGTGTGAAACATTGTACTTTCGTTACAAAATGTACTCATGTAAAAAAATGGACATTTGTTACGAAATGTACTCGCGTACGCGTTCAAAAATGGACGTTCGTTACGAAAGTAACACGTAGAAAAGAATGCGTTTTAGTTACAAAACGTACGCGTAGAAAACATTGTACTTTCGTTACAAAATGTGTACGCTTTGAAAAGAAATTTTACTGGACTAAACGATGTTACTGTAAAAAATGCGAGTTCTTCCCTAACGGACACGGTGGCTCTTGCGATGATTCATGTGATCATGGTAAAGACTGTCACGATAGCGGACACAAATGGAATGATTGCAAAGGCGGACATAAATTCCCATCTTGCAAAAATAAGAAATTCGATCACTTCTGGTATAAAAAACGTAACTGCTAGTTTTTATACCACCAAAAAAAGGCCGTTTTGCGGCCTTTTTTATATTTATTGAAAGTGACTTATATCTGCAAATTGTTTCACTTTACCAATACCCTCTTCAAATTCTATTATGCTCAAACTGGCACTATGCATAAATGGATCATCCCACACATTTTCTATTTCAATTCGCGCGAAATACCCTACAAGTAATTTTGCTGCTGCCGCATGAGAAACAATCAATATGTTTTGTCCTTTATGCTTCTCTAAAAGAAGATGCACCCCTTCAATTACTCTTTCATAAACGGCCTCAAAATTTTCGCCTGATGTTGACTGAAAAAGATGTGGCTCATTCCAAAATAGATGTACTTCTTCTGGAAATTGCTTTTCTATATCCGCGATTGTTTCTCCTTCCCATATACCCATGTTGATTTCATAGAAATGCTCATCCGCTATAATGGGTATATCACGTTCCCCCTTTATTAACTCTGCCGTATGAAGTGTTCTTTCGCTCGGACTACTATAGATCGCATGGATTGGTAAATCTTTCATTCGATTTCCTAATTGTTTCGCCTGAACTATACCATTTTCAGTTAAAGCAGAATTTTTTCGTCCCTGCATTCGCTTCGCTACATTCCACTCTGTTTCACCATGCCTTGTTACATATATAGTTGTTTTCATTTCTTACTCCCCCTCACCATGTTGGTCGTAATTCCCACGGTTCAACTCTCCCTACAATCCACTCCGCTCGTTTACTTTCAATCCCTTTTATAACTCCATCAGCTATCTCTTCATGAGTAAGCCATTTTCCATATGTATCTTCTAAAATAAAACCTAAAATAATTCTATGATAAATACATCGCGTACTCCCCATTTTTTGTGCAGGCATACGTGATGCTTTACTACCTAAAATATGAAATAAACTATATGTTTTAGACGACAAATCTAGTTCTTTACAAATATTTGATAGTGCATGCTTTGCACTTGTGTGTACCCATGCAACAACTAATGTGATCGGGCCATTTTTCTTAATTGTACTTTTAATAGCTAGCTTTACATCTTCATCATTATGATAATCTAACGAAAGGCATGTAATATTTTCTGGTGCAGAACTCATTTGCTTAACATTTTCTAATTTCACTTCATCTCGCCCGATAATAGAGACATAAAATCCTTTCTCACAAAGCCACATAGAAACTTTCTTTAGCATTCCTGTTCCACCAATTACAAGTGCATGCAAATACTATCCCTCCCTAATAAAATGTCATATGAGGTTTCTCATCTCTATAATAATTTAAACGGTCTTGCAGTGTCCCTGAGTGAAATTCAAATTTATGACCGTCAGGATCAACAAAGTATATAGATTCGCAATCTCTTACATCACGTTCTCTTCCTTGTAAAATATGAACATCATTTTCTTCTAATCGCTTTATTAGACATTTAAAGTCTTCTTGTTCAACAGAAAATGCAATGTGCGTATAAGATTGATGAATCTCATTTCTCGGAATATGCGTCTCTTCATTAAGCGCTATCCACACTCCACATATGTTAAAATAAGCCAATTTCCTTCCTTTAACTAATAATTCTCCTTCTAATACTTTTTCATAAAACATAATAGAGTTTTCTAAATTAGATACCGAAAAACAAATATGATTGATTCCCCTTAACAACTATAATTCCTCCTTATACAAATAAAAGATGAGCGAAAATTCACTCATCTTTTATTATACTATTTTTTTGTAATATATGCCCATTTATAACTGAAGTCCCCACCAAACGTATGGTTAGCAATGCCTTTTACAAACGGCTTCTCTAAATAAGCTGTACTTTGTTGGTACGTAGGAGAAATTGCTGCGTCTTGACCAATTAAGATTTTTTCAGCTTCCGCAAGTGCATTCCAGCGTGCTTTATCATCTTTTAATAGCTCTCCTTTTGATTTCGCTACTAAATCATCATACTTCGGATTAGAATAATCCATTTCATTAAATGAGCTTCCAGTAACAAACATATCAATATAAGTCATTGGATCCGGATAATCAGGGCTCCATGCAGATAATGAGAATTCATATTGGAATTTCTTTTCTAAATCTAGCTTCTGCTTGTATGGTTGCTGTTTCAAATTCACTTTAATACCAGGCAAGTTTTTCTCTAGTTCTTCCTTAATAAAGTCGCCCACTTTTTTACGGCTACCGTTATCATCGTTTAGTAATTCAACCGTAATTGTATCTTGACCAAGCTCTTTCTTCGCTTCTTCCCATAATTTTTTTGCTTTCTCTGCATTATCTTTACTATCACGGAAGTTTTTATTTACAGAGCGGAAATCTTTTCCATCCGGACCTGTCGTGAATTTTTCAGGTACTAAGAAATATGCTGGCAATGAACCGTCATTTAAAATGACATCAGCAATTCCTTTTTTATCGTATGCTAAATCAATCGCTTCACGTACCTTTTGGTTTTTAAATGTTGCATTTTTTTGGTTAAAACGTAAGAAATATATGCGTGGATCTAACTTCGTTTTAAATTCATCTGGCTTATTCTTTTTATATTTATCAACAAATTCAGAAGTTAAAATAACTCGATCTGCTTGATCACTATCATATAAATTTACTCCCGTGCTTGTTTCCTTCACAATACTTACATTAATTTCGTCTAACTTTACAGTATCTTTATCCCAATAATTAGGATTTTTCTTCAACTGATAATTTTGTTCATGTTTCCATTGACTCATTGTAAATGGTCCATTATATACTAATTTATCTGCTTCTAATCCGTATTTATCTCCTTGCTCTTTCACATATTTTTCATTTAATGGGAAGAATGTAGGGAACGACGTAAGCTCAAGAAAATAAGGTGCTGGTTGCTCTAATTCTACTACCAACGTTTTATCATCCTTCGCTTTAACACCCAATTGATCTGCTGGTAATTCACCTTTATTTACTTTCTGTGCATTTTTCACATCAAATAAAATGAATGCATATTCTGCCGCTATTGCTTTATCTAATGTACGTTGCCATGCATATAGAAAATCTTGTGCTCGAACTGGATCACCATTTGACCATTTCGCATCACGTAATTCAAATGTATATGTCTTTTTATCTTCACTAATCTTCACATCTTTTGCCATACCTGGTGTTGGTTTATTATCTTTATCTAGACGATATAAACCTTCCATTGCATTTACAAATACACGGAAAGATACAGAATCCGTTGATTTAGATGTATCCATTGAAGGAATTTCAGCTGTTTCTAGCAAATTTAAAACTTGTTTATCGGCCATTCCCTTATTCGATTCTTTCTTCGTTGTCGAAGCCTTCTCACCATTCCCACATCCTGCAACCAATACACTCGTCGTTAACGCAAGTGCAGCAATTGTTGTTGTCTTTCTCTTCATTCTTCCTTCCCCCAATCTATATGTATAAGTTAAATCCTATATAATATATTTCATTATACAAAAGATTCTGATTATTTTAAATATTTATTTTAACAAACATAGAAAAAAGCGATTAGAAATTTCTTTCCAGCCGCTTTCTTGAATAGCATTTACTTGTAATCCATCCTCTATATCAAATGGATTTTGAACTTTAAATATTTCTTCCATCAGCTTCAAAAACTCTTCTTCAGTTTTAGATTCACCATTAACCATAAGTGAGTATGGTTCCACTTCACCTAATTTATAATCGACAACAAATTGAATCTTCACCTTTTGTCTTGGCGTTCCGGTGTTATATCCTTGGAATTCTACTAATTCTAACCCTTCCGTTCCACGATAATATATCCAACCTGAATCTTGAAAATAATTTTCGAAAGATTCACCTATTGAAAAGAAAGGATATTCATAAAGCGAGCTGGTACGAACCTTTTGAATAACGTCTCGATCAGTCGGAAAAAAGAAATGACTAAAAAATATGCTAGCAACTGCTAAAATAGTAACAATTGTCGCTCCCATTTTGCTCGTTCCGCCGCTATCATTGATTAGATAGTTTTCAACTGATTTATCTTTTATTTCTCTTGCTTTTATTCGG
The DNA here is from genome assembly GCF_022663835.1 of Bacillus cereus group sp. BfR-BA-01347. Classification (NCBI taxonomy): domain Bacteria; kingdom Bacillati; phylum Bacillota; class Bacilli; order Caryophanales; family Bacillaceae; genus Bacillus; species Bacillus cereus group sp. BfR-BA-01347. The sequence continues at coordinate 617,839 of NZ_JAKUGG010000001.1, read as the reverse complement.
TATATACGTCTTTCCGCAAATTGATAGTATAATCCATTTGCAAAAATCCCCATTCCAAACAGAATAAAAATGAGTAATAAAAACGTAAGAGGCACCATATTAATGATTGGCAACGCTACATTAAACCCCATATAATACGAAAATGCATCACACGCTACTAATAACAACATAAATAAAGCAGCTGGTACATAATACTTACGATATCCTAGCCAGCCTATATTGAAAATAGCAGCCCAACCATTCCAGCTCCACCTAGCAATCCGCTTATTCTCAAGCTCCCATTTCCTTTTGTAATACGGATATTGTCTCCCTACATATACTTCTAGTTCTTTATCTATTAACGAGCTACCTTCCTCTTGTTTATTATCCAAGTTTCGCTGACAACTTGCACAATTTAACTGTTCCTCCTCGCAAGGTTGCCCACAATTTATACATTTCAAAACAATCCCTCTTCCCATCCATACGTCATTTCAAAATACCTTCGTGTTTTAATAACCACTCTTTCCTCCATAAACCACCAGCATATCCAACAAGCTTTCCACTCTTTCCTATTACACGGTGACATGGAACAATTATTGAAATTGGATTCCGACTATTTGCCCCTCCTATTGCCCGTACAGCTTTTGTATTTCCAACTTTCTCTGCAATATCTAAATATGAAGCACTTACGCCGTACGGAATAGTATAAAGTGCATCCCATACATTTTTTTGAAATGCTGTTCCCTCGGCAGACAGCGAGACTGTGAACTCTTTTCTATTCCCCTTAAAATATTCATCGAGCTCATTTATACATTGATCTATCATTTCATTTGTATGTTCTTCTTGTCTCTCATCAACAAATATAACAGACATAATTCCTTTATCGTTCGCTGTAATTTCTAGCAAGCCTAATTCACTTTCATAATAAGCCCGGTACATAAGTCACCCTCCAATTCAATTCATATTATTTATTGTAACACGAATAGACAAAATTTTTCGTATAAGCATTTTATTAGAGAACCAAAAAAGAGAATGATACAATGTAAGAAAATTCAATCTAGGAGGCTATTGGATGAATTCCGAACTTTTTTCACCTTATACAATTAAGGACGTTACATTAAAAAACCGGATTGTTATGTCACCTATGTGCATGTATTCGTCGGAAAACGAGGATGGCCAAGTAACGAATTTCCATCTCATTCATTATGGAACAAGAGCTGCCGGTCAAGTTGGTTTAGTTATGATTGAAGCAACAGCCGTGTTACCTGAAGGTCGAATTTCAAATAAAGACTTAGGCATTTGGGATAACAGTTTAATTGAAGGCTTACATAAAACGACAACTTTTATACACGATAATGGTGCAAAAGCTGCCATTCAACTCGCTCACGCTGGAAGAAAAGCAGAATTAGAAACTGATGCGTTAGCTCCTTCAGCCATTCCATTTAATGAAACAATGAAAATTCCAATAGAAATGAGCAAACACCAAATTAAAGATACTGTATTAGCTTTTCAGCAAGCTGCAGTACGATCAAAACAAGCTGGATTTGATGTTATTGAAATACACGGTGCTCACGGTTATCTTATTAATGAATTTCTTTCTCCGCTTTCCAATAAGCGGACTGATGAATATGGTGGTTCACCTGAAAACCGCTATCGTTTCTTACGCAAAATCATTGACTCGATAAATGAAGTTTGGAACGGACCGTTATTTGTCCGTATTTCAGCAAATGATTATCATCCTGACGGGCTAACGGTTCAAGATTACGTTCAGTATACAAAGTGGATGAAAGAACAGGGAATAGATTTAATCGATTGTAGTTCTGGCGCAGTTGTACCAGCACATATTGATGTGTATCCCGGTTATCAAGTACAATATGCCAAACATATTAAAGAGCATGCTAACATTGCAACTGGTGCAGTTGGATTGATTACGACCGGAGTACAAGCAGAGCAAATTTTAAACAATAACGAAGCAGATTTAATTTTTATCGGACGTGAGTTACTTCGCAATCCGTACTTCCCGAGAATAGCGGCAAATGAACTTGGCTTTGAATTGCAAGAACCTCACCAATATAAGCGAGCACCAGGAAAAATTCATACGAATAAATAAAACCGAGAAGTCATTCTTCTCGGTTTTATTTATTCTATCGTTGTAATTTCATTTGAATTATAAGTATGGATACCCGATTCTTCTCGCAGCGCGGTTATATACATCCCTTTCGCTACATCTTTAGCTGAAATTGGTTTATATTTTTTGAAAGCCCCTTTAAAGATAAACGGAATAATACGAGATAATTTTTCAGCCATTCGTTCGCCGAAACGAAATTCTTGTCGATTTCCTACTAATAATGATGGTCTAAAAATGTGAATACCACCGATCACTAACTTTTGCAATTCTTCTTCCATTTTTCCTTTCACTTGTGAATAAAAGAAGAATGATTTAGGATTCGCTCCCATAGAAGACACGACAAGGAAATTTTGTACCCCTTGTTTTTCAGCTAAACACGCAGCTCGTAACGTATATTCATAATCTACTTTTTTAAAATTTGCTTTTGTTTTTGCTTTTTTTATTGTTGTTCCTAAGCAACTAAAAACATCATCCACAGCAAAGAACTCTTTATATTCCTCTAATACCGAAAAATCAACTTGTTTCTGCTGTAACTTCTCATGTTGCAATTGCATTGGCTCTCTTACAAAAATAGTAACCGAATCGTAGTAATCTGATTCAAGTAATAGATGCGTTATCTCTTGTCCAACTAAACCACTTGCACCAAGTATTAACGCTGTTCGCTTATTCATATATGCATATACCTCTTATTTTACTTTTCTCTCCTTCAGTAAAATACAACCTTTAGGAGTTTCCTGCTCTTATTTTACCACAAGTAAAACACTATGCGTACGCATAGTGCTTTACTCACTCTTTTTTCTCATCTCTCTCTTGTAATTTCGTTATTGTTGTAGCGTCCCCTAAATTACTTATTAATCTTCTTAAAAAAATTAATACGAAAGATAATGGCAATACTACCGCTAATATTAATAAAATAGCTTCCATTAAGTAACCCAAGCGCTCATCCCCCTCTTTACCTCCTTTTCAATATATGAAAACAGCATTGTCACATATGCATGCATTTGCAAAAATAATACACCTATATTTGACAACTTTATAACAAAAACAAATCGTAATGATTATTATTTATTGCAACTTTATTAAAGATGTATTATACTAAGTTCGCAAACTAAAACGTAATTATTCCGTTTTGTATTAAAATGATATTTTTCTTCTATAATTGGGGAAAATATATCCGTAAAAAAGAAAAGAGGAGAACTTCATGCCTAAAAGATTGACTATATTTTCATTCTTACTTATTTTCACCTTAATTTTCGCTGGCTGCTCAAATAAAAAAGAAAGTAATGCCAAGAAAGATGGAAAGCTAACAGTTTATACAACGATTTTCCCACTTGCTGATTTCGCAAAGAAAATTGGTGGCGACTATGTAAATGTTGAAGCAATTTACCCACCTGGTGCAGATTCACATACATTTGAACCAAGTCAAAAACAAACAGTACAAGTTGCAAAAGCCGATTTATTTGTTTATAACGGCGCTGAATTAGAACCATTTGCTGAAAAAATGGAAAAAACATTACAAAGAGAAAATGTTAAAATTGTAAATGCATCTAAAGGTATTGAGCTTCGTGCTTCTACTGAAGAAGAGCATCATGATCATGGAGATGGCCATAAAGAAGATGAACATCATCATGATAAAGACCCGCATGTTTGGTTAGATCCTACTCTAGCAATGAAACAGGCAGAAAAAATTAAAAATGCACTTGTAGAATTACAACCTGAACATAAACAAGAATTCGAAAAAAACTTTGCAGCACTTCAAACTAAATTTACTGATTTAGACGATGGATTTAAGGCAGCTGTAGCGAACGCAAAAACGAAAGAAATTTTAGTTTCTCATGCTGCCTATGGTTACTGGGAACAACGATACGGCCTAAAACAAATTCCTATCGCTGGAATTTCAGCTTCTGATGAACCATCTCAAAAGCAGCTTGCTGACATTACAAAAACAGTAAAAGAACATAATCTAAAATATATTTTATTCGAAACATTCTCTACTCCAAAAGTAGCATCCGTAATTCAAAAAGAAACTGGTACAAAAGTTTTACGCTTAAATCACTTAGCTACTATTTCTGAAGATGATGCAAAAAATAATAAAGATTACTTCACTTTAATGGAAGAAAACGTAAATACATTGAAAGAAGCAACAAACTAATCCATTATATTTTCTAGGCAGCTGAATTTGCTATTCAGCTGCCTTTTTATGTATTTATCCTTGACTTGACCAAAATAACAAGTAAAATTATCCATATTAGCTTTAAAGCTATATTAATTTAGAAGGTGAGTTGGAATTATGAATCTTCACATTTGTGAAGTAACAGCAAAAAATTGGCGTTCAGTAGTTGCTTTAGACGTCGCAAAAGATCAGCAACAATTTATTGAAAGTAACGCGTTTTCTTTAGCAGAATCATTATATGAAGGAAACGGAACGTCAGTAGGTTTATATGATGGAGAAACACTTGTAGGATACGCAATGTATGGATGGTATTCAGTAAAACATAAAAGTGTATGGCTCGATCGCTTTATGATTGACCAACAATATCAAGGAAAAGGATACGCAAAACGTTTCCTTCGCTTACTCATTCAATTCTTACAAGAAAAATTTGAATGCAAAATAATTTACTTAAGTTTACATCCAGACAACAAACTTGCAATGGGACTGTATGAATCATTTGGTTTCCGCTTAAATGGGGATATTGATGATGAAGGTCCAGTTGTAGGTGTTGTAATGGAGTTACTAATAGACGAAAATACAAGCCTGTGAAAACAGGCTTTTTATTATACATTTATCAATTTTTAGTTTCTCTCCCTTATTTAATTCTGTTTTGCAATCTAATAGAATGCTCATAAAAAATAAGCCTGCAATTTACGCAGACTTATTTCACACACTCCTCGAAATGTTCTTGGAACCACTCTTTATTAATATCTCTTCCGATAAAAACTACTTCACTTACTCGCTCTTCGCCCTCTTGCCACTCTCTATCGTACGAAGCAGCAAATAACGTATGTACACCTTGGAAAACGATACGTTTATCTACTCCATCTATCGATAAAATTCCTTTGTAACGATATAAATATTCCCCTAGCTCTTGAACGACAGCTGACATCCACTCATTAAGCTTTTGTAAATCCAGCGGACGTTCTTCACGTAATACAAATGATTTCACACCTTCTAAGTGGTTATGTTCTTTATGAGGGTAAATTTGCAACGTATCTTTCGTTTTAAACGTTTGGATTTGTAATAAAGATGGTATATCTACCTCACAGTTAGTCGCCTCAATTAACTTTGCAGTCGGGTTAATTCCTTGAATTTCATGCAAGAGATTTTCTTTCTCATTCTCTTCAATTAAATCTAATTTATTTACTAAAACGACATCAGCAAACGCAATTTGCTCTTTTGCTTCTAATCCTTTTTCAAAATGTTTATGTATATGATAACTATCTACTACCGTTACAACACCGTTAATTTGGTAAGCAGATTGAATGACTGGATCTAAAAAGAATGTTTGAATAATTGGGCCTGGATTTGCAAGGCCAGTCGTTTCAATTACTAAACCATCAAAATCCATTTTCCCTTCTGCTTTTACGTCCAGTAACTGTTTTAAAGCAACGAGTAAATCTTCACGTACAGTACAGCATAAACAGCCATTTGTCATTTCCATAATTTCTTCTTCCACATTCATAATCAACTGATTATCAATGCCAATTTGCCCTATTTCATTTACAATCACCGCTAATTTCTTACCGTGATTTTCTGATAAAATACGATTTAATAATGTCGTTTTCCCAGATCCAAGAAAACCAGTTAATATTGTTACTGGAATCATTTCGTACATCTCCTTATAGCTATATGTTTCTACATTATAGCATATAGAGAAAATCGTTTTTGTAGCAAAACATATTTATTGTCTCTACACCTAATTAACTATATAATAACATGTAGTAAGAAAGCCTTTTCAAAACATTATTATTCATCAAGGGGGTACTTATAATGGATCGAGTTCAAATGGCTGAAACGCTAGAATTTTCTCGTATTATTCAAGGATTTTGGCGTTTAGCAGAATGGAATATGACGAAACAAGAATTACTTTCTTTCATTGAAGATTGTATGGATATGGGAATTACTACTTTTGATCACGCTGATATTTACGGCGCATATACGTGTGAAGGGTTATTTGGCGAAGCTTTACAATTAAAGCCTTCCTTACGAGAAAACATGCAAATTATTACAAAGTGTGGAATCGCTCCCCCATCACCGAAATTTCCAGAGCGATATGTTGCTCACTACAATACTAGTGCAGAGCATATTATGCAAAGTGTAGAAGCATCACTTAAAAATTTACATACAGATTATATTGACGTATTACTTATTCATCGTCCCGATCCTTTTATGGATCCAAATGAAGTGGCAAAAGCATTTTCACAATTAAAACAAGAAGGGAAAGTTCGTCACTTCGGTGTATCTAACTTCTTACCTTCACAATTTAATATGTTAAGTTCGTACTTAGATTTCCCGCTTATTACGAACCAGATTGAAGTTTCTGCATTGCAGCTTGAGCATTTTGAAAAAGGGACAATTGATTTATGCCAAGAAAAACGAATCAATCCAATGATTTGGTCACCTCTTGCTGGTGGGGAGATTTTTACTGGTCAATCAGAACGCGCCGTACGTGTACGTGAAACTGTGCAAAAAGTTGCTACTGAGCTAGGTGTTTCTAGTATAGATACGGTTATGTATGCTTGGTTACTTGCTCATCCAGCTAATATGATGCCAATCGTTGGCTCTGGTAAATTAGATCGCGTAAAAACTGCCGCTCTTGCTACAAAAGTTAACTTAGACCGTCAACAATGGTTTACAATTTTCGAAAGCTCTAATGGACATCCTGTACCATAATGCATAAAAAGAAGAGCTGTTTTCTTACAGCTCTTCTTTTTCATATGTATTTCTAGTCATAGCAAATACACACATATCCCTTAATCCGTTTCCATCTACCGCAACACTCGCACTTTCTAACGTACCTTCTAACTTAAAACCTAATTTCTCAGGTATCGCTCTACTCTTCTTATTTAAAGAATCACAACGAATTTCTACACGATTTGCTTTTAATTCAGAAAAAGCGTAATCCGTTATACCTTTCGTAGCCTCTACCATATAGCCTTTTCCGCTAAACCTTGTATCAATCCAATATCCAATTTCAAATTGAGGTATATCCCAATTAATACGATGTAATCCAGCTGAAGCAATAAATTCACCTGTTTCTTTCGAAAATACTAGTAATCTTAAATCCTCACGCTGCAAAAATTGAATATGCGATTTTCTAATGCTCACTTCTACTTCTTCCTCTGTTTGCTCTTTCTGTGCAAACACCATCCAAGGTTTTAGTTCTTGTATTGAAGCCTGAATTGCATCATATACAACTTTACCATCTCCTGGTTTCGGCATTCGAATAAAAAGCCTGTCAGTATAAAATTCAGAAGGAAAATCGAATAATAACGGATTCACTGTAAACACTCCCTATATTTCTTTTATATATAATAATATCCATCTGAAGTTATATAGTAAAGAATTTTCTGAATTAAAAACCGTTTACTCATTCACTTCCACCGCTACACGAATTCCAGATTCAATCGCACCTTGAATCCATCCGTGATATAGCGTTGTATGATCTCCAGCGAAGAATATTCTCCCCTCTGGTTTGACAATCGCTGGTTGCAGCTCAGTTTCTTGACCTGCTTGAAAAAGTGCAAATCCTCCAAGCGCATACGGATCCAATGTCCAGCTTTTTGAAATTCCAGATATGAACTCATCATAGACTTGACCACCTAATATCGTTGCTAAATTGTGTAAGGCGTAATAAATACGATCGCCTTTTGATAAACCATCCCATAACAATGCATCGTAAGACCATGTATAGCTACCTAACATCATAGCAGGTCCTTTTTCTCCAATCCCATGACTTGGATAATAGGCATAACGAATTGGCAAATCTGTTATAATTCTGCCACCTAATTGCCCTTGTTCTTCCCAAAATCTGCTTTTAAATTGAATTCCTATTTTCGTCGCAGGCATGTAATGTAATTCACGAATTGCTTTCCATTTTTCATGAGATATAGAATCAAACGGATCTACTTCTACAAAACGCATTGTCGAAAACGGGATAGTAACAATAACTAAATCTCCTGTAATACTACTATATTCAAAAGTTTCCTCGTTCCGATAGAAAGCTGTCACACCATTATCGTGTTGATGTAACTTCATTAATTTTTGATTATATATAATATTTTCTTCTAATTGCGGTAAAAACGACTTTGGTAATCTATCATTCCCGCCCATAATTTCACAAAATCCGCTCTCCTCTTGCATAATGTATAAAAATCGTAAAGTCTCTACAAACGACCGCTCTAAAAAACCTTCTAAATCTAATAGAACACCGATCATCTCAATTGTTACTGGCGAAAAGTAAGTATTATACTGATAAGGATGATACTTTAAAAATTGTCCAGTAGAGTATCTTCCAAAATCCTTTACTACAACGTCCCAATTTTTTTCTGGGTTCTTTTTTATAAAATTTATAATGGGCTGTACCGCTAACAATAATAATTCCTCTGACGTTTTTCCAACTTCATTCATTTCCACAGGATATCTTAGAATACTTGGATCTTTTTCATATTGTTTTAACGTCGTTTTCCGTCCATTTACGTATATAACATCCGTCTCATTCCTATTAATAAAAGGTCTCACCTGTAGCCCAAATTTTCTTATATATGCCATCGTTAATGTATGCGTATACGGAATTCTCATTGCTCCAACATCTAAATATAATCCGGTATCTTCCATTCTAACCGTTTCTATACGGCCACCTACCCGGTTATTTGCTTCAAAAATTTTCACATCATGTCCTGCAGCCTTTAATAAAGATGCTGAAACTAACCCAGCCATACCAGCTCCCACTACAATAATCTGTTTTGGGCTTATCGTCTTCTTCAATCCTTTATCTATAACTTTTAACGCTTCATCCATTTCAGTGTTATACATTATATCTTTCTGCACAATTCCACCCCTTACTTCATCAAATGGACGTTAGTGGTTTAGTGCATTTTATTCATAAATCCCCATAAACATAACACCATTGCAATTTGAATATTCACTAAAAGTACATAAGAGACAGATCTCACTTTTCTTTATACTTCGTATAATATAGCAACTACAAAGAAGGAGTGGTTAAAAATGAAACATACTTATGACTACGATGCTACAAAAAAACATTTAGAATTAAAGAAACAAAACTTATGTAAAAAACTTAGCAATCTGACACTATCTGAAAAAGAACGTGAACAACTAAAACGTGAAATTGACAACTATGAATATATTTTAAATCTAGTCGAAATGAATCATTATGAACGCGGATTTTCTCGTTAAAAGCGGAAATAAGATTATCCGCTTTTCATTTTGAGCATTTCACTACGCATTTTTCATAAGTAAATATATAATAGGATGTACATTAAGATTGAGAGGTATATTCTATGATCAAGTTAAGTGTATTAGACCAATCACCTATTTCAGATGGTAGCACAGCAGCCCAAGCTTTTTCACATACAGTTACGCTTGCACAAGAAGTTGAAAAACTCGGATTCACACGTTTTTGGGTATCCGAACATCATAATTCCGTAAGCTTAGCTGGTTCAAGTCCAGAAATACTTATTTCTCATATTGCCGCAAAAACGGACCGTATTAGAGTCGGTTCAGGTGGTGTTATGTTACCGCATTATAGCCCATATAAAGTTGCTGAGAATTTCCGTGTTCTAGAAGCACTGTATCCAAATCGTATCGATCTCGGTGTTGGTAGAGCCCCTGGTGGTATGCCAATAGCAACTCGCGCACTTCAAGAAGGGAAAATGGTCTCACTTGATCAATATCCAGAACAAATTGCAGACGTTGCAATGTACTTACATGATCAAGTACCAGAAAACCATCACTATGCAAACTTAAGAGCCACTCCAGTTATCCCAACATCTCCTGAAATGTGGATGCTCGGTTCTAGCGGAGAGAGCGCTAAAATTGCTGCAAACAACGGAGCTTCTTTCGCATTTGCACAATTTATTAACGGCTTCGGAGGCCCTGAAGTTATGAGGGCTTACCAAGAACAATATCAGCCTTCATTTTTAGGAGATAAGCCTAATTCAATCGTTGCCATCTTTGTTATATGCGGAGAAACAAATGAAGAAGCGGAAAAAATTGCTTCTAGTTTAGATTTATCAATCTTATTATTAGAGCAAGGAAAACGAACTACTGGTACACCTTCTATTGAAACTGCTCAAAATTATTCATACAGCGCTTATGATTTATTCCGTATAAAAGAAAATCGTCAACGTATGATTGTCGGTGATCCGTCTTCTGTAAAAGAAAAAATAATAAACTTAAGCAAAGCATACAATACTGACGAATTTATGATTGTCACGATTACTCATCAATTCGAACATAAATTAAAGTCTTATCGCTTACTAGCAAATGCTTTTAATTTATAATTCTAAAAAGAGATGCATCACATATGATGCATCTCTTTTTCTTACTACTTATTGTTTTCATTTCCTATATATTCAATAGCTTCTTTTAATAGCTCTTCAAAGTTAATAGGATAATTATGATCTAAGTCAGGCACAACTTTATACTTATGTTCTATATTCTTCTCTCTTAATAGTTGTACGAATTGCTGCGTGGATTCGAAACAGTCTTCATCTTGATCCCCGCATACTATATATCCTTTTATATGTTTATCCTTCAGCACTCTTAGCAACTCATCCCATTCTTCAATCTCAGGAAGCCAGGGTGCCATAAAAACAAAACCATCTACATCTATATCTTTTTGTAAAATCGTATATAAAGCTACTCTTGCCCCTGCAGAAAAACCACCAATTATTACATTTTCTACTGTATGATTTTCTATAAACTTATTGTAATGCTCTTTTAATTCCCCTTTCCCTCTCTCTAGATCACCCCAAACAAATCCATCTGAAAACTGAATTTGTGAAGACTGTGGTAAAGCTAACGTGTAATCTTGTGTCAAAACTGATTTCCAATATGACTCTACTATTTGAATATTTTCTTGGTCACCATGTAATGTAAGTAGTAGATTTCCCTCTTTCTTGCTGTATATATATTTCACGTCTGGTCTTTCCGTTTTATGTGCTAATGCTTCTCTTTCTTTACATAATTGAACCATTGTATGAAATTCTTCAAATTTATGTAGTGATTTTAAATCATCGTCCGAAATTAAATACTCATTTCCATACCAGAATCCCTTTTCTATAATGGCCTCTCTCATTAAATGTAATGCTTCTTTTTCAAGTCCCGATGCACTTGCGAGCGCATACTTAAAATTATATATTTGCGCCTCATTCCCTATTACACCTGTAGCATTTTCCATTATATAATTGTACGCTTCAAAACTTCCTTTATTTGCATAACAACGTAACGTTTCATTTAATAATTGAATGTAAGTCATACTATTTTTCATGTACCAATTCCCCCGAAACCTTTTATAATATTTTTTTGCGAATCTTTATACCACTTTGTATAACCTACGCTAACAATATCTTATTCTCAGAATGATGCTTAATAGTTACTCTTCCCTGTCCAATGCATTTAGTATAAATAAGAATAGACTGAAAAATCAATATTTTAACAGACAAAAAAAGACAACAATATATGTATTGTTGTTTTCATTACGTCTACCCGCTCTTTTGTTTTTTTCTATCTGGTTTACTTGAAACTAAATAATGTTTTTCTGAAATATATAAGTCTCTTTTTAAGCTACGATTTAAGTAAGGTCCTAGTTTCATTCCGCATATGAGGCGATCTTCGCTACCTTCAACAATTGGGAACATTTCTTTTTCTGTTACGTATTGATCTACTGCTTTTTGTACGACATCAATTTCTTTCACTAGGTTTAAATTTTCTTCTGTATGTTCAAATACCTCAAGCGTTTCCTTCGTTATAAGAAAAACATTTGTTGGAAATGCAGGTAAATACGGTTTTAACAGATCATAATTTACTGTATAATCATCATTTACTAATACTGTATAAACGATATTAGCATTCGTTTCTAAAAACTGAGCCATCGCTTGTTCTAACTCATCTTTCGTAATTTCCCGCTCTTCTTTTCCAGTTCTGAAAAAGCGAAACATCGCATCGCCTCCTTTTTACTATATTATAGCATAAAAGAAAACTGAAAAATCATAAAAAAACCCATTGAAATAATTTTTCAATGGGTTTCTATATATTTTTTATCGTTATTTTAAGAATGCACTTAGCATCCATACATGTTGTTCTAATGTTGTATGAATTGCTAACAGCATGTCAGCTGATGTTTCATCGCCAGCTTCACCCGCAACTTCCATACCTTCTTTTAATTCTTGAATAAGTGCAGAATAATCATTCACTAATGTTTGCACCATTTCTTCTGCAGATTCTTTGCTTGTCCCTTCACTGACACTAGATGTTGCGAGATATTCTTTCATTGTCGCTAATGGTTTACCTTCTAAAGCTAAAATACGTTCTGCTAACTCATCAATATACGTTCCAGCCTCATTATAAAACTCTTCAAATTTCTCATGTAATGTAAAGAAGTGTGGCCCTGTCACATACCAGTGATAATTATGTAATTTAACATATAACACATTCCAGTTTGCTACCTGCTTGTTTAATACTTCAACAACATTTGTTTTCGTACTCATACAATCCACTCCTCTTATCATTTTGTAATGTTTATCTTTTAATAACCTAATTACATTTTACCATACATTCCCTTTCCTTTCGAACAATCGGCTTATATGTAACAAAGTTTTAACACCTTTAATACTTCCCTAATATCATTTAATTCATGTATTTTTTCAAACACTTCATACGTCTAATTGTCCAAGCTCATACATATGCATAATAGTACATCAAGCTCATCATAGTAGAAAGAGGGATAACATGGACAATCAACAATGGCAAGTAGCAAAGAAAGTAGCTGCTACTTATATCGGAACTGTCGTTGGAGCTGGATTTGCTACTGGACGAGAAATTGTTGAATTTTTCACAGTGAATGGATTATACGGGACAATTGGCATATGTGTAAGTGGATTTTTTTTTATTTGGCTCGGCACAAAGATGATGTTACTTTCATCACAAATCGGGGCATTTTCAGCGCAAGAATTTAACAAATATTTATTTGGGGATGTATTTGGGAATGTTGTAAACACATTATTATTACTCGTTTTATTCGGCGTAACGAGCGTTATGTTATCAGGGGCTGGTGCAGTATTTGAAGAGCAACTTCGCTTACCAAGACAACTCGGTATTCTCATTACAGTTATCGCTTGTCTCATTATAAGTAGCCGCGGATTACAAGGTGTTTTTGAAGTAAATACACTTGTCGTACCTATTATGATGATTTTTATTATCGGACTTGCTATTACAACCTTTTTTCACGGTACACCTTCCATTAATAACACTATTCCTGCAGAGAGTTGGAATATGAAATGGATTACTAGCCCTATTACATATGTCGCCTTAAATCTTTCTCTCGCCCAAAGTGTTCTCGTCCCATTAGCCAGTGAAGTAAAGGATCGAAAAGCCATTTTTTGGGGTGGGATTTTAGGTGGTGCTGGACTTTCTTTAATTTTATTATGCAGCCATTTAGCAATCTTATCAGTCGATCAATTTTATCAATATAACATCCCAATGGCTGAAGTCATAAGAAGATTTAATGCAACTTTTCACTTCTTCTTCGTTCTCATTATTTTCGGTGAAGTTTTCACAACTTTAGTTGGTAATGTGTTCGGGATGACAAAACAGATGCAATCTATTACCGGGTGGAAAAATCACAATATTATTTTCTTCATTTTACTAATTAGTTATTGCTTTAGTTACATCGGTTACAGTGACTTACTTCACATTCTATATCCTATCATCGGATGGGTAAGTATTGTTATACTTCCAATCATTGCGTTTAAACAACTTCAAAAAACATAAAAAAGCATCCATGTTATTGGATGCTTTTTTATGTTCATTCACAATCATCACATACTTCCCAGTACGGTCCCATTTCTAATGCTAAATACGGCTTTAACTGCAACCGAATCATTCGACTAGGCATGCGTTCTAAAACAAATTGAATACCTTCTTCATCTTCGTCTAATTCAACTTTTGAAATCACAATTCTTTGTATAGTCGTAATCGGAATTCCATCTTTATATAAAGTGATTTTCACCTCATCGTATTCATTAAAATACAATTCGACACTCATTTGATTTTTCAGTATTTCATCACCAATTTTATATGTATCATTTTGTTCTTGGATTATATATTTCCATCCGCCTCTATCTTCTTTCGGAGCTGTTTGAAATAATGTCTCCAAATCCTCGTATAGCATAAGATAACCCCTCTCTTACTAAAAAACGATGAGTATTTTATATACCCTTTATCTCTATCACTATCCATAGCTATTGTACCATATATCACCGTTCTTACCGTATTCATTTGCTTCATAGATACTTATAAAATAACTAATTCTATCTTCATTATTATGTATATTACCTCATTACTCCATACACTCTTACAAGTTTAAATAACGTCAGACTTTAATCCATGCAAATATTGTCTACTCTCCGCTTTTATTAGCTCACAGCATTCATACTTTTACATATAGTAAGACTACCACAAATAAAAAAGGAGAGTGACTTATACCACTCCCCTTAAAAGAACTTCCCTATAGCTGCTAAAACTAATACGATTATTAAAATTGCAAATAATAATGAGACAATGAAACTAAAAATAGGTAACGCTTTCTTTTCATTCTTCTTAAATAGTAACTTTAAACTAAGAAAAATATTTACCGGTACAAGTATAAAATAAAAATATTTAACAATTTGTACCGAGCTATTCGAAAGTGTTTTTAATATAAACACTTCAATTAGAAAAACAATAAAAAATGAAATACTTAGCCAAAATGAGACGTAACTAAGCCAAGAATGTCTTTTTGTCCCCCAATACACTCCCATAATACTCTCCTTTTATTTGTATTCTATACGTTAATAATTATACACAAAGCTAACAAATACCTCTATTTTTCGACAAACATTATGCAAAATGCCATTTTAAACGTCATAAAGGAAGTCTACATCCCTATTTGATTTTACACAATAAAACAGACTACCCTCTAGTGGCATAATGCTACTAGGGGATAGTCTGTTCTCTATTAAACTTTAAATCTGTCAATTAGTCCTTGTAACTCTTCAGCCATTTGAGATAACGTGCCCGCTGCGGATCCAATTTCCTCCATTGAAGCTAGCTGTTCTTCAGCTGAAGCCGCAACATTTTGTGTGCTTGTTGCATTATTTTGTGCTGTCATTGCAATTTGTCCTACCGAAATAGATACTTCATTTGCCCCTTTTGACATTCCATTAGCCGTTTCAACCATCGTCTTAATTTGATTAGCTATTTCATTTGTAGATTGTAAAATTTCAGCAAAGTTTTGCTTCGTTTCATTTGCGATAACAAGTCCAGATTGAACTTCCTCATTTACATGATTCATAGATTTGACTGTCTTACCCATATCATCTTGTATTTCACATATTAATTTACTAATTTCACTAGAAGATACGCTAGACTGCTCTGCCAATTTACGCACTTCATCTGCAACAATTGCGAAACCTCTTCCATGCTCACCGGCTCTTGCGGCTTCAATCGCCGCATTTAGAGCTAGAAGGTTTGTTTGATCTGCAATATTTTGAATTACTTCTAAAATATCACCAATTTGTTTTGATTTATTATTTAGTAATTGTATAACTGCATCTGATTGTGACACAGATTCTGCAATAGACTGCATCTGGTTTACTGTTCTTCCTACTAGTTTCCCACCATCTTCTGCTTTTTCACGAGTATGTGCAGAAGCCGTATTAATAGATGATGAACTATTTGCTACATGCTGAATACCTTCCGTTACATCAAACAGTAACATAGCGCCATTTTCTACGCTTGTTGTTTGCGTCGTTGCCCCACTTGATATTTCATCCATTGCGATTGTGATTTGCTCAGTCGCTTCACTTGCTTGCCTTACACTTGCAGTTAGCTCTTCTGATGCCGCTGCAACATGCCCAGCTGAATCGTTAATTCTTCCGATTAACGTCCGTAACGAATTCGTCATCTCATTAAAGCCTTTAGCAAGTTGGCCGATTTCATCATTAGAATGAATTTCAATTGTTTGCGTTAAATCCCCTTCACTTATTTCTTTAGAGGTAACAACTAATCTCTTTAAAGGCTTCGTAATTGAAAGTGTTACAAAATAAATAAGTGCTCCACCTATTACTAATGAGATAAGCATAACAATTAACATATTATAAAATACAGGTTGAGCAGCTTCAATTACTTCACTTGAGTACATAGTTCCACCAATTTTCCAACCTGTTTTTACATTTGTAGCAAATACCATATTCTTTTCACTACCGCCATAAGAATATGAAAAAGCACCGTGATTATCTTCATAAATTTTCTTTGCCCAAGAATCAGCCGCTTTTTCTCCTGATTTTTCTTGTGGATGAGCAATTATTTTTTGCTTTCCATCTAAAATGAAGGCATATCCTTTTTTACCAATATTAATTAACTTTGATGTTTTTAATAAATTATCTAAACTTAAATCTAGCGCAACAACCCCATTTTTATCTTCTGTTTGTTTTGCGATTGTTACGACAATATGTCCATTTCCTTTTGCCTTATATGGCTCAGTAACAACAATACCACCTTGTTTTGCAACTGCATCTTTATACCAAGAACGCTCTGTTGGATCATAGTCTGCTGCCATTTGTATATTTGGTTCTTGTACAAATTTTTTATCATTTCCGGCAACATATACTTGTTCAACATCTTTATTTAAATTTATATATTGTGATAACATTTTTCTTAATTCATCCTGATTATCTCCTTGATACATATTCCCCTGAATCACCCGTGCAAAATTATTCACATCATTAAATTTTGCATCAATCATTTGATTGATTAAATTATCCAGTATTTTTATATTGTCGTTGGCACTACTCTTAATTTGCGATTCAAAATTCTTTTTGACTGTTTGATAAGACATGCCTCCAATAATAGACACAGCCGCAATTAAAATTACAAAGAATGAAATTAATAGCTTTTTTGCTACTTTCATATCACGAAACAAATTTAATAGTTTACCCATTATGAACCTCCTAATTTTCAAATTTAAAAGTTAATTTGAGTTAATTATGAATATTTCCCATTCCCTAATTATTATTTTCATAACCTATTATGGTGAATACTTTGTAAAGTTTAAACAATTAATTTCCCTTTGTCTATATATACGAATAATATTATTATAAAATTTACAAATAGAAAAAACCAAAGGGGCCCTTTGGTTTTTACATTTTTTTATGTTGTTTAGAAATTTTCTTCCATTTATCACGCTCTGCTCTGGCAAGGATTGCATCTTGTTTCCTCATAAAATACGCCAGTTCTCTTTGTAATTTTTTATAGCTTTTCAAACGATCTATCGTAATAAGTCCGTTTTCAATTGCACTATACACCGCGCATCCTGGTTCATTCTCATGCTTACAATCCCGGAAACGACATGTTGTCGCAAGTTCTTCAATATCAGAGAATGCTGTTTGAATCGCTTCGCTGCCTTCCCAAAGTTGCAATTCCCTCATGCCAGGCGTATCAATCACGAGAGCTCCACTAGGCAATTGGAATAATTCTCGATGCGTTGTCGTATGCCTCCCCCTACTATCCTCTTCACGTATATCTCCCGTTTTTGCTACATCAATTCCTATTAAAGCATTTAACAAAGTTGACTTTCCTACCCCTGATGATCCAACTAAAGCAATTGTTTTCCCTGAAGAAACGAATTGTTTCAACAAATCAATACCTGTATGCTCTAAACTATCAACAACGAAAATAGGAACACCAATTGCTATAGCTTCCGTTTCTACAATTTTCTCTTCCACATCATTACATATACTACTCTTTGTTAAAACAATAACTGGCATAGCGCCGCTTTCATACGCTAATAATAAATAACGTTCCATCCTTCTAACATTAAAATCATGATTAAGTGCATTCACTAAAAATAAATAATCTACATTTGCTGCTATAATCTGTTCTTCTGTTCTTGTTCCAGCCTCTTGTCTTGAGAAAGAGCTTCTTCGCTGGAAAATACGATGAATAATCGCTTTCTTTTCATCTTCTATTTTCTTTATATACACCCAATCACCAACTGCTGGATAATCGCTTTTCGTAATCACTTCATGCCGAAACTTCCCAGACAGTTCTGCCATATATTCACCATCATTACAAATAATGCGATATATATGCTTATGCTCAAGTAAAATACGACCTACTTCATAATTTTTCTCTGTAACTTGTTCTTCAAAAAATGAATCCCAGCCGAAAGATTCTAAAATATTTTGATTCAAATAAATATCCTCCCTAGTTTGTACTAAGTGGAAGGATTGCGAATTACCTTATATAATATCGCCCTTTCCATCCACCTTTGTATTTGGTTGATTATTCATATAAGTTATTTTCGCCATAATACATCACCCCGTTCTTATTTTAATTATTCTCATTATATGGAATTCTCCTATAAAAAGCTACATCACTTTACGTAATTTTCAAATAACTTGTTTTTGAGCATTCTAATTTGTCCTCGATGACTAATTTCATCTTCTAGCACATGAAACCATAGATAGTGCTGGTTATATGCTACACCGTTAGGCCACTTTCTTTCTGACATGAGCCACTCATCACCTTGTTCACTTAAATACTTCAGAGATTCTTCTCGAACACTTTGTAGAAGTTGTACATAATACTGTATTTCATGACCACGGATTGCTCTACCCGCTTCCCCTAAATACAGTGCATCTTCCCATATTTCTAATTCTTCTTTTGTAAAGTCACGATCTTGAAATGAAATAAGCTGATGAACTTTTTCAATAGCTGCTATATGCTTTAATAAGGCGCCAATTGAATTTCCGCTGCTTTGCATAATTAAATCTAATTTCTCAACTGATAAATTTTTTACTTCGCCTAATGTTACAGCTCTCGTATGCTCAAGCAGGCTTACTAATTCCCCTATTTTTTTTGTATAACCATCTACGCTTCTTATTCGATAATCTATATTCATATCACGCACCCCTTTCTGCATTCATATTATTGTAAAAATGATTCATATAATAGACTAAAATATATCTAAATTTTCTGTTACAATTAATTTGAATACAAAATATACCCAAACAAACTTTCTCAATATGCTTATATGAAATATTAAAAGGAATCAATATAAAATAATCGAATCTTATTCACTAAAAGGAGTGGATTCGATGGAAATGTATCAATGGCTAACCGCTGTTCTCGTTGGTGGCATTACCGGCTTCGTTTCCCATCTAATCAATAACCAAGGTAAGTTATTGCTTCCACGCCGTTTGAAAACATTTTTTCATTTTGGATTTTTAACTGATATTTTTACTGGTAGCCTAGCCGCACTTCTTGGGCTCGTTTTATTCGATGTCACCGCAATAAAAGAAATTATAAAAGTATCCATTGTAACTGCTATTTCCGGCCAAACTTTCTTACTACATCAAGCTCTTGGTGGCGAACAGGCTAAAAATACGCAAATTGGGAAAGCTGATGAGAAGATTCAAGAAATTGACAAATTATTGCGACGTTAGTGTATACTTTCTTTTAAAATTATTGTTATAATGAGAAATAAATATTTTCTATTGCGTCGTTTGTCAGGAGAAAGGGTGTTTCGTATGACAAAAAAGAAAATAGAAGATTTCTTAACAAACTCCGAAAAAGAGGAACTGCTAGAAAACTATAAATGTTTACGAGAAGCCCGCACAAAAAGCGAAGCTAACTATTTTGGCGAAGCAGTAAACCATCTATTAAATAAAGCAAAACAACGAATTATTAAAGATGCAGGTATACATGATGAAAATGCTGCAACTGTTCAATCAAAGAGAAAAGCACTGTTTTAGCTACATTAGCTAAAACAGTGCTTTTTATTTAGAATTTTTTTCTTTCCATGCTATATTCTCTCTGCCTTTATCTTTCCATTTTTACAGTTTCAAAAGTCATCTAGACCTAAAGATCAACCTAATAATATTAGCCCACGCAAACCATTTTAATAATAGATAAAATAATTGAACTAGTAATGCTACAAACTAAACAAGTTTATTAAATCGCTTCTTTTAAATCTGAATGCGGATTTGGTCCGTATTGATTGTCATTTTCTTCACTTTCAATGATAAAAAATACAAGTAAAACAACGCTACCAAACGGTACAAAATTTAATAGTTGCCACCATCCCGTTTTCCCAATATCATGTAATCGTCGTGCACCAACCGAAAAGCTTGGTATAATCATTACTAACATAAATAGCAACGCAATAATAGCAACTAACACCTCTGAAAATGATGATAAAAATAACAGTAGCCAAAAAATTACGATATTGGATAAACTAAAAATCCAGTACTCTTTTCGCGTAGCTCTACCACTAAAATTCCCATAATTCTTTAGAGCTTTCAAATACCATTGCATTTAAACCTCTCCCTTTTATCCCTAATAAAATTAAAATATGTAATTATTAACAGATAAGTAGAAATATAACACAACATTTATGTAAAATCCATATCCCCATCTAAATTGCCCTCTATTTAAATAGTTTTTTCCTTCGGCATTTTTCACATTACTTTCACATCTATTTCACAAATATAAGTAGTCCGATATGTTAAACTAAGTATATCCTTTTCCAAGGAACTATATGCCGATATATAAATCCCTATCTTTATAGGGATTTTTATTTTTTGATTCCTCATAACTTTGTTACAATACATTTCTTCTACTATTTCTATACTTTTAGTAACCACTTTAATTAAAAGCACATTCATGTATTCACACTCTTATTAATTCTGATTTGCGAAATATTTATACAAGCTTTATGATGCAATTCCTGTTTCACTATTTTCAGTAAGTTTTTCACTTTTTCTAAACAAAAATAAAGCTCCTATATATAGTAACGCAGTAAAACTACCTATAAGTATAAAATTGTGAGATACTGCAAATAACATTCCTGCTATTGCCGCACCAATCATTTGCCCAATATACATAGAAGCATTTGCAAGTGCGGCTCCTGTTCCTCTTGCTACACTAGACATGTTTTGTAAGTGCCTCATCATTAATACAAACAAAATTCCTGTCACAAAAAACAAAGCAAAGAACAATAACTCCACCAATACAATGTTCTTTACATGAGGAAGTAATACATATAGCACTGCTGTAAATATAATTCCACCATAGAAAGAAAGGTTATAACCAATTTTAATTACGATTCTAGGACCAAAAATATTACCAGTTAAATTTCCTAATCCTAATACGAGCATAGCTGTACCTACTTCATGAACTTGTAAGCCAAATTGAATGGAAAGCCATACACCAAAAAATGAAAATGCAGCAAAATTTCCGGTTTGAAAAACAAAGTATGCAAAATAAGAAAGTGAAACCTTTGAATCTGTAAGTAATTGTTTATAACGCTGTAAAATCGCTTTTTTATTTCCACCTATATGAACCGACTGGATTTCTGGTAATACAACATAAATAAGAATGACAAGTAGTGCTGATAATATACCAATGGAATAGAATGGCATTGTATAATATATCGTTGCTAAATAAGCTCCCAGTGGCAGCCCTAAAATTTGAGAGATTGATAACCCTGCTGTTGCAATCCCAATTGCTTTCACAATTTGCTTTTTCTCTATAAGGAGCGGAATGGATGCCCACACTTGTGGAGATACAAAAGCTGCACTTACACCTGCTAAAAATCTAAATGTTAGCATCCATAAAAAACTCGGTGCAATTCCACACAAAAACGTACTTATTGCAAAAAAACTCATACCTAGTACCATCACTTTTTTTCTGTTTAATCCATCTGATATAGGACCAGCGATAAGTGCAAATCCAGCATACCCTAAAGCATAGGAACTCACCATCCATCCTGACAACTCAATTGAAACATGATACACCTGTTGTAATGTCGGCAACAGTGGTGAAATTAAGAAAATATCTGTACCGATCATAAACATTATTGTGAAAAATACAGCTAGTGCTCTGTTCATTTAGACCTTCTCCTTATATAAACAGAGGGTACTCTCCCTCTGTTTCACTAATCTTCTAAAATAGATTGGATTTCTTTCATGACTCTTTCATTCAATACAACGTCTACCGCTTTCACACTTTCTCTTACCTGCTCTGCCCGCTTTCCACCAGGTATAACAGTATCAATTCCTTCTTTATTTAATAACCATGCTAACGCTAAATGAGACACTTCAATATCATTTTCTTTAGCTAGCCCTTTTAACTTTTCCACTTTCTTAAAATTACTCTTATATGTATTTTCTTCAAATAGATTTACATTTTGGCGCCAATCGACTTCGTTCAATTTAAAATCTTCTGTATATTTTCCGCCTAATATTCCAAAAGCAAGAGGCCCATATGGAATAAATGAAATACCCGCTTCTATACAATACGGCAACAGTTCTTCCTCAACTGTACGTTCTAACATATTGTATGGAGATTGTACAACATCTATATGACCATGTTGATTCGCCTCTTTTAATTGTTCTATGTTTACGTTCGATATTCCAATTGAACGAATTTTCCCTTCTTCTTTTAAATGAGTAAGCTCTCCGATTGAATCTATGTAACTTGTTTCAGAATTTGTAAAGTGTAAATAATATAAATCAATATAATCAGTCTGTAATCTTCTTAAGCTATTTTCCACAGCATTCCTTAAATAACTTGGTTCATTGTTAATATAAGTTTCTCCATTTAACAACGGTTGAATTCCACCTTTTGTAGCAAGTATAAACTCATGACGTTTTCCCTTTAATACTTCTCCTACTAATTCCTCTGATCTACCGAAACCATATGAATCTGCTGTATCAAAAAATGTAATCCCTTGCTGAATAGCTTCTTCTACTAATCGCTTTCCTTCTTCTTCATTCACATCAGCATATAAATTATGTCCCCCTACTGCATTTGTACCTAAACCCAACTTTGAAATATTTAATCCTGCCTTTTGCAATTTTGTATACTTCATTTTTTCTCCCCCTATATTTCTATTATTCGAATATATTCGAACAATAGAAATATACCATTTTATATGTTATAGTGCAAATATCTTAACTTATACAAGTAGGTGAAATATGCGTACACTCTATCATCCAAATCGAGAAGAAATTCAATTTTCTTCTGTCTTATATGCACTTAGCGATCAAATTCGTTTACAAATTGTAAATATGTTACTAGAGAAAAATGAACAATCTTGTGGTGCTTTAAACATCCCTGTTGCAAAATCAACTTTATCTCACCATTTCAAAGTTTTACGTGAGTCAGGTGTTATGTACACGCGCCTTGAAGGAACACAACGTTTCATTTCAATTCGTGAAGAAGATTTAAATGCTAGATTCCCAGGTTTATTACAAGTTGTATTACATGCGACAGAGCCATATTAAAAAAACATCTCATATTCATATGAGATGTTTTTTTAATATGGCTATTCTTTTAATAAATCTATTAATCCATTCCCTTCAGATGTACGTTCGTACCCTAAAGGTACAGTTCTTTTAATGAGTTGTGCATATATTTCCGGCTCCGATAACTTTCGACCGTATTCTTTCTCACACTGTTTAATGAGCAAGGCGAGCGCTCCAGCAACATGCGGCGTCGCCATGGAAGTTCCACTTAACACAGCATATTTTCCTTCTGGATACGTAGATAATATTTCATCACCTGGCGCTACTAGATCAATTTCTTGATTTGAATTACTAAAACATGCAATCTTCCGCTCTAAATTAACAGCACCAACTTCAATTACCTCGGAGTACGCACCCGGAAAGTCTAGTTCCTCTGTTTCATCATCGCAATCTCCATTATTTCCAGCAGCACATACAACGAGAACATCTTGCTTTACCGCATTTTGAATTGCTTCATGTAATTCTGGAACATCTTGCGGACCACCAAGTGACATTGAAATAATTCTCACTTTCTCTTGATTCGGCCCTCTCCAATTTACAGCATAATGAATTGCCTCAATAATTTGCTCATAACTTCCAGAACCATCTCCCGCTAAAACTTTTAATACTAACATTTTAGCAAGTGGTGCAACTCCTAATACACCGACACCATTTTCAGTCGCGGCAATCGTTCCCGCAACATGAGTACCATGTCCGTTATTATCAAGATACACATTTGGATCAGCTTCATAATCTTTTGTGAAATTTCTTCCGCCGATAATACGATCCTTTAAATCTATATGATTAGTATCACACCCTGTATCTAATACGGCAACGACTACATCTTGCCCCTTCACACTCTTTTCCCATACTTGCGGAGCGTGAATCAGTTGTACACCTGGTGGAATTTCATTTACTTGTTCTACCACCTTATTTACGGTAAACGGAATCAATTGTATACCTTTTTGTTTATTCACTGTACTACTCATCGTAATCCCTCCTGAAAATGTATTATTTTCATTTCAGACCACTTTTGAATACGTGTAAATGTAACATTCGTTTTATTCTTTTTGTTTTCCTTCTTTTCAAATATTTCTCAACATCATTTACTACCTCTATAATACTTTTTTATTTTCCCTATGATTTGTAGGAAGTAACAACCCGGGTCGTTCAACTAATAACCAAAATAAGAGGACCAATTAATGGTCCTCTTACAGTCTTTTAAAAGAATGATATGTATTTGAAAAATAATATAAATTAAGACTAAACCTCACTCTTGTTTAAAAACTTTTCTATTTCTTTTACTAAATATTCCGCTCCCTCTATCCCAACTGTAATATTTCCATTTGCTAATGTAATATTCTGCCCTGAAACATCACCTGTGATTTGGCAAGCATTGTAAGGTTGATATTTTTGTAAAATGATTTTATCTGCTTCTACAAAAATTTCAAGCGGTGATTTAATTTGTATTCCCAATACATCGCGTAATTCTTTAGGGATAACAATTCGTCCTAATTCGTCTACTTTTCGAATAACTCCTGTTGCTTTCATATTTCTCCCCCCTTACTCTCTATTAATTTTTTCGCCTCGCTTTTTCCATTTTATCACTTTTTGACAATACTTGCCTCTTTTTAGAAAATTTTGTACTCGAGTTAAAAAACACATTTAATGCATACGTAATCTCTCTTTCAATTGTTTTACATAACGGGATCTTATAAGTAAGAAGTATACAACTTGAATACCTATGAAAACACTTAATACAACTGTATTTTCTTTAAACAATGAGTACTCAAACATTTGCCCTAACGCCGTTAAGGCTACTGCTCCATGTAATGTTGCAACACCAATTGGAACGAAGAATAAAAGCGCCAATCGAATTGTAACTACCTTCGATAATTCCCTACTTGTCAATCCAACTTTACGAATCATTTCGAACAAACGAACATCATCCTCCAAATCGGAGAATAAACGGAAGTAAAGGAAACTTCCTGCGCAAACGAAAAATACTATACCAATAAAGAAACCTACAAATAAAATCGGTCCTGCAATTTGTAAACTTTGGTTTTGCTCGTACTCTTCCGCACTAAACGTTGAATATTCTTGATACGGTTTAATTTGATGCGTAAGCTCTTTACCAATTTCAATCTCATCTTTCGTTCTTTCAGTTTTATACATATAATCTTTTGTCTCTATAAACCCATCTTGTAATGAATCATATTGATTATTAGAGATTACATAAACATTTCCTCTTAATATTTTCCCCAATGAAGATGAAGTAACTTTTTTCACTTTTAAATTTTCATTCATATTAGGTAAAGTAATTTCTTTTCTTTCTTTCATCGTTGGCCCTGGTATATTAGCTGACAAAAATACAACTTCTTTATTTGCTACAGTATTAAATGGTTCTTCTGTTAACTTTGCATATTTCTTATAGTCTGATTCTTTTATAAAAATGGCGCTTCTTAACGACTGTTCCTCCGTTTTCTTTGTCGAAATATTAGTTTTTGAAGCTGCTATACTATGTTTCTTTAATCCTTTGTCAATCATTTGTATATGCTGTGATTCGTTACTATTCCCTTGCTTAGAATGGTAATGAAACGAAATCGGTCTCTCCATTATCCCTTTCGTCATGGATGCGAAGCCAACTAATGTCCCTATTGCGGAAAATGCTACAGTAGAAATAATGGTTACAATAAAGAACATTCTTGCGTTATCTCTCATGCGATACGCTAAATCTGATAACGTAATAATATTAGTCTGTGTCCAATAGAAACGTTTACTTTTTTTACATAATCGAATAATAAAGACACTCAGCTGCTTGTACAACAAATACGTCCCAATAATAACTACCGTTGTAACAGGAATCATCATAATAAATACCATTGCGCCATGCGATAGAAGAGCTCCTACATAGCCAGCACTAAGCAATACTACTGCTAATATGGAAGAAATGATTGATGCTTTCGGTTCCGGTTTTGCCTCTGCTGACCCTCTAAACAACTTCATAATTTTATTTTTACGAATCATTCCTGCACTAAACAATGATATGATCATAAATAATATGAAAAACATAATACTTGTTACAACAATTGCTTTCATCGGTATGTAATAAGATAAGGAGATATCTAGTTTTAATATCATCGGGGCGACAAATAGTAATACCCCTGAAAATAACATACCTGAAAGAATACCAAAAATAATTGCCCCTATTCCAATCATAATATTTTCAAAAAAGATCAGACGCTTTAATTGATATTTCGTCATACCTAGCATCATTAAAATTCCTAGTTCATGCTTTCTCGTTTTTAAAAACATTCCCATCGAATATAAAATAAAGAAGAATGTAAATAAGTAAATAATAGACTGTGCAAAAGACATACTTACGAATACGTACTGACCTAATTCTCCTGCACTTAATGCCGGATGAAACGCAAAAAATGAATACACAAAAAAGGCCATAATTGCAAATGCACTACTCAAAAAATAGGCTGAGTATGTCCGTCTATTTCGGGTTACATTCCGATATGCTAGTTCTCTAATGTTCATATTACTTCTCCGCCCTTCTACTATCTATGTTTTTATATTAGTAAAGTGCGGAAATACCTTCCATCGATTCAAATGACAAAAACCTTACATTTTTGAAAGGTTTAAAAAAATTGCTTATACGTAGTACTTTATTTATAATGACTACATTCATATTCATACACACATCCTATTGTATATTCGTTAATTTTGCGAAATAATAAAGGATAGAAGTATGTACCATTATACATATAAACTTAATTACCGCTTTAATATGAATAGGAGGAAACATAATGACATTACAAGAACAGATTATGAAAGCATTACATGTTCAGCCTGTAATTGATCCAAAAATTGAAATTCGTAAACGAGTTGATTTCTTAAAGGATTATGTAAAAAAAACAGGTGCAAAAGGATTTGTACTTGGTATTAGCGGCGGACAAGACTCTACATTAGCAGGACGCTTAGCACAACTTGCAGTTGAAGAAATTCGTAACGAAGGTGGTAATGCAACGTTTATCGCCGTGCGTCTTCCTTATAAAGTACAAAAAGATGAAGATGATGCACAATTAGCATTACAATTCATTCAAGCAGATCAATCTGTTGCATTTGATATTGCTTCAACTGTTGATGCTTTTTCAAATCAATATGAAAACTTATTGGGTGAATCATTAACAGATTTCAATAAGGGTAACGTGAAAGCACGTATCCGTATGGTTACTCAATATGCAATTGGTGGACAAAAAGGGCTACTTGTTATCGGAACAGATCACGCTGCAGAAGCTGTAACAGGGTTCTTTACAAAATTCGGAGATGGTGGTGCAGATTTATTACCATTAACGGGATTAACGAAGCGCCAAGGACGTGCATTATTACAAGAGTTAGGTGCAGACGAGCGACTGTACTTAAAAATGCCAACAGCTGATTTATTAGATGAAAAACCAGGTCAAGCTGATGAAACAGAGTTAGGTATTACTTATGATCAATTAGATGATTATTTAGAAGGTAAAGCAGTTCCAGCTGACGTTGCAGAGAAAATTGAAAAACGTTACACAGTGAGTGAGCATAAAAGACAAGTACCAGCGTCAATGTTTGATGATTGGTGGAAATAAATTAAACATCAAAAAGAAGCTAATCTTCATTTAGCTTCTTTTTTATATGTTAACGATATACCCCTACTCTTTTCTCCAATAAATCTTGCAGGCAATCTTCATGTTGTTTACAAAATAACGGTGGCATGTCGTCTAACGGGAAAAACTTCAAATCCAACGTTTCATCACCATCTACTTTTTTGTCACCTCCAACTATTGAGAATGAAAAGAACATCACAATTGACTGGGCCTTGTCTCCATTTGGATATGATTGAAAATATTTTGTATACACTCCAATAAGCTCATTTATTTCTACATCATACCCGGTTTCTTCTTTTATTTCTCGGATTGCAGTTTCCGCAGCTGATTCCCCTATCTCCATTGCGCCACCTGGAAATCCCCAAGCGTTAAAGTCTCCTCTTTTTTGCAGTAATACTTCTCCTTCTTTATTAAATACACAACCACCGGCAAAGTTTAAGAAAACATAATCATGTCCTACTTTTTCACGTAATTCTTTTATATAATTGGCCATTCTCTTTCCCCTTTTCATACTTCTTCTATCGCTATTTCTTATCTTTTTCAAGCAATTCAATAATTCGATCTAGCTTCTGGTTCATATTAATCACGTGGTGTTTCTTTGCAGCACTGCTTTGTAATACTCTTCTAATAAACAAAGTAAATGATATGAAAAACAAAACGATAAGTCCGATTACTAAACAAGTATATATCAATGTAAATATATTACTTTCAAACAAGTTCATTCCGCATTCACATCCTCTCCTTTTTATTTTATCACATAATTCTCAATATTTTAAAGTGATCAACAAATATAAAAAGAGCATCTTTTACAGATGCTCTTTCTCATTGCTTAATACGTAAATGTAATTGTCGCTAATGAATAACCCGCTAATGCACTATAAGGTGCTACTTGATAAGACACACGCTTTGCACCTTTTGGCCAATTTATTTCATTTAATACTTTCTTTATATCTTGCATCGTTCCATCCATGGACTGCTTATATCGTACTTCTACTTTTTCTGGTTTGGCTGCAAACTGTTGCTGTAACTTTTTCTTAAATTCATTATAATTTTCTGCTCCGTATTCTGCAGATAAGTATTGTAAATTTGTTTCTTTTAACATTTGCTCATATACGACAGTTTTTGAGCTACCAGCTTTTATTTTATTTGTTAATTCACCAAAATAACTTGTAGTTGCTACTGGATATTTACTACGATCCCAGTCGTGATCTTTACTTAACTGTTCGTCAGACATGTTAAAATATGAGTAAGTTACACGCCCTGCTTTATCTGGTACTGGATCATCAAATGTAGTATCTAGGTGATACCATTTGTTTTCAATGTTCACTAAATTCCACGCGTGAGCTTGTCCGTTTCCTGTGCCTGTTACAATATGATTTTGAATACCTGCCTCTTTTAACAACTCATACGTTAATAATGTATATCCTTGGCAAACGGCAGAACGATTCGCTAATGCTTCATATGCTGTATACGCTTGATAAGACGTATCATAAGACACATGCTTAACAACGTAATCGTGAATAGCTTTTACTTTCTCATGCTCATCCATCCCTGGTTTTACAATTGATCCAACAATTGATTTCGCCTGAGCTTTTACATATTGAGTTTGTTCTTTTGATTCACGGTATTTTACTTGCAGTGTAAACGTATAGTCCCCTGGCATTCCTTTAATAGAATATCTAGTAGACGCTACATTATATTTTACATACTCATCAGCATCTACAATTTTATTAAACTCACCATACAATTGATCCATAATATTTCTAGCATTTCTATCTTTTGTTTTATATGTGATTGTAATATTTTCTTCTCGATTATCAATCTGTTTTTTTAATTCTTTTCTGAAATCATCTAATAACTTTACATCTGATTGTGCTGTCACTGTAGTCGGATTTGTAGCTGCATAAGATACAGATGACGCTTGTAAGCCTCCCATTACTATAGTTGAACAAAGTGCGGCAGCTGTCACATACTTACTTGTCTTTCCCATCTTGTCACTCCTTACATTCTATAACTATACGAAAAAGTATCGTATAGTTTCAGAGTATACAATACTTTTTCGTATAGGTCATATGAGATTATGCATATTAATTAATTCACATAAAAAGCTTGTTCTTTTTAAAAGAACAACCTTTTTTCATTAGCAAGTTTGTAATACGCAGCATGTATTTTCAAAACGTTGATTTTTCAAATCTTCATTACTAATACAGAAATATAGCATCCCTAGTTCTCCCCAAACCATATTACAATTTTTATGATCTGAATCAATTTGGAATAAAAGAGTCATTTGCTGTGGGTCTACTCCCATATATTCTCCTGTCTCATATAACACTTCCTCTTGTACAGAGAATGGCTCACCAAACATTTGATGGTTATCGTAGTTATCCGGAATTAGCTCTTCAAGTAATTGTAAGAAACGATCTGAATCAGCCTCATCTTCAATGAAAAGCTCTGGTAATTTGTATGTCAGTTCAAAAGTAATTGCACACTGGTTATATTTCGCTTGTACTTCATTTTCTCTTCGTAATTGCTCTACAGGAACATCATAATAAAGTACACGCCCAGCCTCTGTTAGATTCACATTTTCTTCAAAATAATTTTCGATGCAAAAGAAATACAGCATCCCCGTCTTAGGAAGATTGTGATCCATACCAACGTTTTGTAAATCACTTAAGTTAAATTGCGCGATAAATTGTAGTGGATTTCCTTTATGCTTTGGATATTCAAATAAAGCTGGTAAATCAGGAACTCCTCCCATTTTCGAACTACCTATCGCAACAGTTTCCTGCTGCTTTGGCACAACTTTTATACAAGGAAATACAGTATTAATAAGTTCCTCTTTCAAGTGTGTTAGTTCATATTTATCAATTAATACTTCAATTTTTTTATTCATAAATTCTCCTTACATTTACATACTTATTTATATCATAGTACAAAGATTATACTTCATTCTTTACAAAATCAACAAGCCTCCAAAAAACGGGCTTATCCTTCGTACGCGAACAAGTTTAAAAAAGCATACTATACATTGTTCCTACAAACACGATAATTCTTTAATTCTTCCAGTACATTTTCCCCTCGTTCATTTTTAAATATAAGGAGGAATTCCATATGGGTTACGGATATAGTTGCTGTGGTTACGGATACGGTGGCGGCGGTTGTGGTTACGGAGGTTTCGCTTTATTAATCGTTTTATTTATCCTTCTAATCATCATCGGAGCTAGCTGTTGGGGCGGCTTTGTAGGCTGCTAGTAAACTTAAAAACCATTGTAAAAAAGCACGTACAATACGTGCTTTTTTGCCATTTCCAAATCTTTTATTTGAAAGGAAGTATGTTTAATGAAGATTGATGGTGTTTTTGAAGGAGGCGGTGTGCGCGGTATTGCGCATGTTGGGGCAATTTGCGCGTTAGCCGAAAAAGGTTATGAATGGGAACGTGTAGCTGGTACATCGGCTGGTTCGATTATTGCAGCACTTGTAGCGGCAGGATATTCTTGTTCAGAGTTAAAAACGATTATAACTGATATTGATTATAATAAATTTATGAAAAAAACTTTTATTGATAGAATTCCTTTTATCGGTAAGGGGCTAAGTGCATGGACTACTCTAGGTATATACTCTAATGCATTTATAGAAGAATGGATTGAAGAATTGCTTCGAAAAAAAGGTATTCATTTATTTACTGATTTACCGGATCTAAACAAACTCAAAATCATCGCCTCTGATATTAGTAATGGTAAAATGGTTGTCTTTCCTGACGACTTACCAAACTACGGATTTTTAAATTATCGCTTCTCTATCGCTAAAGCGGTAAGAATGAGTAGTACAATCCCCTTCTTCTTTGAACCCGTAAAATGGAGAACTCCAAAATGGAAGCAGCCTTGTTATATGGTTGATGGAGGAATTCTAAGTAATTATCCAATTTGGATCTTCGATTCACCTACCGCTCCTCGCTGGCCGACTTTCGGATTTCATTTTGTAAAAGATGAGATTCAAGCTGATCCTGCTCACTATAACGAGCCTATTTCCATGTTCAAAGGACTATTTAAAACAATGATGCAAGCTCATGATTTACGTCATTTAGACAAGGAATCAAAAGCAAGAACAATTACAATTCCAACAGGGGCTATTACTAGTACAAACTTCGACTTAACAAAGGAAGAAAAAGAGTGGCTATACAATTCTGGTTATAATGCCGCAAATAAGTTTTTACAATCGTGGAACTTCAGACAATATATTGATGACTATAGAAACGGAAAGCAGGATAGAAAATCAAATCGTTACTTCCGTCAACTTGACTCATAATACTATTGCTTTTCATACGAGAACACGTAACGCTTTCAAAAAAAAATAAGCCTAGTAATAATATATTACTAGGCTTATTTACTTTCTGCA
This sequence comes from Bacillus cereus group sp. BfR-BA-01347, assembly GCF_022663835.1. Classification (NCBI taxonomy): domain Bacteria; kingdom Bacillati; phylum Bacillota; class Bacilli; order Caryophanales; family Bacillaceae; genus Bacillus; species Bacillus cereus group sp. BfR-BA-01347. Next base: position 585,115 of record NZ_JAKUGG010000001.1, on the reverse strand, counting down.
TCATTATTATACGTTGTTTAAGGATACGTTAACCCTTCTGCTTCCTCTGCAGTAATAACTGTGTATCGATTTCCCGTTCGTAATCCTAACAATTCTGCTTTTTCAATTGCTTCCTCCTTCGTCTCCGCATAAGCAGCTAAATATTTTTCTCCATTGATAATTTGGCAAATTACATATTGTTTCATTACTTTCTCCTCTTACTTTTTCATTAGTTGTGCAAGTTTTTTTATACCTATTTCAATTTCTTCTAACGTTGCGTATGAATACGATAGGCGCAAAAATTGATTTGCACTTCTATCATATAAAGTACCTGGGTTTAATAAAACCTTTTCTTGCAGAGCTTTATCAAATAAACTGCGATATGAAATGGGTACTTTTATATGTACCCATATATAAAACCCACCTGTTGGCTCATGCCAAGTTGCTATTTCACGAAGATATTTATCTAACATTAGTAACATAAAATCTCTTCGTTTTTTCAATTCACTTCTTACAAATCGCAAATGCTGATCATATAGACCATTTGTAAACCACTCTGCTGCAATTTGCTGGGATATAGTGCTTGAGCCATAATCTGTTTGCATTTTTATGTCTGACAATCTTTGAATTACTGGCTCAGGTCCAACAATCCATCCAATTCTTAAACCTGGACTAATCACTTTGGACATGCTTCCAATATGTAGTACGATTCCATTTTTATCATAGGCTTTTAAAGGTTTCGAACAAGGTGCATCAAACCATAAGTCTTGATACACTGCGTCCTCTATAATAGGTAATCCAATTTCATTACATACTTCCATTATTTCTTTTCGCTTCTTAGTATTCATACTAAAATTCGTCGGATTATGAAACGACGGGATTGTATATAAAATAGAGGCATTGAATTGCTTCTTATATTTCTCAATATATGATGTATATAAGCCGCTCTCATCCATTGGGATTCCAATTAAACGTACTCCTGCTGATTGAAAAACATTAAGTGAATATAAATAAGATGGTTTCTCTAATAAGATTGATGCCCCTTTCGAAAGAAGACCCATAGAAATAAGTTGCAGCGCTTGAATCGCTCCTGAAACAATTAATATAGAGGCAGGAGATACATATACACCATGCCCCTGTAAGTATTCGGAAATCTTTTCCCTTAAATACAGATTTCCTTTCGGCTCTTCATACCCAAGCGTCACATTTGACTTTAAAAGCTTATTCATAATTTCTTTCATCTTTTTCTCAGGTAAGAGACTTGGCGCGAGCTCACCTGTTCCTAATCGGATTACATGTGGATAAAATTCAGCTTGATTAATCTCCTGAATAGCTGGGAGATTCGGATAATGAAGTCCTGTTTCTACATAAGACTGCCAATTAGGCGGGGGTGCGTAAGGTGAAGCATTCTCATTATTATTTACAACAATTGTTCCTTTCCTGCCATTCCCTTCAATGTATCCCTTTGCAACTAGTTCATCGAAAGCCATTACAATTGTGCTTCGATTCACACCAAATGTATGTGCCAAATCTCTTTGTGAAGGTAATTTCGTTCCAACGGTCCATTCTCCATTAACGATCCTTTCTTTTATATACGTTTCTATTTGTTTATACAGAGGAGTCGCTAGAGACATATTCGGTTTCCAAACGAATCTTTCCATTATATCACCTTATATTCTTTTTGGTTGGTAACCTCCCCAACCATATGGATGGATACAAATTTTCATTTCTTCTATACAATATACACTATCATAATGAATTAAAATAGGAGGTAATATGATGAGTGAAGCAATTATTCATGGTATCATTCTTGCATTTGGACTTATCATTCCATTAGGTGTACAAAATGTTTTTGTCTTCAACCAAGGTGCGAGCCAACCAAACATTTGGAGGGCAGCACCCGTAGTATTAACTGCCTCTATATGTGATACGTTACTCATATTGATTGCAGTGCAAGGTGTCTCCCTTGTACTCCTTACTTTTTCTTGGCTAACTAACTCGTTATATATAATTGGATTTTTCTTTCTCCTATACATGGGCTTTGTTATTTGGAGAAGTAACCCTTCCAACGATGTAAAACAAGAAAAAAGTATGCCCTTAAAAAAGCAAATTCTTTTCGCAGCATCCGTTTCGTTATTAAATCCACATGCTATTTTAGACACAATCGGTGTAATTGGAACAAATTCTATTCAATACATAGGAAGTGAAAAATGGGCTTTCACACTTGCAACTATTATCGTTTCTTGGATTTGGTTTATAAGCTTAGCTTTAGCGGGGAAATTTCTAAAAAGAATAGACTCAACCGGAAAGACAATTTTATTATTAAATAAATTTTCTGGTCTCATCATATGGGGTGTCGCGCTTTATATGTTAAAACAAGTTATTTATTCTTAATGAACGAAAGAGAATTGCATGTTACTAAAAACATCATGCAATTCTCTTACAAATTATGAAGTAGGTTCCGGTTTCTGTTTTACCTTCTTTGCATCTTTTGCTGGTTTAATCCAAATGATTGCTATGACAGCACCAATGGCAGCGAAAATACTTGTCAAATAAAACACTTCATGGTCCGCCCCTTTCATGAAAAAAGAATATAAAGGTGGTCCAGCTGCTACACCGATAAATCGCATTGAACTATAAAATGACGTAACCGTTCCCCTTTGCTCCTTTTCAATTCCTTGTGTAATGAGGGCATCTAAACATGGGAGTGCCATACCAATTCCTATCCCCATAATAACGAGACAAAGAAGTAGTAAATAAATCCCTTTTATAAATAAAGGAATGATGACTGATGCAGCTGCCATTAAAAAACCAATATAAATACACTTCTTCATAACATTTTGATTATCTCCAATTTTTTTACCGGCCATATATGAACTAAGTGACAGTACAAGTAACGGGATAGCAAGCACACACCCTTTCCATATACCATGAATGTCATACTTTGATTCCAGTATAGTCGACAAATAAAAGAGAATTCCGAATAAAATAAGCATAATAATTGCACCTAATGCAAAAATGGCAATTAACCATCTTCCTTTTTCTCGAAACGTAGACAGAATAGATTTTATAAACTCTTTAAGTGGTGGTACTTCTCCTTCTTGTTTCTTTGCCTTTACTAGAACAAGTAACAAAACAATTGATATGACACATAAAACTGGAATCGCCCAAAATGGTAAGAACCATACAATGGCAGCAAGAGCAGATCCTAAAATAGGGCTCAGCACTTTTCCAAATGTATTGGATGTCTCAATGATTCCCAAGCCTGTACTAACTTGTTTTTCGTCTTTGTATAAATCACCAACACACGGTATAACAACCGGCATTGCACCAGCAGCACCAATACCTTGAATCGCTCTACCGATTAATATCCAAGTGTAGGGATTATCAACTTTCCAAGATACCCAACCAGTTATCGCTCCTCCTATAGCCGCAATCAGCAAACTCGGAACCATTACCATCTTTCGTCCCCATCTATCTGATAAATAACCAGCAATCGGTATAAGTAAAATGGCTACGATAGAGTAAATTGTAATAATCATGGATACTTGAAACGATGAAATATGTAATTTCTTTTCAATTGTCGGCAAGATTGGAATGAGCATTGAATTCCCTAATGTCATGACAAGTGGAACTGATGCAAGCGCAATTAAACAACAGTTTTCTTTTTTTAACATGTTGATTTCGGAACCTTTCATCATATATTTCTTACCATATAATAGCCCTGCTGGAACATAATTTTCATTCCACCAGGGCTATTACATCTTTAATACTTCCCATTCACAACAAAAGAAATTGGGTAAAATATAGTATTACTTCTATTCTTTGAATTCTGTTCGCAATATATTCATACCAATTAATTGAAAAAAAAAAAGAAAGGAAGAATCCTTCCTTTCTCCTATAACCTTCTACATTTAGCGAGTATATCCGCCACCAAGCTGTTGTTCTGCCATCGCTACTAGGCGTTTTGTGATTTCACCACCTACAGAACCGTTTGCACGTGAAGAAGTATCAGCTCCAAGTTGTACACCGAACTCTTGTGCAATTTCATACTTCATTTGATCTAAAGCTGCTTGTGCTCCATGTGATGCTAATTGATTAGAATTACGATTTCTAGCCATTACCAATCACCTCCTTATTTATATATAAATTGTGTTAAATTCAAATTAAAATACATGGAAATTTTTGGTTATTTCTTACCATAAAAAAAGAGCCTCTAAAACGAGACTCTAACATCATTTCACATTACGAAGTTACTACTTCTAATTTTCTATTTATTAATACTTTCATTTCTTCTTTTAATATCTCTTTTGAATTATGTCCAAACCATTCTAAGGAAGCAAAAAGATCCGTACCTCTCACTTCCTGAATAATCTCATCATAATTTACAATACCTTCAAATAACGGAACCATACCAATACGACTTCCTGCTGCAGCATATACATTATTAGGTTCAAACACATGCAAATAATCCGCTGAAGATATATTCTTAAAATGGTAATGTAGTGTCCACGGCTTTAATCGCTGGAAACTGTCTATTGGATCTGCGCCAGACTCCCATATATGAAGAAAATCAAGATTTATTTTTAAATTCGGATGATTTACTTCTTCTAATAGTTCTATAGTAGAAGGCAATGTGTCCGTTAGTGTATTGGGATGTGTTTCTAACAGCACATACATATTGTGCTGAGCAAACACATCACAAATCTTACGTATTCGCTTCACATACTCTTTTCTCTCTTGTTCCGAGAAGTCATTGCTCCCTTTTTGCCCAGCAAACGTGCGAATTTTATTCGTATTAAACCAATTAGCTAGTACTACAAGTTGTTCACTTTTCTCTATCGTTTTTTCAAAATCTGCTGATAATGATATATCTAAGTAATCACTTATCATCGTAATTTCTAAGTTTTTATCCTTTAGAAAATTCAATTCTCGTTCTGTCGTTTCACGTTCTTGCATGTACAAATTTTGTGCATGCGTCCCCCATAATTCAATTCCTTCAAAACCGTTTTCATATGCAAATTGAACAATATCAGTAAATGAAATTAATTGATGACGAAATGAAATGGTACATAGCGAATATTTCATAGTATTAAACTCCCCTATCTTAAATTCAGTTAGCTTATTAAAGAGTTGCGACAGATTGATTTGTTTTCATACCTTTCCATGATAGAAACTGTCTCTCTAATTCCTTCTTAATTTGCAGTTCAATTGCATTCATTTCATCCAGTTTTTCAATAATCGATACTAGCATACCTTTATTATTCGTCATTGCCATTTTAATTGCACGATACTGTACATTTGTAAATCCTTGTACAATATCCTCTACCCGATCACACCAATAATCAAATTCTTGCTCCGAATATTGCAACGTTTCACGGAAGTATGCAAAGGCATGCTCATAACTATATTTACGAATTGCAAGTACTGGTATTTGTTTTACTGCTGCTACAAGTCCAGAAAGCGCATATCCTTCTTCCTCATTTGCCATTTTTACAATTAAATTTTTCAGTTCCATAGTCAGTTCATTGTCGTTCTTTTTGAATGTTTCTGTGAAATAATTAGCTACTGTTTCTTGCGTTGGCTCCCCAATTCCTTCTATATCAATGAAATAACCTCCACCAAATGGGTTATCTTGAATAGAGTGAAGTACTTTTTCTCTTTCCATATTTCCTTCCCAACGAAAATCAGGATCTAGCATGAACCACTCTTCTTCTTTCTCTGTTTTTGATATCATTAAATAATGTGGAAACGGTTTTTGATGAAATTTATTTTCCCTCTCTGGTAATAGAGACATATCAACCATTACAATGACATAACGATTTTCCGGCTTGTTTTCTACTAATTCTAAAAACGTTTCTACATTGCTATCTTTATCTTTTGCATGATCATACCATTCGTTTACTTTAATACCGTACAATTTTTCAAACCAAAGTAAATAATGATCATGGTTAATGTTTTCAGAGTGATATGAAATAATTCCGCCTTCTGTTATATCAAAATCTCCATCCCATAGTCCAAAATAAAATGGACGAAAATCAATGTCGCTACGCCTTTTTATAATTTCACAAAAACAACTCACTAAACAGTGCACTTTAATTGAAGTCATACTCTCATCCACTTTCCTAAAGGTTAGTTATTCACATTTACTTCCTGTAACGGCTGTAACTCCTCCATAAAATCAAGCAAAGATCCTACAGTAAGAAATGCCTTTGGATCTACCTCATTCTCTGGAACGCATAACTTTACATCCATTTCTATGTATACAATAAGCTGTAACATCATTACCGAATCTATATATAAATCTTGATTTAAGCGCATCGTTTCTTCTAAATGCGTTACATTTTTCAGTTCCATTTTTTCTATCATAATTTTTAATACGGCATTCTTTAACGCTTCCCGTCTCATGTTGTAACCTCTCCCATCTCTAGTAACTTTCTACTTACTTTTCCAGTTTTATTTTTAGGAATTTCATTTACACTTTCAATTTCATGCGGAACTTTATAAGAAGGTAAGTGCCGAATACACCATTCTCTTATTTGTACTGGATCAACATGAGAGATCACTTTCGCTTTAACTATTTCGCCCATCACAGGATGTTTCCCACGATATACAATTGCCTCTTGAACACCTTCCAATCGAAGCATCGTTTCTTCTACCTCTATAGGAAAGACTTTTAATCCTGAAACATTAATTACATCGTCCATACGCCCCATAAAATGAATGCCACGCTCAGATTTATAACCTAAATCTTTCGTGAAAATTTCCTTATCATTCATTTTCACGACGATTTCTTCCGGTGCATTTTCATCTGAACCTATGCTTATACTCGCATGAGGTAGAGGGTTTCCTAAATCTAAATGGCTCTTCATATCATGACATATACTAATACAACCTGCTTCAGAACAACCGTATTGCTGCATCATATATGTTGTCATTTTTTTTAGTTTATAAAATAGTGCTTCTGGCAAAGGCGATCCTGATGTCATAATTTTATGAAACTGGAACGTTCCTAATGGAAAACTCCCCATAATGTGTAACATAAGTGGTACTGCATATATAATATGTTTTTCTGTATTGCGAACTATATTTAATGCGAATTTAGGATTTTTGTTCGTAATGATTACAGGCTTGCTCCCCCTCGTAATTGCTGATAACGTACCACATATTAGTCCGTATGAATGTGAAACAGGAGCCATAACGATTGGCACTTCATCTACTTCACAGTTTAAAGCTTCATTATAGGCAGTAATTTCTGTATCAACTTCCGTCCATGCTCTACGAATCAGTTTCGGTTCTCCCGTAGTTCCCGAACTATATTGCAATAAAGAAGGCTCTTCTAGTAAAAAGTTCTCTACTTCTAATTTTGTAAAATCGCCATATTCTCCATATAAAACTCCTACACAATTTGCACGCTTTGCCATTTCAATAGCCGTTTCGTTTGGCGTATCTTCATGTATAAGTAATACTGATGATTTCTTTTCTTTTAAGAAAAACACAAGCGTAATAATATCGAATGGATCTTTCAGACAAAGTGCAAATCTATTTCCTTCTGCTTCTTGAAATTGTTCCATTTCCTCATAAACTTGTAATCTCAATTCAAAATCACTTTTGCTATACTCTTGTTTATTAATGATTAGCATAATTTCCCCCTGTAACAGCTGATTTTTGTTTCATAAGTTGTCTTACTCTATACAATGGATTTGGAACTTCATGAACAAGCGATTCCACATCCATATATAATCGACGTTTCGTTAATTGTTCAGCATAGAATGTAGGTGCATATAATTGAATATTTTCAAATCTACCTTTCAAATGTGGATATATTCTTAAATGATTTTCAATTTCTTCAACAACCATCATCCAAAAATGTTCTTCTTTCAATCCATATTCATCCGCAAGTACGAATGCTAATTCTCCTAAATTAAACAGGAATAGTGCATCTAACACCATCTCTTGCAAACATTCAATGCCATCCATTTCAAAGAAATCATTCATTTTTCCATTCGCATATGTTTTATGCATTTTAGTAAAGTCGGGACATTTGTCAACTTCTTTCAAATATGGACGATAAAACTCAAGCCCTTCATGAAAATCCTTTAACGCAATACGAACAGGCACCCCTTCTTTATGAACTAGAATCATATTTTGTCCATGTGATTCCAGTGCGATGCCATGCTCTACAACAAGATGTATAACTGGTATTATCGCTTTTTGAATAAGTAATTGTAGCCAATCCTTCATTCCATATTTATTCAACCACGCATCAATAATTGGTGTACCATCTTTCTCTTTAGCGTATAAACCATTAAAAGGAATTGCATCCTCTTGTGCATCTAAATACTTATGAACGCTTTCGCGCCAAATACATCCTAATGAACCATATATAGCTTTCTTATTCGTGTCATACGTTACACTTGAAAACTCACTTAACAAGATTAAACGTGCTTCATCCATTAAATAGGCGTCATTACTTACAACATCATTTAACCAATTTGATATTACTGGTGCACTCACAACAGAGTATGGTTTCAGCGTACGAAGTGTTGAAGTGTTGAGTAAATTCATCGATAATTTAACGTACGGTTTCTTTGGACTAGTAATATTTCTTAACGTTCTCATTGACTGTTGCGCGCAATAATCGTCCTCTGATGTTCCTAAATAAATAATAAATTTACCCTGTATATGATCCGCATAATTTGAAATGATGAAATTCTCCCACTGCCATGGGTGAACAGGTATAAACACGTACTGTTTTGGATTACATCCCTTATTACGAATTCGTTCCATAAACTCTTCTAATTTACGATCGCCAATCTCCTCTTTTAAAAGGTTGTTATACATCACTTCATTCTCATAACCTACAGCCGCATAATTCTTATGCGCTGCAATCCATATGAGTTTTATTGGCTGCATAAATTCATAACCATATTGAAAATTGTCACGATATTGAAATCCAACACGTGCTTTATAACTAGGGTGATATGGATGGCCGTCTATTAATTGACTTTCAAACTCATCGTAAGATTTTTGAGTGTATTCTCTCTTATTATTTCTTTCATATTGTGCAATCGTGTCTTTAAATATTGTTTGTTCTAATTCGTGCATAAAAGAATCTAATTTAGCTTGTTCTACACTAGTAACCCGAAAAACTTCTTCTAGAAATTGCGAGACAGATTGTATTTCTTGCTGTTCATCTTGGACTCTTACTATTAATGAGTCTAACGAAATACGTCCAAATGTCATCCGTTCCCTGCCATAGCATTTGTACGTGACACTTTTGTCTTCTTCATCATGTCCTTGTATTATAAAAAGAATTTGTTCTTCTTTTTCTATGCGAACCGGTGTAATAATCCCCTCATAAATTAACGATTCTACTAATTGACGTAGCACTCTTCTTCGTACTGAAATGTAATCTTCTGATTCGAGCGCCTTCAATACTTTCGTATGATACATGTCCACTCTCATAAAACCCTCCACCTTATGACAAAATACCATTATTTGTATTACGTGAAATTTTAACTCTATTTATGAACGAACAGCCACTTCTCTAACGAGTGGATTATGTACTTGCACATAAATTGCTTGCTCTAATGGATTACTTAACTCATCGACATCGAAAAATCTCGTTAGTAAATTTGCTTTACATGCTAACTTATCTTCGTCCAATAATTCTCTTAAAAATGTAGAAGGTTCCCGGTTATATGGAAGGAATGATTCAAGTACAGACCTTAATTCCGAGAGAAGAATTTCCTCCTTAATTAATCCTGCTGTGCCAAAACCATTAATGAGGCCAAACATATGATTGAAAATTAAGTAGTAACGAAATCTCTCATCCACAATATAGTCGTCATATAAATTTCCAGTACGTTCTCCAATACCAGCTAATTCATTATTAAGCATCTCTTTCATTGAATTACAGAAATAAAATCCTTGATTATCACGGAAATAATATTTGACCGGATAACCATCTTTTAGCTGAACAACACTATTTTGCTGATGAGCTTCTAATGCAACACCATACTGTAAATACATCCATACCATTGGCTTTAAAGAAATATTCATATATCGTCTAAACCACTCTAAGCTTACTTCTTCACAGCTTTTACTTTCTAAATCTGCTAGACGATGAATAATATTCGATAACCGCGTACGCTCTCCAGGTATAGCGTCTTGAACTAGTCCAGCAATTAATGTTGCGTCATTTGCATGTTCACTATAAAAAGGGTTCTCGCGAATAATCACTTCAAATCCAGATTCTTGTGTTCCATAATTTAATGTAATAAAGGCTGGATCACAAATAAAATCAAATCCTGGAAATCTTTCTCGTACTTCACCAATAGCCGTATTTAACATTTCCTTCCCTTCAAGACCACTCTCAAGTTCTTTCAGTTTATTAATACGCATTGAATTCGTTACTTTCACCGGAAATGAAAACTTAAGCATATACTTCGAATCGGGATGATATAGCGTCCTTAGTGAGGATGTTGCCATATAATACTTACCTACAGGACCAATATACTCAAGCAATTCTTGAACTATCCAATCTTGTACGTAAGCTTGATGCAAGAGCCATTCTGCCTGAAGCGGATGAATTGGAATTAATGCATATTGATCTTCCTTACAGTACTTCGCTATAAATTCCTTACTAACCATCTCATCATTACTTAATTCTTTTTTTATAATCATTGTTGTAGAATCTGATAATAATGATTTTTCATTTACTATACTTTTATGTGCCCGAAAATAATGAAGCTGACATTCCCCTTTTAATTCTGGAGAATACATTGCACTTTTCCAATCCAATATCCCCTGTCTACTCTTTGGTGTAGGATGAGTTAAATGCCCAAATAATAAAGACTGCTCCGCTTCTATAAAAGTTGTATGGAAACCGTATAATGCGGATGTATCTTCTATTCTCTCTTTTGTAAATTCCTCAATATTTTGACAACTACGGATAACTCGAAGCATAAGTTCCGCAGGATTCGTTCCTTCTCCGTAGTTGATAGACATCTCTTTTATTAAAAACGTAATAACTGTAACGTAATCTGCTGTAATAACAGAATTACTATCTCCAATTTGATAATAAAATTGTTCTCCAAACAAATGGCGATCTGTTGATGATTTATATATAACTTCTCCATACAAAGTAACGTTCTGTGCCGATAGCCGACAACATAAATATGTGGGGACTGTATCTCTATTCAACGTATTACTGAAGATACTTTTCATTCTTTCATCCTCTGTAATCCATTCTCCACTCCCTGTTTCTCTTAAATAACAGTTTAAAAAGCTTTGTAATGTTGCATGTTCTGCGATTTGTTTCGCATGCTGCATGTTGGTCCTCCTCTTTATATTAACGCTATGAGAATTTCATATTACAATTGATAATTGAACATCGTTATCAATTATGATTCTAATTGATAATAATATTCAATTCAAGAGTATATTTCAGAATTTTTTTATGAAATTAAATTTTTCTTTTTTTCTTTCTTTTCTTTAATCTAGTTAAAAGTACACTAGAAAAATTCTTGCTTTCAAACTAATTACCTACTATTTTTTATTAATCCATTTTTTGATGGATTAATAAAAAGGTACACCAAATGAGGTATACCTTTCCCTACGATATATTTACATAATATTATTATATGTATCAATCTATATAGCTGTTTGTTTTTGTAACAAATTCAAATCTCTCCAACAATACGCTGTTTCTTCTCTCCTTACTCTCTCTAAAAATTTCGTATCAATTTTTTCAGGGTTAAATTTTTCATAAAACTTTTTAGAAGGATTATTCGTAACAATCCAAACTAAAAGTGATTGCATATTATTGTTTATACAATCCGATAATAAAGCTTGAAATAACTTTTGTCCTATTTTCATTCCTTGATACTCTTGTAAAAGGTAGATTGCATATAATTCTCCATCACAATTATATGTGCCAGTTCTTTCTACTCCCCCATCGATGAATCCAACTATTTCTCCACTTAAATTCTCTGCTACAAATCTAAATTGATGATTACCTTCTTTTTGAAAAATATCTTCCCATTGTTTTTCTCGTTTCTCATATGCTATATTATCTAGAATTTCGTCAGCAAATATACCTTTATAAGTTGTTTTCCAACTATCAACATGCACCTTTGCTATACCTGGTATATCATCCTTTATTGCTCTTCTAATATGTATTCCCATCATTTCTCCCCCTTGTTACTCATCATTATATCAATTTCATTCCTTAAAAATCCAAATAAAAAAGAGTGAATTCACTTCACTCTTTTTTATCACAATTATCTACTTTCCACTTCAACTGAAACTACTCGATCAATCTCTTTCAGGGAACTATATAACTCTGTTGTATATAAATCTTCTGGAGCTAAAATAACCATCTCTAGTTGCTGAAATGCTCCACTATCTATATCTTTAATTTTCACGCGTTTCACATGCATGCCTAAATTTTTAATTTGCTTAAATATACCATCTAACTCATGATGCTCTTTAACAGTAATTTTTATAGATAAATCCTTTTGTCTTAATGAATACGGTCCTGCAATTTTCACAAGTTGCGGAAGTACATTAATCGCTAAAATAATTAAAACCATAGCAACTGTCGCTTGTAAATAAAATCCCGCACCAATTGCGATTCCTAAAGCTGAAGCAGCCCACACCATAGAAGCTGTTGTTAATCCAGAAATAACGTCATTGCTTCTTCGTAAAATGACACCTGCGCCAAGAAAACCAATTCCACTAACAATTTGAGCAGCCAGTCGCATCGGATCCATATTTGTATGTCCTGGAACAGAATATACATGCACAGATTCAATTGAAACCATCGTAATTAAACAACTTGCTACAGAAATAACCATACTTGTTTTCACACCAAGTGGTTTATTCTTTAGCTGCCTATCTATCCCGATGAATAATCCTAAAAAGAGTGCTAAACCTAATTTGAGTAAAAATTCATATGACATATTTCCATTCTCCTTACTTTACAATGTTTCCCTTAGAATAACTCACTATAACTCTTTTATGATATCAATTCCAGTCTTTTCTATTCATTTAACGTAAAAAACCGAAAAAACATTTATAACGATGTTTCTCCGGCTTTTTATTACACTTTAGATTCTTCTTTATTTCTGATCTTTAATCTTAATTTCTGCACCTTTGTAGAATGCTAATTTACTGTCATTATACTCTTTTGTAAATTTGTTAAACTGCTCTTTCGACTTTTGTGTTTCCACATTTAATTCATTAACAGTTTTAACTCTTTCACCGATTTCTTTTAATTTCGTTTCTTTTACTTTTAATTTTTCATACAGTTCTTTTTCAGTCGCTAACACTTTCGTGTAATTTTCATTCATTTTTTGGAATGCATCATAACGATTCTTATACGACTCTTCTACTGCTTTTGCTTGTTTTTGTAACTTCTTATCTTCAATCTTCTCTATATTACTTTGAACAGATTTCGTTTCCTTCTGTGCTTTTTCTAGCATTTCTTTCTCACTTTTTAATACTTTTTCACGATCATCTACATTTGCAGTAGCTTGCTCTATTTTCTTCACAACTGCTTCATTATGATCTTTACCTTCTTGCAAAATTTGAGCATATAATTCTTGTCCTTGTTTCTCTAACTGCTCTAATTTTTTTGCTTCATCCACTAAAGATTTTTCTTGTGTTGCTGCTGTTTCAAAAGCTGTATATAGATTTTCTTCTGGCTTTTCACCGAAACAACCTGTTAAAAGTCCTACTGATAATGCTCCAACTACTGCTACTTTTCCATACTTCAACGTTCATTCCTCCATTACATACGGTTATCATGCCAAAAGTTCACTGGGAAGTGACTCTCTTCATGATAAGCTTCAAACTCATAACCTTTTTCTTTTAGTCCCTTTAAAATTGCTGGCACAGCAGCAACTGATTGCGGGTGAATATCATGCATTAAAATAACTTCTTGTGGTTTTGTTGCATTTGTTAATACGTTTTGAGCAATTTGTGCTGCAGCTGCATCAACTGACATTTTATTGTATTTCCAATCTAATGAATCAATTGTCCAATCCCATACTTTAAATCCGCCTTCTACCACTTTATTTCGAAGACCTTCATTCAATCCAGGCATCGAACCATACGGAGGACGTGTTAATTTAGGTGATTTCCCAATAATATTAGCGATTAAACCTTGATCTTCTTTCATCTCATTTACATACTCGCCATTTTTATATAACTTTGCGAAATTATGTGTCATACTATGCATGCCTACATAATGACCCTCAGCATTTTCACGTTTCACTAAATCAGGAAATTCTTTTACATTTGCTCCAATTAAAAAGAACGTTGCCTTCGCATCATGTTGTTTTAGCGTATTTAATAATTCGGCCGTATATTTCCCTGGCCCATCGTCAAATGTAAGATAAGCAACTTTTCTTTCTTTTCCATTAAAACGACTTGGTGCCGTTTTATTCATTTCAACTTTCGGCTGTTCACTTGCAAGCTGCACTACATTTTCTTGTTTCGCAACAGCTTTTGCTGGTGAAGTAATTGATTGAAACATGTAATACCCAATAGCTACTGCGGCAATCGCTATTAAAACGACTACTATTTGTTTAATTTTTAAAGCTTTTTCCATTCTATCGAATTCCTCTCCCTATTAATCTTATATATAAATCGCCCAATATAATTATACATCTATTTATTTTTATTTCACTATATAAATAGATTTTATTTGTATTATAATGGGAGTTTTATCAAAATTGTTGTTCCTATTCCTTCTTTGCTTGTAACACTAAACGCACCGCCATGAAGCTCTACCATTTTTTTAACGATAGCTAAACCAATACCTGCACCTGCAGCATGATTATTAATTTGGTAAAATGATTGCTCAATATATGGTAAATGTTCTTTAGCAATTCCAATCCCTTCGTCTCTTACCTTAATCACTGCTTGTCCTTCTATTTTAGTCGCTTCAATGTGTATTGTACTTTTTTTATGTGAATACTTAATTGCATTTTGAACAATATTCAAGAAAACTTGCTTTAGCCTATTTCGATCTCCCATCAATTCAATTCGGTCTATAGTAGTAATAAATTGAATTTCCTTCTCTTCCGATTTAGGAGTTAATTGCCAAATCGTCTCCTCTAGTATATCGTACAATTGAACCTTTTGTTTATATAAATTAAAATGATTTGATTGTAATCTTGAAAAATCTAGCAATTCTTCTACTAAATGAATCAATCTATCTGTCTCACCTGAAATAATGCCCATACCTTGCTTTATTTCTTCTTCTGTTAAATGATCTACTGTTTTTAACGTCTCACTCCAACCTTTAATTCCTGTTAAAGGCGTTCGTATTTCGTGCGAAATAGAAGCAATGAATTCATTTTTCATCTGCTCAGCCTTATCTATTTTATAGGCCATATAATTTAAACTATGTGCCAAGTCACCTAATTCTCCAGGATAATCTTCTTTAATTTTTTGCTTTAATGTGCCTTCTGCAATTTGTGAAGAGGCCTGAATAATAGATTCAATTGGCTCAACAAATGAATTTGCCAAACGTCTACTAATTAAGAAGACGACTCCCGAAATAACAATACCTACAGAAATAGTAAACGTAATAATTTCAATAATCTTTTTATTTACATTTGTTAAAACAGTCGTATATTTTAAAACACCAATAGTTTGTCCTTGATGTATAAGTGGACTTAGCACCTCTAGTTGTTTTTTATTACCTTTCATAGTAACTTGGTTATACATTTCACCTTCTAATAATGATTGCGGAATATTCACTTTACCTTCTACCTTTTCACCACTTGAAGATTGTATAACCGAGCCATGACGATCAATTAACTGTAATTCTGTTCCTTCTAATTGAAAGCTACTAATTATGTCACCACTATATTCTTGTAATCGAATAAAGTATAGTGAATTGTATTCTGAAAAAAAACGTGTACTCGTTTTTGCATGAGACTCTATATATTGCACAATACCATTATAATAGTATCGATAAATTGAGACTGAAAATACAACTTCAAATAATACAAGCATAAGTGTAATGACCGTCATAAAATATAAAGTCACTTTCCGTTTCATCTTATGCTTTCCTTCCACACATATCCTTTTCCCCACACCGTAAGAATAAATTCAGGTTCTGATGGATTACATTCTATCTTTTGACGTAACCGTCTCATATTTACATCTACTACTTTCGTCTCACCTACGTAATTGGTTCCCCAAATCATATTTAAAATTTCATCACGCGAAACTGGCTTTGAAGCCTGATTCATTAAATACTGTAATATCATATACTCTGTAGGTGTTAAATCGACTAATTGTCCATCTTTATACAATCTTTCTTCTATAATATTTAACGAAAATGGACCTGACGTAACAATATTCGTTTTTTCTTCATGTACTTCTATTCTTCTTAATAAAGACTGTATACGTGCAGTTAATACTACTGGACTAAACGGTTTTGCAATATAATCATCTGCACCTATTCCTAGTCCTTGCACCTTATCTTCATCTTGTACACGTGCGGTTAACATAATAATACCCATTTTTTTATTTTCTTTCCTGATAGCCTTACAAACTTCTAAACCATCAATCCCCGGTAACATTACATCCAGCAGTGCTATATCAACAGTTTGTTCACTCAAAATCTGTAACGCTTCTTCTCCAGTAGTAGCTTCTATTACATAAAATCCAGCACGTTTTAAATTTAAAACAATAAAGCTACGGATCGTTAATTCATCTTCTAAAACTAAAATTTTTGACATAATTCCCACCTCCTACTCTTGTTGATAATCCGCTAGCGGTTTTATATATGCTTTCACTTTTTCAAATTCCGATTGCTTCGGTACTGCATATACGTGAGAAGCCGTTTTAATTGCTGCGCTGTAGCCTTTTATATTGAACCATTCTTTCCGCTTAAAAATATGAACTTCAAGCCATATTTTATTTGTTCTTGTATCCAAAAACTTTTGAGAATTTGATTCTTTTTGCTGATCTGGTATTGTAATTTTCCCTATTAACTCTTTAGGAATTTTCACATAATACCCTTTTTCTATATCTATATATCGTTCTTCAATTGGTTTAATTCCAGATTCACTCCACTGTATGTAACGTTCAAAAAGCGGACTATCACCATGTGATTTATCCTCCCAACCTTTTGGACGTACAGTACGAACAAATTCAATAATGCCGTCTTCATTAACATCTTTACTTTCTACAACATATTCATTAAATAAATCTTCTTTCCCACCTATAGGTAATACTTCATAATGATCCTGATCAAATTTTGCTACATAAGTTATACCTGAATGAGCCCCTGTTCCCGCATCGATTACAACTGCCTTTAATGATTTAGAAATACGGCCCATTTGTATTCTTTGAATACTATTTATATACGGATCAAATGTAACCTCTGACAATACCTTAAACTTTTCAATGAACTGAACCTTCAACTGTTCATCTTTCATATACGAAACAAGGCTTATGTCTTTAAAACCATTTTTGTTTAAATCATCTATAAATAACTTTGTATACTTCTGTCTATAAAATTCCTTTATATCGTCACTCTCATTGGAAAAAACATACATTGTGTTTTCTAATAAATCACGATTGGTAGTTATTCCTATCAATAGTTCTCTTTTTCCACTCCCTGTGAAATCTCCTACCTCAACAATATCTACTTCTTCCCCATCAAATGTATAGGTTGACTTCATATTCCATCCATTATTTTTCTTCTCATATACGGCTAAATATATATGATAATCTTCATTAGGTATTTTATATACGATGACAGCTTCTTTTTTATTATCTCGTTCGAAATTCATTGACCATGTCGTCTGTTTATCTCTATTAGACATTGGAGTAAGTAAGCGATAATTAACAGGTAAATCTTTATCAATTTGTTCCTTTAATTCATTAATCCATTTTTCATTTGTAGGAGCTTCCATTAGACTTGTTGGAGCTTCAGACATTTTACATCCAGTCAATATAAAGATAATTCCCATCATGCTTAACCATTTCTGCATATGATATCTTTCCTTACCACAAATTTTGAATATGTCCTTTTACTTTTTTACCTATCCATTATACTCATACATATAAGTATAATTTTTCTAAACTAAAAAATCGTTACAGAAAAGTTACAAATACATTCCAAAAAAAAAGATTGGCAAAAGCCAATCTTTTTTTATTATTCGTTTCGGACTGATTTTGGCGTTACACCTAAATGATCATTTAATTTTTTTGAAATATCTTTTACATTTTTTTCATTTGGAATGTAATAATAAATACCACCGATACGTTTATCTGTACCTTCTATTTGCAATTTTTCCATTTCCAAATTAGATCCTGCCATATTTTTTGTAATGGCAAGCATATCGTCAAATGTTAAGTTCGTTTTCATATTTTTATCAACCGCATCTAGTAAAGAGCCCATTTTGCTAATTGATTGAACAGACATCGCTTTTTTGGCAATTGCTTCTATTACAAGTTGCTGTCTCTGTCCACGCATTGCGTCACTATCAATTTTACGCGTTCTTGCAAGTGCAAGAGCTTGTTCTCCATTTAAATGTTGGTAACCTTTTTCTAAATGGATCATACCAGCTTGGTCTTTACTATCTTGTTCAGTGAAAGTAACTGGTACATCAATATCAATACCACCAATTGAATCGACAATTTGTACGAATGATTCAAAGTTAAACTTCACATAATAATCAACAGGTACATTCAAAAATCTTTCCACCGTATCGCGTGTGCTTTCTACGCCACCAAATACGTGAGCATGAGTAATTTTATCTAATTTTTTTCTAGTTGGAATGTAAACACGTGAATCACGTGGAATACTTACTAGCTTAACAGACTTATCATCTTTATTAATTGTTGCTAATAAAAGTGCATCTGTTCGAACTGCTTCGCCATATTGGCTTTTTCTCATTTCACTTCCATCTACACCCATGATTAATATTGAAATATTATCCTTTAAAGGTTCGACTTCTTTATCACGCTTTGATGACTTATCAATTTTTGCATACGCATCATTTACAACAGCTTTTGCTTTATTATATATAAACGAACCATATCCTACTCCTCCAAAAATAAGTAGGAAAAATGGAATTAATATGAACCATTTTATTGACTTTCTTTTAGAACGCTTTTTATTACTTCTCGTATTTTGTTCTAATTCAGAGCTCATACCCATTCGCCTCTCTTTCTCTTTACCAAGTATAATGTAAGTCTATTTATCTTCATATTGAATTTCCTTTCACTAACCTTACAATTTTGTAAGGTTACTACTTAAACCCAATACGTATTCCATTTCACATTATACTCTCGTACTTATTTTTGGCAAGTCACTATTTACCAATTTCAAAAATTTAGCACTTCGCAACATATGAATTTACAAATTTATTAACTCTTTCATTTTAAATTAGGATGTCTTTTTCTTAACAAACGATATGAATAAAGAATCCAGCTAATTATAAAATCTCTATGAATACAGTATATTTGACGTTATTATTTCTCAAACGGCGTATACACGCTTTTCTTCCCCTGATTATCAATGTAAGCCGACTTTGCTTTTATTTTCGTTTTTTCTACTTCCATGTCTTCATTTGAGAAGTTCACAATGATTTTAATATCTTTTCCATAAGAAACAGATTGTACTAGCTTATCTTCTGACAAATACGCAAAATTCGTCATCTCTTCTTTTACTGCTTTTTCATGAACTTCATTCCAAACTTTTAGATGCTCTGTAATTTCTTTTTTATGCTTATTCCACTCTACTTCATCTAAATGGTACAACGGAGGAACATTATACAATAATTCAGACAGCATTCGATTTCCAACTTCATCTTTTACCTTTAAACTTCCCCATTCCCAATGATGCGTTGTAATAACGGAATCATTGTATACTAATTTATATAATGGTACCGAATATACTGGGTTTAAATATACTTGTTTATATTCTTCTTTCAATGGTACTTGTTTTGCATATTTTTCAGGCACATTTTGATTTGGTGACCAATATCCACCGACATAATACGGACTTGTTTTATTTTTCCGCATATCTTCATCGTCCCATTTAATAACAGGTGTTTCAATTCCATGTGCAAATGCAATCGTACTACTAGCAAAATCATTTCCGCCTTCAGAACCAACGACCATACCCTTTTCTTGCGCAATGTAGTCCATTCGTTTTAAACGTGCTTTTAAATCTTGCTCTTGCGTCGTTATATGTTTCGCTGAATAGTCATCGTAAATTTCACCTGTCGCATCACAATCAATAAACCATGAATTATATTTAGGACCATTTTGTAATATATCATTCATGCGTTCCTTTACACTAGGCAGCGATAAAGTCGGATTTAACTTGCGACCTCTTCCTAAAAAGCCTTGCACCTTTTCTCCGTTTTTCTTCGTTACAGTAGCCTCTTCATATAATGACGGGTCATTAAAGGATGCTGTGTTCCAATTTTTATCACTTTTTTCGTGAATGGAATGATACGAATCATACGGACCAACTAAATACCCCATTTCCTTAGCTTTTGTCACGAAATTAGGTTGCATAAATCCTTGTTCCCAGTTCGGCAGACCAATCCACGCTTTTTCTATTCCTGCCTCTTTCATTTCCTTTAATATATCCGTTCCATCTGCATTACCCCATTTACTTACCTCTTCAACCGCATCACCAAGTAGCGACTTTAATAAATGCTTATTTAAGCTATACAATTCTGTATTCGTTAAGTGACCTACACCTTTCTTTAATAGCACACTAGCTTCCTGATTAACGTTTTGAAAAATATCCTCTTTATAAAATTCCTTCATCGATAATACTTCGTTTATATAACGTAAAATAACATTTTTTTGATACTTATCAATGAAATCTTGTTTACTTACTTGATCCAATACATTCAGTTCCCCAGGCTCGGAACTATTCTTTTGAATAAGTTCTTTTATATGACTAAACAGCGGGCTATTTATTTGCTCCCTTAGTTTTGGCCAATTTATATTATTTTCTAATAAACCATTTTGATTCCAAAAATAAAAATGCGCCGCTCCATATAACTTTTCGATTTCTTTATTTTTTCTAGCCTTTTCTTGTAATGTTTTAAATTCACCTTTTCGAACAATATCATCCTTATACAGTTTAGCAATGCTTACCGCATCATTATTTGTCACATATAATTGAAATCCATATGTTTTATTTTTATTTATGCTCGGAAATTCATGTGTAAAATCAAATCCTATTTTCGGATCCGAATGAAATTTCAATTCATTATTAAACATATTCGTTGCAATATATACAATTGAATATT
The DNA here is from genome assembly GCF_022663835.1 of Bacillus cereus group sp. BfR-BA-01347. Classification (NCBI taxonomy): domain Bacteria; kingdom Bacillati; phylum Bacillota; class Bacilli; order Caryophanales; family Bacillaceae; genus Bacillus; species Bacillus cereus group sp. BfR-BA-01347. The sequence continues at coordinate 563,822 of NZ_JAKUGG010000001.1, read as the reverse complement.
TCGAACCATTTAATGCGAAAAACTTCATAGAAAATGATTCAGCAAATGAATATGCATCATCCTTTAAAAACTTCTTCCAATTCTCATCATTGCTCGGAATTTGCTTACCCTCCCATAACGGAAGTGTATAATTTTCAGCTTCTACTTTCGGCCATGTAAAGCTTTCTGCACCAGTCGATTCCACTTCAATGTTTAAGTGGTCTTTTTTCTTTTCTAATTTTATTTTTACTTTTTGATCTGGATATTCCCACGATGTACGATCCTTTTCTTTTTTTACATTCGATACCTTCATTTTCGGTAGGGGTTGTGATGCCTGTTCCTTTACCCCCTCATGTTCTACAGTTAATGTGAATGTTTCTGGATTTACATCATAAGTAAAATCTTTATACGTCGCTTTCTTTATTTTAGACTCTTGTACAGCATTACTACCTTTTACGTCACAACCGACTAAAGTCGAAAACGACATAGTTGTAAGAAGACATATCGCTATCATTTTTTTCATCCTCTGCACCTCCACCAATGAATATACAGATGCTTTGTTACAGGAATGTGGCAAAAAATAATAGAGCTAGCATTTTGCTAGCTCTGTTTGGAGTATTAAAAGTTGATATGAACAACTATAATTCGCTTAGAAGATATGTAATACAGTAACTGCATTTTTTCTCAACAATTATGAAACTAAACAAATCAAAATTTTAACAAGCATTCTTCAACTGAAAAAATAAGTGTATACAATGTATCCTAAAAGTAGTACTAAAATGATTATTCCTGTACCTTTCCAATTCATACCGCCTGCTATATCAACTGGACTACCCGTTTCCGCCCTATTGAGTCCGTCACGTAAAGAACCCGTAGGATTACTTTTTAATTCACTTTGTCTCATACGCTCTCTTTTTTCTTCTGGTGACTCTTTATTCATTTAATCACCTCCAAAATGAATGCACTCTTTACTTACATTATTCAAAATCAACATTTGTTTTATATTTTTTCCGAAAAAACCTAATTTAAAATAGGTTTGCAACGTAAAGAAAGCTAGCCATGCCAGCTTTCTTTACGTTCCAATATGCTCTTCCTTATTTACAATAATACCTTTATGGTCGATTTCAAGCTCACATACTTTCATATCTGTAAATACTCTCGCTAATTGCTCAGCGATTTCTTGACGTTTCTCATATGGCGTTAATATAAAAATAGATGGCCCCGCACCGCTAAGTGCTGTGCCGTACGCACCAAATTCTTTTGCGCATTTACGAATAGATGGTAATAATGGTACGAGTTCTAAACGATATGGTTCGTGAAAATGGTCTCTCTCCATCATTTCACCTACAACTTCCCACCGCTTTTGACATAATGCAGCTACTAATACGTTACTTATCGCACTAGCTTTAACTGCCTCATGAAACGGAAACATCTTTGGTAATACAGATCGACTTTCATCTGTATTTAATTCTGCATTCGGAATGAGAGAAATTACACCCAATTCCTTGCTCTCAATTCTTACGACGGAAACATCCTTTCCATCAAGTGCTCCAATTACAGTTCCACCTAATATAGAAGCAGCAACATTATCAGGATGTCCTTCAAAATTTGTAGCAATTTGAACTTTTTGATCAGCAGTTAAGTTCAAATTGCCTAGTTGATTCGCAAGCTCTATCCCGGCTACAATTGCTGATGCACTACTTCCTAGCCCTCTCGTTAATGGGATATTACTAGTAACTTCTATTATATGGGGTGATATAGAAGGACATACTTTACATGCCGTGCTAACGATTAAATTTTTATCGTCTGTCGGAATTGATTCTTCAAAGGAATGGATTACTTGCCATTTATCAGCTTTTTCTTTAACCACCACATCTAAATACAATGACAAAGCTATTCCAACTGAATCAAATCCAGGACCAACATTCGCCGTACTAGCAGGGACACGAACGCTAAATGGTATCACGACATAATCACCCCTTTAATATGATCTTTAATTTGTTCTATATCATTTGACACACTTGCGATGTCTAGTTGATTTGAAGAAATAGCGATATCAGGATCCTTCAAACCATTTCCAGTTAATACTGCAACAACTGTTTCTCCCTTTTTGATTTTTCCAGATTCAACATGTTTAATTACGCCGGCTAATGAAGCATTTGATCCCGGTTCAGCGAAAACTCCTTCAGTTTTTGCCAATAACCTATACGCATGTAAAATTTCTTCATCTGATACCATATCTATTTCACCGTGAGACTGCTCAGCAGCCTCTACTGCGTATGACCAACTTGCCGGGTTACCGATTCGAATCGCTGTTGCAATTGTTTCAGGCTCTTCAATTACATGCCCTTTTACAATTGCAGCTGCTCCTTCCGCTTCAAAGCCATGAATTCTTGGCTTCTTATAACCTTTTTCTTTCTCATATTCACAGAAACCTTTCCAATATGCTGTAATATTTCCTGCGTTCCCAACAGGGATAGCTAGAACATCTGGTGCATTTTGCAATTGGTCACAAATTTCAAATGCTGCCGTTTTTTGCCCTTCAATTCGATAAGGATTTACTGAGTTTACTAACGTAATCGGCTCTTCTGCAGCAATATTTCTTACAGCCTTAAGTGCATCATCGAAATTCCCTTCTATTGAAATGATTTCAGCACCATAGGCAACTGCTTGTGCTAATTTTCCATGTGCAATCTTTCCTTCCGGTATTACGATAATGCATTTCATCCCAAGACGTGCCGCATATGCTGCAGCTGATGCTGATGTATTACCTGTTGATGCACAAATGATTGCTTCTGAACCTTCTTCTTTCGCCTTAGCAACTGCCATGACCATGCCACGATCTTTAAAAGAACCTGTCGGATTCGCTCCTTCGTACTTACCATATAGCTGAATCCCTAATTGTTTTGATATATTTAATAATGGAATAAGTGGTGTGTTTCCTTCCATTAAGCTGACATCAGGTGTATTTTCATTCACCGGTAAATAAGACGCATACTGTTTTAATAGTCCTTTATACATATTGTTTTTCCTCCTCAATAATGTAGTAACTGTTTATTTCACTTGCGACAGCTTCTATCGCTTCTAAAACTCGTTCGAATTGATACTTGGAAGTTCGATGTGTCACAACCACGACTTCTGCCAGTTCACGGTTTAAAGGTAATTGAATAACTTCTTTTAAACTTACAGAATAATTAACAAAACATTCTGTTATTTTCTGTAACATCCCAGGCTCATCTCGTAATGAAATACGTAAGAAATATTTCGAAACTACTTCTTCATCACCTTGTAATTCATAAGGAACTGGTTCTTTTAACGCACTTTTATTTTTCGGAACTTGATTCATATTTTTAACGATTGAAATAATATCACTTACTACAGCAGAACCAGTCGGTAACTTCCCAGCTCCGGGTCCATAAAACATTACTTCTCCTACCGCTTGGCCATGAACATACACCGCATTAAATTCATTATTCACATTTGATAATGGATGCTGGCTCGGTAAAAGCGTCGGTTCTACACTTAAATGAATGGCTGGTCCTTGTTTTTCAGCCTTACCAATTAACTTCATAGTAAATCCTAACTTTTCAGCCATTTGTAAATCTTCTTTTTCGACCTTTCGAATCCCTCTTACTTGCACATCATCTAATGAAACATTCATCGAAAAACCTAAGTTTGCAAGAATTGCTACTTTTCTCGCCGCATCTAGTCCATCTACATCTGCTGTCGGATCCGATTCTGCAAAGCCTAATTTTTGTGCTTCCTGTAAAGCCTCTTCATAAGACCATCCATTTTGACTCATTTTTGTTAACATATAATTTGTTGTACCATTTACAATTCCCATTATTTTTTCAATTTGATCTGAAGCTAACCCATCCGTTAATCCTCTTAACACTGGAATACCGCCCGCTACACTCGCTTCGTAACATAAATCACAATCATTATCGTTCGCCAGTTGAAGAAGCTCTGCACCATATACAGCCATTAAATCTTTATTTGCTGTTACGACATGTTTTTTATTTCGTAAAGCCTTAACAATATGCTGTTTTGCTTCTTCAATTCCGCCCATTACCTCTACTACAATATCAATATTTGAATCATTTAGAACTTCATCTGCATGACTTGTTACTGCAATTCCGTCAATACAAACATCGCGTTCTTTTTCCAAATCACGTACAACGACTGTTTTCACTTTCACTTCGTATCCTGTATCAAGAGCGATTTTTTTATAATGTTCTTTCAAAATATGGACAACACCACTTCCGACCGTACCTAAACCTAATACCCCAACATTTATAACGTTATTCATCTTCTAATCTCCTCCTACAATTTTATTATTTATCTCTATCAATCACCTTACTCTGCTTTTTAATCATGCAGGTGGTGGTTATTTCCGTACGTACAAATCGTTCCATGTTACTGCACCTCCTTTCAAAGTAAAAAAACACACCCATCCCTAGGAAAGGGACGAATGTGTTTTCGTGGTTCCACCCTTGTTCCAATCTAGACGTATTTCTCCCTAGATTGCTCAAGTTCAGATAACGGCTGATACCGCCAATAATTACTAGATTACTCGTTCACTATTGAAGTTCAAAGGTGGTAAAATCATTTCTCGTGTTAGGAAGCTCACACCCTTGGCTTCCCTCTCTGTAAACCGTAAAAATGATTTCGTGTCCTTATCGTTACTTTTTCGTTCATGTTTATTTGTTAACTCATTATACTCGCATAAAAAACAAAATCAATACTATTTTTAATTATTTTAAATTTTCAATCTCTTATACCATAAAAAAACACACTCATCCCTAGGAAAGGGACGAATGTGTTTTCGTGGTTCCACCCTTGTTCCAATCTAGACGTATTTCCTCCTAGATTGCTCAAGTTCAGATAACGGCTGATACCGCCAATAATTACTAGATTACTCGTTCACTATTGAAGTTCAAAGGTGGTAAAATCATTTCTCGTGTTAGGAAGCTCACACCCTTGGCTTCCCTCTCTGTAAACCGTAAAAATGATTTCGTGTCCTTATCATTACTTTTTCGTTCATGTCTATTTGTTAATTTATTATAGTTATCAAATTTTTAAAAAGCAAGCCTATTTTTACTAACTATTTTCAAAATAATTTTTTATTATATTTCACAATAGCATTATGCAACTGCCACTCAATTTACCTATTTTGTCATTTCTCCAGTTTATAAATCAACGGTTCATATATAAAGTGAAACTTTAATCAGTGGGGATTTTGTTCATCCCCACTGATTATTAGCCTTCACCAATCGGGCTTTTACCGGCAGTTGATCCCCACCTAACTTCTTTGCTTTCGCTGAATTTTGAGGTAGGGATGTTACTGCCCGTTAATGCGGGATAAATTCCCATTCTAAAACCCGTACATACTCACCTTACAAAATTATATCAATAAAATTTTCAATACAATCTTTTTGTATAACTTTCTACTAAAGAACGTGCAACATCTTCTTCTGAAGCATTCACTTTCGCATGCTCTAACAACATTTTTGCTGCTGAAGGTAACTCTTTTTTATGTAACCAAGATTCTGGATCCCACATCTTAGAACGAATAAACGCTTTTGCACAATGAATGTAACACTCTTCTATTTCAACAACAATTCCAAGCAACGGATTACGTCCATTCGCCTGCATTTCTTTCAAAATTTCTTCGTCGTTTGTAATATACGCTCGGCCATTTATTCTGAGTGTCTCCCCAAGACCTGGAATAAAAAAGATTAGTCCTACACGTGGATTTGAAATAATATTCAAAATGGAGTCTATACGACGATTTCCTGGTCTTTCTGGAATGATAATTTTATTATTATTGAGTACGTATACAAATCCAGGTGCGTCTCCTCTCGGCGAGGCGTCACACTCCCCCAACTTATTTGCAGTAGATAATACTAGAAAAGGAGATTTAGAAAGGAAATCTACACAATGGTGGTCTAATGATGAAATAACTTTTTTCAATGCTCGCTCACTTGGTTTCCCCAATATTTTCCGTAACTCTTCCTCTGTTGAAATAATCGATTTTATTTCCATACGCTCTATCTCCACTTATAATCTCCCCTTTTTCTTTATTTTCCCAAAATTCAATACGAATATTGTATAATAAAATTTGCAGAAAGGGGAATTAAAATGACAGAGTGGTTAACAATATTTGATTCTGAAAGAAATACACTTGGGAAGAAATTACGCGATGAAGTGCATCGTGACGGTGATTGGCACGAAACATTTCATTGTTGGTTTGTAGAAAAAGATGCTAAAGATATATTCTTATATTTCCAATTACGCTCTAAAAATAAAAAAGAAGCTCCAAACATTTGGGATATTACTTCAGCCGGACATATTATGCATGATGAAGATGTACAAAGTGGTGGTCTTCGTGAAATTGAAGAGGAATTAGGGCTTTCTTTCCAAACGACTGATTTAGCATACAAGGGCATTTTTAAAATAGATTATGAAATTTCAAATCTTACGGATCGCGAGTTTTGTCATATGTATTTCCACAATGTCATCAATCCACTTCCATTCGCACCAGGTGAAGAAGTAGACGATGTGATGAAAGTACATGCAACTTCTTTTCTACAACTATTAAATGGAGAAATTTCATCTTTTACAGCTATTTCTGTTTTAAACAATAAACCAATTACAATAACATTTGAAGATATTTACCCGTATGATCTTGCATACTATGAATTTGTTATAGAGAAAGGAAAAGAATTATTAAAAAATAATAGTTTATAAATAAAATAGGACTCTTAGCATAATATTGCGTAGAGTCCTTTTTTTTATTATTGTTCAAGTATCTTTAATTTATTCTCTACTTGTATAAATAAACGAATAATTAATAACAGCATAACCACCATAATCGCTATTATTGTATGTGGATATCTAAACAGTATACTAATAACACTTCCAATTAACATCATGATGAATCCATTTTGCTTCATCACTTCTGCACTATACCTGTTACCCGCACCCCATAATTCCTTATTTTTCATAGATCGTTTCGTACGATAACCATATGCCGCATTAATATCGGTCGGTGGATTTTTTTGAAGAATAATTGCCGCAAGTATAAAAATAATACTAATCAATATGCTTATTCCTATGTTTACTAGTGCATAAATCAATTATATCCCCCCTAACTTACACTTTCATTATACGACACAAACCTTATTTTCCCAATTTATAACACATTTACTTTCTTTCTTTTGATGTCTGGAACATACTTGGAAGTGTTACAAAACGTGCCCCTTTCGTTTTTAACTGCGGAATGATTTTGTCTAGTGCATCTACAGATCCTTGTAAATGCCCACCTGGTGTTGAATGTTGGAGGATGACACTTCCAGGAAATGAATTCCCTAACACATTATTTGTAATCGTATCAGCACTCACACCTTTCCAATCAACCGTATCAACACTCCACTGTACAATCATAAAATTTTGCTCTGTGGCCCATTTTAATTGATTTTCAAGTATTTCACCGTATGGCGGACGTATAAACTTCGGTGCATAACCAGCTAAACGATTTAATATTTCTTCCGTTTTTATAATTTGATTACGGTACTCATCCTCATTTACTTTCGCTAAGTTCGGATGACTATACGTATGATTACCAATTACATGCCCTTCATTCGCAATACGCTTTACTACGTTCGGAAATTTTTCTGCGTTTTCACCAAGTAAGAAAAAAGTAGCTTTTACATTATGTTGTTTTAACTTATCTAATATTTTTGGCGTGAATTCTGAATCTGGTCCATCATCAAATGTAAGAGCTACTTCCGCTTTATTATACGGTCCTGAAAATGCGTACGCATATTTTTCAACCCATGTAAATGGTGTCCACGATCCACGATCATCTGCTTTCATTTGTACTTCATAGCTTTGAGGGATATATGCGTATGGCAATGCGCTTATATAGTCTCCATAATAAAATGAGTTATATGGCATATAAGCATACGAAACATCTCGTTCTAGTCCCCATTGATATGGAGCAAACATTTCTGTCGAATAAAAATAATACATGATAAAAAACCTCCCTAAATTTTCATATGTGATTCATCTGCACTTTGTTAGAGAAATTGTTATTCATAAACAAAAATAAGACTGTCCTTAATTAGGACAGTCTTACTGCTTACTATTATTAATAAATCGATGTACTATCTTTTGGCAAAGCTTTCACATGTTTTAAATAGTTCGTCACTTTATCATCATCATCTTGCGGATATTGATATTCATACGTGTTAGCAATTTCGTTCGCCACTTCCCTAAATAAATCACCCATGACAAAGAATGAATCCCATATGTTTTCATATTCTGCATTAGAAAATGTTCTTTTAAATTGCTCCCACATATCTTCTTCAATATATTGCTCAAAATGCTTTCCAAACTTCCCTGTATTAACTGTAAAGTCTGTTTTCATACCAATATACCATTCTAGCATTACGATGAACATATCTCGCACTGGTCCTTCAAGCATTCCTTTTGCATAAGAAAGCTCCTCTCTCCATAACCCTTTTGCGATATTCGTACTACACCACCAAAATTCATTACAGCAATCTAAAAACTCTTTTTCTGTAGGCTTTTTTACTAAGTAATCTTTATCGCTTGCTGACGGGAATTCTTCCAGACAATTATCTTTATCAAGAAGCAGTTTACTTAAACTATCTTGTCCAACGAACTTTTGTATTAACTCAACTGGAACTAGCGTTAAATCAATCCGATTCCCATCCATGAACTGCATTAAATATGGAAACTTCCCGTCTTCATCTGGTGGAACTAACGACATTTCTTCTGGCATTTGTACAATCATTATTTCTCCAAATCTATGAATCCAATTATGATTAGACGTAAAAGATTGTATATCATTTACAACATACATAATATCATAGTCTTGAAAACAATCTCTTTTCACATTTGGATTTACACGCGATCCATTCATGATAACTGCTCGAATTCTTTCATCCTCTTTTGCTATATTTATAATTACGTCTAGCATTTCTTTTTCAGTTCTCATCTATTTATAGCCTCCAATTTTTTAATATACAATATAATGCTATGTATACTGGAGGTCCACGAGCTAATCTCGTTATACACGATACATGTTATAATTTTTGAAACTTCTTTTTCATCCCTTTTCCCTCCTTACATCACTCTTTTACAACTGCCATTCCTTTCAATTTACCAATGCTTTCTACCATTCACTTTTAATTATACAGAAAATTCTGTCTCGAATACAAAAAATAAAGAAGGGACACCTACCCCTTACAGAATAGATATCCCTTCTTTTAAAGTTAAATTTAATTCCTATGGATTAGTAGACCAAAGTCCAGCAGATTTAATAAATGTACGTTTATTTAATTTCAGCTGCGCTACGATAAATTCTGCAATATCTTCCGCTTGCATTACTTTATCAGGGTTTCCATCAGTTAATCCTAAATCTACAGCCATATCAGTTGCTACTGTACTTGGAGTTAAAGCTGTTACACGAATGTTATGTTTGCGAACTTCCATCGCTAACGATTCTGTTAAGCCAAGGACACCAAATTTAGAAGCACTATATGCACTTGTTACAGGTGCACCTTTTTGTCCTGCTGTAGATGAAATGTTAATGATATCACCAGATTGTTGTTCAATCATGCTCGGTAAAGCTGCACGAGTTGCATAGTATACACCCATTAAGTTTACTTGAATGATTTTTTCCCAATCAGCAACGTCTAGTTCTAAAAACTTACCGAATTTAGAAATACCAGCGTTATTAATTAAAATATCAATAGATCCTAAACCATTTTTTAACGTTTCAATCGCAGTTGTTACTTCTTCGTATGAAGAAACATCTGCAGTTGCAATAACAGCTTTTACGCCTTCTGCTTCTACTTCTTTCGCTACAGCTTTTAAGTTTTCTTCTGAGCGAGCTAAAAGTCCTACATTTACGCCTTCTTTCGCTAATGCAATCGCTACAGCGCGACCAATCCCTCTACCTGCTCCTGTAATTAAAGCATTTTTTCCTTGTAATAATTCTGCCAAGTATAACACTCCTTAATCATTTCAGTTATGTATTATATTAAAATTGTATCTATGTTTATGTAAAAAGGCAATGATGCACTTTCATGTGCGTAGGTTACTTATAGGTAACTATAGAAAATTACTATGCATTCATTGCACGTATTTATCATTATTCATGCAAAATAAAGACACCCTCCTCATAAAAGAGTGTCTGCGTATGAAATAAAAAATGGTTCTTTATCACTACACTATTTTTCTTCATAATTAGGAATACGTACAATAAATTCAGTACCTTTTCCTTCCTCACTCTCCACTTTTATCTCTCCTTGATGAAGGTCGAGTACTTTCTTTACAATAGCTAAACCTAAGCCACTTCCTCCATAGGCACGATTTCGTGAAGAATCCGCTTTATAAAAACGCTCAAAAATATGTTGTTTCTGTTCTTCTGATATACCAATTCCTGAATCACGGATAAGCACTTCCACTACTGTCTCATGTTCCTTTAACTGAATAGTAATTGTACCACCGCTTGGAGTAAATTTAATACTATTATGAATTAAATTAATCCACACTTGACTCATACTTTCTTGGTCAGCAATAACATGTACTTTTTCTAAATCTAGTTCTAACTCAATTTCTTTTTCAGCCCAGAGTGGTTCACTATTTAACACAATTTGCTTTAATTGTTGATCTAATCGATAGCTCACTCTTTCTGGTGTATACTCATCTGATTCTAAAAGAGTTAGCTTCAATAAGTTTTGACTTAGTTTAGATAATCTCGTTGTTTCAGTTTCAATAATGGTAAGATAATGCTTTCTTTTTTCCTCAGAAAGATTATCGTCTTGTAGTGCTCTAGCAAATCCTTTTATAGAAGTTAATGGTGACTGTATTTCATGAGAAACATTCGATACAAACTCTTGTCTCATTTTCTCCATCGTATTCAGTTCATCTGTCATATCATTTATACTTTTTACGAGCACGCCAATTTCACCATCATACTTTTCTTCATTTCTTATTTTTACGGAGAAGTCTCCTTTTGCAATTTTTTGTATCGGTTCAATAATAGTCCAAATCATCGCCTCTCGTTTTGGTCTCATTAATATTCCAATCAATGTCCAAATAAAAATAATAAATACAAAACCGACCATATCACTAATTAGAAAGGTAACAAACGGCGATACGTTTACGTCAAAAACATTCAATATACTAGTTGCTACATAAAATGCGATAGACCAAATGATAGTAAGAAAAGAAAAGAGCGCTAATACCGCTCCAAATACTTTCAGCATCTTCAACTTACTCAATCGTTTTCTTTTTCTCATTTACTTACCTCTAAGCGATACCCTAATCCTCTTATTGTTTTAATACTAAATTTCGACTGCTCTTCTTGAAACTTCTCACGTAACCGATTAATATGAACGTCTAGTGTACGTTCATTCCCTTCAAAATCATATCCCCATATTTCTTCAATTAATTGCTCTCTCGAACAAGTTCTTCCCGATTTAGACCCTAAAGTAAAGAGCAGCTCAAATTCTTTTAACGGTAACGTAACCGTTTGTTCTCCAGATGTAACTTCGAATGTTTTACGATTTAATAATACATTTCCAACTTGAATCGATTGGGAAACTGTAATTTGGTAACGTTTCAATAATGCCTTTACCCTCACTACTAGTTCTATAGGGTCAAATGGTTTTACAAGATAATCATCTGTCCCAAGGTGAAATCCTTTTACTTTTTGTGATGTTTCCCCTTTGGCCGTTAGCATCAGAACCGGGATATCATAGTATTTTCTTAATTCAAAACATACATCAAACCCATCCATATTTGGCATCATGATATCAAGAATAACCATATCAACTTTTACGTCATCCATTTTCTGAAGTGCATCTACTCCATCAATTGCCTCATATGTTTGAAAACCTTCTCGTTCTAAAAATACAGAAACGAGTTCTCTAATGTGTGGATCGTCGTCTACTATTAAAATTTTAGGTATCAAAGGAACCATTTCCTTTCTACTTAGCATCTAATATATTGTTTAAAAATGAATCATCAGTGGAGTAAAATCTCACTGATGATTCATTTTATAATGCACCCTCTTTAATTTTCAATTGCTGCGTTGCAAACTCACGATACATGTCATGTGTACGTAATAATTCATCATGTGTACCGCTTCCTGTAAGATTGCCTTTTTCAATAAAGATAATTTTATCTGCATCTACAACAGTAGAAAGTCTATGCGCAATAACTAACGTTGTTCTGCCTTTCATTAAGTTATTTAACGCTTTTTGAACGACAGATTCAGATTTACTATCTAAGCTTGAAGTCGCCTCATCTAACATAAGAATTTGCGGATTTCGAAGTAACGCTCGGGCAATGGCAATTCGCTGTCTTTGTCCCCCAGAAAGCTTCACACCACGTTCTCCAACTTCTGTTACATAACCGTTTGGTAAGTCATAAATAAATGCATCAACATATGCCATTGCTGCTACTTTTTCAATTTCTTCATCCGTTACTTCGCCCTCAACGCCATAACAAATATTATCACGAATCGTTCCATCAATTAACGGACTATCTTGTGATACGTAACCGATTTGACGTCGCCATGACTGTAATGAATAACTCGTAACTGATTCTTTTCCTAATTTAATGGCACCACTGGTTGGCTCATAAAAACGTTCCAATAATGAGAATAACGTTGTTTTCCCACTACCACTTGGTCCTACAATCGCTGTCACTTTTCCAGATTCAATTGTGAAATCAATATTTTTTAAAACTTGCTCTTCTTCGTTATACTCAAAATGTACATTTTCAAGAACGATCGGTTGCTTAGCATTTGTCACTTTCACACCAGTTTCATGATCTTCTACTTCATATTCTAAAATCGTACTAATTCTTTCCGTCGCACCAATTGCCTTTTGGAATTGTGTAAAGAACATAGATAATTGACTCATCGGCATTACAATTTGAACTAAATACAAAATAAACGCTACAAGTTCACCAGTTGTTAATGCACCGCTAGAAACTCGCATCCCGCCATATCCTACGATAATAACAAGTAGTGCCATTAAAACAAACGACATAACTGGCGAAATTAATGCTTGCACTTTTCCTTCTTTCAAACCAAATTGTAATAACTTTTGTATACCTGTATTACCCGTTTCATATTCTCTCTTTTCTGTATTTGAAGATTTCACTAAACGAATTTCTGATAACACTTGCGTTAACACACTTGTAAAAGATGCCGTTTCATCTTGAAGCGCTTTTGAAATCTTATACATTTTTCGTCCAAGTGGAACTAAAATTAACACAGACAACGGAATAACCGTTAAAAGTAACGCAGTCATTTTCCAATCTAAAACAAATAATACAATTAACGATCCAACAATTGAAATACCACCTGTTAATAAGTTTGACAAATGCTCAGAAATTAACGTTTTCACTACACCTGTATCATTCGTCATACGGCTAATTGTATCACCTGTTCTATTTTGATCGTAATAAGATACCGGCAAGATAAGTACCTTTTTCCACAAACGTTCTCTTAGTCCCGCTACAATCTTCTGCCCAATATAATTTAGTAAATATATAGACAACCCTGCCGCAATAGTTTGCATTACAAAGAAAGCAACTAATCCAACAATTTGTCCTGCACTAATTGAAGAAAGCGAAAAATTATCTACTAACCCTTTTGTAAGCATAGGAATAAATAAACTCGCTCCCGTAGAAAGCAAACTCATTAATAACGCAAAAACTAAAATTCCTTTCGGAGGATTTGTATCTTGAATAAGGCGTAAAAACTGCCTCCAACTCCCTTTTTTCTTCATTTCATTTCTAACTTCCATTCCTGTTCATCTCCTCGTGTTAAACCAAACTGTTCTTTCTAAAATTAGAATACGATACAAATGTAAACTGAATGTAAACACACTTTTTCTATTTTTACAAAATATACATAAAAACTCATCTTTACAACAGATATAAACATCTGATATTATTACCTGGTACTTAATATTATTCTATGTAAATTATAGATAAATAATTTAAAACACCATATAAATCTCCAGTTAGTGAAAGGAGTATCCTTTTTGCAAACAAATATACATTCTGAAAAGGAAACAATTATTTTTATTCATGGATTAGTTGGCAATCGTCGCGCCTTCAAAAAGGAGCAAAAACGATTTTCCGCCTCCTACAACATTATAACTTATGACTTATTAGGTCACGGTGATGATAAAGGTGAAGCAATCGACTTTTCATTACAGCGCCTCGTAGATCAATTATTAAACTTATACGAACAAGAAGGTATTAAAAAAGCTCATATTTGTGCGCTAAGTTACGGCTGTTACATCTCTACAATTTTTGCGCAAATGCATCCAGAAAAAGTATTAAGTATTTGTCATATTGGAGGACATTACAATAACCCTTCTCGTTTATATAATGTATTTCAAAATTTTTGGGAGAAGCGAGGAGATGAATACTCTAAATGGCTCTCTCAATACGCAAATACTATTTTTCCAAGTGGTATACTAAAAGCAAATCCGTTCGCAGTCATTTCAAGAAATATTTACTACCGTTTCGGATTACAATTACATTCATCCATAATTGCCCAGTCATTACGACATCGATTAGAATTCGATTTAAAATCCAAATTAAAATCACTTCCTCACCCTATACTATGGGTAATGGGAGAGCATGATCATCTCTATAAATCTTGTCTATTTGATTTGAAATCTATTTTGCCTAACGTTCTATATAAGGAAATACCTTTAGCGGGACATGCAGCGAACCTATTTCGTCCTAACTATTTCCATGACTTATATGATCGATTTTTAAATGGAAAGTTAAAATAAAAACTATTAAACTTCCAATTCATTCAACTATAAAAAGGCTTCCCAAGTTTCCTTGGAAAGCCTTTTCTCTATACAAAAAGTATATAAAACTACTTTTTCTTAGTATGCTTTTGTGTAACCTAAAAGGTGCTTGCTCCAGTAAGAGTTGCTTACTGAACTAATACGTACGCCAGTATCAGTTGTTTCAGCACTAATGAACTGTCCGTTTCCTAAGTAAACACCCATGTGAGAAGGTCCTGGTTTATAAGTGTTTTGGAAGTATACTAAATCACCTGGTTGTGGATTGTTAGTCTTTGTTTTAGAACTCCAATATCCAGCAACTGTTTGACGAGCGCCTTTATGACCCGTTTGATTTAATACATAGTGAATAAATCCACTGCAGTCAAAACCATCAGGTGTTGTACCAGAAGGTCTGTATGGCGAACCATTTAATGATCTAGCGAATCCAGCGATTGAAGATGTATCTCCACCTGTTGTTGGTTGTTGAACGTTATTTGTAACGTTGTTTACTCCGCCTTTTACAAACTTAACGAAGTCTGCACTTACATAACCTGTGCGGCCGTTATGGTTAATTTTGTACCAACCATTTTCAGCGCCAGTAACGTTTAATACTTTACCATTTGTTACTCCACCGATTACAGCGTTGTATGTAGCTGGGCCTGTACGTACTTTTAAAGCACCAGTGTTAACAACATAAGAACCACCAGTTTGAACTGTTGTAGTATTGTTGTTTGTAGTTGGTTGTTGTGTTTCGTTAGATACAGCAGAACCACCTTTTGTTACGAAGTCTTTGCTTACGTATCCAGTTCCACCATTGAAGTTGATTTTAAACCAATCTTGTACTTCACCTACAACTTGTACTGTTTTACCTTTGTTTACAGAACCTAATACTGTATGAGATGTACTTGGGCCTGTACGTACGTTAAGTGAAGAAACGTTTACTGTGTAAGTACCTGTTCCTTGTTGAACAGTCGTTCCTGTTTTGCCACCAGTCGTTACGAAGTCACCACTTACATAACCTGTTTGACCATTTACGTTTACTTTGAACCAACCGTTTTCTTGTCCAACTACTTGTAGCACTTGACCTGATTTCACTTTAGAAATAACGTTATGTCCTGTACCAGCACCTGAACGAACATTTAATACATCAGCAGTTACTGTGTATTTTAATTCAGAAGTTGTTTCTACAGTTTTTGTTTCAGTTACAGTCGTTTGAGTTTGAGTTTGAGTTTGTCCATTAATTTCTTTTAGCGCTTCATTTGAAACTTGTGCATGAGCAGAATCCATTCCTGGAACTGCAACGCCAGCTACAGAAGCTGCTGCTAAACCTGCAATTACTTTTTTCATAAGTTGTCTTTACTTCCTTTCCCTACTATCCTCTTAAAAAAAACTTAAAACTTTAATACTTTACAATATTATCAAAGTAAAATATTCATCCAGTTCCATTTTTTAGCAAGAGTTTTATTTTTCACACAGAGTTCATTTTAAATGAACGAAGTGAAATCCGTGTGAACTTCATGTGAACTTTATCATTAAACACAGTGTTTTTGCAATGATTTTTTCAAATTTCTCATATATCGCATGAAAATTCGACATTTCATTTAATATCTCAATATAAAACATCCCTTTTCTATCTTCTATAAAAAATTCTATTAACCTAATACAAACTCAAGTATGTATTTCCTTATAAAGCTCCTTACATGAAGTATACTTTCATCATGACAAAAATCACTCTATTTATCAATAGTATAATATTTTTAGAAAACTAAATTTCTATACTATCTACATTTTTGAAATAATTTGACGAATTGTAAGATTTATTTCAAAAAAGCCATTTCTCCTTTAAAGAAAACACACACTATATCAACTGTTCTCTTTTTCCCATAATGGAATTTATAGGATTTTTATAGTATTATATACATATCTTAATAAAAAAGAATTTTAGCGAATTGATTAAAGTTTCATTCCCTTATAAAATGAAACTTTAATCAGTAAGGGTTTTATACATCCTCCGCTAATTATTAACCCTCACCACTCGGGCTGCCCATTAATACGGAGTTTTATTGGAATAAAAAGAGGAGGCATATTTGTGAGAAATATAATAGATGATCCAATACAAAAAAACATAGAGCTATACTATGCTTTTATTCAATTCGTTTCAATGATAACATTACAAAAAGTATCAGCTATTGAAACACGTAAAAATGAATTAAAAAATCAGATGAAAAATGCCGGACAAAAAAACCCTTATTACGTATAAAAAAAGGTGAACAGGTTATATTCCTGTTCACCTTTTTTCAAATTATTTATAAATTTTCACACGGTCCTCTAGCGGTTGGAATTCTTTTTCACCAGCCTGTACTACCGGTTTACCAAATGGCATTTGTGCAATAAGTTTCCAATTCTCTGGAACATCCCACTCTTTTCTCACTTCTTCATCAATTAGCGGATTGTAATGCTGTAACGTAGCACCAAACCCTTCAATTTCTAAGGCTGTCCAAATTGCAAATTGTAACATTCCTGATGATTGCTGAGACCAAGTTGGGAAATTATCTTTATATAATGCAAAGTTAGCTTGAAGGCTTTCCACTACTTCACTGTCTTCAAAATATAAAACCGTTCCATAACCACTTTTAAATGCATTCATTTTTTCTTCAGTAGGTGCAAAGTTATTTTCAGGTACAATTTTTCGTAACGTTTCTTTCGTAATATCCCATAATTTATCGTGTTGTTCTCCTAATAAAACAACAACGCGAGCACTTTGAGAATTAAAAGCTGAAGGTGTATGTTTTACAGCATGATAAATCACTTCTTGAATTTTCTCATCAGAAACTACTTGCTCTTTACTAATTGCATAAATAGATCTTCTGTCTTCAATTGCTGAGTAAAAATCTTTTGCCATCATAATTCCCTCCAATTTTCAATTGAGGCTATTTCATATGTATATATCATATTACGCCCCTCAAACTTATTATTAATAAGCTTATAACTTTATAATATCACAGCAACAAACAAACTCAAATAATAACACTTATATTTAGAAGCTTTTTCCTTTTTAAAATAAAAAAAAAAAGACTGTTTGTTGTTATCTAAAATTAGTAACAACAAACAGTCTTACTTATGTAGCGATTTAGATTCGTATTTTACTTACTTAATTAACTAATCCAAATGCATACGACATTAACTTATTTGTCTCTGTAAAACGTTTTGTTTTATTTGATGTCCCCATGACCACTGTGATAATTCGATTATCACCTTGCTTTGCAGTCCCAGTAAAACAGTATCCTGCACTATCTGTAAATCCAGTCTTTAGTCCGTCCATTCCTTCTATATATAAACTTTTATTATTTCTATTTAACATGTCGTTTGTGCTTATAACATTAATATTATTAAATGCTAGCTGACTTTGGCGTAAGTGAGTCACTTCTAATATTTCCGGATAATCTTTTATAAGATGATACGCCAATTGCGCTACATCAGCAGCCGTCATTTTTGTTTCACTTCCATCTGGCTCTTGTAATCCAGACGCATTTGCAAATTTAGCATGTTCCGACATTTTTAACTGTTTCGCTTTTGCATCCATAAGCTGAACGAAATCTTTCTCCGATTTTGCCATATGTTCTGCTAAAGCCACAGCTGAATTATTAGCTGACTCAATCATTAATGCATGATATAAATCTTTAACAGTTAATGTGTCATTAACTTGTACTGGGATTCTCGCTCCCTCTGTTTGTGCCGCCTTCGCACTCATTTTCACTGGATCTTCCCAGCGAACTTTCCCGTTATGTATACTCTCTAGTAGAAGATACGCTGTCATCATCTTAGACATACTAGCCGGTGCAAAAGCTTCATTTTCATTATATTGATAAATAATATCTCCATCACTCGCATCGATAATCATAGCTGCTTTTGCGTTAATTTCTGGTGGGATGTACTTTGGCGGGACTACTTTTTCAGTAAATCCTGCTTTAGGTAGTTCTGCCACTTGCAAAGGTTGTCCTTCTATATTCGCTACGCTTTTTTGATTTCCTTGGAATAAGAACCAACATATCCCTAAAATAATGACTAATAGGACTGTCATCCTTCCCCATTTTAACCGATTCATTTCAAAACTCCTTTAGCAAACCTTTTATACACTCACATTTAACCTTAACAACAATTCCTTTATATAGTCAAGGTAAAAGGTATATTTATTCATATACAGCAATGATTATTTTAATTTATTTATGTTAAACTTACAATGTTGAAACGTAAGAATATTCAATAATAAAATCTCGTAAATAAAGCGAAACTTTAATCAGCCCCCCAATCGGGCTACCCGTCAAATAGCGAGATAAACTATTTAATAGAAGGGATTCATACAAATGCTACTTCCAAAATCATTAAAATACGGAGACACAATTGGGATCTACTCCCCTTCTTCACCAGTAACCTACACTTCACCAAAGAGATTTGAACGAGCAAAATCTTACTTACAACAGAAAGGGTTTCATATATTAGAAGGTTCATTAACAGGTCGATATGATTTTTATCGTTCTGGTAGTATACAAGAGCGTGCTGAGGAGCTAAATGTCTTAATAAGAAATCCTAATATTTCTTGTATTATGTCAACAATTGGTGGGATGAATTCAAATTCAATATTACCTTATATTGATTATGATGCTTTTCTAAAAAACCCTAAAATAATGATTGGGTATTCAGATGCAACTGCTTTATTACTAGCAATTTACGCCAAAACAGGAATCCCTACATTTTATGGACCATCTCTCGTCCCTTCCTTTGGCGAATTTGAACCTTTTGTTGATTGCACATACAAATATTTCGCTGAAACTTTACTACATGATCATTCTCTTCCTTATCATATAAAACAACCATTATTTTGGTCAGATGAATTTATTAATTGGGAAGAAAAGACAAAGGAGAAAGAACTTCGACCAAACGATTGGATTTCAGTAATTGATGGAAAAGCTACCGGGCGTATTATTGGCGGGAATTTAAACACGATACAAGGAATTTGGGGTAGCCCCTATATGCCACATATTCAAGAAGGTGACATTCTCTTTATTGAGGACAGTTCAAAAGATGCAGCTACTATTGAAAGAAGCTTTTCATTACTTAAAATTAACGGTGTATTCGATAAAATTTCAGGTATCATTCTTGGAAAACATGAGCAATTTGATGATTGTGGTACAAATCGAAAACCTTTTGAAATACTATTAGAAGTACTTCAAAATCAAAGAATTCCTTTTCTAGCTGACTTCGATTGTTGTCATACACATCCAATGATTACCATGCCTATCGGTGTTCAAGTAGAGTTGGATGCAACAAATAAAACGATACATATTGTAGAACCTTGGAAAAAATGAATGCATGGCTTCTATTGTCTTACAATAAAAGCCATGATACTATATACTTTGGAATGTGAAAGATTAAACAAAATACGTTCCAATATCTATTATTAGGAAAAGATAGATATAAATATATATTTATATGTAAAAGAGAGTGAATAAATGAAACCAACTATTAAAAATTACGTATTTTTACATGTAGCTTTTTTGATATATTCTATCATTATGGTTTACATGAAATGGGCAGCTAAATTCCCCATTGCTTCCATCTCATTTTTTGTTGCTTATTTCGGATTAGTTATACTTTTATTCGGATATGCAATTTTATGGCAACAAGTAATTAAACATTTCGAAATTTCAAAAGCATATTCACATCGCGGGATTATTATACTGTGGTCAATGCTTTGGTCAGTATTTCTATTTGGAGATACGATTCAGTGGAATCATCTACTTGGTGCAGCTATTATTATCGTCGGAATTGTGGTGGTGACAAAAGATGAATAGTTATATGTTATTATTTATTTTCGGGATAATTTTAGCTAATTACTCACAAATATTATTAAAAAAAGCTACTTTGCAACAATACGATTCTAGAATAAAAGAATATGTGAATCCTTATGTTATTATCGGCTACTCTTTATTTGTAATTAACGCCGGATTAAATGTTATCGCCATGAAGGGCATGGCATTAAAACAAGCATCAGCATTAGAATCCTTAAGTTATATCATCATATTAATTTTTGGTTGGTATTTCCTAGGAGAAAAAATAACGAAACGTAAACTCATCGGCAACATGATTATTATCGTTGGTGTAATCGTTTATTGTATCCAATAGTAAAAAGCTCCGTTTATCACAAACGGAGCTTTTTACTATTGACCTAAATTTTGCACTTTATCTTTCAAATCTCGAACTTGATCTACCGTCTGCATAAGCTCAGAGTTTTTAAATTGCTCTACATCCACTTTCCCTTCTTCTATCTTTGTCATCGCCGTATCAATTAACGTATTTAACTTTTCGTTATATCCGACGATTTGTTGATGAAGATCCTTTGCTACATCAGGTGGCGTTAATTCATTGAATGCGGGTATATCTTGTTTAATTTCACTAAGCTTCGTTTCTAATTCTTTTCGAGCCTCACTATCATTGACGGCCTTTTCTGCTAATGCTGGTGCATCATTTGCAAATGCACTTATTTTATTTACATAGTCTGTCGCCTTTTGAGCATAATCTATGGAGTTCTTTCCTTCTTCCACTATTGAACATCCCATTAAACCAATTGAAACTATAAATACTAATAAAATTGATTTTATTTTCATTTTAGACTCCCTTCGTCTTTATCATTGTCTGTAATTTTCTCTATACATAACTTCTAGCTAAATTGTTTATAACCTTTTTCAAATAGCTATTTATCCTCTTACATGCCCTATTATCGTTACAACATCTATTTCTATATGTACGCTTATAATATCTTCAATTATATCCATATATCCTTGTCCTATAGCTGTTCCATAGTGTAATGTAAGCCCTTTCTTTTCATACACTGACTTTGGCACTGAAAAAATAAATCTCCTCAAGTTTCTTTCATCAGCTGGTTCCATAATTAAAACAATCCCATCCTCATCAAACATATACGCTCGCCCTCCAACTTTACATTCACTATGGCTCAGTATTGCCTTGGTCAGCAAAATTTAAAACATAATAAGTTAAGATACTCTCTGCTCCATCATAAAGTGAAACTTTAATTAGCCCTCACCAATCGTTTTTTACTGGCAACAAGGCCCCAACCTAACTTCATTCCTTTCACTCAATTTTGAGATGGGGTTTTACTGCTCGGCAAATAGCGGGATAAAAATAAAAAGCATTCATTCTTTTTTGTTAAGAATGAATGCTTTTTAAAAAATCAATTTCTAACTCTAGCATCTTTTTTTGACGAGGCTTTACTTTTCTTACGGGAACTCCAGCATAAATATACCAATCATCTAAACTCTCTTTTACCATACTCATCGCGCCGACTGCCGTACCTTCTCCTACAGTTACATTTGGAAAAATAATAGAATTAGCACCAATAATCACATGTTTTTTTAAAATAACTTTTTCTGCTTTCACATTCCTATATTGATTTGGGACGGTTGGCCCCATTAATGTATTTCCACTGAAATCATCAAGTACTGCATATACGATTGTTTTAGCTGAGATATTTGCAAAATCATGCATTTCAATCCCAACTTCCCCTCCATATAACGCTGTATACGCTGATATGTGCGAATAACTTCCAATTGTGATCTTACCACTTAAAATGCAAAAATCATCAATTCTTACATGATTACCTACTGATATAGCACTCGGATTATATATACTTGCTTTTTTACTAACCAATACATTTTTCCCAACAGATAAAAATCCAATTTTCTTTAGTTCTTCTTGGCTATAAAAACTATTCATCTGCCCAAACCACCTTCTGCCCTAAACAGCTTACAATTTGTTCTACTATTTCTTCCGTCATTCCTTCCCATAAAGGTAAACTTACGATTCGTTTTGCTATTTTATTCGTTTTTGTTAAATCTGTAGACTTATAGTTTCTAAAAAGAACTTGTTGGTGGCAAGATGGTGAAAAGTATAATCTAGCTTCTATTTTCTGTTTTTTCAGTTCTTCTATTACTTGTATGTTGCGAACTTCTTCTGGACAAATGATAGGCATAAATTGGTGAATAACTGCTTCTGTCTTTTGGACTTTCCACCCTTTTTTCATTAACCCAGTATTTTGTAACAACTGTTTATACCATTCAGAAATAAGGGTGCGTTCTTTTAATTTTTGATCCCACTTTTTTATAGTCGCAATCCCAATAGCTGCTGCGTATTCAGACATTTTACAATTAAACCCCATCATCGTACATTCACGATTTTTATCAAATCCGAAATTCCCCATTCTTTTAATACGTTGTATATCTTCTTCGTTTTTACTATATATGAGCCCTCCTTCACCAATTCCGAACGGTTTTGTTGCATGAAAGCTATATACGATCATTCCACTAAAATCTTGACCGTAATGCATTCCTCCATTCATTAAACCAAATCCCGGCGCCGCATCTACGACAACCGGAATCCCCTTCTTCTCTAATTCTTCATATTCTTCTAAGTTCATCCATGATCCAAAAGTGGCGTACGGGACAACAATCGCAACCTCTTCTTTTAATTCTTCTATCTTATGCAAAAGTACGGTTTTATCCATATACCAATCATCTATTGAAATATCAATAAAGTAAGGTTCCAATCCACACCAAATAGCGGCTAAGGCAGTCGCAGGGAATGTAAAGCTAGGCATGAGAGCATACTTTCCCTTTCTTCTTTTCTTTAGTTGAATAGCCGCCATTAACCCTAACGTTGCGTTTGCTACTGTTGTAACAGCTCCCCTTTTTTGAAAAAATGACGACATAATTGTTTCCTCAAAACGTTGATTTATAGGTCCATAATTCGTATATATGTGAGATGTATCAATTTCCTTCAATTCGTCCAAATACTCACTTACAGGTACAGTTGAAGCACGTAAAAAAGGAATATTCTCCATATCTATCTATTCCTTCCTATCATTTTCGGACAATATAGAGCATATCTGTTTCAGATAATCCAAATTTCCTAGCGCTTTTCATTCCTTGTTTTTCCGCTATGTTATATAATTCTACCTTAAATCCTGCATTCATTAATCGTTGAATAAATCCTGATTGATTATAAATTCTCACATGATCTTCTTGACCAAAAGCTAATTTCCTTAATTGTGGAGTTACAATTAATTCATTCTCTATAATAGAATCCACATTCATTACGATTGGTACTTGAATAATTCCCCATCCACCTGGCTTTAGAACCCTATATAACTCTCGCATTGCTTTATCATCAGCAGGAACGTGTTCTAACACATGGCTACATAATATTACATCAAAAGTATTACTATCATATGTAATTCTTGTAACATCAATTTCCTTCATTAATGGATCCTTCAGTTCTAAGTCACCACATACATACGTAATATTTTTATACTCGTTAAACCAATCTCTTAATTTCGCTTCAGGTGCAATATGAAGCATAGTATAGTTTCTACTTAACAAGTCCGTTTCCGTTTCAATGTACACCCGATACAATCTTTCACGATCCATCGAACTACAAATTGGACATATACCTGTATCTTTATTCCACATCTCAAATTTATATTTCGGAAAATCATAATGTGCTGGCCAAGGGGAAAATTTTTCAAATTGTTGATTGCAATATTGACAATAACAACATTCTTTCTCGAATATATGAGCAACTAACTTGTTTAACCCTTTTTTTATCTTTTCATTATAAATTTGATCTAGCTCCCCATTTCTTACTGCATCCTTAACTATAAATCCCGCATTTTCTAAACAATAAGATAAACTCTCTTTATAATCTCTTTCAGAACTTAAAAATCCACTATTATACGCATCAATAATCAATTCAATCCACTCTTCAATTGTCATTAAAATAAAATGCATTTGTTTTTGATTTTGTCCACTATGTTGTCTAAAATAACTAAGAGGTTCTTGTATATAAACTACTTTTCCTTTCCTCATCATATCTAGCCAAGTTGCGATGTCATTAATAGCAGAATAAGCCTTTCCTTTAAAATATCCAAACTTCCCGTCAAACAAATCCCGATTAAACAAAACTGTTGTCGGCTCACCAACTACATTTTTCAAGTTTTTTAACATATAATTTCCTAATTCTTTTCCTTCAAAAAGTGTAGTTTCTTTCGCGATTTTCATATTTAATGTTGAAGGTGGTAATACCTCTCCATCCCCATCAATCAGTTCACGATATGACGTCACAAATGAAATATTTTCTAACGTCAAAAAGTATTTCATCATTTTCTCGATCTTTTCATGATGAAATAAATCATCATCTAATAAAAAGTTTATATAGTCCCCATTCGCAAGTTCTACACACTTATTAAAGTTTTCGGCAACTAACGGCGTTTCATTTTTAACATATGTAATACACTCATATTCACGTAAATACGGTTGAATCATAGCATTGACTTCATTATTTGTACTGTCGTCAGAAATAACAATTTCAATATTCTCATATGTTTGATTTAGAGCGCTGTTGAGTGCCAATTCCAAGTAATAAGGTCTATTGTACGCAGGAATAAGTATGCTTACTTTCGGTAAAGGCGAATTATTATTTATATGTTGTTTTTTCTTTTCTATGTTTATTTTCTTTTCTTTAATTTTTTGATAATAGTCTAATGTATATAATATCGATGATGGAACTATCCTTCTTGCGTAATCTAGAAAATTAGTCATCGCTTTGTCTAACTCTTTTTCGGTGGATAAGAAACCATATTTTTCTCCTGCTAGAATACTATGTGAAAAATCTTCTAATCCATCCATCATTTTATTAGATTCATTTAACTGTTGATCTGGATGTAATCGAAAGTAACTAAGTGTCTCTGCTATATATACTGCTTTTCCTTTACTTAATAAAGATAACCATGAAGCTATATCTACGTTACATAGATACCTCCTCTTATCAAAAATCCCAAACGGTTCTTGTAAATCATTTTTACGAAATAAAACTGTTGTCGGTTCTCCGATATAATTTTTTTGATCCACAATTACCTTATTTCCTAATTCTGTTCCCTCTATAATCGTATCTTCCTCAAATAAACGGACAGTTGAATAAATATGTCGCAGTTCTTTCCCTTTATCATCAATTACTTGACGATGAGATGTTACAAGCTTAATTTCATTATCTAAATCATTGAAAAAATACTTCATCATCTTTTCAATTTTATTTACATGTAATACATCATCATCCATTAAAAAATTTATATACTCACCGTTCGCTTCATTAAATAACATTAACGCATTTTCAAATTGTCCAAGAGTTGACTTATTCTTTATATAAATAATATTTGAATGGTCACATAAGTATTTTTGTAACACTTTTTCTGTTTCATCATTCGTGCTATCATCTCCAACTATAATTTCTATATTAGGGTATGTTTGTTCTAATACACTACATAACGCCTTTTCAAAGTAACGAGGACGATTATACGTAGGAATTAACACACTTACCAACGGAAGTTGCTCTACCACCTCTTCAGTTCTTTCAATACGAGTTCTCATTTTAACTCTCTCACCTCTTCGCATATTATTTATATACGCGACACAAAAATCACATTACTTTAACTGTATGGAGCCTATATACTTTTATGCAAACATGAAACAAATTATCATACTTTTCGTTCCTCAATAAACATATTTAATAATGCGGACATTTTATTTGCACCTTTTTTATTCATATGATCACTATCATAAAAATCATCATCATAAAATAATGGCGAATCAAATAGATCTATAATTTGAAAAGAATATTGAGTTTGAAAATCATTTATAACTTTATAAAAATCTTCTTTTAATTTCTTACTACTACAATTAAAATAATGTGAAGTAACAGGGAATACAACAATTAATGGCTTTATATCATTTTTTAACAGTAATTCTAAATATTTTTTTAAAATTATTTTATTTTCAACTAAAGTATGAGGATACACCAATTTAGCATGTGAAGCTGCTCTTATTTTCCCGTGTTCTTCAAAAGGAATATGAAGAGAAGTAGTATTCCATTCAGCATTTATCCAAGGCAGTATCAATGATTCATCTTTTAGTTCGTCTAATAAAATATATTCAAAATGCAAATTAAAAATAGAAAGAAGTGGTTTCGGAGTATTTAGATGTGAGAATCCATCAGTGGGTAGAGGAGAGTGAACTACAGTATGATGACCATCTTGAAACAATGGATAATATACTTTGTGAATTCTATATGATTCAGATGATAACGACATATCAAAGTAAAACGAAAAATAGGCTATTCCTATTAAACAATATTGAAATGAATGATTGTTTGATAAAAGTTGTGACGCTATTAAATAATCATAGTATAGATCTTGCGATGGAAGTGTTAATTTTATTGACTTTTTTGAGAGAAGCTCCGTACTTATGCCACAATGTGGATAAGACAAACCGGTAGCAAACAATTCATACGTCGGATCACTCTTTGCTTTTTTCATAGAAATGTATAAAGACATAAGATCCGGATTTATTTGATAGATAGAAATTAATTTATCCTTCCATTCATACATGTATTTTGTTAAATTAATAATTTTTGAACTTTGCACGCCCCTATTTATCAAATCATTTGTAAGTTTTTCTGCGTCCCCTCTCCAAATGACTATATATTGAAAAGAACTTTCTATACGAACAACATCTGAAACGTCCACAACATGAACTATTGTTTTACATTTATTTTTGTCTAACGTATTTCGAATCCTATCCCCTGATAATTCATCACTTAAAACAATGATTTTATATTGTTCCTTCATGTACATCCCCTCCATTATATGTATAATATGAAATTCATTTTTAATTCGTAACAATCATATACACCTGCAATCTAACAAAAAAAATAGCTCCACCATTAGGTGTAGCTATTTTTACAATTATTGCTTATTCAAATCATATTCCTTTATCTAACTCATAAAGTTTACGATACTTTTCATTTTCTTTCAGAAGTTGTTTATGACTACCTTGCATGACAATTTGGCCTCGATCAAGGAATATAACTTCGTCTACATGTTCTATTCCTACAAGATGGTGCGTAATCCAAATAACCGTCTTTTCTTCCGTTGCAGAAAACATTGTTTCAATTAAAGACAATTCTGTTTTTGGATCTAAACCGATAGTCGGTTCATCAAGTACAATAATTGGTGTTTCTTGCATAAGAGTTCTAGCAAAAGCAACCCTTTGTCTTTCCCCACCAGAAAACCGCTTTCCCATTTCATGCATTTTTGTTTGTAATCCGTCTGGAAGAGAAGTAACATGTGAAGCTAATTGTGCTTTCTCTAAAGCTTTCCATATCTCTTCATCCGTCGCCTCTGGTTTGCCAATTCGTACATTATTTCCAATTGTCGTATCAAACAAATGCGGCTTTTGATTTAATACAGAAATATATTTAGATAAAAGATTCGTATTAGCTCGTTCACCATTTAGTACAACTTGGCCATTTACTGGGCTTAACGCCCCTGTTAACAATTTTAGTAAAGTAGATTTCCCTGTCCCACTTCTCCCTAAAATAGCAATTTTCTTCCCTGCTTTTATTTGTAATGATACATCTTTTAATACAATCTCATTACTATCTGGATAACTATACGATACGTGATTCAGTTCAATATCTACATGTTTTGGTTCAATATAATCTTTCTCTCCATGCAAATCCGTTTCATCATGTAAAACACTATCACTTTCTACGCCATTAAGACGATGGGTAGATTCTACATACGACGGTATTCGATCGATGGCATCTGCAATAGGAAGAAGCGCGTTCGTTACAGATAAAGTCATTAATACGAAAGCTGCGATAACTGTAGGAGCAATTTGTTCACTTGCCGCTTCATTTCCAGTCCATATAATCATCGAAATAACTACAATACCTACTACTAATTGAATGATACTGTCCCGAATATGATACCAGCGTTTCACTCTCTTTTCGATTTTTAACAACTGATCATTTTGTTTTACATACTCATTAATAAATTCACCTTTACGACCACTTGCCTGCCAATCAGATAATCCAAAAACAGCATCCGTCAGTTGTTGATACAAACGACTTCTGCCTTGCTTTAAAGTAACATGATGTTTCTTCATCAAAAGTAATGATACAAACGGAAGAAGAAAAACGATAATAGCTAACATACAACCTACAATAAGTGCAAAAACAAAATCAAATGCACCGATAACAAGTACAAAGATACTATAAACAACTAGCGCTAATATGCTAGGAAATATTGTACGTAAATATAGGTTTTGCAAATGCTCTATATCTTCGGATAACACTCCTAACATATCACCCGTTTGAAATCGAGAACGGAAAAATAACGCCTGTGGTTCTACTATTCTATATAGCCTCGTTCTCATTTTTTCTAATATACGTAGTACGACATCATGTCCGACTAAGCGCTCTATATAATGAAATACAGCTTGCCCTATACTAAACGCTCTTGTTGCAACAATAGGAACATATACAGCCATTACATTTTCTGGTCTAAGGGCAGATTTTGAGATTAAATAACCTGAAATAAAAAGTAACATCGCTCCTGAACTAACTCCAAGAAGACCAAGGAAAATAGTTAAAGTCATTCTACCTTTATTTTGTTTTATATAAGGTTTAACCCAGTTACTCATTTCTCTCCCCTCTCTTCCCTATGAAAATGTAATGTCTCATTCTCTAAAAGTTCTTCATACGTCCCACTTTCTTTCATTTCCCCTTTATTTAAAATAAGGATATGGTCCATTTGTTTCATCCAATGTAGACGGTGGGTTGCTAAAAATACTAACTTTCCATTAAATAGACGTAACATCGCTTGCTTTATTTCAAATTCGGTTTCAATATCAAGATGTGCCGTAGGCTCATCTAATAAAATGATTGGTTTTTTACTTAAAAGTGCACGCGCCATAGCAACACGCTGTTCTTGTCCGCCACTTAGCATACGTCCACCTTCCCCAATTCTTTCGTGCATCCCATTTGGAAGTGATGTAACGAGTGAACGAAGGCCGACTTCATTAATAACTCTTTCAACTTCTTCATCTGTTGCATTTGTTTCATAAAAACGAATGTTATCCTTTAATGAAAGCGGAAAAATATAAGGTTGCTGCGGAATATAAGCGATATTTTTTTGCCAATCTTCACGAGTAGATCCATCAACTTCTACACCATTTACTAACATCTTTCCACTCGAAGGAGATAAAAAACCTGCTAATACGTCGATTAACGTCGATTTGCCTGCACCACTTTCACCAATAACACCAATAGCACCGTTACCTTCCCAAGTAAAATTAATTCCTTCTAATATAGCCTTTTCAGATTCAGTATTATTAACTTTGATGTCTTGTAATTTCAAGCTACTAGAGGCATTCCATACTATATCTTCATTTAAATCTTTCTTTTGTATTCTTTTTTGTTGTTGCAAAATCTCTTCTATTTGCTCCATCGCAATTTGTCCATCTAATGTTGCATGATAATTTGCTCCCACTTGTTTAATCGGCAGAAAATATTCCGGAGCTAAAATCAAAATTGTTAGGGCTGGTAATAGTATAATCGTTCCATCTATTAAACGTATCCCTAATCCAACTGCCACAAACGCGATTGATAAACTCGTAAAGAAATCTAATGCAAAAGAAGAAAGAAAAGCAACTCGCAAAGTACGCATCGTTGCTTTTCTATACCTTTTACTTACTTTTTCAATCTTTCCTTCGTGCTGTTCACTTTTCCCTAAATACTTTAATGTTTCTAAACCTTTTAACGTATCTACAAAATGGTTCGAAAGTACACGATATATCTCGTACTGACTATCTGCCATTTTTTGCGCTGCTAATCCGAGAAGAATCATAAATATGATCACGATAGGAATCGTTACAACTAAAATGATTCCAGACTCAATATCTAGCGTAAAAACGTATAGTACAATTAGACCTGGAACGATGCTACTTCTAATCATTTTAGGAATCGTTAATTCAATATATGTTTTAAATTTCTCAATCCCTTCAATTGATAAGGTAACCAGATGACCAGTTCCGACAGTTTGAACATACCTTGGACCTAATGTGAAATATGCCTCTATTAGTTGTTTTCTTAGTAACGACCCTGTTTTTTCAGCAAAACGTTCCACTAATATTTGTGATGTTCGAACTACTATGTGTCGCGCTGCAAACGCGATACCAAAATAAACAATTTCACTTAATATTGTTTGTACTGTCTCTCCATGAAATAAAAACGTAATAGCTCGTGCTAAAAAGATTGTTTGCGCAATAATACTAAAAGCTTCTAAAATACTAATAATCGTTAACGCTACATATAAAATACGGCTACCGGGATAAGACGGAAGTCCTCTTTTTCTTTTCATTAGTACTCCAAATCGTTGTCTGACTTAACAGGTTGTCTAAATACATAATAACTCCATATTTGACTTCCGATAACGAAAGGCAAAATAGCAATCGCAAAGTAAGTCATAAGTTTTAATGCATAAGCTCCTGATGCTGCGTTGTAAATTGTCAAATCATTCATTGCTCCTAAAGAGCTAATCATAACACGTGGGAACATACCGATAAATACACTCGCACTTAGTAAAATGATTGTTAAACTCGTCATAAAGAAAGCCCAACCATCTCTTCTTCTTTTATTTAATAAAGTGGACACTAATAGTGCTACAAAAGCTCCGATTGGTACCATAATCCATTCTGTTCCATGAGCAGTGAAAATGTCGGTTTTCCATAACCCCACACCAGCAAAAACAAGAAGTGTAATTAATGAAAATGGTGCAATTTTTATTGCAGCAATTCGTGCACGTTCTCTCAATTTACCAGTTGTACGTATCGTAAGAAATTGTAATCCGTGAACAATACATAGTAGGAGAAACATTACTCCCCCAAGTAACGCAAATGGATGAAGTAATTGCAGGAATCCACCTACAACATTTTTACTCTCATCAATAGGTACACCTACCATAAAGTTTGCAATCGCAACTCCCCAAAGGATAGGAGGTAACATACTTCCAATAAACATCCCCCAATCCCACGCACTCTTCCATTTATGATTATCTATTTTCGCACGAAATTTAAAGGAAACACCTCTTAAAATTAAAGCAAGGAGCATAAATACAAACGGAATATAAAAACCACTAAATAAAGTTGCATACCAGTGCGGAAATGCCGCAAACATCGCTCCGCCAGCACAAACAAGCCATACTTCATTCGCGTGCCAGAACGGTCCTATTGTATTTAAGTAAACTCGTTTTTCAAAATCATTCTTTCCTAAAAACCTCGAAACCATTCCTACCCCAAAGTCGAAACCTTCCAGTACGAAGAATCCAATAAATAAGATTGCAATAACTAAAAACCATAACTCATTAAGAGATAACATACTCTTCCTCCTTATCAAATGGATCATGGCTTTGATAATCCTTTTTCGTTTTCTTATTCTTGTGGCCCTTAATGGTACGAACAAATAAGTACACACAAATTCCACCCATAATTAAATACATTGATGTGAATGAAATAAGTGAGAATAATACTTCACCGAATGTTACATTTGGTGATACAGCATCTTCTGTTTTCATTACACCAAATACAACCCAAGGTTGACGACCCATTTCAGTCATAATCCACCCTACTGTATTACCGATGAATGGAAGAGAAATTGCATACACCATTAATTTTAAATACCACGTTTTTTCAGCTAAACGATCTTTTCTTGATAAGAACCATCCGTAAGCTCCTAGAAGAAGCATGAATGTTCCACTCATTACCATCGCTCTAAAACTCCAAAACATTGTATGCACTGGAGGAATATAATCTCCAGGACCATATTTTTCTTCATATTGTTTTTGAATTTGATTCATCCCTTCAACTTGACCGCTAAACTTATCATACGATAATAGACTTAGCATATAAGGGATTTGAATTTCAAACGAATTTTCTTTCTTCTCTGTATCAATTTTCGAAAATACTGTAAATGGTGCTGGATCCTCACTTGTATTCCATAGCGCTTCAGCTGCCGCCATCTTCATTGGATGTGTCTTAATTAATTGTTGCGCTTGTGCATGACCGAAGAATAATACAAGCGCCGTTGTAATTGTTCCAACAATGATAGAAATTCGGAAAGATTTTTTAAATACTACAGTTTCTTGTCCTTTTGTAATTTTCCATGCACTTACACCAGCAATAAAGAATGCACCTGTTGCAATTGCCGCTGTAATTGTATGCGGGAATTGTACCCATAGTTGTGGGTTTTGAATAATGGCTAAGAAATCATTCATTTGCGCACGACCATCCGCTGCCATTTCATACCCGACAGGTGACTGCATAAATGCACTTGCAGTTAAAATCCAGAATGCTGATAACATCGTTCCAATGGAAAGGAGCCAAATACACATTAAGTGAATTCGCTTCGGTAATTTATCCTCACCGAATACCCATAAACCTAGGAATGTAGACTCAATGAAAAATGCCAGCAATCCTTCAATTGCAAGCGAGGGACCAAATACATCACCTACAAAACGTGAATACGTTGACCAGTTCATACCAAACTGAAATTCTTGTAAAATACCTGTTACTACACCTACTGCAAAGTTAATAAGGAATAATTGCGTCCAAAACTTTGCCATCTTCTTATATACTTCTTGCCCTTTTACCACATACAACGTTTGCATGATCGCAATAATAAAAGCTAAACCAATTGACAGCGGAACAAAAAAGTAATGGAAAATCGTTGTTGATGCGAACTGTATTCGTGCCAATTCGAGCGTTTCCATACTAAAATCACTTCCTTCATAGTTTTTATAATAAAAGTTAATTGAGCAATCTTATCAAACTCAATTATTAAGAAATACGAAAAGACAAAAACATTTTGTATGTATTGTCGAAAAATATGAAATTTCAGTTTTTCAAACTATTGTAATGCTATTTTTTACCTTTTCACTATTTCTGTAGTGTTTTATTCGTTAATCGAATTGTATAATATACCTGCATAGTAAATTCAGGTTATTTTTGACGTATTATTGACATCATTTTGTCTGAAATATGTCTTTTGTCATTTTTTTGAATCAGATTTTTCTCATTAGCAAAATGTATTTTTTCAATATACGGCTTACTTTTATATCTATAAAACAATCGTTTTTTTCTTCATACACTTGACTTTCACCCGAAAAAATGTCCTCGAAACCACCCTCGATAAATGCTTGTTTTTTGTCAAGAGAAAAATGTATTTTCAAAATTCAAACTCAAAATAATGTTATTCAAAAATAGAAAATAACTTCCCTCTTCCTCGACTAAAAGTTCATTTTTTTGTCATTTTTCCAGAACAAATAAAAAAACTGAGAATCGATTAGACTCTCAGTTTTTTTATTTATTTTGCTGTATGTTTTCTAACGGCTGGTAAAATTTCAGTAGCAATTAATTCAATATTTTTCTCAATTTTATCAAATGGTACACCGCCAAAATCAATTTGTGCCATAAAGCGTTGTTGGCCAAACAATTCATATTGGTAAAGCATTTTCTCAATGATTTGTTGTGGGCTACCAACCATTAAAGCATCACGGTAATCTATTGCATTTGTAAATTGCTGTTTCGGATACCCACCACCGCGCAGTGTGAGCATACCAGCATTAATGTGAGGGTAATATTCACTAAGTGCATCTTGTGAATTTTTTGCCGTATAAAATAAACTCGTTGTCGCAACTGGTAAACTAGCTGGATCAAATCCGCTTTGTACAGCAGCCTCACGATAAGCATCTACTGATCCTTTAAAGTTAATAGCTGGACCACCTAGTGTTGTTATCATCATTGGCACACCCGCACGCCCTGCTTTAATCGCACTAGCTGGTGGGCCACCAACTGCACGCCAAATTGGTAAATTATTATTTTTCGCTCTTGGAATAACCGATGCGTATGCAAGTGGTGCTCTGAACTGTCCATTCCAAGTTACATGTTCCTCGTTATTAATTTTTAATAAAAGATCCATCTTCTCTTCAAATAATTCTTCATAATCATTCACGTCATAACCAAGTAAACTATATCCCCCAATACGAGATCCACGACCAACCACGATTTCTGCACGTCCATTAGAAATTAAGTCAATTGTAGCAAAATCCTCATATACTCGTACCGGATCAGATGTACTTACTATCGTTGCTGAACTTGCAATTTTTATATTTTTCGTAGCTTGTGCAATAGCTCCTAAAATAACTGTATGAGCTTGTGTTGTAAAATGCGTTTGATGACTTTCACCGACAGCAAATACATCAAGTCCAGCTTCATCCGCTAACTTAGCTGTATCAATTAGTTCGTGAATTCTTTGTTCTGCACTAATTTTCTCTCCGTTATGCGGATTTAAAACGTGATCACCAATTGAATATAATCCAAACTCCATCCCTTTATTTGTATCCATACGGTATTTTTCCATCATTACTCTCTCCTTTAATGGAGTGTTATTAGTTTCTCTTTTAAAAATGTTTGTAAGTCAAATGTATTTTCCTATTGCCTACAACTTCACTTGATTAGTCAATTGATGTTGTAAAAAAAATTACTCTTTCGGTAATTCTTTTTTTTCACTATGCTTATGAACTTTCGTCATTAGCTCGTATAATATTTTCTGTTCTTCTTCATTTAATACATCATCAAAAAAAGATGATTGAAATGCAAGTTGCTCTGGCAATGCTCTCTCTAAAGCTGCTTCTCCTTGCTCTGTAAGACTAATTGTTTTCGTTTTCCAATCTTGTTTTCGTACAATATATCCTTCTTTTTCAAGACGAGTTAACATTCGAGAAATGCCACCTTGTGTAACAGTTACCTTTTCAGCTAACTCCATTTGTGTTAGTGGTTGATACGTACGTATTTGCAAAAGCACATCAAATTGAGCTGTCGTTAAATCAAAACGTTTTAAAAACTCATTTGACATTTGATTACTTTGGTTCGTAAATCGTATTAAACGTAACCATATTAATGATCCTATCGTATTATCACGCATGTTTTGTCACTTCCTAGCGTTAATCTTACTATCACTTTACCACTCAAGTGATAGTAATGCAAGAAATAATTTCATTTTATATATAACTCACCTTACTTGTACTTAACTAAAGGCATCACTCGTGTAGTATTAGGTCTACTTGCCATTCTCTACACCTCCATAAAAAAAAGGATTAAGCTCCAACGCCAATCCTTATCATGCATTTATTTTTTGTTTTCAAAACAATATGTTTGAAATTCACATCGTCTTCT
This sequence comes from Bacillus cereus group sp. BfR-BA-01347, assembly GCF_022663835.1. Classification (NCBI taxonomy): domain Bacteria; kingdom Bacillati; phylum Bacillota; class Bacilli; order Caryophanales; family Bacillaceae; genus Bacillus; species Bacillus cereus group sp. BfR-BA-01347. The sequence goes on along the minus strand of NZ_JAKUGG010000001.1, from coordinate 527,785 downwards.
AATCTATTATTTTCTTTTATCGTACCGTAAATTCATTTGAGCATACCGTCTTCATGTAAAAGTTGTATAAGTTTGCATAAAAGGCCCTTGTTTACACCAATCGGGCTCTTACGGGATAAATCATTTAAGTTCTACTTTTACTTCCTCTTTAGACATAACATCAGGTCTATAAATTAATTCAAGATTAGAATCACCTTTTTTCGCTTCAAATGTTATGGCTCCTGTTAACTTACCGTTTGGATCTACATCTTTAATTTTAAAAATATTTTTATTACTAGTTGAAAATGTATGGTCCACGATACTTCCATCTCCTCTTTCAAGGTAAAAATCTAATGGATTAATTCTAACTTTTTGATTACCAATATTCTCTACTGTAACATGAACAATAACAAACTCATTACCTTTTTCCAGCTTGTCATATTCTGCCACTTGTGCTATTTGTACTTTATGGACTGTTAATTTTTGATTTCTAATTTGAGTAGTTTTTTCAACATTATATTCTCTTGTATCTTCATTCTTCGTATTTTCTTTTTTAGCACTACTTTGCTCTTCCTTCGTATTATTTGATACAGTTTTAGCTACTTCTTTCTTCTCATCACATGCCGATAAACTGAAAGCTAACGTCCCTGCTAAAGTGACTGTCGCGATTTTTTTAAACATAAATTCCCTTCCCCCAATGTGAAAATGATAAAAATCCCCAAAAACTATATATTATACTAACAGATAAATGAACAGTATATTGTCGCTATGTGTCGAATGTAATAAGGCTATGTATAAGTATGAAGTCTTACTTCGCATCATCTCTCAACTGTTCGATATATGATAAAATTTTAACAATAAGATATCCACCTTACTTACGAACTCTTTCTTCCCATAACTATGAGTATTATAAAATTTTAAATAAGAAAAAATTCAAATAAAATGATAAAATTAAACAAAGTACTAATATAAAGGTGGGCAGAACATGCATATTTCTAAACAATTTATAAAACCATTTCCTGAATATGAAGACATATTTTATGATGATTTGGAACAACATAAAAAGCACTTTTTACCCATTTGTTCTATAAACTTACAATGTATTAAACCGGAATTGGACGAATGGTTACATATTGTGTCAGCAAAAGAAATCCATGATGGTTGCGTGGGTGATTTCACCAAACCATTTCACACAAATTTTACGAAAGTAGATACATTAGGATTCGATGTCATTAATGGAAAATATAAATTTGAAGCGGATTGGAATTATTTCGAAATCGAACAAAATAATTCTGACATAATAGAACAAGCCTACGAGAGTAATGAAAGAAATTATCAAATCCGTAAAGAATATTTTCAACGTAATCAAAAAATTTATCCTTATTCTAGCTTTGGAAAAGAAATAACATCTGTAGAAGTATTAGAACGAGAGTTTGCTGAAAAACAAACAAATGGCTGGGGATTAAATTATCCCATGATAAATGGTATCCTAGATGATGTTCGTTTTATGACAGAAGAAGGTGAAGAATTATTAGAAAACTGCGATAACGAAGACGAAATTTTTGATTTTACGAATCTTCTATATGTACCAAAAGATGAATACGGACATCCCTTTACATATGTTGGATTTGTTACAGGTTATTATTTTCAAGCTTATGGTGCCGATCGTATTTACTTATTCTTTAATAAAGAATTAAGAAAAGCAGTCATTTGTTTTGAATATACATAAGATAATTAAGAAAAGTCCATTTTGAAAATTATTACTTGAATCAAAATGGATTTTTTATAAATAATTTATTTATATTTCAATTCCGCATCTACTGTGAAATGTGTAAAATCTCATATATTGTAATATCCTCTATCTCTTCAGTCTCAGGCTTTACTTCATAAAATTCAAACTGACTATATCCCCACCTATCTGGGTTATACACTATTACATTCCCTTTACAATTTTCTGTATTCTGGACATTCTTATTAAAAATGTTAAATTGAGTTTCAATCAATGAATTCTTTTGAGAAATACTCCCCACGTATTCAACAACATACTTACAATTCTTAAAATCACCACTTAGATTAACAACTAATGGAACACCTATATGTATTTTTTGCCAACCAAACGATTGTAAAATATTATCGTAATACCCTTCAAAGATAAATTTATTCATCCCTTCATGACCATTCCAAATATATAAAGGTGCATAGCAGTTATAAAAATTCCCGTCTTTCTCCGTTTCCGTAATTAAATAAGCTTTAAAATTTAGTTCTTGGAAACCATCAGTTTTATAGCCATTATCCTTTACCCTTTTCTTAATAATTTCCATGTCATAATCCTTTGGAAGAATGACCTTATATTGCATTCCAATCATGTTTATCACTCGCTTTCAATCTTATATACATTATGATAAATCGATAAGTGGCTAACGTAAAATAGGTATAAATTATGTTTGGTATCATTTATAATGATAGTGCATAAGGGGCTGAGATACATGGAAATAAATGATCTTATTATATTCAAAACTGTAGCCAGTGAGGGTTCTATTAGTAAAGCTGCTAAAGAGTTAGGATATGTTCAACCGAACGTAACTGAGCGAATCAAAAAATTAGAACAAGAATTAGAAACGCCTTTACTACATAGAGATAACAAAGGCGTTTCCTTGTTACCTGCTGGTGACATTTTATTAGATTACACGAATAAAATATTAACTCTATTAGAAGAAGTAAAAGATGAAATTAAAACGAGTGGTTCTTCTTATATAATAGCGACGTCACAATCTATTTTGACAAATTATTTAAGTAAGCGTATTGAAGAAAACTTCAGAAATTATCAAATATATGTAGAAAGTAGTAGTCATTTGCAAAAATTACTTCAGCAACAAAAAGTTGATATGGTCATAACTTATGAGGGTTATCCTGACGCATCGTTTAAAAAAGTGTTCACGACCTCAATTTCTGTAGGCTTATTAAAAGCGAAAGAAAAATGTACCATTGATTATTCAAAAGAAATTTTCTTCGTTAGCAATGACAAAAAGTGCCCTTTTAGGAATAAGACAATACAATTTCTAAAAGAAAACAATCTATCTCAGCAACAACTTCAACAGTTGGATTCTTATTCGCTTATGGAAGAGTTTATTGATGATGGAAAAGGAATAGCTTTTTTACCGATTAAAAATGATAAATTGGTACCAATTGAAGATGTTCCAGTTGAGAAATTAGCTGTTCATTTTTTTACAAATCAAAACTCTTTTAAACAAATCCCTGATGAACTATTTGGTTAATAAAAAATCCCTCCTTTATGAATCTAAAAGAGGGATTTTCATATTCTATACAATTGATTTTTCACACATTTTGCTCCACTTCTGCACTTTTCCCCTTCTTATTCCGTTTCATATTCTTCAGTCCCTTAACCGTGCCAACTAATCCTTTCGGGAAAACTAGCAATACGATAATGTACAATAAACCAAGAATAATCGTCCATCTTTCAAAAATCGGATACTCTGTAGCTAGTTCTGATAAATAATATTTCAGAGATTCAATAATTCCAGCTCCTGCAATTGCTCCAATTAACGTTCCGACGCCTCCAATCATTGTCATCAATAATGCATTTAATGTCATTTCAATTGAAAATACAGTCGTATTAACAAAGCGTAAAGTGATAACAAATAAACCACCGCTAATCGCAGCTACTACTCCTGCAACAATGCTAGCAATAATTTTATAATGAAGCACTTTATATCCTAGTGCTTCAACACGTTGCTCATTTTGTGAAATTGCCTTTAATACTTTTCCAATAGAAGATTTGGTGAAAAGACGTAACAGAACAAAAATGATAAGTAAACATATAAGTGTTACATAATAAAACGTAAAACGATCACGGAATACGTCTGGTACACCAAATGTAAAACCATCCCCTCCGTGAGTGAGCCCACGCCATTTTTCAGCAAGGACGAAAAACAACTGTGAAATAGCAAGTGTTAACATCGCATAAAAATGACTTTTCAGCCGTAAAGAAAGTAAACCAATTATATAACTAACGATTGCTGAAATGATAATTGCAGCTACTATTCCAATTAAAAAGTTCGTTATTGATACGCCTTGTCGATCAAATAAAAGCGCTACCCCATATGCTCCTATCCCAAAGAACATACAATGACCGAACGATACAATTCCTGTATACCCAAGCAATACATCAAAACTCATTGCAAAAATAGCAAAGATGAAGATTTGAGTGAACAAAATTAACAGGCTCCGTGAATCATTTACGAACGGAAATACACTTAAACAAATGAGCATACATACTCCGAAGTATACTTTAATTCGGTCCGATGTGCTGTTCACCATTTCACCCCTTTTCACCAACAAGTCCAGTTGGCTTCACTATTAAGAAAAATAGTAACATTAACATATTAATTGCAAGTGATAAATCTGGTATAAAATACGCTGTAAAAGCACCAGCTAATCCAACAATTAAAGAAGCAATAGCTGAACCTTGTACGCTTCCTAATCCACCGATAATTACTACTATAAAAGCTAAAATTGCATACTGCATGCCCATCTCGGCGAAAATAACGCCCGAATACGGTGCTAATAAGAATCCTCCCAAAGCTGCCATCCCTGCTCCTAATAAAAAGACGAAAGAAAATATCGCTTTTACATTAATACCAAGCGCTTGAACCATTTCTTTATCCATTACACCTGCACGGATCATAAGACCTATCTTCGTCTTTTTGAGTAATAGTAGTAGTGCAATGTAAATAATTATCCCAATAAAAATAACAAATAGACGATATTTAATTAATATAATACCTCCGAATGTAAAACTTCCTTGTAACCATAACGGTAATTTTGCACTAATAGGGTTTGGCCCCCAAAATATTTTAATACACTCACTAAGAACGAGCATTCCTCCAAGCGTAACGAGCAGCTGTCGAACATGATTTCCATATACCGGTCTAATAAGAAACCTTTCTAAAATAAATCCTAGGAACATTCCCATGGCTACTGCTCCAACTAAAGCTAATATATAACTTCCTGTCATATTAAATAACCAAACACCTGTAAATGCTCCCCATGCAAATAAACCACCGTGTGCAAAGTTTAAAACACTCATTAGACCGAAAATAAGTGAAAGACCTGATGCTAACAAAAAAATGAGCATCCCTGTTGAAATCCCATTTACAAATAAATTGATTAACACATCCACCCTTTTCACCTCGGATTCATGTTAAGAGATTCCTAAATATTTATGACACATTTCCTTATCCTTTTTTAATTCATTCATAAAACCGTTATGAACAATTCGTCCGTTATCCATAATGTAAAAATAATCGCCAATTTGACTGGCCATCATAAAATTTTGCTCAACAAGTAAAACTGTTGTTTTCTCTTTCATCTTCAAAATAGCTACCATTAATTTCTCCACCATTATCGGGGATAGCCCTTTGCTCGGTTCATCAATAAGTAATAATCCATCACTATTAATAAACGCTCTTGAAATAGCCAACATTTGCTTTTGCCCTCCGCTCAAGAGCCCACTTTTCTTATTCCAAAACTGCTTTAAATCCGGAAATAGTTCCAGCATCCACTCTATTTTCCCTTCTACTTCCTCACCTTTTCCCCTAGCAAGAGCGAATGTTTCTTCTACTGTCAAATCATGAAAAATACCTTGATTTTCTGGTACATACCCTATTCCTTTCCTTGAAATTAAATGTGTAGGTAATCCACTTACTTTTGCACTATCATAATAAATTTCACCATCTGCAATGCGGTGAAACCCCATAACTGAACGTAATGTCGTTGTTTTCCCTGCCCCGTTTCTACCAAACAGTACAGTAATTGTCCCTTTCTCAACAGCAAGAGATACTCCTTGCAAAATATGAAACTGATCTAAATACGTTTCTATATTATTCACTTGTAATAGTGCCACTATATAATCCCCCTAAATAAGCACTTTGTACACGCTCATCTTTCATAATTTCTTCTGGCAATCCTTCAGCCAATAACTCTCCATGAAATAAAACGATAAGATGATCTGACAAACCTAGTATCATATCCATTTTGTGTTCGATAAGTACAATTGTGCTCTCTGGATGTTTCTTAATATTTTCAATCACTTGTAATATAGCAGGGACCTCCTCAACCGAAATACCTGCCGTCGGCTCATCAAGTAATAACACATCCGTTTTTAAAGCCAATAACATCGCAAGTTCTAGCTTTCTTTTCTCTCCATGTGCCAAATCTTTCGCTAATACGTTCTCTTTCTCGTGAAGTAATACTGTTTTTAAGAAACGTCTCGCCTCTCCAACTTGTTGCTTTAATTTTGCTGGACTCGGGAAAAAACTATAGTAATCTTGTACGAATGATTGAACACTTAAACGGACATTTTCAAGTACCGTTAATTCTGGGAATATGTTTGTAAGCTGAAAAGAGCGACCGATTCCTAAGCGTGTTCGATCTGAAATCGATAGTTTTGTAATATCTTGCCCTTTAAAATACACTTCACCTGTTGTGGGTGAAATCTGTCCACTTAGTAAATTAAATAATGTTGTCTTCCCCGCACCATTTGGCCCGATAATAGAAATGAGCTTTCCTTTTTGGACAGTTAAATTTACATCTTTAATAACATGATGTTCACCAAAAGATACGCTAAGATTTTTCGTCTCTAGCAAATGTGTCACGAAATCCCTCCCTTTAAAGCCGTGAGTATGAAAGAAATATGTATAAAGAGGGTCCCCCCTCTTTATACAAAAACAACAGAAAATTCAGTCTATTTATTTTGAACTGGTGGTTCTGTCTCTTTCATCGTTAATTCTCGCTCTAATACTGGCACCGGATAATCAACACCATCTTGCTTTTTCAATGTGACAGAATACAGCGTCTGCATCGCTTGGTGGTCCTTCTCTCTAAACTTCATCTTTCCTTTCGGTGTATCAAATTCCATTCCTTCCATTTTCTTAATCAATGTATCTACATCTGTATCACCTTTTGTTTTCTTTAAGGCTTCTACAATAGAAATTGCTGCTGACATTCCTCCCGCTGTAAACAAATCTGGCACTGCACCATTAAAACGTTTTTTATGCTCTTCAACTAGCCAATCATTCACTTTATTTTTTGGAAGTGTGTGATAATATACAGAAAAACCTTGCATACCTACTAATGCATCCATTGTTTTTAATGCTGGTATATCTGGCGCACCTGTAGAAATTTTAATACCTTGCGCTTCCACATTCATATCTTTCAACTGTTTCCAAGGTGAATTTGCCCCTGCCCAAACGATAAATAAGTAATCTGGTTTTGAACTAATGATATTTTGAATATTCGCTGTAAAATCTGTTGAATTTGTATCCGCGTATTGCTCATTCACAATGTTCGCACCTAATTTTTTCGCACCCGCTTTAAATGCAGCAATCCCTTCACGACCAAAAGCGTTATCTGGGGCAAATGTCGCAATCTTTACATCTTTTTTCGCAATTGCTGCTGCTCCTGCAATCGCATCTTGTGAGGAACTTCTTCCAGTTCTAAAAATATATTTATTCCAGTTCTTCCCGGTAATACTATCCGCAACTGCCGGTTCTACAACCATAATCTTTTCATATTCCCCGGCCAGTGGTAAAACCGCTAACGTATCACTTGAACTAGACGATCCAACTAAAAAATCAACTTTCTCTTCTTCTAATAACTTCGTAGCTTTTTTAACTGCTACATCCGCTTTCGTTTCTGTATCTTCTACAACAAACTTAATCTTTTTCCCATCTACTTTCCCAGTTCCACCAGTTGCATAATCTAACCCTAATTCAAATCCGTTCACTGTTTGTTTTCCATACGATTCTAGCGGTCCTGTTAAAGAAGCAAGGACTCCTACCTTAATCGTTTTTTCATCCTCTGTACTTGTTTTCTTTCCTGAACAAGCTGCCGTTATTAATAACGAACCTAAAACACAACCAGTAAACATTGTCTTTAGCCACTTACGTTTTTTCATCGACATTGTGATCCTCCCCATACTTTACTTTCTGATAGAATCAAACACGCCAAAATCCCCTGTCCGTAATCATGACTAACTAATTCGATAGATAATGGAAAACTCTTGTAGTACCCTCTACATTCGGCACAAATATATAATCACCTTCCTATGTAATGGAAACGGACATACAATCAATATATATTCTGCAATCCAATTGAAAATACTGTTTCATTTCAGTAATGACCATACAAAAAGACTAACTTATTTTTTAAGTTAGTCTTTTCACCTTAATTAGAGTTAAGTTCTACTTTCTCTAACCCTTCAGCCAATTGTTTCTTATCTAGTCCTTCTCCTATTACTACTAAGTTTGTCGGGAAACCGAAGTCTTGTTCTAATAAAGTTGGTACTCCGAACGAATATTGGAATAGGTGAGGGTATTTATCTCCATGGAATTTCACAAAACCTTTCACTCGATAAATACTATCTGGTAAATTCGAAAGCCATTCATATAATTTGTCTTGATCAATCGGTTTCGAAAATTGATACGTCATCGTTTGTATATGTAAATGCTGTTTGACATGTAGTGTCTCATGTTCCTCATCATTTGGAAATTCTGCTTTCTCTATATCTTTTAAAGATATATTACAATACTTTGTCTCATACATTTTCGCATGATCATTTATTGCCTTTACTTCTTCAAATACTGTGTTCTTATCTTCATCTGTTAGTAAATCTGCTTTATTAACAAGAATGTGACTACCAAATTTCAGTTGCTCATGCAATAGCTGTTGTACATTTGCACTTAATATACTTCGGTTTAACCACCTTACTGCATCTAAAACGACTACAATTGATTTCACTTCCAGAAAAGGAGCTAAAATTGGCGAGACACACGCGTCTAACACTTCAATTGGATGTGCAACACCTGTCGTTTCTATATAAATCACATCTGGTCTTTCTTGTTGGTATAACGAATGTAATTGTATTTCAAGCTCTTCTTTTAACGTACAACAAATACAGCCTTTAAGAAGTTCTCTTAAAACATTCTCTTTTCCAATAATATCTGTATCTACCGAGTATTCACCAATTTCATTCATTAATACTGCAACTTTTCTATTCTTCTTTTTCTCTGCTAACAATAAATTTTGTAATAATGTTGATTTTCCACTACCTAAAAAACCACCTAATATATGAATCTCCACTTTATTCATTCAACCGACCATCCATTTCTTTACTTCAAATGTATTCAAAGCGTAATAATTACGATTTATATTTATCATTTTATTAAAAGAATGACCATTTGTAAATATAAGAGATTCACTGTTCATTTACTTCATATGCAACTCTTACTCCAGACTCAATTGCCCCTTGCATCCATCCATGTGTTAATGTCGTATGCTCTCCTGCAAAATGTACTTTTCCAGATGGTGGTGTAATATACGGAAATAACTCGAGCTCTTGGCCTGGTTCGAAAGCTGTAAATGCACCGCAAGAATACGGATTTTTACTCCAGCTAAAAGATGTTCCAGTGACAAACTCACTATAGACGATGTCACCGTATATTTCTGCTAAATTTTTTAATGCGTAACGAATGCGTTCCCTATTCGGTAAACTATCCCATGTTAACGCCTCATCTGCCCACGTATAACTCGCTAAAACGGTAGCTGCTCCTGGTGTCTGAATGCCATAACTCGGATAATATGTAAACCGTATCGGTAAATCGGTAATAGATTTACCGCCACACTGTCCCGCTTTCTCCCAAAATCTACTTTTAAACTCTATCGCAATTTTCGTTGCAGCAATATAATTTAATTCACGAATTGCTCGTCTTTTATAATAAGAAAATAGATTGTAAGGCTGAATTTCAACAAAACGTAAAGCTGAAAATGGGATAGTAACAATTGCAACATCACCTGTAACCATGAATCTCTCTATAGTTTGTTCATGGTTTACTTGCATCATCACTTTGCTATTTTCTTGTATAATTTTTTCAACCTTATACCGCATAAATATATTCTCATTTAACTGCGATAAAAATGCTTTTGGTAATGCATCCATCCCGCCCGTTATCTCATAATATTTCGTCGTTGAAGTAAAGAAGACCATTTCTCGTAATACTTCAATTAAAGACATTCCCATATACGCTTCCATATCAAGAAGTACACCGATCATATCTATTGCACCGTCTGAATAATATTCAGTTAAAAATGTGCCGAGCGAATATGCTTTATACTTTTTCTCAACAATACTCCAATTCTTATTAGGATCTTTCTTAATATAATTTAGAATCGGCTCTAATACATCTAACATTAACTCTTCTGCCGTTTTACTTTTTTCGCTCTCTAAAATAGGATATCTAAGTATACTTGGATTTTTTTCGAATATGCTCAATCTCGTTTTAATATTATTCGTATAAATAATATCTGAAACGGTTTTATTTATAAAAAGATTTAACGGCAATTTGAATTTACGAATGTAAGCTAAAGTTAACTTGTGTGTATCAGGAATCCGCATTGGTCCTGCATTAAAATATAAACCTCTGCTAAACGGTTCACGGATCGTATATATTCTTCCGCCTATTCGATTATTCGCTTCTAAAATTGTTACTTTATGCCCTGCTTCTTTCAATAACGATGCTGCAACTAAACCTGAAATTCCTGCACCAACAATAATAATCTGCTTTGGATTCTTCGTTTTAACGAGCCCCACATTAATAATATGAAGCATTCTTTCCATCGTTAATGGCTGCATCATGGTCTTTTCCCCTTCAATAAAGGATTTTATTGCATTATATTCGGTTAACTTACTTCCTATGTTTCATGCAAGAAACTACACGGATACATTTTCAAATACTTGAATATCTTTTATAAAATGTAATAAACTAGATATGACTCTATAGAAGTAAGACGTATTATCTTACATAATAAAATCAATGAAATTGCGAGGAATTTTGAAATGAAAAAAGGTATTAACCGTGTTGTATTAGTAGGAACAGGAGCAGTTGGATGTAGTTATGCTTACTGCATGATTAACCAGGCCGTAGCTGAAGAATTTGTTTTAGTCGATGTAAATGAGGCAAAAGCTGAAGGGGAAGCAATGGATTTAAGTCATGCTGTTCCATTCGCCCCAGCTCCAACTAGGGTATGGAAAGGCAGCTACGAAGATTGTAAAGATGCTGACCTTGTAGTTATTACAGCTGGATTACCACAAAAGCCAGGCGAAACACGTTTAGATTTAGTTGAGAAAAATGCCAAAATCTTCAAACAAATCGTTCGCAGTATTATGGATAGCGGATTTGATGGCATCTTCTTAATCGCAACAAACCCTGTAGATATTTTAACTTACGTAACTTGGAAAGAATCTGGTTTACCGAAAGAACGTGTAATCGGTTCTGGTACAACGCTTGATTCTGCTCGTTTCCGCTATATGTTAGGTGAGTACTTCGATATTGGTCCACACAACATTCACGCTTATATTATCGGAGAACACGGCGATACTGAACTTCCCGTTTGGAGCCATGTTTCCGTTGGTATCCAAAAACTACAAACACTGCTTGAAAAAGACAACACGTATAATCAAGAAGATTTAGACAAAATTTTCATAAACGTCCGTGATGCTGCTTACCATATTATTGAGCGTAAAGGTGCAACTTACTATGGTATCGGTATGTCGCTTCTACGTGTTACAAAAGCAATTTTAAATGATGAAAATAGTGTATTAACTGTATCGGCTTACTTAGAAGGTCAATACGGTCAAAAAGATGTGTATATCGGGGTACCTGCTGTTTTAAATCGCGGCGGTGTTCGTGAAATTTTAGAGGTTGAATTAAGTGAAGACGAAGAATTAAAATTCGATCACTCTGTTCAAGTATTGAAAGAAACAATGGCTCCGGTTCTTTAATGAAAATAAAAAAGCAATCCAATTTATTTTGGATTGCTTTTTATTTTCATTATCTCCTATGACTTTTTAGTGATTTTCTATCATTTCTTATTTTTTAATCGCATCCTCATTATTTATATCAAGTACATCTAATAAAAAGATAAAGATTGGTATCCCGATAATAAGCCCCCATATTCCGAGGAAATGCTCTGAGAAGATGAGAATCATAAATGTATAAAAGATTGGTAAATTTGTTTTTGCAGACATAAACTTCGGATTTAAAAAATAACTTTCAAGAGCATGGATGACTGTAATGAACACAAGTATGTATACTACGTACATAACTCCACCTACGTTGTAAGCAATGATACAAAGTGGAAACAAAGAAATAATCACACCTGCAACAGGAATCAATCCTAGTAGAAAAATCATAACAGCTAATACAAGAAGCTGCGGAAATCCTAAAACAATTAATGCAATGACAGTAAGAATACAATTTACAACCGCAATTAAAAACTGTGCTTCAATTACTTTGCCGAACGATCTTGCAAATCTTTCACCAAAATATGCAATTTCCTCATAAAACATTTTTAACTTACTATCTTTAAACTTAGATGTAAATGTAATAATACGCTCTTTTTCTAATAAGAAAAATAAGCTTAAAATTAGAGATAATAATATTTGTAAACTTACCTTCCCTATATTTGCTATCGATTGATAGATGACATCTACACCTTGTTCTATATATTTTGATACTTCCATCCCATTAATTGTCGAAAGTGCATATTTAACGATTTCATTATCAGGTGGATTTTGAAAAAATAGTTTAAATTGGTAAATTAATTGTGAAATTTGTATCGTTAGCACAGGTAAATATTTATACAATGTCGTGCCAATAAAGGAAACTAATATGATATACAAACAGGCAATAACAATTTTCCGGTCCACTTTCAATTTCTTTGAAATAAAACGTTGGAATCGATCCATTAAAAATGTCAGTATAAACGTAATTAATATTAAGTTGATCATACTTTTTAATCCATATAATACTAACGCTAATATTATTAAAACGAGAAACCGTTGAAACCCTCTACTTCGAAAGAAATTTTTCACTTCATTCATTAAGATTTAACCTCCCCCTTCAATGGATGGAAATTGAATATATTACATTTTATGAACTTCTATAGACAATCTTTCTTACTAATTAAGAAGAATCCTTTTTTTATTCTTATATTGTTAGATTCTATTTATATTAGCCCGCTTACTTACTTCAGTTGAGCTCTTTTTTTCGTTTAACCTTTTACAATTTAGGTGCTTTTCTATTTTTAGACTGCTGTTCATACGCATATCCAATATTGAAAAGCTCTTTTTCACCAAACTGTTTCCCTACAAACACTACACCGATTGGTTCTCCATTTTTATCATATCCAGCAGGAACCGCTAATTCCGGATAACCAGCTACAGCTGATAGAAGAACTTCATCGTTATTAATCATAACTAGAGCATCCAAACCTTTTTCTACTAAATACCTATCTAGCTCTTTTCTTGCATTTTCTTGACTCGTTTGCACTACGTTTTCAAACTCTTCTTTCGTTATAACAGATTTTTCAGACCCTTCAATTAATGTTTGTCCGTATTTTATTCGTCCTTTACTATCCTTTTTATTAAACGCTATAATCTCTTCTAACGATTTTACCGGTACATTCTTTTGCTGTGAAAGATAGTCGTTTACATTATGCTTGAACTCATATTCTAATGTTTGCAAATTATCTACACCCTCAGCACTTAACTGGATATTATCAGTTAATATCGCACCTGCATCTTGAAGGTCTTTTCTAATTTTTTCTGCTACTGCTTTTCTATTTTCATCTTGTTGGTGTACAGAAAAAAGAAGCCCTATCTTTTTCCCTTTTAATCCATCTATCGATAAATCCTTTGTATAATCAATTCTTTCTTTATCTTTCATTTTTTCTGTCATAACATCTTTTTCGTCATAACCTATCATTGCATTAAATAACGTTGCTGCATCTTTTACCGTTCTTGCCATAGGTCCTGCTGTATCAAGAGTTTCAGCTAACGGAATAATTCCTGTTCTGCTTACCATACCTAAAGATGGACGTAACCCAACTACTGATTGCTGCGCCGCGGGTGCAACAATCGATCCCGTCGTTTCTGTTCCAATTGCAAGCGGCGCAAAATCTGCTGCAACTACTGTAGCAGATCCTGAACTTGATCCTGAAGTATCGAATGTAATCGGACCGTACGGGTTTAAATTTTGTCCTTTCTTCCCGCTATACCCGCTTGGCATTGTAAAAGATAAATAGTTCGCCCACTCAGACATATTCGCTTTTCCTAAAACAAATGCTCCTTCTTCTTTCAACTGCTTCACAATTGTTGCGTCTTGATCTGCAATCCAATCTTTTAATACATAAGTTCCTGCACTAGTCGGCATCACTTTTTCCGTCTGTACATTATCTTTTACAACGACAGGAATACCATATAAATTCGAATTTTTGTTTCTACCCCGCTCTTGATCTAACTTTCTTGCTTCTTCCATCGCATTAGGATTTATCTCTGTAACAGAATTTAATGTTATTCCATTTTGATCATGTTCTTGTATTCTAAAGAGATAAATACTCGTTAATTCTTCATATGACAACTTTCCATCATCAATCATTTTTTGAAGCTCATCTACAGTCGCATTTACGACTTCTTTTTCTTTTATCTTTACATTTTCTATATTGATTCCTTTAAGCTGATTATGTATCGGTTGTAGCACTCTTTCTTTATCATATACAATACGCTCAGGTTCCTTTGGAAAATAATTTTTATACACGTAATATCCACCGGCACACGCTAATAAGACAATGCCTCCAGTGATAGACAGCGTTACCTTTACCCATTTCTTCATGTTGCTTCCTCCACTCTATAAGATGCTTAGCTATACAAAAAAGAGAGTTACCTTTTACTTAACTCTCTCCAATCAAAATGCTAAATGAAAAAATGAAAGATTTCAATCTAATTACTTCTTTTTTTGCATTTGCTTTGCTAACATTTCTTTCACTTGATTATACGTTAATCCTGAATTTTTATTTAAACGCTTTACTTCCTCAACATCAGTACCTACCACTGTATATTTTTTCTCATCATTCATTTTTCTAATTCCCTTCTCACCGTATTATTTCTTATATTTCTTCCCTAAATGCGCATAAATTAACACCACTACAAAAAAGAAAGCTGTTTTTAAGTACAGCTTCCTTCTCGTTACATATTGTATTTCTTAATAAAATTTCACTACATCTTCAGTAGGCAAGAACGTTCTTTCTGCTGGTTGTTCGTTTGGTTCACCAAATGGCATTTGACCTACTAAGCTCCACTCTGCCGGAATGTTCCAAGTTTCTTTCACTTCAGCATCTACGATTGGGTTGTAATGTTGTAATGACGCCCCAATTCCTTCAGCAGATAATAGCATCCACACAGTATGTTGTAACATCGCATTTCCTTGATGAGACCAGAATGGGAACTGATCTTTATATAATGGTGCATTTTCTTGCATTTTTTCTACAGTTGCTTGATCTTCAAAGAATAGAACTGTTCCTACACCTGCATGAAAACCTTTTAGTCTTTCTACAGTCGCTTCAAAGTTTTCTGCTGGTACACGGGCTCTTAGTGTTTCTTTAACGATATCCCAAAACTTTTCATGCTCTCCATCCATTAATACAACCATACGACCACTTTGCATATTGAAAGATGTTGGTGCGTGTAAAGCTGTTTTTAACACTTCTTCAATTCTTTCTTTCGTAATTGCATCGTTTTTTGCTACTTTACGAATTGAACGGCGGTTCACGATTGCTTCTTTTAAGTTTGTTGTAGTTGCTGACATTTTAATTCCTCCAAATGTTTGTTTTATAATTTATTTTGTTATTTCATAACAAGCGAATTAGCAATATCCATCGGTATTACATTGCATACCTTCAAATGAATTTGTTTTATCCTTTTCAATTTCTTTATCAATGACCCTTTCTAGTGTTTCTTTACTAGCAAGCCCTTGAATGACTTCATCTCCAATCATGACAGTTGGAACGGCCATAATATTCGCTTCATCATATGCGTGTTGAATTGCTTCTTGATGCTTTTCTTTATATTTACGAGTTACTAAAGCATCTTTAAATTCCGCCTCAGGAAGTCCTACTTCTACCGCTAATTTTGTTAACACATCAATATCTTCAATGTTTTGCTCTTCTTGGAAAAATGCTGTGAATACGCGGTGATGATACTCATTACCTAGTCCACGTTCTTTCGCAAATTGACATCCTTCGAAAGCTAAATGTGTATATGGATGTGGTGAAACACGTGGCAAGCGCATATCAATTCCTAACTTCTTCGCTGTCGGAAGAATGAAAGCATCCCATGAACCTAATTTTTCTGGTTCATTCCATGGATCTATTTTTGAATATGGACTTGGACGTAATTCAAATGGCATCCATTCAATCTCTACATCTTTCTCTTTCGCTACCTCATCTAATGGACCTTTTGCTAAAAAACAAAACGGACATATAAAATCTGAGTATACTTTCATTTTTACAGTCATAACTTTTACACCTTTCCTTTATAGTTGTAATCAAATCAGTTACATTAATGATAAAAAAATATAAATATGATTTAAGCATTCATTTTTTCTTGCAAAGTTTCAAACAACTGCCCCATCGTAATATTTCTCAAAACTTCTTCCATCGCGGATTGTGCTTGAATTAAAATAATTTCTAACACCGCTTGAATATTCGCCCCAATTGGACAATCTGGATTCGGTTGCTCGTGAATATGAAATAGCTTGTCTTCTTCGACTACGTTCACTGCATGATACACATTTAACAATGTGATTTCATGTAAATCCTTTAGTAATCCCGCGCCACCCGGTCCACGATTTACGTAAACAAAGCCAGCTTGTTTCAAGTACGACATGATTTTACGAATGACTACTGGATTTGTATTGACACTCTCAGCCATATAGTCTGAAGTACAAAGTGAAGATGGATTGTTTTTCAAAATAGATAAAATATGAACAGCTATGGAAAAGCGGCTACTAATTTTCATCGTAATCACCACCTCGATGTAATCATTATAGTTACAACTGAAAAATAAGTCAATCCTTTTCATAGATTTTTTATAAGTAAATTAAAAAGTGTCCCATTATGATATATGAGACACCTCTTTTTATTCTGCAAATAGCGATTGAAATTCTTCAATAAATAGCTGCACAGCGATTGAAGAATCCTTTAATGAAGGAACAGCTAATGCAATTTCTCTCCATACTTGTGGTTCCAATTCTCTCGTTTGCACATTTTTTGGTAAATTCGTTAAAGATAATTCAGCTAATATTGCAATGCCCAATCCTTCTTGAATCATATTTAAAGCTGTAGTAACTGTCGAAATTACATATTCAGCCCGAAGTGGTACGTTTGCTTGTTTAAACATATCAATAATGGGTGGTTCATACCCACCCTTACATAATATGATCGGTTCATTCTCTAAATCACAAATTGTAAGAGCGTCCTTCTTACAGAGAGGATGATCCTCTCTTAAGATAGCAACCATTTTCCCCTTCGTTAATAGAACAATCTCCATATCTTTATTAGGCAAAATAACAATCCCTATATCAATAACCCTCGATACTAACCAATCTTCAACTTCTTTAATCGTTCCTTCACAAAGAACTACTTCTAAGTTCGGATACTTCTCCTTAAAAAGGTTTATCATTTTGGGTAAGAAATGTGCAGAAGCACTCGGAAAACTACCAATTCGAATCGTTCCAACTTCGTGTCCTTTCTCCATCGCAACTTCTTGTTCAATCTTCTCTACACCGTTCAAAATCTCTCTAATATGTACAAGAATCCTGTTTCCTACATCCGTAACGAGGAGCCCTTTTCGTTTATCACGTATAAGAATCGTAACTCCTAACTCTGACTCAATACTTGAAATGGCATGACTTACAGCTGGCTGCGTCATATTTAACACCCTAGCAGCCTTCGTAAAACTACCTAACTCAACAGTTTTTATTAATACTTGCAGTTGTGTAATGGTCATAACTAATCACTTATACTCCTCATAAAAAAGATTCATTTTATTTATTACAGTCGATATCATATCATAGTGAAATGAATAACAACAAGGAGGTCTTACCGTGACACAGCTTTCTCGAACTAAGACGGCCATAATCCTTACCTTTCTCGTTTTCATGTGGGGAATCAATTGGCCTTTATCTAAGTTTGCCCTGCATTATACACCACCTGTTTTATTTGCAGGCGTTCGAACTTTAATTGGAGGATTCATTTTACTCCTGTTCGCATTACCGAAATACAAAGAGTTACATTTAAAAGAAACGTGGCATTTATACGTTATTTCTTCCTTACTTAACATCATTATATTTTATGGATTACAAACTGTCGGCCTTCAATATATGCCTGCTGGGTTATTTTCCGCCATTGTATTTCTACAGCCAGTCTTACTCGGTATTTTCTCGTGGATATGGCTTGAAGAATCAATGTACGGCTTAAAAATTTTCGGGCTTGTTCTCGGATTTATTGGTGTAGGTGTTATTAGCTCTAGCAGTTTAACTGGACATATTTCTATTATTGGAATCCTTCTCGCGTTAGGATGCGCTATTGGCTGGGCACTTGGCACAGTATTCATTAAGAAGACTGGTCACCGTGTTAATGCCATTTGGATGGTAACACTTCAGCTTATTATTGGTGGCCTTTGCTTAATTGGATTTGGTTCAGAGTTTGAAAGCTGGTCTAGTATCGCTTGGAGTATGCCATTTGTTAGCGTACTTCTCTTTATTTCATTCTTTGTTATTGCAATGGGGTGGCTTGCATACTTCACACTTGTTGGAGCTGGTGAAGCAAGTAAAGTTGGGGCTTATACATTCCTCATTCCACTAATCGCTATTATTGTAAGTTCAATTTTCTTACATGAGGCTATTACCATTAGCTTATTCATCGGACTATTATTTATTGTTGTGAGTATTTGTTTTGTAAATATGAAACCGAAAACACTTGCTGTAAGGCAGCAAGTTGAATTGAAATAAACGTAAGAAAGAGCCTACTGTTTGTAGGCTCTTTCTTACGTCTTACTTTTTACGACGTACTACAAAAACACACGCACTTACCGACGATACAATCGCCAAAATAGACAAGACAATTGCTATTACTTGCATATTACTAGTGCCTTCATTCTTTTCTACACTAGACACTTCACCATGTTCTCCTGTTAATGACGTACCTTTTGCAATTGTAGTAAGTGAATGTGGTTTTTCAGCTTTTTCATCGCCTGTCCATTCAACAATTTCTCCGTCTTTATATTGTTGATATGCATCCCAAGCTATTTTTTGTTCTTTATCCGGATTTTTAGCGACGAAAGTAAATCGCTGGAACTGACCGGGTAAAATCCCTTCTCCTGTTGCTTCCCATACTACATTTTTAACTTTTCCGGCTGTATCTTTTTGCTCCTCAACTTTCCATCCTGGCACTGGTTCATACTGTTGGAACTCCACTTCAGACGGTATTTTCAGTGTAACTTTTGTCGTTGCTACATTTTTTTCAACTGGTACTTTTATCGTATAAGTCTCCCAAGAACCAATGTCAGAAGTTGCTGGTTTTACCGTGACGTGCGCACTAACAGGTAACGAAAACATTCCCATTGCAATAATTGTTGCGATCATTGTTGTTCCTAATTTTTTTATACGTTTCATTTTCTATTTACTCCTTTTCATCTATAACATCTGTTTATCATGCTGCTCGCTAGCAGCATGATTGGTACAATTTTATCTGCCACCTACAATAAATTTAAAATCTGTATCGAAACTATCAAGAGATTTTGTTAATCCATGAACATGTATATTCCAGTTTCCTGTCATGTTAATATACATACCTTCTGCTTCATATTCTCCCGGTGAAACTACTGAAACTTTAAATGAACCTTTTCCCATGTTCATATCTAATGATTGAGTCGTCAATATCATTTGTTCCATATCAGTAACAGGCTGTCCCTTTTCATCCTTTAGTTTAATATGGAATTTATTTTGTCCTACCTTATTCGGACTTACATTTAGCGTAAGTTCATATCCATTATCTAATTGCTTACTCTCTGTAAATGGTCCAGTAGGAGGCATCGGTGGTGTCTGTACGTTTGTCATAAAAGCTACGATTACGAAAATGATAATTCCAATGACAAACTCTACTTTCACCGTAGCTCCTAATCCTTGCTGCGCTCTTATTCTCCCTTTCACATATTGAATAATTCCCAATATCCCCATGAAAATAAATAATAGTATCTTTGCTAATAAAGCCAATCCATACTTCGTATCAAATAATGAGTGGATTGTTGGAATAAAAAATGTACTGTTAAAAAGGCCTGTTATTAAAATCACGATGACAGCACCTGTTGCCCACGGTGAAAAACGCTTAATCATATCCCAATACATATGCCACTTGTTATCCTCTTTACGTAAAAGAAGAATAATAGATGATAAACCACCAACCCATAATGAAGCTGCTAATAAATGTAGAAAATCCATAACGACAGCAATGTCTTTAAACTTTAAACCGTATGCGTGACTATTAAAGGCCTTCATAACAAGTAACCCTATAAACAATAGTATTGGAATACTCCATACTTTAAACGACGAAAACTTCTCATGCTTCACCGCAAAATACGTAACAATTATAAGCGTACTAATGAGAACCATTTGAGTAATCCATACATAACCAAAAACAGAAAGCTGTAATGTTTCTTTTAATAGTAAAGGATTGAATGCTTCTAGCCATGAAACATCAGCATTTATTTTCGCTTGCAGTGGTAGAGTGAATAACAAGCTAATCAATATCCCAAATAAAGAGATCCATATTATGTTCTTACTCCTTGATCGAACCGAGGTTGCATTGCCTTTATACATAATAAGATTAAAGAATAGCACTCCTATAAATAGTGAGAAACTTGTATATAAAATTCCACGTTCCATAATCATATCGATTTGCGGAACATACCCCATCTCTTCCACTTGTACATCGTCTGTTTCCGCTTCCGCTAATCCAATACGGAATGGAATAACCCCTTGAATTGGATGTCCATCAGCTGAAATAGCTTTCCACTGAATAGAGTAGAGACCATTTTTGAGGTTTTCTTTTAATCCGGCTTCTAATAGTTTTTTATTTTTTTTATCAATATGAGCATCTTTTAAATCGACTCTTTTACCTGATGTATCTCTCACGTACAATGTATTAAAATGTGAAACTTGTATGTCCTCATCGAATTCAATTTTTACAACAGATGGTGCTTTCTTCCATGTTTCATTTTCAGTAGGATTTGATTTCACAACGTACGCATGAGCAGATGTACTTTGCGGTATCAATATGATAAGCACACACACAAGTAATAGCCATGTCCCTAATCTTCTCATTACTTTCACACTCATTTCACTTCTTTCTTCCTCATCGATCTATTTTCATTACTTTAACTTCCGAAGTTTGATTCTCGGGCGAAATATTAACCTGATTAAATATAAACTTCTATAAAGTATAACTCTTATTTCTCTTCCACCTCTAAACTTCTAATATAATAGTAACTATCACTATAGATACAACTTACATTTTTAAAGTCGATTGTTATTATATCATAAAATATATTTATGTAAGTTATCAAAGAAGAAAAGTTATCGTGAATCATTTGTGAAGAAAATGTGAAATGCATAAATAAAAAGGTGTTACGTAATAACGTAACACCTTTTTAAAAATATCCTTCTTCTATTTCTCTTCCGGATAATCACAATACTCGATAATCGTTCCTTCTGTATCCGCTGGGTTAAGATATATTAATCTTCTACCGTGCTTATTAATCCGAAGTGTATGCTCTAATGTCCGAATACCTTGTTCTTTTAACTCTTCTAGAGCCACATCTAAATCATCGACACGATACGCAACGTGATGAACACCTTTACCTTTTTGTTTAATAAAACGGGCAATTGGAGATGTCGTATTATTCGTCGGTGCAAGTAATTCAATTCTATCTCCATCCACTTCAAGAATGGCTACTTCGCTTTCCACACCAGGAGCTTCACTTACGTAACGATCTATTAATTCTCCTGATAGAACCTGTTCATAAAAACGTATCGTACTATCTATATCACGAACTGCGATTCCGATATGATCAATTGTTTTTTTCATTTTATTTCCCCTACTACTTTATTTTTTCTCATTATTAATAGTAACAAAAAAAGCTATAGAAACAAGTCTATAACTTTTTTTATTTAACCTATTTTCTTATCCGCTCTAGTTGCTGGTTGAACTTGATTTTTCACTTTTAAAATGCTAATGCCATATCCGATAAATCCACCGATAATCGCTGGGAAGATCCAGCCTAATCCTACTTCCTGCATCGGAAGGAATTTAGTGAACACTTGGCTTACTACTTCAATGTTAACTCCAGCTGCACTTAATCCATCAAATAAGCTGATGATAAATGTTACGATTAAGCTTACTTGATAAACTTCAGCTCTTCCTTTAAATAATGAATGGAAGAATGTTAAGAAAATCAATACGATTGCTAGTGGATAAATTGCTGTTAATACTGGAACAGAAACTGCGATCAATTGTGTTAATCCTACGTTTGCAACAATTGCACTAAATACACATAGCGTAATTGCAATTGCTTTGTAAGGAACATTTGGGAATAACTTATGGAAGAATGAAGAACATGCTGATACAAGTCCCACACTAGTTGTTAAACAAGCTACTGTAATCATTAATCCTAATAATACTCCGCCATATGATCCGAAATAGTAGTTAGAAACTTTCGCTAATACTTCTCCGCCGTTCTCTAAATGTCCAAGCTTTGCAACACTTGAAGCACCCATATAAGAAAGTGCTGTATAGATAATTGCTAAAATAGATGCTGCAATAATTGTCGCTTTTGCACAAACGACCATAATTTGTGTTTTCGTTTTCGCACCTTTTTCTTTAATAGCATTGATGATGATAATCCCGAATACGAATGATGCGAGCGTATCCATCGTTAAGTATCCTTCTTGGAATCCTTTAAAGAATGCATGTGATGTATAAGCTTCCACTGGTGCTTGCATATCTCCAATCGGATGTATAAAAGCAACGATTACTAAAATACCGATGAAAGTCAACTTAATTGGCGTTAAGATTTTTCCAACAATATCGACAATTTTCGCGGGATTTAGCGAAAAAAAACAAGTGATACTAAAGAATATAATTGTGAAAAGAATTAAAGGTGTAGAACCTACTCCTTCTGGCATAAACGGCTTAAGACCAATTTCATAAGAAACATTTCCTGTTCTTGGTATTGCAAATAACGGACCAATCGCTAAGTATAAAACTGTCGTAAACACAATCCCAAACACTGGGTGAGCACGACTAGCTAACGACTGCAAATCATCTTTACCTGAAAAACCAAATGCTAGTACACCTAGTAATGGTAATCCAACACCAGTTACTAAAAATCCAGCGTTAGCAATCCATACATTCTCTCCAGCTGATTGACCAAGCATCGCTGGAAAAATTAAATTTCCCGCTCCAAAAAATAGTGCAAATAACATTAATCCAATAACTACTATGAACGAAAACGGTACTTTATTCGCCATAATATAACCCCCATTCAAGTTTCCTTATCTCATTTTCCAATTTTAACTAATTGAATTTTCTGAATATTTAATTTAAGTATCAACTATTCTTGAATTCATTATAGTTTGCTATATAATATTTTGCAATACTATTTTCGAACTTTTCTTTTATTTTATAAATATACATTTTTTAACATGAAAAATAGACTAAAAAACCAACATGGTCATCCATGTTGGTTTTTCCATTTACTATCATGAATTAAAATTTTGCTGCTACTTTTTTAACGTTTTCTAGACCTTCTTCAACAATTTGTTGTGAACGATCTGGATATTGATTGTGTCCTTCAATTACAACTGTCTCTGGATTTGTAATTCCCCAGAATCCAAGTACAGTTGTTACGTAATTAACTGCCATTTCCATAGGAGCCATTTGTTCTGAAGAGTAATCTGAACCACGAGCACCTAACACAACTACTTTCTTACCACCAACTAAACCTTCTGGGCCATTTGCTGTATATTTAAACGTTTTTCCAGCTTGAGATAAGTATGAAATATATGTGATTAATGGTGCTGGTACTGTAAAGTTCCATAATGGGAATGCAAATACAACCTTATCAGCTTCTAAAAACTGATTTAAATATTGATCTACTGTAGCAACTGCCTTCTCCTCTTCAGCTGTTAACTCCATACCTTGGCTACGTTTATATCCACCTGAAATCGCAATATTTCCGTAATAAGGAAGATCTAATGCAAATAAATCTAATTCCGTAATTTCTGTATTTGGATTTGCTTCTTTATAAGTACTTACAAATGTTTCATACATTTTTGAACTAACTGCTTGCTCCGCTGGACGATCGTTTGCTTTTACAAATAATACTTTCGACATTTTTTTATTCCCCTCTACAGTCGTATTTTCTTCTTTTTTACCAAATAATGAGCTAAATAGTCCCATTTTCTTCACCTAATCTTTCTTTTCATATTCATTATTCATCATCATAAAAATTCTTATTCTAAGAAAAAGTTCCAATAGATACCTTAAGTTACACTATTGTACTTTTTGTTATTTAATTACTTTATATAAGTTATTTTAATATAGTTACTAACTTTAGTCAATTAACTTTTAATAAAAAATAAAATCTCAACTTAAAAACATTAAGTGAAATACAATTGAACACCAAATACATCTTTATTACTTGTATAATAAACTTAGAGAGGAAAATTCATAGATAGAAAGGATTTATTCATGAGCACTATAGAAAAGATTCAAACTTTTATTATTCTTTTTGCTGTTACATGCGGCATCGTACTCGGACAATTTAATATGATACATACGTATTCAGACAAGTTTATTGTTCCCTTCTTATTCTTCATGCTATATGGATTATTCCTCAGCATCCCATTAAAAGAAATAAAAAACGGATTTCGCAATTTAAAATTTGCTGGAACAAGTCTTACTATTAACTTCTTATGGACCCCTTTACTCGCTTGGGGATTAGGAGCACTATTTCTTTCAGATCATCCAGCACTTTGGGTTGGATTTATAATGTTAATGGTTACTCCATGCACAGATTGGTACTTAATCTTTACTGAAATAGCGAAAGGAAATGTAGCACTTTCTACTGCAATTTTACCTGTAAATTTAATTTTGCAAGTACTACTCCTTCCAATTTATTTATTTTTATTTGCTGGTGTCATGAAAACTGTAGCGGTTTCTGTTTTAGTAGAAAGTATTGTTATCGTAATCGTCTTACCATTTATACTTGCACACGCTACAAAATTCATTATGAATAAAATGAAAAAAGCTGAAACTCTCGAGAATAAACTCATTCCGTTTTTCAGCTCTGCTCAAATTGTATTTTTAAGTTTAGCAATAGTAGCGATGTTTGCATCACAAGGTAAATATTTACTGAAAAATATGAATGTCGTTTTATTATTACTCGTTCCTGTTCTATTGTTCTTCATCATTAATTTTTTACTAGGACAATTTATCGGACGCATGATGCATTTATCTTACAAAGATACAGTAAGTCTAAGCTTAACAACGTTAGCAAGAAACTCACCTGTTGCACTCGCTATCGCTGTGACAGCTTTTCCAGACGAGCCTCTTATCGCACTTGCACTCGTTATTGGACCGTTGATTGAGTTACCGGTACTAGCTTGTGTGTCACAAGTTTTGTTGCTTATTAAGAGAAAACGGCAATACGCATAATAAAAAACGTCCCATTTTGGGACGTTTTTTATTATGGAAAGATTACATACAACACTTATTTCTTATTTATCATTACAAATGAAATTACCGAAACTACAAACATAATACTACCAATTATAAATCGATGGGCTCTAAAAATTTTATATGTTATAGAGAATTAACTTTTCGTTACATTAACAGATCCTTTCTAATTAAAAATGATAGGAAACGTAAATATAACGAAAGCTGCCCAAAGTCCGTAGATTGGCAAATACTTCGTAATGGCATCTTGGATAGCTGTCGGTCCTGATTTGTTTTGCAAGAAACGCATATAGGAAAACATAATCCAAATTAGATTTGCCCAGATCAATATGTTTACACCTAAAACAGCTAGTCTATTAGGTGTAATCCCGTAAGATGAAAGTCTAAATACGATGGCTGACAATGCAACAGTGTCAATAATAAGTGCCAGAACAATTAAGGAAAAATTTATATAATCTGAAATGTTCTTTTTCTCGTCCGAGTCACTTTCAACGATAGAAAATATGGTAACAGCCAATACACCAAGGAGTATTCCGTTGAAAGCCATTAGGAAATTGCGATCCAAGAACGGATTTTTCCCGACCCAAATTACCGTTATAAGATAGATAAGCAACGTGATCAGGACGAGAGGACTAAAAATTTTAGATATGTATGGTGTAATATTTTTAGCAAGCTTAAGATTCATTGATACTAAGTATGCAGCCACAATAGCGAGAGCCGCTGCTCCAAATAAAACAACATTACTAAAATAGAATTCTCCTATATCTAAGTCAACAAAGCTAAATAAACGCATGGTGAATATTGCTAGTATCATTCCGCTCACTGCCATGCTCCCGTAGAGAAGACAATATTCTAAATTAAATTTTATATAGGCTAATCTTGTACCGCCTTTTGAATATTCATTTCCTGTAAACGCAAGCCCTACTAAGACCCATAAAAATATAGGAAGATGTAAATACGCAAGTATGGTACTGTCTTTATAATTTATTGGCAACGTATTAAGATACACCCCGGAAACTAGGAATAACGCTATAAGGGAATAAATAATACTTTTTTTCGGCTTATTATTGTAAACAAAATAAGCAGCAATAAAGGGAATTACACCAAAAGCCAAATTAATTGGAGCAATTGCTTCCTGCTCAACAAAGTGGGAAATGATTCTAGTGCTTATGCCGGCCAGAATAGCTAAAAGGCCCATGAATAAGAAACCTTTTTGAAACAAAGATGTTTTTTCTTTATTTACCTTCTCCTTGAAATGCAACCTTTCATACCAAGCACCTAGAATTTGAGAATCAGGGTTTTGGTCCCATGCTTGTGAGAATGCTTTTTTAAAAGCTTTCGGATCTTTTCTATACATCTTCTCCAACTCATGGGGGTTATCCATATGTTTAACAATCAAATTGTTAATGTTCATAGTTATACCTCCTCTAATTTTAAAAATAAGGTTGTTACCTTTTAACAAAAGCACCTCACTCATTTATTATGATTTTGATTTTAATACAAAATTTATCGTTTTACAATAAAAAATTATTATTTAAAGGATTTTTTTTATCGTTAAATTTTATATAAAAGAAAAAACAAAAGAGCATGACAGTTTTATGTCATGCTCTTTTAACAAATTAATTCTCAAATACAAAATTAATCTTATTATCTTTCCACTCTAATTTCGCATCAAACGTTTTCTCGCCCTTTTTAAAGCCTTTAATTAAATCAGTCTTTTCACCTTTTAAGAGCTTTGTCATATTCTTTTGCGAAATTGTTTTACTTAATATCTTCTTTGAAATGGTGAAATCACATTGCGTTGTATTATAGTTAGAACAACCGTAAAACGTTGACTTATCAATTACATCGCCATCACATTTTTTACAGCTACCAACCTTTTTACCCGTTGTAAATTTCGATCCTTTTCGTTCAATCGATTCAACATGTAGTCCCGTGAAATCCCACTTCTCAGACATTTCCACTGCGTCTTCAATAATTTTAGCTGATAGCTTTTTCGTCTGTTCCATAAATGTAGCTGGTGAAGCTGTACCTTCACCAATTTCCGCAAGACGTTGTTCCCATTTCGCAGTCATTTCCGGTGAAGCTAGTATTTTGTCACCAATTGCGGTAATTAATACTTTTCCTTTATCAGTCGCATACACTTGGTTTTTCTTTACATCTATATATTTACGGTCTTTCAGCATCGTAATAATACCCGCGCGGGTCGCTTCCGTACCTAAACCTTCTGTTTTCTTCAATACCTTCTCTAGCTCTTCATTCTCTAAATACTTACCGGCTGTTTTCATTAACGTAATAAGTTGTCCTTCTGTATAACGCTTCGGTGGCTGTGTTTTTCCTTCTTTCACTTTCACCTTTACAACTTTTCCTTCTTCACCTTCAGCTACAATTGGAAGAATGGTTTCGTCATCTTTATCGTCTTGGAAAATAACTTTACGCCAACCTTCTTGAATTTGCTGTTTTCCTTTTGAAATGAATTCAGCGCGTTCATCTACAAGCGTAATGATTGTAGTATAGTCAAAGATTGCAACTTCATAATGAGCTGCAATAAGCCTTCTTACGATCATATCGTATATTTTCTTTTCATCACCTGATAGTCTGCTTGGGTTTGTAACTTGCTCTGTCGGAATAATCGCGTAGTGATCTGTTACTTTCTTTTCATTTACATAACGCTTATTGTTCATAATGGATTCAACCGGAGCCAGTAATAAACCTTTATATTCATCAAACTGACTTAACTTCTGTAAAATATCAGGGAATGTTGCCGCTTCACCTTCTGTAACATAGTTAGAATCTGAACGTGGATAAGAAACAATCCCTTTTTGATAGAGTGCTTGCGTTATATCAAGCGTCTTTTTCGGTGAAAACTTAAAGGCTTTATTTGCCGTTGCTTGCAGTGATGATAAGTTGAATAAAAGCGGCGGCTGAAACTCTTTACGCTCCGTTTTCATTTCCTTCACAACAGCCGGTTTCCCTTGGCAAAATGCCGCAATTTTATTCGCCATATCAGGGTCTTTTAAGCGGGATTCATTATCCTTCTCCCATTTCCCGTCATATTTCTTTCCTTCTATATTAAAGGTTGCAAACACTTCCCAGAAAGGCTCTGACTTAAAGTTTTCAATTTCTTTCTCACGCTTTACAATCAATGCTAACGTTGGTGTTTGGACACGACCAGCAGAAAATACATCATTCATTCCTTTTTTCTTTAGCAAAATACTAAACACACGTGATGCATTCATACCAACAACCCAGTCAGCACAAGATCTTGTGTATGCTTCGTAATACGTATTAATTGTATCTGATTCGTCAAGTAAATTTTTAAACCCTTGATAAATAGCTTGCTTCGTTAAAGACGAAATCCATAGACGCTTCATCGGCTTTTGCACGTTACAAAGATTAATAATATTTCGTACGATCAGTTCCCCTTCACGCCCAGCATCTCCTGCGTGAATAATTTCTGTTACCTGTGGATTATGTAACAGCTGTTTCACAACGTTAAATTGCTTATACTTTGACTTTGTTACTTCAAATTGAAAACGCTCTGGAATCATCGGTAATGTATTAAGTGACCATTTTTTCCACTCTGCGTGATAATGCTCTGGATTACATAACTGCGTCAAATGACCAATTGCCCATGTACAGTACGCTCCATTTGGAAATAACTCATTCGCTTCTACTTCTAAATATCCATCTTTCCGGCGATATTTAAACTGTGAAACAAGAGCCAAACCTTGATCTGGTTTCTCGGCAATAATTAATTTCATTTTATAACTCCCTATCTGTATTCCAGTGTTACTTTCATTGTCTATATGTTTAGAAGCGATGATAAAACAACAATCTTATTTATCATTCGCGGTTTGTCTCGCAAATGTGAGACCTATAATATTATACGCTTATTCTTTATGGCTTCACAATAGAAACTCTTCATTTAACTCTTACATTCACATGCTCATAATTAAAAAGCCGTCCCCAAAAAATCACAAGCCTTCTTGCTTACATCTATGAAATTGTGCAGATAATATGCAGATATAAATTATCATAAGTACACATATGATGAAATGAACGATAGGACAAGGAGGTATCATAATGTTTGCTTATACGTTAACTGCCCTAACACTTTGCTGTACCTCAATTCTTATTGCATCCAATATTTCTAAACGCAAGGGTACCCTAATGGAGTATATGGTATTTATTATGTCTTTTAGTATGAGTATCGGTTTAAGTATTGGTTTTTATTTAGGCATTCTCTTTAAGGGGGAATTACTATATTCTACTTTACTTGCTATTTTAATTAGTGGTTTTATCGGTTTTTTAGTGGGTCTACGTTTTCACCTATATACTGCTTTAGAAGGAATGTTCTCTGGATTAATGGCAAGTATGATGGGAGCAATGATTACAGAAATGTTAAATGCTCAACAAGCTCATAGTATACTGTTCATTAGTCTCTTACTTACTATAACGATTACTATGTCATGTATAATTCAATTGTTATCAGAGAACTTGTCTACTTTTATCCAACGGCGTTTTTTGTTATTCCTTTCAATTAGTGTAATAATTATCGTTGCCGTATTCGTGACATTTCCAGATCATACTCCCTCACCTTCACCTGGGCATAATCAACATATACATTAGTACTTGCAACAAAAATAAATAAGCAGCTATCCATAGGATAACTGCTTCCTATTATTCTGGCTTATTAGGAATGTTTTGGTTTGGAGCATAGTCAGATTTATAATCTGTATAGTTCACTTCCGTTACCATCCCTGCTGAAGCATGATGTAGGTCGTGACAGTGGAACATCCACTCACCGGGATTGTCTGCTACAAAGGCTACTTCATATTCTTCACCTGGTTTTAAGTTCAATGTATCTTTTACAATTGGAGAACCTTCTATCGGTTTTCCATCTTTACTCAACACCTGGAAGAAGTGCCCGTGTAAATGCATTGGGTGATCATCCATTTTAGAACGATTTACCAACTTCACTTTTACTAAATCACCCTTTTTCACTTGAATTGGGTCAATATCCGGAAATACCTTTCCGTTAATTGTATATACCATTTCATTTTCATTCATTTGCGTATTTAAGTCCATATTATATGTGGCAGTATACTCTTGATTTAACGTGAAACTTCCTAATTTTTTAGTACCATATTTCATTATATCTACTTTCGGTAATTTTTCTTTTTCGTCTGCTTTATCTTTCATCTCTTTACTGCCATCATATTCAATAACAGCTTTCATTCCTTTTGCACCTTTATTTTTCGAATGGTCTTCAACATACCATTTCCCAGTTTTATTAGCAGTAAATTCAATATCATAACGTTCACCCGGTGCGATTGAAATTACTTTATCCTTCATAACTTTTGGATCGTTTATTGGTTGACCATCTGTCGCAATTACTTTTATATCATGACCGTGAACATGTATATCATGTGATAGATAACCAGCATTAACAAGTCGAAGACGAACTTTATCTCCCTTATTCACTTTCAATAGCACTACTAAATCACCGCTTTTTCCATTGATTGTGAATAAATCATACATACTCATATCATGACCTTCCATCTTCATATTTCCATGGTCCATTCCTGCCATATTGCCAGAGTCTTTTTGATCACTGCCCATGTCCATACCAGAATGATCCATGCCGTTCTTATCATCATTCTTTTTCGTATTTTCATCACCTTTAGATTTATTACCTATTTGCCCTTTTGTCATTTCTTTTAACTGCTTTTTAATTTCTTCTTTATCTGTAACCCATTCATCCAACATTAATGTGTAATCTTTATCATATTTTTCCTTTGTATCTTCTACAATGAGCGCTCCATACAAACCTCTATCTAATTGATTTACAGAATCTTGATGCGAGTGATACCAGTACGTTCCTGGTACGTTCGCTTCAAATTCGTAAGTGAAACTTTTTCCTGGTTCAACTGCATCTTGTGTCACGCCTGGAATTCCATCCATGTTATTTGGGACAGGATATCCATGCCAATGAATAGATACTGGTGCAGATAATTCATTTTTTAATGTCACTTTCACCTTTTCACCTTTTTTCACCCGAATTTCTGGACCAGGAGATGAGCCATTAAATGTCCAGACTGGAACAATAACACCGTTACTTAACTTTTGCTTTTCTTCTTTCGCTATTAAAGTAACTTGTGGTCCTTTTTCAACTTTCAATGGTTTTGTAGCTGTTTCAGTCTGTAGTGTTTTTTTATCTTTCATATTTTTATGATCATTTGTTGTATTTGTCGTCACAGAACAGGCAGCAATTAAAAATATTACAGAGACTGTAACGGCTGTTAATACAAATCGCTTCATGGAAAATCCCTCCTTTTTCTTTTTCAAAATCATTATAGAAGTTAATTTCCAAGAAAATAAGGAGATGTAATTAGATCTTACGTAAGCTAATTGGAAGATTACTAAAAGCGGAGACATTACAAGAGGCAAATATTTTAGAAATACAAAATATTTTCCTTGTAGCGACTATACTAGCCGTTCTCGTATTTGTTTTGACGTTATTTCTTAAGAAACAATAACACTACTATTATTAAATAAGAAAAATGTAGCTAAAATGCTCTTCACAAAAGAACTTACATTTTTGTATAATAAGAACTAATGTTCCTTACAAGAAGACAATAGACTCAAATTACACAAATATATCAAATAGAAGAGGATTGATATACGATGAAAATTGATAGACCAAAAATTTCACCAGAGTTATCTTCAAAGAATTTTCAAGATATTTTTTATGAAGAAGATCCAACATTAGAAGTGTGTGAAATTATAGACTCCACTTTCGAAAATGAATCTGTAGATAGAGTGCGATTGTATGATGCAGTGATAAAGAATTGTAAATTCACTAATACAGACTTTAGCAATATTGATATTACAGATGTTTGTTTTGAAAACTGCGATTTATCAAATGTTAATTTAAGCAATTCTTCTGTTCATAGAGTCGAATTTAAAAACAGTAAATTAATCGGGGTTAATTTTGCAGAATCTAGCTTAGGAAATGTTAAATTTGAGAATTCAATTTTGAATTTAGCGGCATTTGGAAATTCTAAACTAGAAAAAATTATATTTAATGAAACTTCATTAAATAATGCAGATTTTTTTGACTGTAAACTTAAAAAAGTTGAATTCCAATTATGTAGTCTTGATGAAGCTAATTTTGATCAGACATCACTGAAGGGGATAGATATTAGTTCTTCTACCTTTGATACACTTACAGTTTCAGTGAACGATTTAAGAGGATGTAAAGTATCAACATATCAAGCTGTTCAGTTTGCTACTTTATTAGGATTAATAATTAAAGATTAGTATTTCGAAGAAAAGAACCCTATCCCGAATCATGGATTTTTTAATTGTCCACGATTCGAGATAAAGTTCAAATAAATTAGTGATGACTTTTTTATTATTTAACTACAGCTTGGTTTCCTTTTACATGTTCATTATTTACACTCATAAATTCTTCAATTTCTTCAACTTCTCTAATGATATCTTTTGACAAGTTTTCATACCCGTCTTTCGTTACAAGAATGTCATCTTCAATACGAATTCCAATTGATTCTTCTTCAATATAAAGACCAGGTTCAATTGTTATAACCATACCTTCTTCTAACATTCTATCTTTATATGTTCCTACATCATGTGTATCTAAACCAAGGAAATGGCTGACACCATGATAATAGTATTTTGATAACTCTTCATCTTCTTGAATTAAACCAATTGCTTTACACTCTTCTGCCAGTACCTTTTTTGTATGCTCATTTAATGCAGCGAACTTTAATCCCGGCTTAATAATCTCTGTTGTTTCTTTTAATGCTTTTAATACAATATTATAAATTTGTTTTTGACGACTAGAGAATATTCCATTTGCCGGGAATGTATAACTAATATCAGCGTTATAGTAGTCTTTTTGAGCACCTAAATCTAGTAATACTAAGTCACCATTTTGAATTTGTGCATCATTATCTTCATAATGAAGAACTGTAGCATTTTTACCGCTTGCCAAAATTGTATTGAACGCATGATGCTTAATGCCAGATGATTTCAGTGTAAAATCAAATTGAGCTTCTAATTCATACTCCATCATGTCTGCTTTTGCATGCTTAAGTACGTTGTAAATACCGTCTTTCGTTATAGCAATCGCTTCTTTAATAATTTCAATTTCTTCCTCTGTTTTAAATACTCGTAATTCACAAATGTTCGGATATACATTACTAATTGTTACGTGTGGATATTTTTCTCTTACATGTTTAGCAAATGCTAATGTTTTTGTCTCCGTACCATTCCACTCACGACGTTCTATATCTAAATATAGATGCTTCGCATTTTCTGTAAAAAGTATATTTGACATTGTCTTTTCAAAGCTATCTAAATATACAACTTTCTTTATACCTGAAATTTTCTCTGCTTCTTCGTTAGAAACTGTTTTACCGACCCATTTTTCCATTACTGGATCTGACTTTTCAATGAAAAGTGTTTCTTCAACACTACTTCCAACCTTTTTCAGCATAAAAATAACATTTGGTTCATCGATTCCCGTTAAGTAGTAAAAATTACGATTCGGTACAAATTTATAATGTGCATCAGCTGACATATGCGGTGCTTGTCCCGCAAATAAAATCGTAATAGATCCCTCTGGTAATGTGTTTGCTAATCGTTCTCTATTTTGAGCAAAAAATGTTGATTTCATAATAATCCTCCTAGTGTTCTATGTATGCTTGTGAAACTAATCATCAATACAATTCATTCTATTATTGTTATAATTTTTCGTCAATTTTTAACTTAATTTTAGATAGTATTGACACAAACAACTAAACAAGTTACAATAACTATAAATTAGTAAGCTGCTAATTTATTTTAAAATAAGAGGTGAACAAAATGCAAAACATTTTATTCCGTATTAATGAATTATCAAAAAAAGAAAGAACATCTGGATTAACAGTTGATGAAAAACAAGAACAACAAATGTTGCGTCAAAACTATACACAAACATTTCGTGGAAGCCTAGATTCTATTTTATTAAATACAAAAATTGTTGATCCGAATGGTCTTAACGTTACACCAGTTGCATTACAAGATGCTCAAATACGTTTCAAATTAAGCAAATGAGTTCCGCGCTAAAGAATTTCAATAAAACATAAACAGAGCTGGATTTGCTATATAGAAATTCCAGCTCTGTTTATTGTCTTTTCTAATTTAGTAAACGAGCGATACATCGCAATTCTCCACGACACAATCATCGCAAATGCAAGTAAGAAAAACATTCCGCTTAACTCTGCCAAATCAATTGATTGGCTTAAATATGACTTTAATGCCACGCGTACAGCTAATAAGCCTACTAAAATGAATATGAATGCTTTTGAAGGTTTCATAAATATATGTTCGCCTTTTATTTCGAACTCAGTTGTTTTAATAAGAAAAATAGAGAAAATAAGCCCTATACTAATTGCCTCGACTATTTCTAACGATGTTAATCGAAACTCTGGTAAAAAGTACATCATCGCTCCTGTACTCATAAAAATTGGTGGCAATATAATTTTCTTTTTCGTTACCGGCTTTTTCGCTGCTTTAAAACGTAGAAACATTACCCCAACAGCCATACAAACTGCTACGACACTTGATAAAAGTGCTATCATACTTTCCACTCCTATCTATTTAAATGACTTTTTTAGCAAAATCATAAACCAAATGAGCCCTACACTTATAATAACGTGACCTACCCCAGCCATATGGCTTAAACCGTTAAAGTCAGTTCCGTTTACTTGTAATAGACCTCTAAATATAATTGTTGCAATATTAAAAATTAATCCTACATTATAAACAATAAACCATGCACGAAAGCTCTTTGTTTCTTGTACATGAAACACTTTACATAAAGCGAAAGCAATTAAAAAAAATAAGAAACCAAGCACTAGTACATGTGTATGTACTAATTGCAACATTGTGGATCCTTTAATTCCTTGTGCTTTCGAATACTCTCTTGCAAATACTCCTGATAGTAAACCGATAATTAAGTAAATGAATGATGCATTATATAAATTCTTCATTTTATTCCTCCTATTGTAAACTTTCCATATTCGCTACAATCATTTTACGGAAAGTTTATGAACGGAATATGAATAAAATATTACATCCTATTTTCAAATAAAAAGCCATTTTGTTTATATTGGTTTACCCATTTCAAAATTACGGTGTCTCTTATACCAATAGCTTTACTAATTTCTCGGTAACTTTCATTTCCGTTCAAATAACGTTGAACGATGTATATTTTTTCATCAGTTGTGAATTTAACCATAGAAAAACTGCACCTCCAATTGTTAGACTGTGTCTAACAATTGGGGTGCAGTTCAGTTTTTAATGGTGGGATGCTCTTTTATAATTTATTCATTATTGATTATTTTCCATCCTGTAAGTTTCTAGTTTAATTTAAACCATTGCTTCAGTTTCTATAATTACTAAAATTACCCTTTTCTCATAACCGTCTAATATTCCTAGAATTTCCGGGATTTTTGAGTTCATGCGGTTAAGCCCTCTCAATTATTTTAGAACTTAACTAATCTTAGTTTGTAACTCCATTCCAAACATCGACATCATTATCATCTAAAATGGCTTTGATTTTATCTTTCTCAAAAACTACCAGATATTCATAAGGTAAGGCTAAAACTTGAATAATTGAAGGTCTAATTTTTAGTAGCTGATATGCGTAATATGCTTCTAATTCACCGTCAGTTTCTTCTGTTTCATCGACAGGACCGATATACCAACCAGAATCACCTTTGTCACAATCCCTAGCTCTTTGTAAATAAACCTCATCTAGTTGTAACACATTTTTTGAAGTCACTATTTTATCGCTAAACTTTATTGTTTCACCGTCAATATTTAACTGACGTAAACAATGTACTTGTTCTAATTGCACCCATAAAGCAATTGTTAGATCATCTGTAGTATCCTTAAATGGATTTTTTGTATAATCTGGGGCAATAATATGATACCCATCTTCACGTTTGGATAGAACAAAAATAGACCAACCAACTTGCATAGAAAATCTATCAACTAATTTGTTATCTTCTACTTTAGTTAGCAAATACAATAACTTTTCTATCTGGGGGCCTAAATGTTCTTCTGCTGTAGCTATTATCTTTTTACCACCTATATTTTTAACTATTGTTTTCAATGGATTGTAACCTCTCTTTTATTAATTTTTTCAAAGCTTCTCTAGCCACTGCTTCACGTTCTAACATTTCTAGTCTTATAATTTCCGGAACCTTACCGTATTTAGGGTGCCCCGGCCATGTACTCCAATCTTTTGCATTCTTAGAAGCATTTGTTGGTTTTCCAAGTCCAACAAAGTTTACATCCATATTAAGCACTTCTATTTGTTGTTCTCTCGGTAATAGGTCAAAACCTTCCATGTCCGTTATTTCTTTCATTGAAACAATGTGGTCAGCTTCAAGTTTTTCCACTTCATAACCATATACAGGATCAATTTTGGGTACATCTGTATTTACGCTTTTTCTTATCCTATTATTGGGTGTTCTCTTCCTTAAATCTTTATATTCCTCTTTTGAAACCGCAAATTGATTTAATAAGTCTTTCGCTTCTTGGTATGCCCCACCAAGTTCATATTTTATAGAAATTCCTCCAACATCAGCATAAGCCAAACGGTTTCCAGTGTTCAACTTAAAATCAGTTAATACATTTCTATATGTAGCAGAATTAGTCATAAACGACTTTCCTTTTGCTAGGTTGCCAGCGATTGCTAACTTCCCTGCTTGTCCTGCTTTACTAAGACCTTTATCACCAATAAAACCTGTTAATAATGATGCTACACCATAGGCAGCATAGTGCTCTCTACTTTCCATATCTCCGTTCCAGAAATCATTAATGAATGAATCTGATAAAGTATTCCATGCAGCAGGAAGTGTTTCTTTATAATTAATAATTGCATCTCGCATGTTTAACCACGTTTCTTTATCGCCTAAAGCTACGAATCCTTCCCATGCATCTACAGCACCATCTACAAAACCTGTAGCAATACTAGTAGCTAATTGAATTGCTGTAGCATAGTTATTGCTAGACGTTTGATTAAATTCATGTAGATGGTCTAACTTTTCTTGAAGTTTTTTCCTCATGACAGTAAAAAGATTTGCCATAGCGTCTATACCTGGTATTGGCATAGTTTGAGTGATGGCTTCCATACTTGCTTTCATTCGGTCAATCTCTCGAATTTGTTCTAATATTTCTTGTTCAATTACATCTGCCTGAGCTACTTGTGATTGAAATTGACTTGGAAATGCATCGTTCTGACGGATTAATTCTTCACATAAGTATATGATTCCTTGTGCTAAAGGGCGAAAGGTTTCTGCGAAAAATGCTTTTGCACTATCGTAAGTTTGCCCTTGTAGAACGGTATCACTTGTAAAAGCATCAATCGATTGAATGGCTTGTTCCATACCTTGAATGGTAGCTGTACATACAGCATTCATGCATGAGTTTAAATATGTACTTCTCCCAAATACATATTTAAACTCATGCATTGACCTCCCTTGCTAATTGTTGTTGCTGGTAGGATAGGTCGTTTTCTGAATCACTAAGGTCTCGTCTTTCTTTAAGTAATGTTTCTTTTTGATTTTCTAATTCAAATGTAAGTTTTCGCTCAATGTGTTGTGCTTCTTGACGGATATTTATAAAGAAATGAGATAACTCTTTATCGTTGTGCCAAGTTTCTAAAATACGGTTAAATAAGCGGTTGCTTCGATTTTTCAATTCGTGAAAATCAGCTTCCGCTTGTTCCTGAGTTCGAAGCGCGGATTGATTTCGGTCCTGTTCTTCAAATACACTTCGTAATTTTTGATTTAACTGTTTAATTTGGTTTTTGATATCTCGATCCATTTTTTTCCTCCTAAAGTTTTATCTTTACGAAGGTGGTCATATTAGCGGAAAGTATTGTGAAGCTCGTGATCCATTCTCTCAAACTCTTTGGCTACCGAATGAATATTATCGACCGCGTGTTGAAAGGCGGTGGAAAATTGTTTCGTCAAATCTAAAACTTGTTGGTTCGCTTCTTGTGCTTTTGAATTAACTGAAAGCGTAGTACGTGTCGCCTTTTTTATAGAACGATTTGTTGCGCTTTGGATTGTATCTGAAGCTGCCCTCATTTGCGTTGCGATTTGTGTAGCGCTTTGAAAATTACTTTGAAATTGTCCCATCGTATAAACCCCTTCTATACTTAATAGAGCATGAAAATTATACCATATTAGTATAGATTTTTATATTGATAGAGAACCTTTGTTGGTAGGGTGTTTTTTAGAGTACGAAAGGTAATTCAATTATAAAAATAGCCTATCATCTTTTAATATTAATTGGGAATTTATATTGTACTTACACTACATTAATATTTAATTTTTAAAATTTCACATGTGGTAAAATAATAAATTGATGAAAAAGGGGACGAAATATCAGTAAATAATTCACCTCAATATAAAGTAAAAAACTGCACCTCCAATTGTTATGCGTGTCTAACAACTGGAGGTGCAGTTCACTTTTCAACTTATTTTAGATTTTCTATTGTGAAAGCACCTGGAAGTAATTGCTCAACAGTCACTTCTTTTTCATCACCTTTTACATTCGTTAATAATACAGGCATTTTCGGATCACAGAATTCAGCAATTACTTGTCTACACGCACCACATAGTGAAATCGGGCCATCAGTTTCTCCTGTAATAACTAAGTAACTAAAATCGCGCTCACCTTCTGATACTGCTTTAAATATTGCTGTTCTTTCTGCACAGTTACATAAACCGTAAGAAGCATTTTCTATATTACAACCAGTATAGATTTTCCCTTCTTTCGTAACTAACGCTGCGCCAACAGGAAATTTAGAATACGGAATATACGCTTTCGATAACATCTTGTTTGCTTCTTCAATATATTTTTTCTTATCCATATTATTTCCCCCTCAAAGTAAATGAAATGATGATTAGTCAGTAATAACTGTATGCACTAATTTAGGAGCCACTGCTGTTTCAGCGATAGAGATGTTCTCATAAATTTTTGCTTTTACATCTTCTACATTTTCACGATTTGCGTAGATTGTTACGAATGGCTCGCCTTCTTTTACTGCATCGCCAACTTTTTTACGTAACATTAATCCTACTGCTAAATCGATTTCATCTTCCTTCGTTGCACGACCTGCACCAAGTAACATAGCTGCAATACCAATCTCATCTGCAACAATGTTAGAAATAACACCTGAAGTTTTTGCAGGTACATCAATTACATACTTAGCTTGTGGCATTTTTTCTGGATTGTCTACAATTGAGCTATCTCCGCCTTGATTGCTTAAGAACTCTTTAAATTTCGCAGTTGCTTTTCCGTTTTTCATCACTTCAATTAGCATTTCACGAGCTTCTTCTAACGTATTTGCTTTTTTCGCAAGTACGACCATTTGACTTCCTAATACAAGTACTAATTCTGTTAAATCTTCTGGACCTTCACCTTTTAACGTATCAATCGCTTCTTTCACTTCTAGAGCATTACCAATCGCAAATCCAAGAGGTTGTGACATATCTGAAATAACTGCCATTGTTTGACGTCCTACATTATTTCCGATACGTACCATTGCATGTGCTAATTCTTTTGCATCTTCTTCTGTTTTCATAAATGCACCAGCACCTGTTTTTACATCAAGTACGATTGCATCAGCACCAGCTGCAATTTTTTTACTCATAATTGAACTTGCGATTAAAGGAATTGAGTTAACAGTTCCTGTTACGTCACGTAATGCATAAATCTTTTTATCTGCAGGTGTTAAGTTTCCTGTTTGTCCAATAACAGCTACTTTGTCACGATTTACAATATCGATGAATTGTTCTTTCGTAATTTCAACGTGGAATCCTTCTACTGCTTCTAATTTATCAATTGTTCCGCCAGTATGTCCTAAACCACGACCAGACATTTTTGCTACTGGTACATCTAAAGCAGCAACTAATGGTCCTAATACTAAAGTTGTTGTATCACCAACACCGCCAGTTGAATGTTTGTCTACTTTAATTCCTTCAATTGCTGATAAGTCGATCGTTTCTCCAGACTCAACCATCGCCATCGTTAAATCTGCACGTTCGCGATCTGTCATATCTTTAAAGAAGATTGCCATTGCAAGCGCACTCACTTGATAATCAGGAATACTTCCGTCTGTATATCCATTAATAAAGAATTTGATTTCTTCAGTCGTTAATTCTTTGCCGTCACGCTTTTTTGCAATAATATCTACCATTCTCATTACAATCACCATTCCTTTTTATATTATATAAATCTATTAAAATAATAAGCCAACGATTGTTGCTGATAAGAAACTTACTAACGTTGCACCGAATAGTAATTTCAAACCAAATCTTGCGACTACATTCCCTTGCTTTTCATTTAAGCTCTTAACTGCTCCTGCAATAATCCCAATTGAAGAGAAGTTTGCAAATGAAACTAAGAATACAGAGATAATCGCTGTCGTTCTATCTGAGAAATTAAAGTTTCCTTGTGCTAAATCTGTCATAGCAACAAATTCATTTGATACTAATTTTGTTGCCATAATATTTCCGGCATTAACTGCTTCATGCCATGGAACACCCATAATAAATGCAAATGGTGCAAATACATAACCAAGAATTTCTTGGAATGAAATACCGATTATACCTTTAAATACTGCATTAATGAATGCGATAAGAGCTACGAAACCAATTAACATAGCTGCTACTGTAATCGCAACTTTAAATCCATCAATAATGTATTCCCCTAATACTTCAAAGAAGGTCTTCTTCTCTTCTTCTTGTACTTCTAACATATCTTCTTCCTCAGTAACTTCATATGGGTTAATGATAGAAGCAATGATGAAGCCACCGAATAAGTTAAGCACTAAAGCGGTTACAACATATTGTGGTTTTAATAACACCATATATGATCCAACGATAGACATAGAAACTGTAGACATTGCTGATGCACATAATGTATACATTCTTTTCTCTGGCAATAACCCTAGTTGTTTCTTAACTGAAATAAATACTTCAGAT
Source organism: Bacillus cereus group sp. BfR-BA-01347 (assembly GCF_022663835.1). Classification (NCBI taxonomy): domain Bacteria; kingdom Bacillati; phylum Bacillota; class Bacilli; order Caryophanales; family Bacillaceae; genus Bacillus; species Bacillus cereus group sp. BfR-BA-01347. The sequence goes on along the minus strand of NZ_JAKUGG010000001.1, from coordinate 486,023 downwards.
TGTCCTAAAATCGCAGATGCAACAGCGTTATATGATTCTAGTTTCCCCATTCCATTTACTTTACTTAATGCTAGACCGATAGATTTCACAATAATAGGTAATACTTTAATATGTTGCAAAATACCTATTAAGGCTGATATAAATACGATTGGCATTAATACACTTAAAAAGAACGAAAACTCTTTTTGATTTACTAATCCACCAAATACGAAATTCACACCGTCAGCAGCATATTTTAATAGCTCTCCAAAACCATCTGCTATTCCGCTAATTAATATATTCCCTACACTTGTATTTAATAATAAAAACCCCAAAATGAATTGTAATATAACCATCGTTATGATTGGGCGATATTTGACTTTCTTTCTATCATTACTAGCAAGCCAAGCGATACCTAAAATCAATACGAGGCCAAAAACACCGATTAAGTATTTCATAAGCCGTTTCCTCCCATTCGTATCCGCTTACATTTTTTTCAATTATTAAAGCAATAGATATACTCTAAACGTATATCTATTGCTTTAACCTTTTATCAATTAGTAGTTATCTGTAGCACCTTTTGCATCATTTAATACGATTGCAACACTAGCACTTGCTCCAACGCGAGAAGCTCCAGCAGCTACCATTTTGTCTGCATCTTCACGTGTACGAACACCGCCAGATGCTTTTACACCAACGTTTGGTCCTACTGTTTTACGCATTAATGCGATATCTTCAGCAGTTGCTCCGCCAGTTGAGAATCCAGTTGAAGTTTTTACGAAATCAGCACCAGCTTTTACTGATAATTCACAAGCGCGTACTTTTTCTTCATCTGTTAATAGGCAAGTTTCAATGATTACTTTTACAAGAGCTTTTCCTTTTGCTGCTTGTACTACTTCATAAATATCTTTTTCAACAAGTTCGTTGTCGCCATCTTTTAAAGCACCTACGTTGATTACCATATCAACTTCAGTTGCACCTTTTGCGATAGCATCTTTTGTTTCAAATGCTTTTGTTTCAGTCGTGCTTGCTCCTAATGGGAAACCGATTACAGTACAAACGTCTACATCATGTCCAGCTAGTTCATCAGTCGCTAATTTTACCCATGTTGGGTTAATACAAACAGAAGCGAATTTATATTCCTTTGCTTCTTCGATTACTTTCATAACATCTTCTTTAGTAGTATTAGCTTTTAAAATTGTATGGTCAATTAACTTTGCAATGTTCATTATCTTCACTCCTCATATCTTTTAACAACTTCATTCTAACTCTTAGTTGAACAAATGTAAATATACTTTTGAAATTTTGTTCATTCTTTTTTAAAAGGAATTTTCTTGTAGTAAGTAAAGCTCATTCTAACTAAGAAACAATTCTCATTTAAAATCAAAACTTTTATATTAACAATGGTAGTATGTATCTCTATATCCATAATTATTTTTAAAGAGGCAATTTGTGTTCAAAAGAACACCTATCATTCATACATAACAAAATAAAAGGCGTTCTCAAAATTAACATTTTGAGAACGCCTTTTATTTCTAATCTTTTTGATAATGTAACAATTCTTTTGCTGTATGCTGATCGATAATTAATACATTTGCATACCCGCCACGTAACGCACCATCAATTGCTTTTATTTTTCTATTACCACCTGCAACTAAAATAGAGCGTTTCTTTAATTTCAGTTCCTCTAACTCAATTCCAATGGTACGCTTATTGATTTCTTCGCTACTAATATTTCCGTCTCCATCAAAGAAACGTGAACAAATGTCACCGACCGATTGTTTTTTGAGTAAACTTGTTTCCTCCTTATCGAAATAACCTAATCGGAATAATAGCGCTTCGTCTCGCACTGTTCCTACAGTAAAAATTGCAATATTCGCTTGCTTCCCGATTTCGATAATGTGATGAATATGTCGATCCTGCTCTACTAATTCTTTTGTCACTGCATTATCAAATATAACTGGAAGAGGTAGATTTCTTGGCGTCGTTTGAAAAGCATCTGCAAATAAAGCTATTGTTTCATTCGCATATGTATTTACACTTGAATGACTAATACCACCTTTTAGCTGGACAACCTCTACCCCTTTTACATGTTGCGGTACGATTTTTCTAGCGATTTCATACATAGTCATTCCCCAGCTCACACCAACAATATCACCGTTTTTAACCGTCTTTTCCATATACTCAGCAGCATATTTACTAATATACTCTGTAATCGTTGCATATTCCGGCACTGGAGAAAATACAACATGTGCCTCTAACAAGTTGTACTTTTCTTTCAGTAAATTCCCAACGTTATCTAAATCCGCAAATGGATCAGCGATGCTAATTTGAACAAACCCTTTTTCTTTCGCGTACTTTAACAATCTAGAAATCGTCGGTCTTGAAATATTTAATTTGTTAGCAATTTCTTGCTGACTATAATCTGATTGATAATATAATCTTGCAACTTCAACGCTTAATTGTTGTTTATCTTTTTCCATAGTAACTCATTACAAATCCCTTCCTGTATTTCCCTTTCGTTACAAGCATTATACAGCTTTATGCAAAAAAATTCGACTACCGAATTTTATCTAACTGAACTTCTATTCCACTTAATATATATAATGAAAACTTATTGTGTAGATTTACAAACTCAATATAGATACGCTTGAAACATGTAAATCGATTAACATTTAATTCACATTTTTTCTGCAGTAACAATAACAAGGCCGTTCAAGTTGTATATGAGGCTTAGGATATCAAAGACTATTTTTTCTCCTATCTATGGCATTTTCGCCCTTTTTTCTATAATGGATTGAACTGATGAAGTAATAATTCGATTATCTAGAATACAAATGCTCTACAGAACAAAGAATATAGATTATGTATCCATGGAGATATAATCCCAATCTTCATTTTTATAATTGATTAGCCAAAACAAGCCTCTTCGTCTTTCAATAACAATACTTTCATGCATACCTGCAGTTGCTTCTCTCGCATTAATTCTATCATGTACACAAGCCCAATGAAGCCGATAAATAAGGTCGGCCTCGTCCAAAATTTCTTCTGCATTTCGCAATTTTGTTTTTTGATAAAATTCATTAAAAGAACTACAATCAGAAACAAGTTTAATTGCATAATGACAGTCACAGATTTCTTTTGGGAATTTCAGTGTATTCACGAGGCCTATTGACCAAAGCAAAACCCATTGAGCTTCATACTGCCATGCAATCTGTATCGCTTCTTTCTCGTCAGGTTCCTCTGAATTCAGAAAATTCCTTTCCTGCATCGTTAATGATTCAACCACATCAAATTGATTTAGCAGCTCCATGACGAACTCTTTGGAAGTTTTCAAATCTCCTTCTTGGGCAACATCACAAGCATATTGTATGACAATCAACAAAGCTACTGCTCTCTTCGTAATCTCTTCTCGGCTTCTTAACTGAATACTTGTCAAAGGAGGCAATTGAGGCAATCCTTCTATATATGGAATCCCTTTATCTTGCAGATAGCTTATCGATTTCTGTTTTCTTTTCTCCCCATCGGTAGAAGTACTATTCTGTCCCCTTATTTTGTTCGTACATACTTGAGGAGTAAATTCTGAAGGACCAGAGGATCCATCCGGAAATACAATTACTTTTCCATCCTTCCCGATGAGAGTTCGATCAGGGATAAAACCAATACCGTTTACCCCATTAAGTAATTTAAGAAACAGCTCCACGTATTCATCACTATAATCCTTCTTCGTCTCTATAGCGATTATGGTATTAATTACAGAAATCTGTGCCAAAACCATCTTCTTAAGATGTTCTTCTTGAAATTCGATTTGATCGTACATGTGCATCATTCCAGGAATATTATTGAAAAAATAATCAGGAGATGATTCTTCAGAATCCACCCGAATAATAATTTTATTTTTGCCAAATAGTCTTTTCGATTGAATGGTATATTCATTTTTATTGCGTTCAACCTTAAACCCATTTTGAAAAACTTGAGTAATGAAACCTTCTATATCACTTGTATCATTCCTTGATGCAAATATCGTAAAAAATTTCAATTTTCCCCCTCCTCTAATTCTTATATTCTTCTTAGCTATAAACTTAGAAAAACAAAATAACATAAGTTTTTTAACATATGATACATAATTAGTATATTAAAACAGCTTTTTCATTATGGCGTGCTCTTCAACTAAAGTTCGTATTAGTGAAATAATCCAAACAACGTGTAAAAAGCTCCCTTTGTTAAAGTCTATTCAAATACCCCTCATAAACAAAAGATACTGTTCATAAGGGGTATGTATTCAATTTAAGTTTATAAAAATCGGATGGAAACACTGCAAGTTCTCACTTATTTAGAATAGGAGAAAAGATGATGTTTTATTTGTTCAATAAAATAATGATGGTGTATATTATCGTTAGATACTCGACTTGCCATAATAGCCCCCTCCATTGAAGATGCAAGAAAGGAAGCAAGTGATATAACCTCTATATCTTCTTTAAGTTCTTGTTTCTCTATTCCTTCTTTTATGAGAGAAGCCATTAACATTACTGTATCATCATAACCTTTTGCTGCTGCTTTTTGTAATTCTGGAAATACTCCAGTACTTTCGATTGCGCTATTAAGTAATGGACAGCCTCCAGCAATAGGAGGGTTATTAGCTGCATCTTGATATACAAGGAATATTGCAAGGATTTTATCAATTGCATTCTTTTTATTTTCCATCGCTTTATGAAAATGACTCCACATAATCTCACCACTTTTGTCGTAGGCAGCAAGGACAATTTCTTCTTTACTTTTGAATCTACGATAAATAGATCCTTTAGGTAGTTCAGTAGCTGTCATTATATCCTGGATGGATGTGCGAGTTATCCCATTAGTATTAAATAAATATAAAGATGTTTCAATAATTTTTTCTTTAACCTTATCAACTTTAGTCATACTTTGTAATCCTCCTAATAAAAACGAGCTTAATATTCCAGGTGATATTTACCATCTATTTTCTTGAATTTTTTTGTAAGTATAAAGAAGTTTGGAGCGAAAATATCTTATCAACCCCTATATTATGTGAACCTCAAACAATACAGTTTGAAAAGAGATTAATCAAATTGTATTATCTATATCATTCAAATGAATTTTCTGTCAAAATTAACATGACCAATTATTTAATTCAGTCATGTTATACAACTAATTTCACCTAACTTCGTAGTAGGTGTAAAAATATATAGTTAATTTTAATGTATAGACATATGATTATTATATATAATTTTTATTAATATGTTTAGCTAAAGTGTTTGAACTACTCCCACTTTCACTTCATTCTATAAAAGATTAACCATTAATGATTACTGGAATTAAATTGTAACAAAGCAACTGAAATATAAATATATTTGCTTTTTTCCATTTTGATTTTGTTAATACTTTATAAAAAGGGTTTAAAAAACTAGAAACTTGTAGTATCATTAGATTTCGATTCGGACCGAACCGTCCGGTTTAGAATCTTATATAAATATATTTAGAAGGAGATCGTTATGCAGAAAGAAAAATCAAAAATTATAGGTAATTTAATTATGGGGGCAATACAGTGAACTTTATAAAAATGAATAAAAAAGAAATCATTATGCTAATAATCTTTACACTGTTTGTACCATTTCAAATTGGCTTGTACATACTATTTGGCATATCACTTTTAGCTAATGTCAATTTAGTTGAATCAGAATTTGTTCTTAGTGCCATCGGTTTTACTGTACCTGCTATTGTAGGAATCATTTGCTTTAGGAAAGAAATTATTGAAAGTTTTACTTATTTTAAAGAGAAGACAATTTTGAAAATAGTAAGTATTCCTATGGTAGTTTTATTTACGTTAATTGTGGAACAGTGTGTTATGCATTTTCTAGCAACTGGTCAACCAGAGAACCAAGAGCAGCTCCTTGAAACGGGTGCAGAGGTACCTCTTGTATTTACATTGCTTGTATTTGGTATTCTGGGTCCAATACTTGAAGAAATTGTGTTTCGTCACATATTAATAAATCGTTTTTCTTACCATATTGGTACTACTATTGCATCTATCATTTCGATTATGATTTTTACACTTCTTCATACGAACCAACTTGCGGATATTGCTATTTATTTACCTGGATCGTTGATACTTACTGCGGCTTATCTTATTTCTAAAAGATCCATTGCATATGTTATAGCGATACATATGTTAAACAATTGCCTTGGTTTCATTCTGTAAGAAACCAGACTTGTTTCTGATGCCAAAAATATTCTATGTTTCTATCAAGCATTTTTGGCACCAGAACTACTTTTTCTATGACATAAGAAAGCTAATCAAAAATTATAAGATATTAGGAGAGTGTCAGTCATGATTGTAACAACAACTTCTGGAATTCAAGGTAAAGAGATTATTGAGTATATTGATATTGTAAATGGTGAAGCTATTATGGGTGCAAATATTGTCCGCGATGTATTCGCTTCCGTTCGTGATGTTGTCGGTGGCCGTGTTGGTGCTTATGAAAGTAAACTAAAAGACGCTCGTGATATTGCAATGGGCGAAATGAAAGAACTTGCAAAAGAAAAAGGTGCGAACGCTATCGTTGGTATTGACGTAGATTACGAAGTTGTTCGTGATGGAATGTTAATGGTTGCTGTCAGTGGTACAGCTGTACGTATATAAGTAAATAAAAAACGGTTCCTCCCTTGGAATTTATACTTTGATGGGAGATCCTGGTTCTGTTGCAGATTTTAAAGAATAAAACGAGAAATAATCAACTTTTTTATTTCTCGTTTTATCTACATATTTATTTTTGGAAAAACAATCTAACTCCAAATACTAATAATATGGCGCCTGTAATACCCTCTATTGTACGGTTCACTCTTTCTTTTCTTAAAAAAGTTCTTAATTGACGTATGAGTGAGATGTAAAGTAAATACCATATTGCTGTCAAAGTCGTAAATGTGACTCCTAATAAAAGAAATTGGAAGAAATGATTTTGATTACTCACAATAAATTGGGGTAAAAAACTAAGGAAAAATACAGCGGTTTTTGGATTTAAAATTGCCGTAGTAAATCCTTGTCTAAAGCTTTTAATTGCCCCAATATCCTTAGAGTCCATTTCTGCTGAACCTGACATATCTTCTTTTTTATGTAAGGCACTTTTAATTGACTTTACAGCTAAATAAATTAAATAAACAGCCCCAGCATATTTTATAAATGTAAATAACATAGCAAATTTCATTAAGATAGCAGAAAGTCCTAACGTAGCCATTATTGTATGAATCATCATTCCAGATATCGTTCCTAAAACAGTCTTTATCCCGCCATTTTTACCATGCGAGATAGTATTTTTTGTAACTAGTGCAAAACCAGGACCAGGCATCATTATGATTAGCATTGCTGTAAGGATAAATAATAGATAATTTTCCATGTTGTAGTATTTCCTCTCCAATTTTTAGTTTTGCTTACAGTATAGCTTTTTTCATTAAAACATTACATATAAAAGACTTGATCAGAAATTTATTTAGGTTATTCGTATCAATTTGATTAAATATTACCCAATAGCCACATTGATAAAACACATGAAAACTTATATATAAAATTACAAGTTCAACTCTCACAAAAAAAACGGAATAAAAAATAAACAGCGGAACTAGCCCACTGTTTACTTTGCCACACCTTCATGTAATTTTTCTGTATAATCCTTTACATCTTTCCAGCTATCTTTCGCTGTATGTAAATCTTCTTTTATAAACGTAAACTCTTCCGGACTAATTCCTTTTACATTTTGTAGTAAATTATTATATTTTGCACCTACTGTATACCATTGATTTGATATGTTTTGTAGTGCTGTAATTGCTGCATCAATTGTTTCCGTCATGTTTGTTGTTTTATTTTTTACATCAGTCAAAATTACGATTTCTGCTTGTGCTCCTGAAATTCTATCTTTTAAATTAGCTATCTCTCTTTCTGCATTTGCGATATCTTTTTTTGCAACCGCAATCATCGGCCCGCCAGCAAGACATGTTATTAGCGCTACGCAAAGTACGCCACCAGCAATGACCATATCATTACTCTTTTTAATCGAATCGTTATATGTATTGATTTGTTGCTCTAGAGCTGGAATGCCAGCATTCGTACTTGCCAATATCGCTGTTAATTGATTTGTATCCTCTTTAAAACTATTTGTATCTTTCGCCATTCTATCGCGAAAGGCTTTCAAATCTCCTAATAATACATCTACCTCATTTTGATTCTTTACAATATCCGCATACAACTTTTCTAAATCAGCTTTTAATTTTCCGCTATCCTTTTGATCAATCGCTATTAACATGTCATTATAATACGATTGAAACGTATTATTGTAATTAATAATATTTTGATCCGTTTTCATAATTTGAGGCTTCATATTATTTAACCAATATGCCGCATTAATTTTTGCATCTCTTTGATGCTGAATCATATTCCCTTTAAATTCACTGTTAATCGAACTTATTTTACTTAAATCCGTCTCTTGTTGATTTTGAATTAATTTTGCATATGAATCCATTGCAAATATACTTGATGTCGTTTGTGCCATTACATCTTGGAATCCAGCTGGTCCAAGAGAATAGTTTTTCACATTTTCTTGTAGCACCTTTACATTTTGTTCTGCTGCAAAAGGATGTAAAGGAAATGCGTTACTAGTTGCCACCCCAGCAATCATTACCGCTAAAAGACATTTTTTATAAAATCTTTTCTGCATATTTTTCACCTATTCTCTTTATAAGGATATCAAAAGCTCCTGCTCACAACTGAACAGGAGCTTCAAATCATTCATCAACACTTAACGCTCTAACGATTCGTATTCGATTATGCTTTTTTCGTATCTACTACTTTAATATCTTCAGCATAAATCTTTTCTGCATAGTCTTTAATGTTTTTCCAGCTATCTTTCGCAATATTTAAATCTTCTTTAATGAAAACAAGGTCGTTTGGACTAATTGAATCCACATTTTGAAGTAGAGAATTGTATTTTGATCCCATTGTATACCATTGGTTTGAAATATTTTGTAACGCTGTAATTGCAGTATCAATTGTATTTGTTAAATACTCTGTTTGTGTTTTAATGTTCGTTAATCCAGCTACTTCTAATTGCGCAGTTGTAACTTGTCCTGTTATCTTTTGAATTTCTGCTTGTGCATTATCAAGCTCTTTCTTCGCTAATACAATTCCAGCTGTACCACCGCCTACAGCTGCTGCACCACCTGCAATTAATGCTACTCCTAGCGGAGTTCCTGCGCCCGTAGCAATAACTACTGCACCACCAATAATTGCAATTGGTCCTAGAGCTGTCGCAACAGATGAACCGATAATAATTGCATTATATTTACTAATTGCTTCATTGTACGTTGTAATTTGATTTTGCAGAAGCGGAATTCCTGCATCTTGACTAGCTAATATAGATGTAATTTGATTTGCATCACCCTTGAAGTTTTGCGTATCCGACGTCATTTTATTTCGGAATTTCTTCAAGTCTTCTACTAACTGATCCACTTGCGCTTTATTTTCATTAATACTACTTGATAATCTAGTTAGGCCTTTCGTAAGAGTCGTTTTATCTTTTGCATCAACTGCAGCAACTAAAGTATCATAATAGTTTTGAAATTTCGTATTGTAGTTAATGATGTTTTGATTCGTTGAAATAAGCTGTGGCTTTAATACATCTAACCATTGCTTCGCATTTCCTCTAGCTGTATCTTGGTGCTGAATCACTTTTCCTTTTAAAGCTGCATCAACAGTCGATACATTTCCAAAGTTAACATTACCTTGTTTAATAATTGTTAAAGCATACAGATCCATTACTAAAGCATTTGAACCTGTTCTTTCCATTGCATCTTTCAAGCCTTCTGGTCCTAATGAATATTCTTCATAGTCATTATAAGCTTTTGCTACCGCATGAACTGGAGCTTGTTTCACTGTACTTTCAGCTGCATACGTATGAGCCGGCATAATATTTCCTGCTGCAAATACTGCCATAAGTGCTGATAGAGCCATTACTTTATATGGTTTTTTTGTCATTTTTCTTCTCTCCCTATATCGCTAATTATTTTTCTATTTAATGTACTTCAACGTTTGTAACGTAATCTTCAAATTGATTTGTTTGCTTATTCATTTCATCACTTACTTTTTTAATTTGATTAAAATGTTTTTGAAGTAAACTACTGTCTGTATACGTGCCTTCTTCAACATTTGTTTGAATTTGAATCATATTATTATTTAAAACTTTCCAATCGGTTAATAACGTTTCTAAAGTTGTAATTTGACGATCAATTAATTCTGTAAAGCTATTTACTTGATCTTCAACGAATGTAATTTGAGTCGCCTCTGCTTCAGTTTGTGATAACTTTTGAATAAGTGGCAATAACTCTTTTTGCTTTTGTTGAATGCGAAGAGCTGCTTCCCTCGTTTGACTATCTGCAGCATTTACAATTTCATTACTTAAAGTACCAATAGAAACAAAATCGATTGTTTTCGTTTGTGCAGTTTGATTTGTGATTGTAAATACTTGTTTACCGATATTAATAGAACCTTTAATGATTTCTTGAGGTCTATTCAAAATAGTAGTTAGTTCAGCTTGAATTTCCCCTTGAATTCTTTTAATATCTTCTCTTAATTTCACAATATCTCCACTTGATCCTTGCAGTGTTTTTATTGCTTCATCGGCTTTAATTGATAAGTTGTTACTATCTTTGTCTAATACTGTTTTAAATCGATTTAACTCTAATAAATCTTGCTCCATACTCTCTTGGATGCTCTGTACTTGCAATTGTAATTTTCCATATGCACTCATAAAATCTACTTTTGCTTGCTGATCTTCATTTACGTTTCCTGCTAGTTCATAGAGCTTACTATAATAGCTATTGAATCTAGTGCTGTATCTCATCATCTCTTGATTTAAGTCAATTAGCTTCGGATTATATTCATCAATCCACTCTCGTACATTCGCCTTTGCAAACTTTTGATGATTCGTTAAGCTACTCATCGCATTCACCTTAATGTCTGGCTGTTGCAAAATAATTAATCCGTATGCTTGAATAAGCGGTGATTGTGATCCTAACATTCTAATTGAATTGGATAATGTATTTGGAGCAATTACATTTTGCGCATATACTGTTTTCACTTCTGTTTGCCCCTCCTTAGCGTAAGCGCTTACAGGAATGAAGCAACTCGTAGATACTGCTGTAACCAATAACCCTGTAATTAAAGTCTTTTTCACTTTAACTCCTCCTATGTATTAGCAACTATTACTATCGCATTTTATTATTCTATTTTCTTGCCCATAATTTGAGATGGTTAAAATAGAGAACGTTCTCAACGTGATCTATGCATGAACCACCTCTCTCGTATTGCTACAGTACTTACTTATCGTCACAAAACATTTTATTATTTTTCATATGTGTTTAGTATGAATAATATTGTATAAATTTTCTATTTCATCGAAATTCCCACATTCACACAGTGAATATATTACATGAAAATATTATTCATTTTAAACTAAACAACATACGTAAATATGAAATTTCATTTTGTTTTCATATAAGTTTTGTACTGTAAGGTCATTTAAACACAGCTGTTTATATATCGTAAAGAAGTATTTTCATTCCCTTTATTTTCAAGCTTTCATGTCCTTATTTCAAAATATAATCCGATTCACTTTATCGATTGAAATATCTACATATCACAACAGAAAACACTACTTTCAAATAACCAATGAAGTTATATTAGTATAATTTTTAATCCCATATGCAATTATGCATAGCATATACACAAAAAGGATAGCTTCATTTTCACAAAGCTATCCTTAAAAATCTTCTTATTTTTTTAAATGATATGGAACTGTCGTAATAACAACATTTCTTTTATAAAGTAAATACGCACGTATGAGTAAACTGGATTGATTATGAAGAATGTTATGCCAACCTTTTTTCGGAATGAACTGTGGTATAACGACCGTAACGCGGTAATTCGATTCACTTGCCTTATATTGCACTGTATCAATGAACTTTGTTAGCGGCTGAATAATACTTCTATAATGAGAATGTAATGTAACAAGCCTTACTTCAGGTTGCCACTTCTTCCATTTCTCTTCAAATTTCTTTTCCTCTTCTCTGTCAAAAGCAACATATACTGCGATAACTTGATCTGCCGAAAGAGATTTTGCATAGTTCAATGAATTTTCTACTACATGCGTCATACCTGCTACAGGAACGACAATTACATTCCCCTCAATTGGAATAAGAGGTTCGCAAGTTTTTAAACTTAATTGATCACCCACTGCATCATAATGCTTCTTAATTCGATGGAATAAGAAGATAATAACTGGTAAGAAAATAAGAATCGACCAAACTTGTGCAAATTTAGTTAAGAAGAACATGCTCATTACGATAAAACTAATAACTGCACCAATTAAATTAATCGTTAATCTTAAAGCCCATCCTTCAGGCTTTTCGCGAAGCCATTTTAATACCATCCCTGTTTGAGAAAGTGTAAATGGAATAAATACACCTACTGCATATAACGGAATTAAATGTTCTGTTTGTCCTTGGAAAGCTACAATTAAAATAATCGAAGCAACTCCAAGTATAATAATACCGTTTGAATAACCTAGACGGTCTCCTCTAATCGTAAACATTCTCGGTATGAATTTATCTTTTGCAAGGTTAACCGCTAATAAAGGAAATGCAGAATAACCTGTATTAGCAGCGAGAATTAATATTAAAGCTGTTGTACCTTGTATGAAATAGTACATGAAATTACGTCCAAATGTTTGTTCAGCAATTTGAGAAACAACTGTTACTTCTTTACTCGGAGTCACTCCGTAATAATAAGCTAAAAATACAATTCCTGAAAATAACACAGCAAGTAATGCACCCATTGCAAGCAATGTTTTTGCAGCATTGTTTGGCGCAGGATCTTTAAAGTTCGGAATTGCATTTGAAATTGCTTCAACACCTGTTAAAGCCGAACTACCTGATGCAAATGCTCTTAGTAATAAAAACAAACTAATTCCTGCAACTGGTGTACCAATCGGCGCATGTAAAGTGGGTGAAACATGACCAGTTAAAATATTATATATGCCTACACCAATTAATATAAATAGTGCTAAAACGAATAAATAAACAGGATATGCTAAAACGGAAGCTGATTCCGTTACTCCTCTTAAGTTTAATATTGTAATTAATATAACAAATATAACCGCAATAATTACATTGTGTGCATGTAAGCTAGGAAACGCAGACGTAATTGCATCTGTACCAGCGGACACACTTACCGCAACAGTTAAAATATAGTCAACTAATAAAGATCCTCCAGCAATTAAGCCTGGATTCATTCCTAAATTTTCTTTTGATACAACATACGCTCCCCCGCCATGCGGATAAGCAAAAATAATTTGACGATATGATAAAATAAGGGCTGTCAATAGTACTAATACCCCAACAGCGATCGGAATGGAATACCAATAAGCGATCGCTCCAACACCTGCTAAAGCAATTAAAATTTGCTCTGGACCGTAAGCAACTGATGACAATGCGTCAGAAGATAAAATAGCTAAAGCTTTCGTTTTATTAAGCTTTTGTTCTCCAAGCTCTGTTGATTTTAACGGTCTTCCAATTAAAAATCTTTTAATAGATGAAACCAATGCTGTCCACTCTCCAATAATTTTGTACGAACTTTTCTGCTTGTTACAGCCAGTAAACTATTTCTTCAGAAAACAAAAAATGTCTACAAGCCATAGCGAAATAGACTTGTAGACATTATTTTTTTTGTCGCACAAGCTCCACCTTCCTTCTCAATATAACGCTTACGAGGTTAGCTGTCGGATTCGGGCCTATGAGTAGCCCTACCTTTTTCAAGGATTCACCCCATCGGATTATGTACTAATCCGTAAAAACGGGTCCCCCGTACCATGCGGTTTCAGCGATTTAGAAAATTGAAACTGTGGATTATAATACTCCTTTATTTTCAAAAAGTAAACAAAAATTTTTAATAAGAAAAAAATTAAAATGATTGTGCATAATCTACTGAGAAATATACATAATGAATACTAAAAAATTCGCAAAGGAGACCCATATGTCTAAAGAAAAGAAGCCTATTTTTTCCGATTCATATTTAGATGCAGTAGTAAGTGAAATTAATCAGTTATATGGTAAACGTGAACAGGAAATAAATTTGACAGATAGAACGAAAAGAAATAAATAATTTGTCATACAAACAATAAAAAAGATAGCAATACACTTATATATTGCTATCTTTTTTATTTTTCATACATCTAATTCTATTACAGATCTATTAAAGGTCCTCTCTTCATACACCTTTAAATTTTGATATATAGTGCCTAATAATGGTGCCGCTATAGAAAATTGCTCTGCTACATCCAGTAAATATCCTTGCAAGTGCTTCCCTTCAATAAACGAACTCTTTTCCATATCACGTTGCATCGATGACTTCATATCATACGAAATTTTATCAATCGTTTTCATATGTTCCTGGGCAATATTTTCCTTTATTGGAGCTCCTAATACTCTCATGATTTGTACAGATTCCTCAAACACATTACGGATAAAATCACGGCCGCCTTCACTTTCACGGATTGGTCCAATTGGTGCACGCATTAACGTTGTCACACCTGACATTACAGTAATAAATAAATATTTATGCCACATATCCTGCGTAATATTTTCACTTAAAACAAAACTAGATTTCGTACCTGCAAATGCTTTAGAAATATGCTTTACTCTCTCTGAATTTTGAGACTTAATTTCTCCAAACACAAGTCTGTTGGCAGCGCTAGTTTGTACAATTTCTCCTTGATCGTTTAACGTCGTCTCGATAAAGCATAAACCACCAATTACTTTTTCTTCGCCGAATTCTTTTTGTAATAGTGATAAATGAGCGATACCATTTAACAATGGAATGATTACAGTATTTTCGCCAACAAACGGCTTCAAATCTTGAATTGCCTCGTTTAAGTGATACGCTTTTGTTGAAAATAAAATGACATCAAATGGAGAAGTTCTCTCTTTTTTCGTTATTAATTTCGGTTGAAACGAAAAATCCCCGTTAACACTTCGGATTACAAGTCCTCTTTCCTCTAATTGTTTTTTCCGTTTACTACGAACAAGAAATGTAACATCTTCTCCCTTTTCGACTAATCTGCCACCAAAAAATCCTCCGACTCCACCAGCGCCTAATACTAAAATCCTCATACAGCATCCCCCTTTTTAAAATACAATTTTATAACTTTTAGTATACATAACATTATACATGTCCTCTGCTAAATAAGCTGAATTTCCACTCTCAATTGAGTATAAAACAGTGGTTATTTTCAAATAAATTTGGGCATGTTGTTTCTATAGCATATATGGAAAGGAAACAATGTAGATGGAGGCAATACAAGTAATTGAGGAAAAAGATGTAGCAACAGCTATATTTCAATTTATATTCCCGTTTTCGTTTAAAGCTGGATATGAACAAGAGATGTTCCCTTTCTTACAAAAAAACGATTTTCGTCCTTTTCGGCTCGATCATCTCGATGATGAAAATACATATTATGGGGAGTTTAAAGTTTCACATCAAAATATGGAAGCATACTATCTTTCATTTACCAATAAAATTCTCTTTCCTCACTCAGAGCATCAAAAGGGCTTGCAACGTTATTCAAAGGACCTTAACTTAACTGGACATTTAACAACAAACCTTACTTCAATCCAATTTAATATACACTCTATTGATGTAACACTTTGTCCTTATGAACTTGGCTTCTTAACAATTCGAACAGAAGTAAACACTGCTCCAAACATGACTTTATCTGAAGCAATCGAATTCGCTGCCCGCTTCCGTGTACTTGAAACTAAAAATGATACAAATGAGACTATTTGTATTGAATGTAACGGAAAAAAGTATTCCCAAGTTGAAAAATTCATTTTTGGTTATTTATTTCATGGCGTAACTGATTTCTTTGAAAAGAAGAGATTAAGAAGTTCATACTTTCAAACCTTCCCATTCTTTGAAGACCAAAGAATGTACGTTCAAACTTTATTGTCACTAAAAGAAGGTATGGAACTTAATGAAGTGGATGTTTATCGTACTTCTAGTCTTTCCGGATTAACAAGTGATGGTAAGCCATATGTGAGTGCAAATAACCTTCCTTACATTCATGACTATTTAAAAAAACACGCTTACCAGAGGTGGGCTCCAAATCGTTATTTCATAATGGAAGAACACATTTTTACATGTGTAACAAATGAAGGAGAACGCGAAATTGCTAAACTTGCTAGTCAAATGTATGGGGAATTTTATTACGCTTTATTATTAAATCTATTCCATAAAATTGTTTTATTAAAAATGGCAAACGCCTATGCTGAGCTAAATATTGAACAAGATACTAATGAAATAGAGAAATTAATTTATTCGATCAATTCGTTCACTGCTAATTATTTTTCTTTAGAATTAGTATCCCAATCACAGAGTGAAGATATTTTCTTCCGCTTAAGAAAACTTTTTAATATTGAGGTTCTATACTCGAACGCGAAACAAAATCTTGATAGTTTGTTTAAATATCAAGAAAACGTCGCCTCTAAAAAAGATAGCCTTTTATTATTAATTTTAACGCTCTACTCTGTAGTGGGCCAAATGTTAGGGTTTACTATGATTGACCTTTTAAGAAACACCGATTCAAACAAAATATCGTCACCTCTTGAATTTTTCGCTCTATTAATTGCGATTAGCGGTATTGTCATTTCACTTATTTTAGGAGCCCAAAGTTTATACCAATGGGGTCTACAACATAAACGAAGAAAAGCTTGGGTAAAACAAACTGTACTTTCTGCTGTGAGAGAGAAAGACGATAAGAAGTAAAGAAGATTATTTTTAAACTACAAATACGTAGTACAATTCAGTAAGTGAAATTTTTATCAGCGATTTTCAAATTATATCGGCGCAACTCGAAATATATCAGCGATTTTCAAATTATATCGACGCAAATCAAAATATATCAGCGATTATTTAAACATATCGACTTACCGACAAAAAACGACAAAAAAGAATCGAATATGAAAAAGGCTAATCCAAAATAAAATTTAGATTAGCCTTTTTCCTCTTACTTCCCTGCTTCGATTTGCTCTAATGCAGCAGCTACTTGCTCTTCCGTTAATTCATGTTGTATTACGTAGCGGTTACGTGGACTTACACGACATTCATGAGAACATGCACGTAAATATTTCGCTTCGTTTTCTTCAGAACATAAAATTTTCTTATTACATTCTGGATTTGAACAGTTTACATAGCGCTCACAAGGTTCACCTGTAAAGTGGTCTTTACCAACGATAACATGTTCTTTTTGGTTTACTGGTACAGCGATACGCTCATCGAACACGTAACATTGTCCATCCCAAAGCTCACCTTGTACCTCTGGATCTTTTCCGTACGTTACAATTCCGCCGTGAAGCTGACTTACATCTTCATAGCCTTCACGAACTAACCAACCAGAAAACTTCTCACAACGAATTCCGCCTGTACAATAAGTTAAAATCTTTTTACCTTCAAGTACTTCTTTATTTTCACGAATCCAATCTGGTAATTCACGGAATGATTCGATATCAGGTTTAATCGCACCTTTGAAGTGGCCTAAATCAAACTCATAATCATTTCGTGCATCAATGATAACTGTATCTTCTTGTTTCATTGCTTCATAAAAATCTTTTGGCTCTAAATACTTCCCAGTTATTTCGTGTGGGTTAATGTCATCTTCTAGACGAAGTGTAACTAACTCTGGACGAGGACGCACGTGCATTTTCTTGAATGCATGACCATCAGCTTCATCTATTTTAAATACGATACCGTCAAAACGTGGATCATTGTTCATTGCTTCCATGTATTTCTCTGTTTGTTCTACAGTTCCAGAACAAGTTCCGTTAATACCTTCTTTTGCTACAAGAATTCTTCCTTTTAATTCAAGTGAATTACAAAATGCTAAATGCTCTGCCGCGAATTCTTCTGGGTTTTCAATTGTTGTGTACATGTAATATAGTAATACTCTGTATGGTTTTGTAGTTGCCAATGTATTTCTACCACCTATCTAATTTTTAAAATCATGTATAAGTTAACGTTCATATCAAAACATATATAATAAGAAAATGAATCCCATTTTCTTTTCTTTATACTATTTTCTATCAGTTAACAAAAATAAAAAACAAGATTACACATCAAAACACTATGGTTATGTTGTAATCCCAATATATTATATATCATACAAATGCAATTCCATCAATTAATATGCTGGATTATCGGCTTTATGTTCACATAAATTTCAAAATTGACCCTTTAATTTATTATGTTTCCCTACGTCATCACACCATAAACTCCCAATTTATTTTACATTATCACACCATCCATTGCATAAAGGCATATAATTTGCATTAAGGAAACTTTCGTGTTCAAATGAAATTATCACATAACATATTTAAATGTATTGAAATAATGAGTAAGAATACATACAATAATTTCATCAAGTTAACATTTTAAAGGGGAAAACTACTATGAATAAAGATATAACAAAAGATGAACATCTCCCTTCTGAAAGTACAACTGTACAATCAGCTCATTTAGCTTTAAGTGGAGAAACAAAAGGCTGGAAAAGACTGTTACCATTTTTAGGACCCGCTTTTATCGCATCCGTTGCTTATATTGACCCTGGCAACTTTGCTACAAATATCGCAGCTGGTTCACAATATGGATATTTACTATTATGGGTTATACTCGCTTCTAACTTAATGGCTGTATTAATCCAAACTTTATCAGCTAAATTAGGAATTGCTACAGGAAACAATTTACCCGAAATAGCTCGTGAAAACTTTCCAAAGCCTGTGTCTATCGGTTTATGGATACAAGGTGAACTAGTTATTATGGCTACAGATTTAGCGGAATTTATTGGAGCTGCTTTGGGGCTTTACTTACTATTTGGAATCCCGATGCTACCTGCCGCTTTAATTACTGCAGCCGGATCATTTATTATTCTTGAGTTTCAACGTAGAGGATTTCGTCCACTAGAAGCTATTATTACAGGAATGATTTTCATTGTAGTAATCGCTTTTGGAATTCAAGTTTTTTATGCAAAACCAGAATTAAGTCCCCTTCTTTCAGGACTATTTATTCCAAGATTCCAAGGTGTAGATAGTATATTACTTGCAGCAGGGATTTTAGGTGCGACAGTTATGCCGCATGCAATCTATTTACATTCCGCCTTAACGCAGCGGCGCGTAGTCGGAACAAATGATGAACAAAAGAAAAAGATTTTCCGCTTCGAGTTTATCGATATTATTATTGCAATGGTTATTGCTGGAGCAATTAATGCAAGTATGTTAATTGTAGCAGCTGCTCTATTCTTTAAAAACGGCTTGCACGTTGAAGATTTAGATGTTGCTTACACTCAATTTACCAATTTAGTAGGTCCTGTATCGGCTGCATTATTTGGGATTGGACTTTTATCAGCAGGACTATCTAGCTCTTCTGTCGGTACAATGTCGGGTGATATTATTATGCAAGGTTTCATTCGAATGCATATTCCGTTATATTTACGCCGATTTATTACAATGATTCCACCATTAGTTATTATCGCTTTAGGTGTAAATCCAACTTACGCTCTCGTTATGAGCCAAGTCGTCTTATCATTCGGTATTGCATTTGCATTAGTACCACTTATTATGTTTACAAGTAATAAAAAGATTATGGGTGCACTCGTTAACCACCGCATAACAACATTTATCGCATGGATAATTGCTATACTTGTTATCATTTTAAATATTTTCTTACTGTATCAAACTTTTGTAGGGTAATAAGAAAAGGTATTCCAATAAAACTGGAATACCTTTTTCATTACCACCTATGTATGTACCTCTTTCCGGCATTATCACATCTTTTTCAGTTCGAAAGTACAGTGGTAATCCTTCCGAAAGAAATATGCTCACCTTGGATGGATCCTGTCTTTGATGATGAATATGTAAATGCGGCTCACTTGAACTTCCGGAGTTACCGACTTGGGCAAGAACCTCTCCTTCATTTACATGTTGGCCTTCCCTCACTTTAATTGATCCTTTCTTTAAATGGGCCAGAACCATAAATGTCCCTGATTCATCTAGTCGTAAATAAATATGATTACCCGCCATTGACTGAAAATCATCCTCTCCTGGAACTACATCTTTTTCATCATTATTGATAGATACAACTGTTCCAGAAGCTGGTGCCATTACTTCCGCTCCATATATTCCATAATCCTCTAACTTACTACTTTTCACTTCAGCAGGCGGAATAAGAACATCATATGCCCAGCGTTCATTTGGTTTTATAACATGATAGTTCGTTTCTAATCGATCACCACCCCATCCCACTAATGCTCGTTCATTCAAAGGAAAGCGAACTACTGCTTTAGGATTCATAGAATGTACATCTGCTGGATAAGCAAGTCCTCCTATGTTAGCAAACCACCCTAAAGGCCAAGCTCCAATTATAGAGAAAAGAACGATGAAGAGTAGCGCTCTATCTATTCGCTTTCTGAAAATCCCTTTCCACACGAATAGTAAAACTGATTCTATCAAAATAAAGAGTGATACTATGCTAAAGGCTTGTATACTCCACCAAAAAATGACTGATATAACGCCTTTAGCTAAATAAACTACACTCCAACTTATAATTAAAAATGCAACTAAAATTATTAATACATATTTCTTCCACATGTTGTATCCTCACTCTCATATCTTTGTTCTACATAATACGAAGTAAAAATTACGACATATAAAACAAATACTTACGACTTTCTTACTTTTTTATACTGCGGTAATTTTACAGTAAAAACAGTTTCTTTCTCGTTACTGCGCACAGTGATACCCCCTTTATGAAGCTCTGCTATACTTCTCGCAATTGCAAGTCCCATTCCTTTTCCACCCGTATGAGAGCTACGTGATTTTTCACCACGATAAAACTTCTCAAAAACGTAAGGAAGGTTCTCATTCCGAATACATTGTCCAAAATTTTTAATTTCTATTTCAACATTCATGTCTCTTTTAGAAATTTGAACCAAAATCTGTTTTCCGTCTTTCCCGTACATAATACTATTACTAATTACATTTTCGAACAGCCTCACCATAAGCGCTACATCCATTTCCACATGTAACTCCTTATCACCATTAATACAAAAGCTCATATCAGCATCATCTAGTTGTGGTACAAAATCAATCATGATTTGTTCAATGAACGCTTTCATATTTACTACACTTTTATGTAATTCAATCTCTCTATAATTTATTTGACAATATTCTAATAAATCATCTACTTGATTTTTTAATTCATAACTTTTTCGCTTTAATATACTTACATACTGTTCACATTCTTCTCTATTTGAATGAAGCTGATTTCCTAACAGGTCCGCGTAACCGATTAGAGATGTTACAGGTGTTCGTAAGTCATGAGAAATATTGCTAATCATTTCATTTTTCGTTTCCTGTGATTTTTTTTCATTTTCGATAGACTCTTTTAAACTTTTAGCCATTCTATTAACATTCGCTGCTAATTCACCAATCTCGTCATTTTTTGAAATAGGTATATGTATTTCCAAATTACCACTACTTATTTGCTTCACACTCTTGTTAATTTCAGATAATCTTTTCATCATTGTTTTTGTCATGAATGCAAAGTATATTGTAGTAAAAGTTAAAAAAGCTATTACATATAAAAATGAATATTTTTCCTCTAATCCGGTAACTTGACTATATATATTTCCAACTACAATTTGAAACGCTATTATACTTACAGTTGCTAACATAATACTACATATGAATGCGATAAAAAAATTAGCCCTAATGCCTTGTAATGATTTAATCTTCAATTTTATATCCGACTCCCCAAACATTTTGAATAAACTTCGGCTCTTTTGGATTCTCTTCAATTTTATTTCTTAATCTTGCAATATGAACCATTACTGTATTATTACTTTCATAGGCCCTTTCTTTCCAAACGCTCTCATATATTTCTTCAATAGTAAATACACGATTCTTTACAGCGGCCATTAAGTACAAAATATCATATTCAGTTCTCGTAAGATTGATTGTTTCTCCATATAACATTACAGTTCTAGACACTTCATCTATTTCTAAACCTCTAATGTTTATTTTCTTTTCTATTTCTTGGGCAGCATTTTGATTGAAATATGTATACCTTCTTAATTGAGCTTTCACTCTCGCTATAAATTCAATTGTACTGAACGGCTTCACAATATAATCATCTGCTCCAGTACTAAATCCTATTACCTTATCTACGTCCGATGATTTTGCGCTTAAAAACATAATTGGTAAACTATGTTTCTCTCTAATCCTTCTACACAATTCTATTCCATCCATTTGTGGCATCATAATATCCAAAATAGCAAGTTGAATTCTGTTATTATTTATTATTTCTAAAGCCTCTTCTCCATTATGAGCACTAAAAACTTTAAAACCTTCTTGCATTAAATTTACGTTCACAAATCGAACAATATCTTGATCATCATCTACAATTAAAATTGAATTTTTCTCCATATACAAACCTCTTTTTGAAATATATTCCACAATCAATTTTATCATAAATTAAAACCGTACTTCTCACTTGAATAATCTTTATTTTCAGACTAGATTATATAATAAAAACACATTCTAGTTTCAGAAGAAATGGAGTGAAAGCATGTTTCCTATATTGAAAACCGACCGACTCATTTTACGAGAACTTAAAGAAGAAGATGCACCGAGTATACTACAATGCTTTTCTAATACTGACGTACTGCGTTATTATGGCCAAAAACCATTACAGGATCTTGATCAAGTGAGACAAATTATTCATAACTTTAAGCTGAGTTACAATGCAAGAAGCGGTATAAAGTGGGGAATTGAATTAAAAGGCAAGAAAGAACTCATCGGAACAATCGGATTTCACGATTGGTCTTCTGAGCATAAACGAGCCAATATAAGCTATGCCTTCCTCCCTGAACACTGGGGAAAAGGATATGCGACGGAAGCTGTTTCTGAAGTTATATCGTACGGTTTCCACACACTTCATTTAAAACGGATCGGAGCAATTGTATTTCTTGAAAATGAAGCTTCAAATAAGGTGCTATTAAAATTAGGATTTGAAAAAGAAGGAGTTCTAAAAAATTATATGTATCAAGATGATATCCCCTATGACACGAATTTTTATTCTTTATTAAAATCGGTTTAATAGAATTCATGTGTAAAAAACCTTACTTTTAAAAAGTAAGGTTTTTTGTATTTATTCATTAGCAATATAAGCATTCTTATAAGTATAAATACCACCAAATTGGTGCTTCTCAATTCCTTTTACATAATCCTTTTGTACATATGCTGAGCCAATATGATAGAGTGGAGCTACAGCTGAATCTTCTAATAATACCTGCTCAGCTTCTAGCAATGCTCCCCATCGTTTCTCTGGTTCTAGTACAAAATCAGTTTTCGCTTTCTTCATTAATTCATCGTAATGAGAATTAGAGTAATTCATTTTGTTATTTAGATTACCCGTCGTAAATATCTCTAAGTAACTAATTGGGTCTTTATAGTCAGGTCCCCAATTTGCCATAGTTATATCGTAATCACCTGTTTGTTCTAACTGTAATTTTTGCTTAAATGGCTGTTGTTTAATTTGTATCGCGAGTCCTTGCAAATTCTTTTCTAAATCACCTTTTATATATTCTGCCATCCGTTTTGCATTATCTTGTTCAAACGTTAAAAACTCGAGGTTTACTTGCTCTACTCCAAGTTCTTTTTTCGCTTCTTCCCAAAGCTTTTTAGCATTTTGCAAATCATATGAGGAAATATCGCCGTTTTCTTTTCTAAAATCTTTACCAGTCACTTCATTTACATGACCAACTGGTACAAGTCCACTTGCAGGTTTTGCTCCGTTATTAATAAAGTGAGCAACGAAATCATCTTTATTTAACGCTAATGAAATAGATTGACGCACCTTTTTATTTGCTAACGCGGTATTTTTTTCATTAAAACGAAGCATAGCAATTCCAGGATCACTCGACATATGTAATTCCTTATTCCCTTTATACTTGTCTACAACTTGCGAATTAATAGGTACTCGATCCAAATCTCCGGCTTCATATAAATTTACAGCTGTCATTGTATCCTTTACGATATGAAAGTTTATTTCGTCTAATTTCACTTTCTTTCGATCCCAATATGTAGCATTCTTCTTTAATTGAAACTCTTGTTCATGCTTCCATTTCTCTAATACAAATGGACCGTTATATATGAGATTACTAGGTTCCAATGCATAATTGTTTCCTTGTTCTTTCAAAAATGATTCATGCTGTGGTAAGTATATAGGTAGTGCTAACAACTGTAAAAAATACGGAACTGGCTGTTCGAGTTCAACTTCTAACTTATAATCATTTATAACCGTAACTCCAAGTTCATCTAGAGATATTGCTCCCTTATTAATCTCTTTCGCATTTTTCACATAAAAGAGCATAGACGCATATTGAGATGCTGTTTCAGGGTTAATTGCACGTTTCCACGCAAACATAAAATCGTTTGCTGTTACACTGTCTCCATTTGACCATTTTGCATCTTTACGCAAGTCAAATGTATATTTCTTACCATCTTCACTCCTTTTAAACGATTTTGCTATGGCTGGAGTAGGCTGATCTTGATCATTTAATACATATAACCCTTCAAATATATTCTGCATAACGTGTGCTGATGTACCATCCATCGTTTTAGCAGTGTCCAGAGAAGGAATTTCTTCTGATACTGTTACATTTAACACTTGTTTTTTAACCTCTGTATCACTTTTATTTGCTTTATTATTACAAGCTGTTAATAATAAAGATGTAACAAGTGCCATTACCATTAAATGGCTCTTTTTTCGCTTCATGAGTTGTTCTCCTTAAATATAAAATATTATAAAGCGTAATATATTATAGCAGAAATAATAACAGAAAGATGCGACATTCTTTTGAATATTTATTCGTTCAAGAAAAAAGCTATCCTTTTAAAGGATAGCTTTTTTCAACTGCCACATAATTATCTATCTTTGCAAACCTCGTTTATAACGACTTGCTTCAAATATAATACGCTCTTCATCTAACGTTTTACATTCGCCATTCCAAACGACACGGTTTCCATTAATAATGACATCGCTAATATCTTTTCCACTGGCAGCATATACAAGATGCGATAACACTTCATCTGCTGGTTGTAAATGCGGCTTATTAGATGGGTCAATCGTAATAAAATCGGCACACTTTCCAACCTCAAGTGATCCTGTTTGTTTCATGCCGATTACTTCAGCAGCTCCTTTAGTCGCAAGTGTAAGAGCTGTTTCAACTGGTAACGCTGTTGCATCTTGGTGAATACCTTTTTGTAGTAAAGTCGCTATGCGCATTTCTTCAAACATGTCTAAATTATTGTTAGATGCAACACTATCTGTTGCAATTCCTACTTTTATTCCTGCTTCTAGCATCGCTTTTACATTCGCTATACCAGAACCTAGTTTTAAATTACTATTCGGATTATGAGCTACTCGAACGTCATGTTCTGCTAAAAATGCACGCTCATCATCATTTAATACTACACCGTGTGCAATAACTGTTGGGCGTTTAAACAATCCACAACTTGCTGCATATTCTACTGGACGTTTTCCGTATTGCGCTTCAATATCACGTACTTCACGCTCTGTTTCTGAAAGATGAATATGAACCATCGTTTGATTTTCTACTGCAATCCGTGCGCATTCTTCTAATAGTTCTGTGGAACATGTATATGGACTATGAGGTGCAACCATCGTAGTTAACATACCACTTTCGTTATAGTAACGCTTCACATATTTTTCAGCTTCTTCAATTGCTTTCTTTTCATCGTCTTTCGTTCCGAAGCTAAATAAAGTCCTTGAAACAGCAGCTCGCATCCCGCTCCTTGATACCGTTTCCATAATTGCATCTTGATCTACTCCAATTGGATTAAACATGTCAGAGAATGATGTTGTACCACTTTTCACCATTTCAAGTAATCCTAGTTCCGTACTAGCGACCGCAAGCTCTGGAGTAAATTGACTTTCCAGTGGCCAAATTCTCGTCTCAAGCCATGGTTGTAATAGCATATCATCTCCAATACCTCTTAGGAGACTCATTACAACGTGTGTATGTGTATTTACAAGCCCTGGTAAAACCCATTTTCCTTTCATGTCAATTACTTCATCTACTTCAAAATCATTAGCGAATTCTCCGCTCTTTACATCTATAATTTGATCATTTTCTACAATGATATATCCATTTTCTATCACTTCGTTTTGTTCATTTATCGTTACAATTGTAGCGTTTACATAAGTTGTTTTCAAAAGTATTTCCCCTTTCAACTCTATGAAGTTCCCTTTAATAAGTTACCACCATTATAGTAACTTATTAAAGATTAAGAGTCAAAAGATAATTTTAATTCTTTTGTTATTTTTCCCTTCAAAATGCTATATTGCTTTTCATTTGTATCTGCAAATGCTTCTTCCCGATTTGATTCCACATCCAAATAATTCAGGTTTTCATTGAATTGAACCTCTGTAAAATCAAACCTCTGCCCATCTATAAAGTTATAAAAATGCCACACGCTCCCTATTTTTGTCTTTTTAATTTTCCCTCCG
Organism: Bacillus cereus group sp. BfR-BA-01347; assembly: GCF_022663835.1. Taxonomy (NCBI): domain Bacteria; kingdom Bacillati; phylum Bacillota; class Bacilli; order Caryophanales; family Bacillaceae; genus Bacillus; species Bacillus cereus group sp. BfR-BA-01347. Next base: position 459,349 of record NZ_JAKUGG010000001.1, on the reverse strand, counting down.
TATATGTCTTGAACGACTAGAGCTGTAACACCACATTGTCCCTTTGCTGGATTTTCAATTGTCCACTTTGAGCTTGTTTCAATCGACCACGATCTTATTAGTGCTTCATATATTTGCTTTCTCTTTACATGATCCATTCTCAGCTTCTCCTACTATTAATTGTTTTACACATCATATTTCAAAAGGGGCAGTAAACGATCCTTAAAAACAGTTGACGGTGTTTCTCCGATTAACTGTGCTCCCATTTTCAGGTAATATCCTTTTGCATTCGGATCACTATCAATCGTAAAACTTTTTAAACCTAGTTCATTTGCTTTTTCTATTACATACTCCCAAAGTATTTTCCCGTAGCCTTTCCCTTTGTATCGGGGATGAATGTACAGGAAATCGAGAGCTTTATCATTACGTAAAAATGAGAAAAAACCAATCTTCGTATTATCGTTTTCTAAAACATATACAAAGTTATTTTTTATGTACTCTTCTGTAATTGTTAAATCTTCCTTACAAGCAAGTATGAATTCTTCACTATAATTCCACGTTGCTTTTGAGTGTAGTGCGAGTTCACTCAATTCATTTGCTTCACTTAATAACGCTTTTCTTATCTTCATGATTCTTTCTCCTCACCTTCGATATATACACTATAAAATGATTCGAAAATTAATTTAAAAAACCTCTTATTTCCGTAAATAAGAGATTACTTTTATAATTCTTCATAAATAGATAATAATTTTTTAAAAGAAAAAAACGCCATTCCTGAAAATTGGCGTTCTTTTCTTTCAATCTTTATAGCATATTATTCTAAGAATCATTCTTATATTTCTATACAGTTTCTACTACCGCTTCAAGCATTGTTCCATTTTTAGCATAATTCGTATGCCAAGAAAAAGCTTTTTCTAAAATATGAGGAGTTTGTCCACCTCTTGTTTTTGCTTCTTCGTAATAAGCACGTAGTTGATCACGATACATTGGATGTGCGCAATTCTCAATAATAAGTTCCACTCTTTCTCTTGGCGCAAGTCCCCTTAAGTCGGCATACCCCTGTTCAGTGACAATAACATCTACATCATGTTCAGTATGGTCTACATGCGAAACGAAAGGAACGATACTTGAAATGTTACCACCTTTTGCAATCGATTTCGTAACAAAGATAGCTAGGCGTGCATTTCTCGCAAAATCACCAGAACCACCAATACCATTCATCATTTTTGTACCTAAAACGTGAGTAGAGTTAACATTTCCGTATATATCTAATTCTAAAGCCGTATTAATTGAGATTAATCCAAGGCGACGAATGATTTCAGGATGATTGGAAATCTCTTGTGGACGCATCATTAATTTGTCACGATATTTTTCAAAGTTAGAAAATACTTGTTGCATTTTCTCTTCAGAAAGCGTGATAGAACAACAAGAAGCAAAATTGACTTTTCCAGCATCCATAAGATCAAAAACTGCATCTTGTAAAACCTCGGAATATACTTCTAAATCTTCAAATTCTGAATCTAACACTCCGTGCAATACGGCGTTAGCCACTGAACCAATTCCTGATTGTAACGGCGCTAAACGATTTGTTAATCGGCCTACTTTGACTTCTTCTCGAAGGAATTCTATTAAATGCTGTGCCATAATAACCGTTTCTTCATCCGGAGGAACAATTGTCGATGGCGAATCCAATTGATTCGTAAACACAATTCCCTTCACTTTTTCAGGATCAATTGGAATACCGACTGTTCCAATTCGGTCATCTGTTTTCACAAGCGGAATTGGAAGTCTCTCCCCTTGTTTACCTGGTTCATATAGATCGTGTAGCCCCTCTAATTGCGCGGATTGAGCCATATTCATTTCAATAATAATAGACTTAGCATTTAAGGAAAACGCTAAGGAATTTCCAATTGAAGTGCTTGGAATAATCATTCCGTCCTCTGTAATCGCAACCGCTTCCAAAATAGCGAAATCTATATCCAGAACGTCTGCGCGGAGTAACTCTGCTGTATGAGACAAGTGTTGATCCACAAATAAAAAGTCTCCGTTATTAATTCCTTTTCGCATAGTCGCGTCAGCTTGGAAAGGTAATCTTTTCCCTAAAATTCCTGCCTCAGCAAATAATTTGTCTACATCCGAGCCTAAAGAAGCCCCAGTATAAACATTTACTTTAAAAGATTCATCATTCTTAACTCGGTTTACAAGCGCAAATGGGACTGCTTTTACATCACCTGCACGTGTAAACCCACTTAAGCCTAAAGTCATTCCACTTTGAATCCAAGAAGCTGCTTCTTCAGGTGTAACTACCCGATCTTTTAGACGTTGATCTCTGATTCTATCTAAATTATTCTCCATATGTAATCCCTCTCTCATTGAATATTCATAATTATTTTACACATTAACACTATCAAAATAGGGATTTTAGTATACAATGCCGAAAATTCAGACAGAACAGCAAATCTAGGTTCTAAAGCAGAAAAATTTAGAATCCTAGAAGCTTACGGAAATAACTAGCGTATGATTGACTAACTGGTACTCTCTCACCATTATCCATCGAAAGTACAAAAGTAGAATGGGTATCAGGATAAATCGCTTTAATATGATTAACATTTACAATAAATGAGCGGTGACATCTAATAAATGAATCTTTAGGAAGCAAGTATTCGAATTCTTGCAGAGAGTATTTATGTGTTCCTGATAACTCTTCTGAATTCACATACGTCTTTTTATCTTTAGCCTCTAAATACATAACCTTTGAAAAAGGAACCGGAATCCAGCCGTCTGTTGTTTTTAAAGTAACGACTGACTTTCCATCCGTTAAAGCTGGATAAATTGCCGTTACGCACCCTTCAAGCTTTCCATTGTTGGAAAATGGTACAGCCATTCCATGATAAGGAATACCAAAAACATCCCGATTCATAAACTCAGAGGTTTTTTGATTCATCACCATCGCTTTATAAGCAATCGTTCCTTCCTTTATGGGATCCCCGACACTAATCTTTAAATCAATTCGTTTACTTGGCCGATAGTAAATATATTCTTTCGTATTCGAAACAGCAATTGAAATTTCATCTGAAAATAATTCCCCAACAACATCTAGTAATAAACCTAATGTTCTATCTTCCATTCTATTAACACCTCATTCACTATTATACTACTATTATGAACAGGCATCTGTTTCTTTATAAATAGTTTGATTTTAAGTTATTTTTAAAATTAGTTTTATTCACTATTACTTCGTTACTACAAAAAACCTCACTTCAGAAAATTGAGGTTTCCTCTCATACAATATTTCTTTATTTTTTAACGACTATAGAATAAGATTTATTTTTTATTAAGTAAAGTGAATTTAAGAATTTATTGCCCGTATTTCTGTAAAATAGATAAGCCCAAGCTGTAAACAGTTTGGGCTTATCTTTCTCATTTATTATGTGCATTTAACCACGAAATTAAATCTTTAAATACTTCATCCTTATTTACTTCATGAAACATTTCATGTCTACCATTTTCATATAAACGTAGTGTCACGTCTTTCACACCACATTTTTTATAGTTTTCATATACTTCTTTTACACCTTTCCCCATATCGCCAACAGGATCACGATCACCAGAGAATATATGTATTGGAAGATTCTTTGGCGTCTTCTTGTATTCTTCTAGTTTATTTACTTCTAATACACCAGAAAATAATTCTCGGTAAAAACTCGTCGTACAAATGAAACCACATAACGGATCCGCAATATATTTATCAACTTGATTATTATCTGAAGATAACCAATCGAATTTTGTACGATTTGGCTTAAAGTTCGAATTGAAGTTTCCGAAAGATAAAAAGTTTAACATTGGACTTTTCGTTTTTGCCCCACGCAATTTCATTTCGATTGTTGCTACTTTATGACCAATAACTCCTAAAAGCCCTGGATTTCCACCTGTTCCTGAAATCAAAAATCCATCGTATAGTTCACCCCTAAGTTGTACAGCACGTCTTGATAAAAAAGAACCCATACTATGTCCTAGTAAAAACAAAGGACTTGACTGCTCTTCTTTTATCCTTTCTGAAACAAAGATAACATCCGATACAACTTGATTCCACCCTATATTTGGTTCAAAATGACCATAATCTTCTTCTCTCTTCACCGTTTTCCCATGACCTTTATGATCATGTGCATAAACACCATAGCCTGCTTCTAATAAAGCATCAATAAAGTCTGTATAAACACCTGCATGTTCTGTCATACCATGTGCAATTTGAATAATCCCTTTCGGTTCACCTTCTGGTAACCACTTACGCAAATAAATTTCCGATCCATCCAATGCCGTAACGAAACTTTCCTGTACGTTCATTTCGTCAGCTCCCAACTCTATTATGTATCTTTAAAAATGAATATCCATTCATTATTCTTACTATGTATTATATGCAATTGCCTTCATTATGACAAATGACTCACTTTTCTAATTAGCTCTTAAATTAATATGTTGACGAACCATCCATAAAATTATATAGTTACTTACATAAAGTAATTATTATATTTTTGGGAGGTTTCTATTATGATGCCATCACTATTTTTAGCACATGGTTCGCCTATGCTCGCTATTCAAGATACAGACTATACACGATTTTTAAAAACACTTGGAGAAACATATAAACCGAAAGCAATTGTTATTTTCACTGCTCACTGGGAAAGTGAAGTATTAACGATTTCCTCATCAGATAACGAGTATGAAACAATTTATGATTTTGGAGGTTTTCCCCCTGAGTTATACGAAATCAAATATCGTGCGAAAGGCTCTTCTAGCATTGCATCTATGTTAGAAACAAAATTTAAGAACAAAGGTATTCCAGTCCATCATAATATGACGAGAGGTTTAGATCATGGTTCATGGACACTTCTGCACCGCATGTATCCAGAAGCAAATATTCCTGTCGTGCAAATATCAGTAAATCCATTCCTTTCTGCAAAAGAACAATTTGAAATTGGAGAAGCATTTAAAGGACTTGGACAAGAAGATATTTTAGTAATCGGTAGTGGCGTTACCGTTCATAATTTACGAGCACTGAAATGGAATCAAACTACACCTGAAAAATGGGCAATTGAATTTGATGATTGGATTATTAAACATATGCAGAATAACGATAAAGATGCATTGTTTAATTGGGAGAAAAATGCTCCTCATGCACAATTAGCAGTACCAAGAGCAGAGCATTTTGTTCCTTTGTTTATTGCAATGGGAAGTGGCGAGAACAGCGGTGAAGTCATTCACCGTAGTTATGAGCTTGGTACATTAAGCTATCTATGTCTTAAATTTTAAAGAAAAGGATGAAGCAATCATTGCTTCATCCTTTTTTCATTCACTTAGTTAACTAACTTCCAAATGTCGTTTCTCTGATACCTCTTCGTTCTTATTATGAAAATAAACCCAGATACATGCAATAAATAATAGTGATGATGTAGAGAGGAAAACATATTGGAAACCTGCATGCGCTGCAATTTGTCCCCCGAGCACTGGACCAATCATATTTCCTAAAAACTGAAATGATTGATTATATCCAAATATTCGTCCCGTAACATGGGTTGGTGTATGTTGTTTTAGTAGAGTTTGTACGGAAGGTAATAATCCTGCTTGTGCGATACCTAATAAAAATCGAAGAATTAATAGTTGCCAAGCTGAGGTTACAAATGCTTGCGGGATAAAAATAATTCCTGCAGCAAACAACGCTACAACTAACGTTTTTTGAGGACCGATATGATCTGATAATCTTCCTAGTCTTGGTGCTGCTAAAATAACTGCTAATCCTGTTGCTGACATAACTGCTCCCGCAATTGTCTCAATATGTGCAGTATGAGGACCTACTAAATTTTTCACGTACAATGTAACAATTGGTTGAACTGACATATTAGCAAGTTGAATAATAAATGTTGTAACAAACAAACTAATAATTAAATGCTTCGCTGGGACCATCGTCCATACTTTTTTCGGCTGTGTTTTTTTTGCTTGAGCAGAGTGATTTTCTTCATGCAGGAAGAAAAAAACGATGAGAAAGGAAAGGAATAAAAAAGCTCCTGTAACAAGAAAGACATGACGCATTCCAATTAATTCAGACAAATAACCTCCAAGTAACGGGCCAAGTAACGAGCCGCTCACACCACCAGTTGAAATTGTGGAAATCGCCCAACCTGAATGTTCTTTCGGAGTTTCTGCTGCAATAAATGTCATCGCTGTTGAAAGGAAACCAGATACTGCTCCCATTAAAAATCGTAGTGCGACTAGTTGATACACATCCGTTACAAACCCCATAAGCGTCATAATAACCGCCATACCGAGGCTAGCACGAATAAGCATCAATTTCCGTCCATGTATATCACCAAGCTTTCCCCATATTGGCGATACGATCGCACCCATTAAAAATGTTACACCAAATGCAAGTCCCGACCACTGTGCAATACTTGAAGTGCCAGTTACTCCTAATTCCTCAATATAAAAAGATAAGAAAGGAATTACTAAACTCATACCGGCTGCAGTGGTAAAACAACCTAGCCAACAAATCATTAAATTTCGTTTCCAGCTGGCCATTTTCACACCTTCTTTCTTTAGATACCCATTCTACACCCTTTCTTGTAAAAAGTTTAGTAATCTGCTTTACTCGTAAGATTTACTACAAAACCCGCTATTTTCTAGTAAAAATCACTACATCTCTACATCATTTTCATAATAAAACCAACTTCCCTAGATGAAGTTGGTTACTTATTATCTATCGGTATTAAACGAGCATTACAATTTCTCTCGTAAAACTCAATGGGACCCGCTTGTCCAATAATCGCATATTCATATCCATTTTGTTTCATATTATATAAACAATGATGCAATAATTCTTTTCCTACACCTGTCACACGATTTTGTTTCGCTACGCCCATTGGACCAAATAATCCTTTCTTTCCTCTCACTACATCGTAACAGGCGAAACCAATTATCACTTCCCCCTGCTGTGCAATATAGATAGGTAACTTTTCATTATATGTCCGAAATCCGTAATCAACCGACTGTAACCACCGTTCACCAAATTCATCCGCCACAAATCGTGATAACTTATCAAAATCAGAAGGTCTAGCTCTTCTTACATGACAAAATAATGTGTTATAAGTAGGTTTAAAACTATTTAAATCAACCGCTAAGTCTCTTGGTGCAGCTGTAATACGTAATATATCTTCTTGCATTTGTGTATGTATAAATTCGCCAATATCTGTATCTACACGAAATAATGCATACATAATATGTCCTTCATTGATTACTACTTGCTGAAAGCGTTCCATACGTTTCTTCGCTATTTGTAAAATTTCTATCGCCTTATAAGATAGCTTATATTGCCCTATTTTTTTATACTCTTGATTATGTAAATCGAATCGTTTTCGTAACGAAAGTTTTTCTGAAAAATCTCGACCGACTTTATGAAACAAATACATATATAACTCAGCGCAAACTCCTGTACCTTCTTTACACATACCTATAAACAGGTGGACCGGGTGAATTATGTTATACTCACTCTCTTCTGCTGCAATCTCCAATATTTTATGCACACGTTTTGTAAATTGAAATTCCTCCATATGTATTTCCATCCCCTACTACTTTACTATTAAACTGTAACCATAAATAATTGAAACAATTACACCCACTACCAATATACCTGGAAGTAAATTTGCCACTTTAATTTTAATAAATCCGAGTAAGTTTAATCCGATAGCAGATATCATAATGCCGCCCGCAGCCGTCATCTCCACTATAAATTGGTTCATTAATTCTTCCGGGACAAAACTATTAATTTGTGTTGCAAAAACTGCAATACCACCTTCATATAAAACAACTGGAATCGCCGAAAATACTACGCCAATGCCTAGAGTTGTCGTTAATATAATAGAAATAAATCCATCGATAATCGCCTTTGTAAATAAAATATCATGATTTCCGCGAATCCCACTGTCAAGTGCACCAAGTATCCCCATCGCACCAATTGCAAAAATTAAAGTAGCTGTTACAAAACCTTCTGATATGCTGCCTTTTCCCTTCGATCCAACTTTATTTTCTAGCCAATCCCCTAAATGTTTTAACTTTTCTTCTAATTGTAACCATTCTCCAATTACCGTACCAATCACTAAACTCAGTATGACAACAAGAAAGTTTTCACTTTTTAATGCCATTTGAAGCCCAAGCACAGTAACCGCTAAACCAATTGCGTGCATTATCGTCCCTTTCATACTTTCTGGGATCCTACTAAATAATTTACCAAGTAAAGTACCAAATATAATACAAATTCCATTTACAACTGCTCCTAATATAACCATTTCTCATTCTTCACCCTTCGAATTCTTTATTTCTATATTTTGGTTTATACATTGATTTACAGGTTACCTATATGTTAACTTAATATTGAGAATATTAACAAATGTTTTCTACTACATAACCCGCTATTTTTTTTGTAACTTTAATTACCTTTATATAGATTCAGTTTTAATTTAATTGCGGGATAATATTAAAAGGGAAGGGATATATGAAAACTTTACTAAAACGATTTTTGTTAATAGCCTTTTTCATTACACCGATTGTTTTATTAATCAATTACTCTTTTATTTCAAAAGCAAAAGACAAACCCGATTTACAAAACAAATCTAGTAAAACCGCTTCAAAAAGCGAAAAGAAAATAGAAGACCAAGAAATCACACTCACCTTCTCTGGTGATACAATGTTTGATTGGCAATTACGTCCTATAATCGAAAAGAATGGGGCTGATTACCCATTCCAACATGTAAAAGAAGAAATAAAAAAAGCTGATATTTCTTTTGTGAATTTAGAGTCGGCATTTACAGCGAAAGAAAAGAAAGCACCTGGGCAACTGTTTTGGATTAAAAGTGATCCATCTACACTACAAGCCATTAAAAACACTGGATATGACATCGTAAATATTGGGAATAACCACACACTTGATTATGGGCAAGATGGATTATTAGATACGATTTCTCACGTAGAAAAATTAAAGCTCCCTTACATTGGAGCCGGAAAAAATGCGAAAGATGCATATACAGCACGAGAAATGACCGTAAAAGGGAAAAAGTTTAAATTTCTTTCCTTCGTTCGATTTATGCCTGATTCTAATTGGGTAGCTGGTGAGAATAAACCTGGCGTTGCGAATGGCTATGATTTAAATCTTGTAACAAAAACAATTAAAGAACAAAAACAAGATGCAGACTATTTAATCGTCTATATGCATTGGGGCGTTGAAAAATCAAACCGTCCGGTAGAATACCAAAAACAATATGTACCTAAAATGGTTGACGCAGGAGCCGACGCAATTGTCGGGAGTCACCCACATTGGTTACAAGGGTTTGAGTATTATAACAAAGTTCCTATCGCTTACTCATTAGGTAACTTTTTATTCCCAAGTTATGTGAATGGAAAAAGCGCCGAAACTGGCGTATTAACTTTAACTTTTAAAGGAACGGATGTTCAAATGTCATTCAATCCTTACATCATTCGCAACAACCAAATCTCCCCTGTAAATAAGGAAGAAAAGAAAAAAGCTCTACAATATTTACAAACGATTTCAACTGATGTAGAAATTGATGATACAGGGAACATAAAAAACAAACGAAACTAGACAACGCAAGATCTATTTTTCTGTAACATACTTTACAGAATAGGTGATGAACATGCTGAAAGACTTATTAGAAAATGTAAGTTTGTTAGAAAACATTTATAAAATATCTATAGCCGTTCTACTTTTATGTTCATTTTTCTCTGTTAGACTTCTAAAAAAAATAAAACGCGAGCGAAAACTTACTACCTTTGAATTTACTATGTATGTAATCATTCGTATTGCGATACTCTTTTGGTTAACTAGCTTTATCCTTCTTGAATATGGAAAATAATTAGTTTAACTATAAAAAAGATAGAACAAGCAGCATTTCCCTTGCTTGTATCTATCTTTTTTTATTTGGATGCTAACTCTTTCCTTCTATTAAATAAGTAAATCAAACAAAACAGGGTTTTTATTAAGCTCCATAAATTGAATGTTATTTTCTTTAAAACGAGTAATTAATTGCTCATAATCCTCTTTATGTTTCAACTCTACGCCGACTAACGCTGGACCATTTTCTTTATTATGTTTCTTAATGTATTCAAAGCGCGTAATATCATCTTCTGGTCCTAATCCTTTATCAAGAAATTCTCTTAGCGCACCTGAACGCTGCGGGAATTCAATGATGAAGTAATGTTTTAATCCTTCGTAAATGAGCGAACGTTCTTTTATTTCTTGCATTCTATCAATATCGTTATTTCCACCACTTAGCGTACATACAACTGTTTTACCTTTTATTTCATCTCTATATAAATCAAGCGCTGCAATAGATAGGGCACCAGCCGGTTCAGCTACAATTGCATTTTTCTTATACAGTTCTAAAATCGTCGTACAAACTTTTCCCTCTGGTACTAAAACAATGTCATCAATTACATCTTTACAAGTTTCAAATGTTAACTTTCCGACCTTTTTAACAGCTGCCCCATCAACAAAACTATCTATTTTCTCTAATGCGACATTTTCATTTTGAAGAAAGGCCTCTTTCATAGAGGCAGCTCCCATCGGCTCTACACCAATGACTTTTGTAGCAGGACTAACACCTTTTACATATGTACCAACACCTGATGCTAATCCACCACCACCAATTGCTGTAAAGATATAATCCACTGGTTTCTCCATATCATGCATAATTTCAACTGCCACTGTTCCTTGACCAGCAACTACATACGGATCATCAAATGGATGAACGAACGTCATCCTATTTTCTTCACAATAGCGCTGTGCTTCTTGGAACGAACTATCAAATGTATCACCAACTAATACAATTTCCGCAAAATCGCCACCAAAAAACTGTACTTGCGATACTTTTTGTTTAGGTGTCGTTGTCGGCATAAATATCTTTGACGGAATCTTCAATAAATTGCACGTATAAGCAACTCCTTGTGCATGATTACCAGCACTTGCACAAACAACGCCGTTTTGTAATTGTTCTTCCGATAAACTTTGAATTAAATTGTACGCACCACGAATTTTGAAAGAGCGAATCAATTGTAAGTCTTCTCGTTTTACATAAACGTCACAATCATATTTCTCAGATAAAACTGTATCACGTTGTAACAGTGTTTTAATAATGATATCTTTCATGCAATTATGTGCCATTAAGATATCTTCAATTTTCACTCTCTCCTTTACCTTCTGCACCATTATATATCATCCTTATCTTTTTTAAATTGGCTCAATCAAAATCCGGGATTTTTAGAACTGCACCTGTATTCGCCGATGTTACCATTTGTGCATAACGTCCAAGCCAGCCAGTTTTCACTTTCGGTTCTGGTCTTTTCCACTCTTTTTTACGCTTATTTAATTCTTCATCACTCACTCTTACTTCTAACAATCTTTCCTCAACATCGATACAAACGATATCCCCTTGTTCAAGAAGTGCAATCGTTCCGCCCGCAGCTGCTTCTGGTGAAATATGCCCTACTGAAATACCACGTGAAGCACCCGAGAAACGACCATCCGTTAATAGCGCAACATCTGCACCTAATCCCATACCAGCAATCGCTGACGTTGGTGCTAACATTTCTGGCATACCAGGGCCACCTCTTGGTCCTTCATAACGAATGACAACTACATCTCCTTTTTTCACTTTCCCAAGCATAATGCCAGCAAGTGCCTCATCTTGTGAATTAAAAATAACGCAAGGTCCTTCAAAACGCTTTACCTCTGTTGCACCGCTTTTAATAACAGCTCCATCTTTCGCAAGGTTTCCTTTTAATATACGCAATCCTCCTTCCTCACTATGAGGGTTTTCAAGAGAGTGAATAACTTCCTTATCTTTAATCTCTGCCTCAGCAATATTTTCTCTTAATGTTTGCCCAGTAGCAGTTATTCGATCAAGATGAAGTACTCCTTCTTTCCGGCTCATCTCTTTCAAAATTGCACTAATCCCGCCCGCACGATCAATATCTTCCATATGCCAATTTGAGGCTGGACTTACTTTACATAAATGAGGTACACGTCTTGAAACTGCATCAATACGATTCATATCATAATCTAGTCCTGCCTCTTGTGCGAGTGCTAGCGTATGTAATACTGTATTCGTTGATCCACCCATCGCCATATCAAGTGCAAAAGCATCGTCAATCGCTTCTTCTGTTACAATATCACGCGGCTTAATATCTCTTTCAATTAAAATTTTCAATTTCTCTGCTGCTTGTTTAATTAACTCTTCACGTCTTGGATCAATTGCTAAAATACTCCCGTTACCAGGAAGAGCTAAACCTAACACTTCACATAAACAATTCATAGAGTTCGCGGTAAACATACCCGAACAAGAGCCACAAGATGGACAGCCATGATCTTCAATATCTTTTAATTCTTCTTCTGAAATTTTCCCAGATTGATAAGCTCCTACTCCTTCAAAAACGGAACTTAAATCAACAACTTCTCCTTTAGATGTTTTTCCTGCTGCCATCGGGCCGCCTGAAACAAACACAGTCGGAATGTTAATACGTAGTGCAGCCATCATCATACCAGGTGTAATTTTGTCACAGTTTGGGATACAAATCATGCCGTCAAACCAGTGTGCATTTACAACCGTTTCTACTGAATCTGCAATAATTTCACGACTCGGAAGAGAATAACGCATACCGATATGTCCCATCGCAATACCATCGTCAACTCCAATTGTATTGAATTCGAATGGTACCATACCTGCCGCGCGAACTGCCTCTTTTACAAGTTTCCCAAACTCGTTCAAGTGCTTATGCCCTGGAATAATTTCAATAAAAGAATTACAAATCGCTATGAAAGGTTTATCAAAATCTTCATCTTTCAAACCAGTTGCTTTTAATAAACTACGGTGCGGCGCTTTATCAAAACCTTTTTTAATCATGTCACTTCTCATCTTGTCAAATCCCCTCTTACATATTTTTCATTTATACTCTCTTACTCTATTTCCTTACTAATTCTTTCGGTGCATGAATCCAGCTCATCATTTCACGAAGCTCTGCTCCCACTTTTTCTAATTGATGATTTTGTTCTGCTTTTTTCATTGCGTTATACGTCGGACGCCCTGCTTGATTTTCTAAAATCCATTTCTTCGCAAATTCACCTTGCTGAATTTCTGTCAAAACACGCTTCATTTCTTTCTTCGTTTCATCTGTAACAATTCTCGATCCTGTTACATAATCTCCAAACTCTGCCGTATCTGAAATAGAATGGCGCATAGTCGTTAATCCACCTTCGTACATTAAGTCAACAATTAGCTTTAATTCATGCAAACATTCAAAGTATGCAATTTCAGGACGATATCCACCTTCCGTTAACGTTTCGAACCCGGCCTTCACAAGTGCAGTTACCCCGCCGCAAAGTACAGCTTGCTCACCGAATAAATCCGTTTCAGTTTCTTCTTGGAATGTCGTTTCAATTACACCCGCACGTGTACACCCTACACCTTTTGCATACGCAAGTGCTACATGTAATGCTGTTCCCGTTGCATCCTGATGTACTGCGACTAATGCCGGAACACCATTTCCTTCTTGAAATACACGGCGAACGAGATGACCTGGACTTTTTGGCGCAACCATCGCTACATCTACATAACTTGGCGGATTAATTTGTCCGAAGTGAATGTTAAATCCATGTGAGAAAAGTAACATTTGTCCTTCACGAAGATTCTCTTCTACCTCTGCTTTATACACATGAGCTTGCTGTTCATCTGGCAATAACATTTGTACAACTTGTGCGGTTCGAACCGCTTCTGAAACAGACATTACTTCAAACCCATCCGCTTTCGCTACTTCATACGACTTACCAGGACGAACACCAACTACAACTTCTACACCAGAATCACGTAAATTTTGTGCTTGCGCATGACCTTGTGATCCATAGCCAACTACTGCAACAGTTTTCCCTTGTAATAACTCTACATTTGCATCTTTCTCATAATACGTTTTCATATTCCATACACTCCTTATAATTTATTTACTTGCAGAACATCAATTAATTTTTTCAACTGACTAACAAGTAATGTCGCTTCATTTTCAGTACAAACTGCTGTGAGTTTCATTTCAGAAACACCACTAGTATCTCTTTCATTTAAGTGTAAAGAAGAAATATAATAACCACGCCGAGCAAAAACCCCACTTATACGTAATAAGACACTTGGCTCGTTATGAATAACGAGTGAAAAAGTATGACTCATTCTTCCCACCTCTTCATAATCATTTCGTTATTCCCTTTGTTTGGCGGAACCATCGGAAATACGTTTTCACCTTCTTCTACACAAAAATCAACTACGACAGGACCTTCATAAGCAAAAGCTTCTAACATCACTTGTTTCGCCTCGGTTGAATTTGTTGCTCTTAATCCCTTCACTCCATAAGCTTCTGCTACTTTCACAAAATCTGGCGATCCAATTTTTGATTCTGATAAACGATTTTCATAAAACATTTCTTGCCATTGCCTTACCATCCCTAAAAATTTGTTATTTATAATAAATACTTTTACAGGGATGTTATTTTCAGCAATTGTTTGTAGTTCTTGAATGTTCATTTGAAAAGAAGCGTCACCTGCAATACAAATGACAAGTTCTTCTTTTTTAGCTAGCTGAGCACCAATTGCTGCTGGAAACCCAAACCCCATCGTACCTAATCCTCCAGAAGTAAGGAACGTCCGAGGTTTTCTTGCTTTATAGAAGTGAGCAGCCCACATTTGATGCTGTCCTACTTCTGTTGTGACAATCGCTTCACCATTCGTTAATTCACTTACTAAGTTGATCACATGCTGTGGTTTTAACTCAGATTCTTTTTGCTTATAAGAAAGTGGATATTCTTCTTTCCATGTCTTTACTTTCTGAAGCCATTCGTCTGTTTGTGTATAAATAGACATATGTAACAACATGTGTAACGCTTTTTTCACATCACCAACAATCGGATGCTCTACAGTTACATTTTTATGAAACTCAGAAGGATCAATATCAATATGTACTTTTTTCGAGTGTGGAGAAAAAAGTTCTAATTTTCCTGTTACACGATCATCGAAGCGAACACCTAATGCAAGTAGTAAATCACATTCTGTTACCGCCATATTAGCAGCGTATGTCCCATGCATACCAAGCATCCCTAGAAACAATGGATCCCCCGGTGGATATGCACCAAGTCCCATTAAAGTTGAAACGACTGGAATACGGTTCTCCCTTGAGAATCCGAAGAGTTCATCGGATCCACCTGAATGAATGACACCTCCTCCAATATAAAGAAGTGGACGCTTTGATTTTGAAATTGCTTTAGCCACCTCTCTAAGTTTCATGCTGTCTGGTACAAGTTCTGGTTTGTACCCCGGAATATCAACTTCTTCATTAAAGAAACTGGTGACTTTTGCATTTTGAACATCTTTTGGAATATCGATCAATACTGGTCCCGGTCGTCCGCTTTTGGCGATGTAAAAAGCTTCTTGCACAACTTGTGATACATGATTTACATCACGAACTTGGTAATTATGCTTCGTAACAGGTACTGTAATTCCGACAGCATCCGCTTCTTGAAATCCATCTTTACCAATTAAAGGCGTTGCAACTTGGCCGGTAATGACAACTAAAGGAATCGAATCCATATAAGCGTCTGCTAAGCCCGTAACTAAATTTGTCGCCCCTGGACCAGAGGTAGCAAAGACTACCCCGACTTTTCCAGAAGCTCTCGCATATCCTTCAGCCGCATGAATGGCAGCTTGTTCATGACGAGTTAAAACATGTTTCAAACCACTTTCGTATAACGCATCGTATACTGGTAAAATCGCTCCGCCTGGATAGCCGAAAATGGTCGTTACACCTAATTTCTTTAAACATTGAATCACGTGCCCAGCGCCTGTCATTTCTTCATACTGTAACTTCTCATACGCTGTATACTGCTGCTTCATTTCAATTAACTCCTCTCCTTATTTATGCTAAGCTTTCCGTCAGCCCGGGAACACGTACTCCTCTTTCTCTCGTTAATTTTTTAAATTCTTCAGTCAATTTTTTCGTTACATTTCCTGGTTTCCCATCTCCAATTTCTCTCGAATCAACTTTTACAACTGGAATTAACTCCGCTGCTGTTCCTGTTAAAAATACTTCATCCGCTACATATACATCATGGCGAGTGAATGGTCTTTCCTCACACGGAATACTCAGTCGTTCACATAGCTCGATAACACTATTTCTCGTAATACCTTCTAATGCTCCTAAATAGGATGGCGGGGTTAATACTTTTCCATCTTTCACAACGAAAACATTATCGCCAGAACCTTCACAAACATATCCTTGTTGATTTAACATAAGAGCCTCTAACACTCCTGCTTGTGCCGCTTCAATTTTTACAAGTACGTTATTTAAATAATTCATTGACTTAATACGTGGATCTAACGCGTCTGGCGTATTACATCTTGATGCAACAGATACAACACTTAACCCATTATCATAAAATTCTTGTGGGAATAAATTTAATTGTTCTGCAATAATAATTACGCTCGGCTTCACACAACTTCTCGGATCGAGCCCTAAGTCACCTTTTCCTCTTGAGACAATTAAGCGAATGTAAGCATCAGCATATTCATTTTTTTGGAGTGTATGTAAAACCGCTTCTTCCATTTCTTCTACCGTCATTGGAATTGTTAGTAAAATAGATTTCGCTGATTCATATAATCGTTTCACATGTTCTTTTAAACAAAATACATTTCCTCCGTAACTACGAATCCCTTCAAATACACCGTCTCCGTATAAAAAACCGTGATCATAAACTGAAACAACTGCCTTTTCTTTTTCTACAAATTCCCCATTCATGTAAATGTACTGGTTTCCCATCTCACATCGCTCCTCTTTTTTCTCTATTTTTGCAACCTATTTCTACATCGATTGCTGAGATGAGTATTTTTAACAGAATATTCAGTATACAAACCTTAAAAATATACTCGTCTCAACAATCGATTACATACGTACTTGTAGCGATCCATTGCTGAGACGAGGGAATCGTGGTACCACTCAGCTTCCTTATACTTCTCACGAAATATAAGCTCTGCAAGTCCAATTAGACTTTTGTTTTTCTATCGGGAACAACCCCGCTACTTTTTACTAGTTTTCAAAAGTAGTGCTCCAAGGTGATTTTCAATGAGTGAATCGTTACCACCCTCACAGCCTCGGGGCAGCTCTCTGAAACAATCTTTATCATTTACTCTCCTCTTCTACGCATTCTCTTCTTCTATTTTAAAAAATAAAAACTCTCGCCTCAGCAATCAACTACTACAATTTAGTAGCTTTGATTGCTGAGGCGAGAGTTTCGCGTTACCACTCAGCTTCCTTATACTTCTCACGAAATATAAGCTTTGTAGGTCCAATCAGACCTCCGTCCTTTTACCGGAGACGATGCCGCCGCCCTCTACTCAGTTTCCCTTTCGCAAGCGATGCTCCGAGGTGATCTTCAATGATTCGATTGTTACTACCCTCACAGCCTTGGAGTAGCTCTCTGAAACGATCATAATCATCTACTTTCCTCTTCTTTGCATATACAACATATAAAGTCAGAAAATTCTTAATTAACTTTTATTTGTTACACGTATTATAGGACGTTGTTCTTTTCGTTGTCAACATGTTTTTTCGAAAAAATCAAAATTCATTCTATTTATTTTTTCTCAAATCAAAATTGGAATGCATTACTTACATACACTCATATATTACTTAAGTATGTTTGCATTACTACATAAAGAAAAACTTATAAAGTTTATGAGGAGATGAGAAAACTATGTTAAAAGGGAAAGTAGCGTTAGTTACAGGAGCAAGCCGAGGAATTGGACGAGCGATCGCTAAACGTTTAGCAAATGACGGTGCATTGGTTGCTGTTCATTACGGTAATCGAAAAGATGATGCTGAAGAAACTGTTCATGAAATTCGATCAGATGGTGGCCAAGCTTTTTCTATCGGCGCAAATCTAGAATCCTTACACGGTGTAGAAAACCTTTATAACGCTTTAGATACTGAATTACAAAAGTGCACTGGTGAAACACAATTTGATATTTTAATAAACAATGCTGGCATTGGTCCTGGTGCTTTTATTGAAGAAACGACTGAACAATTTTTTGATAGAATGGTTTCAGTAAATGCAAAAGCTCCATTCTTTATCATTCAACTAGCACTACCACGTTTACGTGACAATAGCCGAATTATTAATATTTCATCCGCTGCCACCCGCATTTCTTTACCTGATTTTGTTGCATATAGTATGACGAAAGGCGCTATTAATACACTGACTTTTACACTAGCAAAACAGCTTGGAGCACGAGGAATAACGGTGAATGCAATACTTCCAGGATTTATTAAAACAGATATGAATGCAGAACTCTTGAGCGACCCAATGATGAAGCAGTACGCTACTACTATTTCCGCTTTCAATCGCTTAGGTGAAGTAGAAGACATTGCCGATACTGCTGCATTTCTTGCTTCTCCAGACAGCCGCTGGGTTACTGGACAATTAATTGATGTGAGCGGCGGATCTTGTTTATAAAAAATATATATTTTCAAATCTTTTTTATTGCGCAATAAAACAATTTATATAATACTATATAAAACATATACATTTAGGAGGATTACAGCAATGTCCGAAAAAACATACGAACTCGCAACCTTCGCAGGCGGTTGCTTTTGGTGCATGGTAAAACCATTTGATGAACTTCCTGGTATTCATAAAGTACTTTCTGGCTATGCAGGAGGTCATGTAGAAAATCCAACATATGAACAAGTAAAAGCTGGAACATCTGGACATTTAGAAGTTGTTCAAATTACATTCGATCCTTCTATTTTTCCTTATCAGAAATTACTAGACTTATATTGGCCACAAATCGATCCAACTGATGATGGCGGACAATTCTTTGACCGTGGTCCATCTTATCGCACTGCTATTTTTTATCATACTGAAACACAAAAAGAGCTTGCTGAAAAATCAAAACAATCTCTTGCAGAAAGCGGTATGTTTAAAGATCCAATCGTAACTGCAATTCGCCCGTCTGCACCTTTTTATGAGGCTGAAGAATACCATCAACATTTCTATAAAAAGAACCCAGAGAAATATGCTACTGAGCAAAAAGAATCTGGCCGTGAAGACTTTATAAAAGAAAATTGGCAAAAAAAATAATAAAAACGCATCGTGCTTTTTTAGTACGATGCGTTTTTATTTTTGATAAAAGTACCATACAATGATGAGAACAACCGCTGTTAATGCCCAAAGCGCTACTTCATTTTTCACTCTACTCTTTTTCTTAGTCATTTCATCTCCTCCTAATAGCAATACAACGTATTCAAGATTTCCTCTGTTTCATTGTCCACCTTATATACATAAATACATCCTTACCAATCCTTATAACAAGACCACAAATGATTCCGATTGCAATTGAAATTATTAACATCTGTACAAAACTAAGAGTAGTTGTGTATGTTATGTAGATAACAATGCATACAAGTAAAACATCCGGTAAAGAAAGCAAAAACTTTTTAAGTATTTCTTCAGCTCTCCTATGTCTTATTTATCTCTTTTGCTGTAGCTTTGAAATAAAATTTATTTGAAAATCCCATTTAGACCTTCATTTTATAGAAAAGAATACCCCCCCTTTTGAAAAGGGATTCTTATGTACATGTTCTATTCCATAATTACTCCTAAAATAGAATAATATTACTAATGATTTGTTGTACATTAACTATTTGCCAGGCAATCGGATGTTGCGCCAACTACCTACATCGCATTGACCGTATGTATTATCACCTACTGCTACCACGGTGCCATCTAATTTTAGACCGACCGTATGCGCACAACCAGCCGCTATCGCTACAATATTACGCCAATCGCTTACATTACATTGACCATACTCATTCCACCCGACTGCCACCACGGTACCGTCTGATTTAAGTCCGATTGTATGATTCGTACCAGCTGCTATTGCCATAATATCTTTCCAGCTGCTTACATCACATTGACCAAGTTTATTATTTACCCACTACCAATCTAATTTAAGAGCAACGGTATGACCACAACCCGCTGCTATCGTATCTTTAGACCACCGTTTCGCTTTTAACATTTCTTCTTCCGGTGAAATGTAATTCATATTTACCTCCTTCAAAATAAGCAACTATTTCAAAGTATATCTTTTATCAAACTTTATTTCATTATCAAGACCTAAATCGTAAAAAGTCATAAATAATAAAGAGTGATACATATTAGTCATCGATAATATGTATCACTTTTCACTACTTTTTCCGCAATCTCGCCCTTTAATGGAATAATAGATTACTTATAACTGGTTTGTTGAAATATTATAACCAAAATATTTTTGTTGACTGTGACACTGGTGTCATACTTTAGAATTAAGTTTGAACATCTGAAAGGAGGCATTTTCATTGAAGAAAAATGACCAAAGTGAGAAAGAACAAAATATCAGTCAAGTATCAGATACAGATGTATCTATGATGGAGAACCCGAACCGTTCACCTGTTACAGTTATTGGCTTGGGTCCGATGGGCCAGGCGCTGGCTGGTACATTCCTGATGAACGGCCACCCTACGACATTATGGAACCGAACTGCCGAAAAAGCCGATTATCTTGTTTCTCAGGGGGCGATTCTTTCGAATTCAGTTATCGCCGCGGTCTCTGCAAGTCCCCTGGTGATCATTTGTGTTCTGGACTACAATATCGTCCGTGAAGTCCTTGCCCCTGCGGGAGATGCCCTGAAGGGACGGACACTGGTGAACCTCACTGCCGACTCGCCCAAACGTGCCCGTGAAATGGCCACATGGGCTGCCCAACACGGAGTCGATTACCTCGATGGGGCGATTATGACCCCTACTCCAACCATCGGGACGCCTGCGGCTTCCGTCCTGTATAGTGGACCAGAATCCATCTTTAAGGCCCACCAACCGACCTTGGCAAGCTTGGGTGGCACTACTTCTTATCTTGGGGCGGACCCTGGCCGGGCAGCGGCATATGATGTGGCCCTGCTCGATCTCTTTTGGACATCCATGAGCGGTTACGCTCACGCTCTCGCCCTTGCCACTGCCGAGAATATTCCGGCAAAGGAGTTCGCTGTTTATGCCCAGGGTATCATAGGCATCTTGCCCGACATCATGGCTTATTTAGCAAATGAAGTAGACTCGGGTCACTACCCTGGTGACAAGTCCAATATCATCTCGGCCTCGGCAGGAATGGAGCACATCATCCATGCTGCTCAGCACCACGGCCTCGACGTCAGCGTTCTGAGTGCTGCAATGGCCGTAACCCAGCAGGCCATCAACGAGGGCTACGGAACCGACGGATTCTCTCGCTTGACCGAACTGCTAAAGAAACCGTCTGCATAACATCATAGTCTTCTGTAAAGATCCCGGATTCCGCCATAATCGCGGACTGGGATCTTCAATTATTTCGTTGTTTCAACTAAGAGAATTTCCATTTCTCATTCTTCTTTTATCCGTCATTTGCATGATTTGTTTTTCCAACCGATGCTTTACAACGTCCAATACACTGATTTGTCTGTTAATTTGATCCAGCTTCACTTGATAAGTTTCCAGCATTTCTTCACAAAATTCATAGTCTTCCGGACCATTATCCTCGCATTTCAATATTTCCTCAATTTGTCCCGTTGTCAGCCCCAAACCTAAATAAAGTTGAATAATTCGAATACGTTTGATGGCGGATTCATCGAACTCGCGATAACCATTTTCAAGGCGTACAGCGGTAATTAGATTTTTTTTCTCATAATGCCTTATGGATCGGATACTTGCACCTGTCTTTTTAGACAGCTCACTGATTTTCAATAGAAACGCCTCCCTATTAAATGTTCGAAAATCTTATCTTATAATATGACATTAGTGTTACGGAAAATAATAACATATAGGTTTTTGTTTCATTGAAGTTGTGACGTAAGTGATTCAGTTTTTCAAATAATCGTTCTAAAACTGATTGGGAGATACGGTTATAAGGTTTCGTTTTTGATTTCCGTTTATCTATTGAACTAATTATCCTCTAATAATCATAGTACAGTTAAATTTTTAATCTACTTCTTCAAAAAATAAAAACCTCCAGTTTAAGTACTAGAGGTCTTCCATTTTATTTCTTTAATCGCTCAATAAAATCCTGTAATTTATCAAGTGATTTCATGTTCTGATTACAAGCTACACCATCTTTGCAAATATAGTTTCCTTTTTTTACGAAAGTTCCTGGTACATCGCCTTTAATTTCAACTAAAAACATCCCAACTTCTTCATGTCCATGACATAACGAACAAATGCTTTTTTTATTTAAACTTTGGAACGTTCCTTGCAGACCAACAAATTTATTTTTATCATTTTTCGCTATAATAAATTTCCTGCTTGATCCCTTATCAATCCAGCTTAAATAAGATATTTCTTTCATATCTATTTCTTCCATATCAGGAAGTTTTAACTTTTTCGCTTTAGGAAACAATTTTTTTAATGTTTGTGCTGTAACTTCTTGAAACGGAATTACATACGGATTTATTTTCATTAAAAATGATTCTGCATCTTCTCTATTTTGAACTGTTAATACCGTATCAATTAACTCTTTCTGTTCATCCGTTAAATTCTCAAATACATGTATTATCTTTTCAATCGCAAGCGATTTTAACGCTTGAATTACACCTCTATCATTTGCGGTTGCATGCCCGTTTGCTAAAATATAAGCTTGTGATTTTATAAAATTATATTGATCACTTCTAATAAACGCTTCCATCTTTATCACTCCATACAAATTGTTGATCTAGTTTTATTGTATACAATGATTACGTTTTTTGATATGTAAAAGATAACTTAGAAACAAACATTACATATATCACTTATTCTCTACCGCTGCATTTCCTGACAAAAGAAGCCATCATCTGCTTTCCATTCCGCATATAATACGTCTTCAAATTTAGTAATTCCTTTTTGCTTTATTTGTTTATAAAGCCACCCTTCATCAAATCCTGCTTCCCTCAAATTATCCTTAACTACTTTCCCATCACTAATTAATGAAATTGGTAAGTATACAGGCTTATGTTTTAAACTTAAATCATTTATAGTAGGAGATTCGTATTTACTTTTTTTCAGAACGCTTATGTTTCCATTAGGTTCCAATATCATATATTCAACTTCTCGGATTGAAAATATATCTTTTTGTTGTCTTAACATTTGTTGTAATTGGTTAATATCCAAATGATTTGATTTTAATTGTTCTCTATCAATATGCCCATTACGAATGATAATAGAAGGGTATCCTTCAAAGAACTTTCTTGTCCTTCTAAATTTTTGTGTTATTGCTTCTATTGCGTAAATTAATATTACCCATACAAAAACAGCGTATAAAATAGACCATACTCTCACCTCAGGATCATATACAGTGTTTCCAACTAGTTCTCCGATTACAATCGCAGAAATAAAATCAAAAGGGGTTAGCTGTGATATTTGTGTTTTCCCTAATATTTTAGTAGCAATTAATAAAACAAAAAAACCAACAAAAAGTTCTATCGTTATTTGTCCAAGATGATTCATATATGTTCACCTTTCTGTAATATGAAATATAAAGTTTTTATTCCTATTCACATTTCTATACAATACTATTGCGATTCATTTTTTCTATTATCATGCCCATTCACACCCTATATATCCAATACATACAAAGCAAAAAGAGTCTAGTTCAAAATAATATTTGAACTAGACTCTTTTATGCTCATTTAGAATATACAATCTTTTTAATCGTTTCCCCAGAAAGAAAATATTCTTCTGCAAGTTGATGAATAGCAATCCCACTTTTAAACGCTTCTTTAATCGCTTTATTTCTTTCATCTAGTTGTTTTCTTCCGCCAGATCGTGTACCCCATTTATAATGTTTCGTTTCTTGTTTCGGAATATAAATTGTTTCACCTTGTATATACTTTTGAATTTCAGTAATTAAACTTTCTGGTAAAACCGTCGCGGCTTTAACGTATTTCATTTCTGCTCGCCCCTTATTTTTTATGGTTCATTTCAATAAGGTGCAAAGCCAAATATAAAAAATGATACGAGCTCATTTAGGCGATTGTATATTACTTGTCTACCTCACGCAAAGTATCGCCATTTCCATACTTGGCTTTGCATGAGACGTTGCAGTGTCTGGCAATTGAATTGTAATCGCCATTTAAACACCTCCTAATATACCTTTTGCATTTTATTATATGATAAATCCCTTCCCCTTGCATCCACATCCTTTTTAAAGCGTGAAATTACTTAATTTGATATAATACTTTTTAATTGAATCAACAATCATTGTGAGGTTACATTATGAGGAAAAAAATTATCATTACAACCGTTACACTATTCTTTATTATCACGGCATTATTTGGAACATACAAATTGATGAACGCAAGAAGCTTTCAATTATTTGGAGATTTAACACAACGCGTAGAAACAAATGAAAAAGTGATTGCTTTAACTTTTGATGATGGCCCTACTAACAATGTAAAACAAATATTACCGCTACTAGATAAATACAACGCTAAAGCTACTTTCTTTTTAATTGGAAATGAATTAGAGAAAAATTTATCGTTAGGAGAAGCTATCGCGCAATCTGGGCACCAACTTGGAAACCATACATATTCTCATAATAGAATGGTTTTCAAAACACCTTCTTTCATTAAAGGTGAAATAGAAAAAACGAATTCATTAATCCGCCAAACAGGATTTACAGACGAAATTGATTTTAGGCCTCCTAACGGGAAAAAATTAATTGGACTACCCTATTATTTAAATAAAAATAATATCGAAACGATTATATGGGATCTTGAGCCCGATACTTTTTATAAATCTACGGCTGATAAAATTGAATATGTTAATAAAAATGTAAAACCAGGTTCTATCATTTTATTGCATTCTATGTATGATGAGTCTAATGAAAATTTACAAACGATTGAAGGTATTTTAGATTCTTTATCTAAGAAGGGCTATCAGTTCGTAACAGTAAATGAATTGCAAAAAAGAGCAAAATAAAAAGGTAGCGTATCTTTGTATGATACGCTACCTTTCTTTTTATATAATGCCAAGTACATTTAAGAATACGATAATAATCGCAATTGGTGCGATATAACGAAGTAAGAATAACCATAATACGAATAGTTTATAACCTTTATTTTTACTTACACCTAGCTCTTTCATTAATACATCTTTCTTCATTTTCAAAGGAACAAAGATAGAAACTAATAATACACCAAGTGGCATTAATACGTTACTTACTGCATAGTCCGCTAAATCAAAGACTGTCTTTCCGAAAATCTTCAGATCACTTAATATACCGAATGATAATGCTGATGGTACCCCAACAACGAAGATTAATAACCCTACGATTAAGGCCATTTTTTCACGTTTCCCTTTACCTTTTGATGTTAACGACGCAACACTAATTTCTAACATCGAAATTGCTGATGTAATCGTAGCGAAGAAGAATAGTAATAAGAAAACGATGAAGAATAATTTTCCAAATGCCATTTTACTGAAAATAGCTGGCAATACGATAAATAATAGTCCCGGTCCTTGAGATGGTTCCATTCCGAATGCGAATACAACTGGGAAAATTGCAAGTCCTGCAAGTAATGTAATAACAAGAGTTAATGCTACGATAGAAAATGCTGAACGTGGTAAGCTTTCTTCTTTCGGTAAATACGAGCTATACGTTACCATAACGGCTACCCCGACAGATAACGAGAAGAACGATTGCCCCATTGCGTATAAAATAACTTCTGATGTTACATGTGAGAAATCAGGTTGTAAGAAGAAACGAACGCCTTCTCCGGCACCATCTAACGTAAGTGCACGAACTATTAATACAAAGAATAAAACAAATAGTGCTGGCATGAAATATTTATTTACTTTTTCAACACCATTTTGTACACCTTTACTTACGATAAAAATAGTAATAAGGATGAATAATAGCTGTGATCCAACTGCTAAATATGGATTGGAAATGATTTCACCAAACGTAGCTTCGTATGCTCCATTTCCTTCCCATAGTCTACCTGTAATTGCATTCCATAAATATAATAAAATCCAGCCTCCTACAACACTGTAGAAAGAAAGTAATATGAAACATGTTACAATTCCTAATTTACCTAACCAAGGCCATAACGTTTTAGGAGCAATCTCTCTATATGCATCAACAGCCTCTTTTTGTGTACTTCTTCCAATAACAAATTCAGCTAATAATAGCGGTAAACCAATTAATAATGTGAAACCGATGAAAATTAGGAAGAATGCTCCGCCTCCTCCAATGCCGGCCATATATGGGAATTTCCAAATCGCCCCAAGACCAATTGCCGAACCTGCTGCAGCTAATACGAAACCTAATTTCGATGTCCATTGCTGTGAATTCATTTATTAATCTCCTCTCTATCTCTTCTTTTTTGTTACAATTCGGTATTTATATTGTTCTATCAATACTCTTTTCTAATACGTTCACTTCCTCCCTAATAATAAAAAAACGCCCCTACGTAAATACGTAGGGACGACAAAAATATCGCGGTACCACCCTAGTTGTGAAGAACACTAAGAAACCACCTAAATAAAAACGCCCCTACGCAAAAACGTAGGGACGATAAAATATCGCGGTACCACCCTAGTTATGAAGCCACACCAAAGTTAGGACCTAAATAAAAAACGTCCCTACGTAAATACGTAGGGACGATAAATATCGCGGTACCACCCTAGTTGTGAAAAAATCTTCACCACTTTATTTGATAACGGTATAAACTACCGTCTTTCATTTCCTCATAATGCGAGATTTATGAAAGATGCTCCAGGACGAACTTCATGAATAATCTATATACTGATTCACACCAACCATCAGCTCTCTGAAATAGGGAGATATTCACTACTATACCCTTTCATTGCCCAAATATTATTTTCCGAATTGATTACTATCATTTTTATCACACATTAAAAATAGTGTCAACTTATATTTTGAATTTTTATGTATTACAATCTATTTAAAAATTCGAAATATAAGTTTTAGTTTAGAAAACAAGTAGATTAGTACATAACGAATTCTAACAGGCAATAGAAAAAGAATTACGTATTATTGATACTTATTCCAGAAGAAAAATCATCTAGAAACATAACCTATCTCTATCTGTATTAGTTTTTAAGAGTTTGATGGATACCAAGAAAATTCCGCATCACTATCCAGTGGTCTATTTTTCGTTTCTTCTTTAATTACACGAAACCATTCATTTAAAATTTGAGTTTTTGGCAATTGAGCAGCAAGGTTATCTTCCCAAATTATATGTGAGAACCAGGCTTTCGTTTCCCATTCAAACTGCAATTGTGCGAACGAAATTATAGGGTGATCAGCTTCACGAAATTGCTCATTTACTGCATTTGAAACTTCTGGAGCTTGCGGTAACAACTCGTTCTGAATTCTATTTTTTATCGTCCCATTTTCTAGCTGATCCCAGAAATACAATTGTCCGTTTATTTGATAAAAAATATCAAATGAAGCCTCACCTTTCTTCAAATTCAATAATACGAAGGCACGTTCCACATCATTGTCAGCTGCTTTTACAGCATTAATAATTATATTTTGTGCCATTGATACCCAGTAACTAGTCGCTTCCTCTACCGGTGATTCAACATACAATTCTTCACTTAATTCATGAAGAGTGGCCTCTTGCTCATTCACTTTTTCAACTTTTTTAAAAAACCTATTAAAAAACCCCATAACTTCCCCCTTATTACTATTTTCTATTTCACAAAATAAAAAATAGATTTTTCTTGCTCATCCACATTTACTCCTGGCGCGTATGTATGAACTTGTTGCAATACTTCTTCTATTAGCAACTCTAACTCCTGCACACTATTTTCTGGACTCCCTATTAATATATCTGCCATACGTTTATATAATTTTTCAGGTTTAATAGTCATTCGTTCCACATTATTAGGCATCCATTTAAACGCTGGATGATGCACGTACATTTTATTCAAACCAAATAAAACACCAAATACATTCCTTTGTACTTCACAAATAACGTCATAAAGCATAAGCCAATCTTTCCGTTTTAAAAGCGCCTTTCGATTGTGCCAACGATTACTTAACCATAGATTTTCTGAAATCATCCGTTTTGCTAGTTCATCTGGATATGCCGCTACTCTATCTTTTAATTCATTCACTTTCCCTTCTCCATACAAACTAACACCATCATGAACAGATGATACAATACATTGTTTTTCATAACTTATATCATATTGATCCACCACATCCGAAATCACTTTCTCTACTGTCTCTGTTAAAAAGTTACTAATCTCTAATTTAATTCCCTCTTTCGTTAAATACGTTTCCGACCATTCTTCTTCCTCATACGGATGATACGATAATATTTTCCCATCAATATGATAAATAGGGGCCCTACGATCCTCATCTTCCGGCGGTGTTGACCATAAAATATGTAATTCTATATCTGAATGTTCATCTTCAAGTTTTCTAGCTACTGAACCCGCTAAAATAATAGCTTCCACTTTCGGATTTTTCCTATAAATCTCTGACATCTCTATCGCTTTCTCTTTTAATCCCATTTCATTTCCCCCTAAAATTGCAGTAATCCCTTATATTTCATTTATCTATTTCGATTTTACAGCTTGCATTACCTTTTCAAATTCCTACTACATCATATTTCTATCCAATAGCGCTGAATAACTTCACCAGTACGAGAAGAAACTACTTCATTTTCTAACACGCCGCCAACCTTTTGAATCGTTTTAGCAGAACCGATATTGGATTTATCGCAAGTTATTAACACTTTCTGTAATCCTAATTTTTGTGCTTCAGCTAATGCAAGCTTTAGTTGTTTCGTAGCGTAACCGTGGCGACGTTTATTTGGATGGACACTATATCCAATATGACCGCTTTCCCGTAATAATTCTGGATTTAATCTATGTCTAATATTCACAAAACCTATAAGTTCCCTTTTTTCAAAACTTAAAAACTGGCTAGATGGCACTCGATTAGCTAGTATATTTTCTCCTAGTTCTTGTTTACTCACTTTTTCAAACCATTCATCAAGAGAATCAAAGTTTTGTAAAGAACTACTTCCATGTGGTTGTTCCCCTGATTGTAAAAATGCCTGTCTATACGCCGTAATATGCTCACTATATTCATGGATTGGTTTTAATAGTTTCATTGTTCTTCTCCCCCTCTTCATTCCATAAACCAAACACCTTAATAGCAGCTATTCACTATTAAGGTGTTTCTACCCTTTTTTATTCAAATAACCCCATGCTCAAATAACGTTCACCTGTATCAGGCGCAATACATAAAACTTTTTTACCAACGCCTAGACGTTTCGCTATCATAATCGCAGCGTAAACAGATGCTCCAGAAGATGGCCCAACTAATAATCCTTCTTGTCTAGCTAAATTTCTCATTGTCGTTAAAGCCTCTTCGTCTGCAATTTGAATAATTTCGTTATACACTTCTGTATTTAAGTTTTTCGGAATAAATCCTGGGCTTGTTCCTACTAGTTTATGAGGACCTGGTACACCACCTGATAAAACGGGAGATCCTTTCGGTTCCACTACTGCAATATATAAGTTTGGTAATTTCTCTTTTAACGTTTCACCAGTCCCTGTAATCGTTCCACCTGTTCCTGCCGTTGCAACAAAAGCATCAAGCTCTCCATCCATTTGTTCGTAAATTTCAAGTGCAGTCGTATAACGGTGAATATTCGGATTAGCTGGATTTTCAAATTGTTGCGGGATAAAACTAT
Organism: Bacillus cereus group sp. BfR-BA-01347; assembly: GCF_022663835.1. Lineage (NCBI taxonomy): Bacteria > Bacillati > Bacillota > Bacilli > Caryophanales > Bacillaceae > Bacillus > Bacillus cereus group sp. BfR-BA-01347. The sequence goes on along the minus strand of NZ_JAKUGG010000001.1, from coordinate 429,513 downwards.
TCGGTATTTGTTTTTGCAGTTCTAACGCCTTCGCAATTGCTCCTGGCATTCTTTGTTCTGCTGGTGTTAAAACTACTTCTGCCCCGTATGCTTTCAATAAATTAATACGCTCTTTTGACATATTGTCTGGCATAATTAAAATCGCTTTATACCCTTTAGCTGCTGCGTTCATCGCTAAACCAATTCCTGTATTCCCACTTGTCGGTTCAATAATTGTATCCCCTGGTTTAATGAGACCATTTTCTTCTGCAACGTGAAGTAAATTATAAGCAGCACGGTCTTTCACACTACGTGATGGATTAAACATTTCTAGTTTCACATACACGTCCGCTGCGTCTTCCGGAATAAATTTAGATAATCGGACGACAGGTGTATCTCCTATTAATTCTGTTACGTTTTCACATAATTTCATAGTGCATCCCCTATTCTATCGTTTTCTTATCACTTGGTAATAACCATGAAGTAAGCCCAATTAACGGTAAACAACTACATAATATCATAATGAACTGAAGGCCATATATATCAGCTAACTTTCCTAGTACTACAGCACCTAGAGCACCAAGGCCGAACGCAAGACCTACAATTAGACCTGATACCATCCCTACTTTTCCCGGAACAAGCTCTTGCGCGTATACAACAATTACACTAAAACTACTTGAACTAATAAAACCGATACATAAAAATAAAGGTACGACCCACACAAGTGAGACATGTGGTAATAATAGTGCAAGTGGCGCTGAACCTAACATTGAAAATACGATGATGTTTTTCTTACCAAATCGATCTGCTAACGGTCCTCCGAAGAAAGTGCCTAACACACCAGCAATCATAAATGCGAATACGAAATACTGGGCATTTTTTATAGATAAACCATAATGCTCAATTAAGTAAAATTGATAGAAATTCCCGATACCTGCACCGTACCAAGAGCGCACAAAAGTAAGAAAAACAAGAAGTATAATTACGAATTTAATATGTGTACTTACAATTGCATTTTCCGCCTCAAGCGCAGCTCTCTTCTTCCTTCTTACAGCGCCGGTTGCTAATTCATTTTTGTACCAATTCGATACGAAAATTAATAATGCAATTCCTACTGCTGCAAATGCTGTAAAACCTAATGAACCAATTTGACCGAGTGGAACGAAAATTAGCGCTGTAAAGATAGGAGCTAAAGAATTCCCCGTGTTTCCCCCAACTTGATAAATCGCTTGCGCTAACCCTCGTTTTGCACCTGCCGCCATATACGCAACACGAGCGCCTTCTGGATGAAAGACTGCGGAACCTAAACCAATAAATAAAACAGAAATAATAACAATAATAAAGTTTGGTGCAAACGCGAGTCCAATCATTCCAAGCATACTTGAAAACATGCCGAGTGGTAATAAAAATGGTGACGGCTTCTTATCTGAATACATACCAAACACCGGTTGCATAATCGATGACGTCATATTTAACGCAAACGCAATCCACCCTACTTGCATATAGGATAAATTCATCGTTTTTTCCAAAATAGGAAACAACGCCGGTACAACTGCTTGCATCGAATCATTTAAAAAATGTCCAAAGCTAATCGCAAATAATATTCGATATATTGTCGGTGTTTCTACTGTGTTTTTTTGCGAAACTGCCTGCATATGTGAATCGCTCCTTTCTGTACAAAAAATATATTTATTACAGTAGGTGTAATAAATTCTGACTTTTGAAACATTTCTATTCTATACTGCTTTCATTTCTTTTTCCAGAAATATAACTTAACTCCCATCATTGACTTGCATCCTTGTAACTTTCAGCCGTAAAACATTATAGAAAAAGGCAACCCAATCACAAACTGGGTTGCCTCTTACATTAAATTGCAAAACGCTTATACTTCTCGTAATCGCTCGTCTTACATTCCACTTCTAGTTTCGTACCTTCATTTTCATAACTCGTTGATAAAACGTGCGCATGATTATTGAAATACGAAACTACCTGTCCTTGATCATATGGAATTAACATTTCACACTTCGTATATTCTTTATAGATGTGTGAGCGAATCATTTCTACAAGTTCTTCAATTCCAACTTGTTTCTTCGCTGATAAATAAACACGATCTTCTTGCACTTTCGGAATTTCAACATCTACCATATCTGATTTATTATAAGCATAGATCGTTGGAATATTTTCTACTCCAATTTTCTTTAACGTTTCATTTGTAATATCAATTAATTGTTCATAATTTGGATTTGCGTAATCTACGACGTGAATAAGTAAATCTGCTTCCGCTACTTCTTCTAACGTTGAACGGAACGCTTTCACAAGATGATGTGGTAATTTACTTACAAATCCAACTGTATCTGTTAATAAGAATGATTTATTATCTGGTAAATCAATATTTCGTACAGATGTTTCTAACGTCGCGAATAACATATCTTTTTCAAATACTTGCTTTTCTTCTGTACCATTATAAATTTCAAGCATTGCATTCATCGTCGTTGACTTTCCTGCATTCGTATAACCTACTAATGCTACAACAGGTATTTCATTTTTCTTACGCTGCTTTCGCTGCGTTTGACGCTGGGCAACGAGCGCTTCTAAATCTTTATTTAAAACTGAAATTTGTTCTTCAATTTTACGACGGTCTAACTCTAACTTCTTTTCACCGACACCTTTATTTTTCGTACCAACGCCGCCGCTCTGTCTTCCTAACGATTCACGAAGACCGATTAAACGAGGCATCATATACTGAAGATGGGCTACTTCTACTTGTAGCTGTGCTTCTTTCGTTTTCGCACGTTGCGCAAAAATATCTAAAATTAAAATGGTACGATCAATTACCTTACAATCTAAATCCTCTTCTAAATTTCGAATTTGTGAAGGAGATAATTCATCATTAAAGATAACCATATTCGCATCTATTTCTTGTACATACGCTGCAACTTCTTCAATCTTTCCTTTTCCGATATAATGCGATGGATTTACTCGTTGTAAATTTTGCGTTACTTGCCCAATTACCTCTACATCACAAGCTTCCGCAAGATTTGTTAACTCTTCCATCGAATATGCAAAATCATCTTCATTACCTACATTTACTCCAACTAAAACTGCTCTTTGTAATACTTCTTCCATATATTTATTCCTCCATTTCGATTACGTAAAATAAAAAACACAGGTCGCTGCCTGTGTTTTCGTAAACGGATAAGGGTTCACCAAAGAAATAGAAGAAAGCTATGCTTTCATCCTATTTTATAGTCAAAAAGTCCCAAGATTGTATACGTATCCACAATAAGTGTTCACCTATACAATCCCATTCTATTTATAAAGGCAAAACAAAAAGAGGGCGTATTCGTCCCTCCCTCTTTTTCACATATAAGCTTAATAAAGGGTTCCTTTAAAATAGGCAAACCAATCCCGTTCACTCTGTACACAGACAGAGCCTTTGAGCGCTATTCAATTATTGGCACAAAGTATTGAGACGTAATCTGATTAAGATCAAAGGAAGCCCCTCCGTTCATTTTAAGTTACATAAAGTGTAGCATAAGTAATTCGCTTTCACAAGGTTTAACAACCTATATCACACTAAAGAAAATCGTTATATTTTTACTTTAATCGTCATTTTTTGCGAGTTTTTTCACAACAAAAATAACAAAAGCAATTATCAATTTTAGAAACTTCTCGTATATTATTTTTACAGCACTCGCCAAATTCCTTCATAGTAAGTTAAGTATTATCGTTTTAATACAACAAAAATCTTTATTGACATTTTTATAACCTGATATTAGTATCAGGTTATAAAAATAAAAGTTAGGAGATGTTTCTATGCATTCTAAATCTCGTATTACTGCAATTGGTACTTATGTTCCAGATCAAATATTGTCTAATAACGATTTAGAAAAGATGGTCCATACGAATGATGAATGGATTTTACAAAGAACAGGAATGAGGGAAAGAAGAATCGCTAGCGAAGAAGAATACTCCTCAAACTTAGCCATTAAAGCAATTAAAAATTTATGTACAACATATAAGAAAAACTTAGAAGATGTCGACTGTATCATTGTCGCTACTACTACTGCTGATTACGTTTTCCCTAGTGTTGCTTGCCAAATACAACAATACTTCAACATACCTCATACACTAGCTTTTGATTTAAATGCAACTTGTGCTGGTTTTACATATGGACTACACGTCGGTAATAGCTTAATCACTTCTGGATCACATGAAAAAGTACTTGTCGTAGCGACAGAAACATTATCTAAAGTTACTGATTATAGCGATAGAACGACCTGTATTTTATTCGGTGATGGTGCTGGAGCTATTTTATTAGAAAGAGATGAAGACACCCCAAGCTTTATCGCTGCTCACATGGGAACAAACGGTGATGGCGGCATTCATCTATATAGAACAAACTTATCTACTACTATGAATGGCACACCACTGCAAACAAATGAAAAAATCGTTCAAAATGGAAGAGAAGTATATAAATGGGCAACACGTACAGTGCCAAAAGGCATAAAAGATTTAATACATACCGCAAATATGCAAGTAGATGATATAGACTGGTTCATACCCCACAGCGCTAACTTACGAATGATCGAATCTATTTGCGAAAAATCTCAAATTCCAATACAAAAAACATTAACGAGCGTGGAATATATGGGGAATACCTCTTCAGTCACCATTCCACTCGCTCTAGATTTAGCTATAAAAGAAGGAAAGTTAAATAATGGAGACACACTTTTACTATACGGATTCGGTGGCGGACTTACGCATTTAGGACTTATTTTAGAATGGAATTTAATTTAAGTGTATAAAAAGAGGCTCTAGTCAGTAACTAGAACCTCTTCTTCATTTAATTTCTTACCCCTTTTCGAGACCATATCACAACAGGAATAAGTAACAACGCTAACACGCCTCCAGCCAATGACAATGCCGCATAACTTGAATTCGCTACTACCATACCTGACATCGCTCCACCAGAAGCTCCAGCTAGCGCAATAAAAACATCTATTTTCCCTTGTGTTTTAGCACGTGTATACGGTGTTGTGGAATCAACAATTTGTGCTGTACCACTAATCAATCCGAGGTTCCATCCTAGCCCAAGTAAAGAAAGAGCAACGATTAATAATAATAAAGAATCACTTGGCGCTATCGCAGCTATGACACCCGCTGCAAGTAAAATCACTCCACCAGCTATGCTCATTGTAGTTCGGCCAATTTTATCAATTAACATTCCTGTAACGAGAGATGGAAGATACATTGCACCTACATGAAAACCTATCACAAGTCCTACTGCACTTAAACCGTGACCGTGGTGTCCCATATGAACTGGCGTCATCGTCATAATCGCAACCATCACGATTTGCGTAAGTATCATTACGATTGCTCCAACTGTAATACCTCGTTTATTTTCTTTCGCTTCTTCTGTTATTGGTTGCCCTTTATATGTATGTTCCTGTTTATATCTTTCTATTATGTTAGCAATAATTAAAGGATCTGGACGAAGCATAACAAAAAGAACTAGCCCCGCCAGTATAAATGCTGCTGCCGATAGTATGAACGGACCTGCAAGTTTAGGAACTCCAATTGAATGAGCAAAACTACCCATTACTCCTACTAAATTTGGTCCTGCAACTGCACCGAAAGTCGTCATTACCATCGTAATACTAACAGCCGTTGCTCTCTGCTTCTTATCTGCTAAATCTGTACCTGCATAACGAGCTTGTAGATTCGTGGCTGTACCGGCACCATATATGAGTAAAGAAATAAGTAAAAGAATAATGCTATTCGTTAAAGCTGCCATTACAACACCAATTGCTCCAAATCCGCCTACTATAAACCCTGTTGCAAGACCTATCCGGCGTCCATATCGTTGCGAAAGCTTCCCTACTATGAAAGCTGCTAATGCCGATCCTAATGTAAACATAGCAGTCGGTAATCCTGCAAATGCATCTGTTCCAAGCATTTGCTGCGCAAGAAGTGCTCCCACTGTAATACCAGCAGCTAGTCCTGCACCGCCAAACATTTGTGAAATGCTGACGATTATTAACGTTCGTTTGTATAGTTTTTGTTGCTCCTCTTCTGTGTACACATGATTATCTATTAAAGCCCCTGCCTTATCTAGCAATTCCCCATCCTCCTTTTAAAATTAATCCCTCTTGTTAATGTACTATGTATAATGTTACATATTCAATGGCATTTTCCATTCATACCTTTCATTCTAAAAAACTTTCTAATCATACTCGACTTATCCCATGCTATATTAAAAATACTACTATTCACAATACGCAAGGAGAAAACAATGAAAAAACAGGCTAATAGCAGCCTGTTTCCCTTTACACTTCTTCTACTATCCTTCCCCTTCTCTTTTTACTCAAAGCTCTTCCTTCCCAAAACAACAAACTTACGAAAGCACAAATTAATATAATTGGCACACTTGCTTTATATAAATCTGTAAAACTCATAGCCATCTGATTCTTGGCATAATGATTCACATCATTCGAGAATGTGAGTACCTCTTTCTTTATACTTTCCTCTTGTTTTTCAACTTCTTTTGTCACTTGCCTCATAACTTCTTCTCTTTTTACATCCCTATATTCTACTGGAACTTTTCTTAATATTTCATCCGTCTTGTCGCGAATCAATTCTTCCTTCTTCTCTTTACTTAATCCCATTGTCATTGCATTTTGTTTCTTATTTATATTCGATTCTAAACTTTGATTCTCTATTTTTTCTTTAGTTATTTGTAAAATTTCAGTTTGCTCAGTACTATTCACATGAATATTCCGCACCTTTTCTTCTGCATAACGATATACTTTTTCTTTATTTACAGTTAAATTATGAGTTAAGTTAGAGACAAATATTGCAACCGCCAATACAATTCCAACTTGTCGTAACATTGATACAACACTTTGAGAAGCAGTTAACAGTTCTCCTTCAAATGAAGAAGCACTTAAAACTGTAATTGGCCCCACTACTAAATCATATCCAACACCTAATATCATACACGGAATAATAATTTCTATATTTGTTGAATGAACATCAATCATTTGCAACCAATAATAGGAAATCCCTATAATTTGGTTTCACCAATTCACAGGGCCATTTTCTTATTTACTCTTTAACACCTACATCTTGCAAAACTTCAATATCCTCTTTCATTTCATAATAATAAGAAGGCAATTCTATACCATGTTCTAAGAAATAATCCTCAATGAATGAAATAATGATTTTTAACGTTTTCACACGAGCATACAATTTATCGTTACTTTCAATAATATGCCACTTCGCATTTGGCTTACTTGTTTTTTCAAACATGTCTTCCATCGCTTCAACATACTCATCCCATTTTTCACGATTACGCCAATCTTCGTCTGTAATTTTCCATCTTTTCAAAGGATTTTTCTCTCTATCTTTAAATCTCTTTAACTGTTCCTCTTTACTTATATGGTAGAAGAACTTCCCTATTATGTAATGGTCATCTGTTAGTAGTTTTTCAAAACCATTAATCTCATCGTATGCTCTCATCCACTCTTCCTTTGTAGCAAAACCTTCAACACGCTCAACTAACACTCGACCGTACCATGAGCGATCAAAAATGGTAATTTGCCCGTACTGTGGAATTTTGCGCCAGAAACGTTGCAAATAATGGTAACGTTTTTCATGAGGTGCAGGCGCTCCAATTGGATTTACTTGGAACCCACGCGGGTCAAGATGTTCCGTCACCCGCTTAATTACCCCACCTTTACCAGCCGCATCCCATCCTTCCATAACAAGCATAACCGCGATTTTTTCTTCTTTCAAAATTTGCTGTAATGCTAATAAGCGCCTTTGATATTTTTCGAGTTTCTTGTTGTACTTAGATTTTGATTCAATTTTTTTCGTTAAATCTACTTTAGCAAGATGTCCATTTTCCATAAAACGAATCCCCCTTGTTGTATGATAATGTTATTTTAACATATTTTTGGTAATTTTTTTCATATCCTAAAAAGCTGTGTAGAAACATCTCTACACAGCTTCCTTCTCTAATTTCACATCTACAAGCACATTTAACTACATTAAAATAAATAATTTATACGGAACTCTTAGTATATTTTTTTTAAAACGTAAAAATAGCTCTTTTAAAAAGGGCAGCAATCTAAATATAAAAAAACAAATTTATTCTTTCTTACTACATACGTAATTATGCCAGCTATAAGAGTAGTGAATAAAATATTGATTCACTACTCACAATAGCCACCTTACATTATATGGTATATTTACTCGTAAAGAGAAGATAATAACAAGTAAATCTATTAAAGAATGGGAGCTCTAAAAAAATGAAACGAAAAATATTAACTCTCTTTACACTTTTATGCTTAGCACTACCAATACAAGCTAGTGCTTACACATTTCAGTCACTACCGATTGCGTCAAAGTCTAAACAATGGTATGTCGAAATTGATAAATCTCATAACTCAAACAAGCAAGCAATCCAGCCAAAACAAGGTGTATTTGATACGTATAGTTTACTCGTAAAAAACATCGGTCATGATGTATCAAACGTATCTGTGGAAATACTTGATAACAATCCTACCTCTAAAGCTACCTTTAAACCTACTACACCTAATGAAAATATTTCTAAAAGTCATACAAGCTTTGACTACATGGTATTCCCATTAGACTTTAATAGTCATAATTTTAAAGTTGTGATTACTTGGGAAGAAAAGAATTTCTCTTATAACGGCCATCCGGTAAATGAAGGTAAAAAAATGAAACAAACATTTGTATTTAATGAAGAATAAGTCCTAATTTCTTTAGGGCTTATTCTTCTCTTTTGAAACCCTCTTGTATCGCTTCCGTCACTTCTTTTGTAATTTCCAATTCTGTTGCTTCCATACTAATTTTCTTGTGCCAAATATGTACGGACGGTTTTTCATTACAAAGATGTTTTATTAATACTAATTGATTATATGCTAGATTATTTTCTATATGGGTAGCGATATAGACTGTAAAATTGTTCGCTTCAAAGACCTTTTCTTCCAAAATGTATTTACTCTCTAATTGCCTCGTTACTATATCTTTCAAGTTTTCTATAGTCATGCATATCACCCCCTTTTCCCATATAATCAATTAAATCGACGAATACTCGGTACAGACAATGCGATTCCAATTGTTAAAATTACTAAACTAGCTAGTGTTATAATAGTTATCTCGCCACCTATGACAGTAGCTAACCAGCCTACAACTACATACCCTAATGGCAATAAAGCAAAAGAACCCAACATATCAAGGCTTGCCACTCTTCCGAATGCTTCTTCTGGTACAAGTTCCTGTAAACTAGTTTCCCAAATGAGTCCAAATATCATCATGCCAAATCCTTCAATTACCATTAAGAATATTAAGGCGGGTGCCCAAGAAATGAATGGCATAATTAATAAAGCAATGCCACTAATTAAAACACCTCCATAAGCCAGTAATCCTCTCTTATGCCACCGCTCTTTCCCACCAAATATTAATGCGGCAATTACAGCTCCACCACCAGAAAAGGCCATGCCAAGTCCATACACGTAAGCTTCAAAATGATGATGAACATTAAATAACCACGGAATTAATACGACGATAATGCCGGCATAACAAATATTTATAAAAGAAAAAACTAAAATTGTAATCCACAGCCACGGATGACTTTTTAAAACTAAAACACCTTCCATAAACTCTTGTTTGTAATTAAGCTTACTCTTTTCAATGGGTTTTACTTTTTTAAACTTAATTTCTTTTAAAAATAATAAACATAAAAATGATAATAAGTACGTTACTGCATCTAGGCCGAAACCTATCCCTGCAGACGCAACCGATACGATTAACCCACCAAGTGCTGGCCCAATTAATCGTATACCTTGATTACTCATTTGAGTGAGTGCGTTAGCTGCATTACGAATTTCAGGAACGAATACTTTCGCCCTTACAGCAGAATATGCTGGTTGGAATATCCCTTCCATAAGTCCGTATAAGGCAACGAGAATATATAAAACTGTAATTGTTAATAAATCCATAAATATAAGCGATGCAAGTAATAGCATTAATATACAGCGGAGTATATCCGTTAATAACATTAATTTAACCCGATCAATTCGGTCTACAATTAAACCTGCAAACGGTAAAGCGAGAATATTAGGTAGCATGTACATTGCCATTGTCATCCCCATCACAACTGTTGAGCCAGTTAATGAATACACAACAACTGGAAGTATGACCATAGTTATCGAACTACCTAAGGCCGAGAGTAATTGTCCAATCCATAAAAATTTAAAATGTGGTGACGCTTTAACTGGCGATAATAATTTACCAACATACCCTAAATCTTTTTCTCTTTGTAATTCCCCTTGCATCTTTCTCTCCTCTTTTCAAATGATTATAGACTTCATAATAAAATGCCGAAAATTAACAATATTCTATTTTAATTATATAAGAAACTATTATGTTATGGTAAAATTATCAAGAAAAATAAAGGAGAATACATTACAATGCCTTCAAATTCACATAACATCGAGCACCGCATCTATACAATGTGTATGATCCAGCGCAACAATGAAGTTTTACTCATAAAACGCCCCAGCCATCGAGGTTTCCCTGGCTACATCGCTCCTGGCGGCAAAGTAGATTTCCCCGAAAGTATCGTTCAAGCCGCTATAAGAGAAGTAAAAGAGGAAACTGGATTACTTGTTTCGAATTTAACTTTTAAAGGATTAGATGAATATGTAAATCCGAAAGGTAATGTTCGGTACATGGTATTTAACTACTGGACAGACTCATTTGAAGGTGAACTTCTTTTAAACCCTCCTGAGGGCGAATTATTATGGATACCAATCGATACAGCACTACATCTTCCTATGCAAGATTGGTTTAAAGAGAGATTCCCATTATTTTTTGAAACAGGCACTTTTGAAATTCAACGTGTTTGGGATAATGAGCTAGATAAACAAATTGCTATAACAATTACACATACGTAAAAAAGCTTGAAATCTCTCCAAGCTTTTCTTACTTCTCCTCTACTTTCTTAATCTTATAATCAATTTCTAAAAACTTAACTCCAAATATCCACATTCTATGATTAGCTTCTAGTATGTGATCCGTGCGCTCTTTTATAATAAAAGTCTCTGCTAATGGTAAACGTATTGTTAAGAACCGAGTATGTAAATAAATCCCCTCATCTCCCTGACCATTTTCTCTTAACTTACTAGTAATGATTAAATCATGACTATCATTATATAGTTTCAAAATACCAGTCATATTCGAATATGGTAAAGGTAATGCAATATTCATGTATGTCTCGTTCTTATATGTATGCTTTGAATAAAGAGCTACAAAAATAGATTCACCTGCTTCATTTTTCCTTAGCCAAGCCCTTACATTCTCCCTTCCATCTTTCTCATCCATTACACTAATGATAGAGCCATACATCGTTTCCCAATTGCCGCCCATTCCTAAATGTATTTGTTCTACACGCTTACTCATTTTCTCATAACAAAGTGCAAACGGACGGAACGAACGAGCCCATTTAATATTCGATTGTAACTCATACTCTGCTGTATTTTCATAAAAACGAATAATACTTAAAGGAACCTTTGTCACATCAAATGCCTCACTATGAAAGTCATTTACTTTATCAACTAAACCGTTGTATTCCTTACTGTCTACTAAATTGCTGCTATATAAATAAGCCTCACCAATTGCCACATTTCCTCTTAACTTACTCATTGGTTTCCCATAGTATTTATAATTCGGAACACTCTTTTCGATCACCCAGCCGACAAATGCCGGTAAAGCTACTCCAATTCCATTGACAACACCGTGAATCCAAACCATTTGAGCAATTGTAATCGTCATTACATGCTTCAAATTTCCGTATGAATATATAAGTGAGAACATAATTGTAACCATGAGTGTACTAGACGAAACGATTAGAAAAATCTTTGCACTGATAGCATTAAATTTTGCTCTCCAAACGTAAAATCCATACCCATAAATCGCACATAAATATAGGAACACTGCCAAAAATTCAAATATTCTTGAGTATGTAATTCCTATTGCAACTGTCATAGGTGAAATCATGATGATAAACATAATAACATCATACACTTTACTTCTCTTTTCTCTTTTTCTCCCTATTAAACCAGCTGATAATGGCAATAGAAACGCCGAATAATGAAAATGTGCAGCTGTGAGTAAAACAATGTCAGAGCTAAACTGCATAATTGAAAGTTTTGCTACTGAAGCAAAAAACCAAAAACCACCTAAAAACAAATAAATAAACGCACTATCTATGGCGGTCTCTTCTAACGGCTTCCATCCTCTTTCTAGCAATCTACTTACACCAAATAACGCAACAATTCCTGTATATACAAACCAAACTAGCGCAAATACATAGTGATTTGTGACGAACGCTAGCATTGCGCAAATTGTTGCGATTGGATATAAAAACGATACGAATTTATAAAATAATAAATGCGATCCATCTCTTTTTCTTTTCTCAATAATACAAAATGATATTGGTATAAATAATAAAACAGATAATAATATAATTGCTTCAACAGGATTTGTATTCGAACGCTCACATATTAGAAAAACAACATAACAAGCAAGCCCAAATATTATATTTTTCATATCGTTTATTCCCTTTCTACAAATGTTCCCTTGTATGAAAAAAGCGAACCAATTAACGGGTTTCTTACTTGTACATGAATTCGAAAACACTGAAGCGTTTCATCATAACTTTCAACAATTTTTGCCTCACCATACAAAAATTTTGGTAACGGCATTTTTCTTCCAAACATATAAAACCATTGTTTCTTTGAAGAAATATGCATTGCCCCTAACTCATCGATATGAAAATGCAGTGTAGAAACGAGTAAATGTGGTTCACCAAAATAATCTACAATTTCATTTTCTTTTTCATCCAATTGCATAACTGCATTAAAATATCTTTTCTTATTATGGAAATAAAAAGTACGGTTCCACCTTACTAATTCTTGTCCATATTCATCTCGCTCAGCTATGTTTTGTATCGTAAATGGAATTCCCTCTCCTCGTTCCGAGAAAAACATTCGAAACTTTGATGCAATTTTCAATATAAATTTCACGAAAAAAGAGCCACCGTAAATTTCATCCATCTTTCCTTCCCCTGTAAAACTATTCTCTTCTGTAATCGCATAACGCTTCTGCAATTCAGGATGAAGATTTTTATAGGTATCCCCTAATAATCGTTCATACATATTAGCCATACACTTATCCCTTTCTCGCCCTCTTGCAATTTTTCGCACTTGGTAAATCGAAACTATTTATATAACCGACAATTGATAACCCCATTAAAAGAACATTTAATGTAATCGGATTAAACGGCCCTGTAAAGCTTGCAATATTCGTAAATCCTGCCGCTAACGTTAAAACTAGTAATACAATAATATGCAGTATAAATAATTTTCGTTTTGTTAGTGGCAACAGCCATACGACACCGAAAATTATTTCTAACACCCCAATTATTTTAAGTATACATACACTACTTTCATTTGAACCAATTAATACAGAAAGCATCTTTACTTCTTCTAAATGAGTAAACAGTAGTTTTGGCACTATCCCTTGATATATCCATACAAAAGCAAATAAAAAACATACGAGCCAATACGTCATTGTTCTTCTAATTAGTAACCTAGGATGAAGCCCCTTTTCTAACCATAATTTTAAGGCATCAAAACTCCAAGCGGTCGCCCAACCTAATAACGGGCGAAAAATATAGGAATCTATTACATTTCCTATACGACCAAATCTTGTCTCATAATCATATTGTGTCTCAAAATGGATGTATTCTTTATTGGGCGTATACTTCCAATAACCACGTCCTATTTGAATAAGAGATAATGTATTATCCGTCCAAAATTTTAAAGAGGAAATTCTTTCACCAGTTTCTTTTCTTATTTCACCTATTGATTCCCCTTCTCCAGCTATTTCAAGCCCAAATCCAATCTTTGTTTTATACAAAAACTTCTGTGGTTCTCCTTCTTTTTTCTCTAAATACGAAATTTCAGTAAAGCGAGCATCCCACTCTGTATGTATATCTGGTTCTTGCGTATATTCCCATAATTTTTCCATCGTCGTGTTCATTTTTGTCGCAACATAAATAGGCTGTTTCCTTTTCATTCTCCCCACCTCCTATGCACTATAAGTTTAATGTACATGCAATGAATTTATTTTGCTACATTTTTCACAAACTTCCTCAGAAAAAAAGAAAGAATTTTTAAAATATATATAAAACACTTGATTCCCCGAAAAATTTAAATTAATATAAAACAAATGTTACCAATAACTTCATAAATCAAACACTCTCGCCTAAAACGTGAGATAGAGGTTGCGATACTTATGAGTATTCTAATGGAGACACAGAGATGTCTATGAACTTAGATGAAAGGAAGTATTGCCGAAATTGATAAATTTCTCTGCATTTATCAATTGGGGCTGTTTTCGAATAGAAACAGAACTGTCATATGTACAGACGTGTACGTATGAAGAGCTATCTACAAAAAAGAGATATCATTTTTTTATGATATTCCTTTTTTGGCGGTTTTTTTATTAGCTCCGTTTTCTGTTTCCCTTTTCCTGTAACAGCACCATCCTCACTTATTTGAGATGGTGTTTTTTGTTTGTCTTTCTGGTAACTACAGGAGTATTGGGATTTATATATTTCCTAATCTATTCTTAAAAATAGACGAAAGAAGGAATTTGTAATGGAAACAATTGTTCAAAAATTTGGTGGCACTTCTGTCGGAAGCGTCGAACGCATTCAACATGTAGCAAATTTAATTATTGAAGAATATGAACGAGGTCATAGCGTTGTCTCTGTCGTTTCAGCAATGGGAAAAAGTACGGATCAACTTGTCGCACTCGCTAACGCAATTACAGAAAATCCAAGTAAACGTGAAATGGATATGCTTCTATCTACAGGTGAACAAGTAACTATTTCATTATTAACAATGGCACTGCAAGTAAAAGGCTATCATGCAATTTCATTAACAGGATGGCAAGCTGGTATTACGACAGAATCTGTACATAGTAGTGCACGGATTACTGACATTCATACAGATCGTATTCAATCTTATCTTGCTGAAGGCACGATTGTTATCGTAGCTGGTTTCCAAGGTATAAGTGTAGAAAATGAAATTACAACGCTTGGCCGTGGTGGTTCTGATACGACTGCTGTCGCACTAGCCGCTGCACTTAAAGCAAAAAAATGTGATATTTATACGGATGTGACAGGCGTATATACGACGGACCCACGAGTTGTAAAAGATGCTTACAAATTAGATGAAATTTCTTATGACGAAATGTTAGAGCTTGCTAATCTCGGTGCTGGCGTATTACACCCGCGCGCTGTTGAGTTTGCTAAAAATCATAACGTAGTTTTAGAAGTTCGCTCAAGTATGGAACAAGAAAACGGAACAATTGTAAAAGGAGAATGTAACATGGAACAACAATCAATCGTTAAAGGTATTGCATTTGAGGATAACATTACACGTGTCACAATTAAAGGACTAGAACAAGGCTCGCTTTCAACAGTTTTCTCTACATTAGCAGCAGCACACATTAATGTAGATATCATCATTCAAAGTATTACAAATGAAGGAACTGTACATCTCTCCTTCTCCATTCACTCGAATGATTTAAGAGAAACTTTAAAAGTTTTGGAACAAAATCAAGAAACTCTTCACTACGAATCTGTAGAACATGAAAATCACTTAGCAAAAGTATCAATCGTAGGATCTGGCATGGTATCTAACCCTGGTGTCGCTGCAAATATGTTCACTACTTTAAAAGAAGAAGATATTCATATTAAAATGGTAAGTACATCAGAAATTAAAGTGTCTGTCGTTATTGACCGCCTTCATTTAGTAACAGGTGTTGAGGCGTTGCATCAATCATTTATGGCGAAAATTGAGCCTTTAGTGCAGATGAGTTAATTTCTACTAGTAAAAACTTAAAACAAATTATATGAATCTATTTCCTTCCTATATAAATAGAAAGCTATTTGCATATAGAGTAATAAGAAATGTATTTATCATTTAAATAATACACTTCATTCTATACAACAATCGGGCCCTTTAAGGGCATACAGAGTAGAAATATTTTTCGGGGAAGTCGCGGTATTGTTTGTTAACAAGATACTATATAGCACAATTAAAAATAGCTTGTCACATTTCCCTATACTGTGACAAGCTATTTTTGTTTGGAAGGAGTTTATAACTTTTTAATAGTATAATTATGTAGATGGTTAGATCATACACTTTTACATATAAGGAGATAAAGACAATGACAAACAACAAATTACTCAGAATAGATAATGTCAGCATCGTTGTAGAATCCCTTGATAATGCAATCACTTTCTTCGAGGAGATTGGGTTAAAACTCGAAGGGCGCGCCACTGTCGAAGGTGAATGGGCTGGTCGCGTAACCGGACTCGGTTCTCAGTGCGTAGAGATTGTTATGATGGTTACACCAGATGGCCATAGCCGCATTGAACTTTCGCGATTTCTTACCCCACCTACTATAGCAGATCACCGGAAAGCTCCTGTCAACGCCCTCGGTTATTTGCGCATCATGTTCACCGTTGAAGACATTGACGAAATGGTATCTAGGCTTACTACTAAGCATGGTGCTCAGCTCGTTGGCGAAGTAGTTCAATACGAGAACTCTTACCGTCTCTGCTACATTCGTGGAACTGAAGGCATTTTAATCGGTTTAGCGGAAGAACTCGGTAACAAGTAAGTGATATTCCCAAAAATTATTATCTACATCAAACAGAAATTCATTATAAATGAAGCCACTATATTTTTAACCACGTCCTCACTCTAAAACGTGGTTATGCTTGTTTGAGCTTTTAAAAATGTATTATCATTTTACACATAGATTTCAAGTCTCTATCCAAAGAGTTCTTTAACATACCTCTAACATTCTAAAATCATTATGAAACAATTTAATCATTCAATTTACCTTTTCCTAGGAAATACAACTGACTCTGCTCATTTTTTATCACATATATCTTTTGGCTCTCTTCCTCGAAAAAAAGATCGATATTCATTCAAAATAACTTTTTTCATATCAAAATAAAAAAACATCATGAATAACGCAATTCCTAATAACATCTTTTGAATTCCTTCATAATCAATGAAAGCACTCATTATTAACAAACCAAATCCAATATAAAAACCAAACTCGTTCTCTTTCTCAAAATCCTCATTTTCTTCATCAATATGTATTTTTTCTTTAATGTTTTGATTCCCTTTTATTAACTCATCGAGCGTAACATTGTACATTTCACTCAATAAAATCAAATTATCAATATCAGGACAACTTTTATCATTCTCCCACTTATATACCGCTTGCCTCGTCACACCAATCTTTTTAGCAACATCCTCTTGTGAAAATCCCTTTGACTCTCGTAGTTTTTTTAACTGTTCTCCTAAGCTCATAACGTCCCCTCCTTTAACAAATTATTACATACAAGGAGATGAAAAAGAAAGAAACCATTAGTAAAACTCACTGTAAACCATTCGTTTACACAGTAAAAAAGAGGGAATAGCTCTATATTTAAGCTATTCCCTCACTTCTATTAAAACAGATGAATGTTTTCTTTTTTACAAGCTGCACGTAAATCGTCAGGCCATACAGAAGATTGAACTTCACCGATATGTGCTTTACGTAAGAAGTACATGCACATTCTTGATTGTCCAATACCACCGCCGATTGTTAATGGTAGTACGTCTTCTAGTATACCTTTATGGAAATCATACTCACGTTTGAAGTCTTCACCAGTTTTCGTTAACTGCTCATCAAGTGATTTACTATCAACACGAATTCCCATTGATGATAATTCAAATGAAGATTGTAGTACTGGGTGCCAGAATAAAATGTCACCGTTTAATTTCCAATCGTCATAATCAGCTGCGCGTCCATCGTGCTTTTCACCTGAACGAAGTGCATCACCAATTCCGATAATGAAAACTGCACCATGTTCTTTTGCAATTGCATGTTCACGATCTTTCGGTGTTAATTCTGGATATTTATCTTCTAATTCTTGAGAAGTAACGAAAACAATTTCTTCCGGTAAATACTTTCCAAGGAACGGATATTTTTCAAATAAGTGATCTTCTAAATCTTTAAATATTCCATAAATTGTTTGTACTGTTTTTTGTAAGTAATCGACAGTACGCCATTCTTTTTGAACGATTTTTTCCCAATCCCATTGGTCAACGTAAATGGAATGCGTTGCATCAAGTTCTTCATCACGACGAATCGCGTTCATGTTTGTATATAAACCTTCACCAGCTTCATATCCGTATTCATGTAATGCAAATCGTTTCCATTTCGCTAGTGAATGAACAATTTCTAATTCTTCTCCTGAATGTAACATATCAAATTCAATTGGACGTTCTACACCGTTTAGGTGATCGTTTAATCCTGATTTTTTCGTTACGAATAATGGTGCAGATACGCGGAATAGTTCAAGGCGTTTTGCTAATTGGTCCTCGAAAAATGTTTTAACTTCCTTAATTGCGATTTGAGTCTCTCTTACTGTCATTAATGATTGATACATGGTGGTTTCCTCCTAAAATGTTTGGATGTTGTGAAAAGAAGCCAACAAAAAAAGCCCTTCTTTCCCAAAAAACTGGGACGAAAGGCTTTGGTTCCGCGGTACCACCCAAATTAGCAACAGAGGTTGCTCACTTATACAGTACGGAGATGAAATATCTCGATACTGTTCTTCTTGTAACGGCGAAGTTCCCGGCTAAGTCTACTTTCCTATAAAGGATTTCGGTTAGCAACTCCAGGAGGTTCTTCATAATAGGCTTCGTATCAGGCTCACACCACCCCTGACTCGCTTAAACTACGTCCTACTACTACTCGTCCTTTCATAGTCGTTTTGTTGTCACATCTCTGAAACATTTTATTAATGATTATTCTATACAAAAAATAAAGAAAGTCAACAAAAAGTTTTAAAATATTTTTCAATTCTTTATTTTACGGCTTTATTGATTGTTGTTAATTTAACATCTTTACTTTTTCTGCCTCGTCAATCCAAAAAATGTTTCACTGATCGAAACTAACGTATACACAACAATTAATGTGATCGTTCGGAATATAGAATCCACAGTATTTCTTATTATTTTCATTTTCTTTATAATTCCTTTCAGTTTACTTGCAATTTCATGATATACTATAGCATTCAAGCAGTTTATTTTTACTTAAAGTAATCATAGTCATTTATAAAGAGTATTTTCTAAATCATTGACTATTATCAAATAAGATTTTTATATAACGGAGTGATCATATGAGTAAAACGAAAGCAAAACCGAAAAAAGGTGTAGGACAAGGTACAGGAAGTAAAGGATGGAACCGTTGGCAATCAAGTGCAAAGAAAAAGGCAGCTGCCAAACCATACAAAAGTAAAGGTACAAAGAAGTAATTTAAATAACATTTGATTTCTTTGCTTTATACAAAACAAAATATAATTATTACAACAAAAAAGCTATGCCCTCATAAATTTGAAGGCATAGCTTTTTTATATTAAATCATTAAAATATCTCGAATTTCTTCCTCTGTGATTGAGGACAATTTCTCTTCTCCCGGCTCAATCACTTCAGCGATTAAATTTTTCTTACTTTCTTGCAGTTCATGCATTTTCTCCTCAATTGTTCCGTGGGCTACTAGCTTTATAACTTGCACTGTATTTTTTTGTCCCATTCGATACGCTCTATCGGCCGCTTGTTGTTCAACAGCTGGATTCCACCATAAATCGTATAATATTACTGTATCTGCACCAGTTAAATTAAGTCCGGTACCACCAGCTTTTAAAGAAATGAGAAATAGATCCCCTTCTCCTTCGTTAAACCGATCGCATAGCTCTACACGTTCCTGCGCTGGTGTACTCCCGTCTAAATAAAAGTATGGAATTGCTTGGCGATTTAACTCACGACCAATAATGGAAAGCATCTTCGTAAATTGAGAAAAAATTAATATTCTCTTTCCTGTGCTTCTACATTCCTCTAAAATCTCTAACAGTTGTTCAAATTTAGCTGAACTTCCTTTGTAATCATCAACAAATAAAGCAGGATGACAACAAATTTGTCGCAATCTCGTTAAACCAGCTAAAATTCTAATTTTATTTTTACGTAACGTATCTTTGTCTAAATGCTTTAACGTTTCTTCCCTTAACTTCGCTAAATAAGCAGCATAAAGACTCTTTTGATCGGGTAATAACTCCGATGATTGTAAGTGCTCTATTTTCTCTGGCAACTCATTTAATACGTCCCCTTTTAATCGTCTTAATACGAATGGTTTCACTCGCTTCGCTATATCTTCACGCCTTAAATCACCGAACTCTTTTCTTCCTGGTAATAATTCCGGGAAGACGACATGGAAGATAGACCATAGCTCTTCTAATGAATTTTCTACAGGTGTACCCGTTAGCCCAAAACGGTATTCAGCTTGAATTATTTTCACAGCTCTTGCCGTTTGCGTTGTAGGGTTTTTAAACGCCTGCGCTTCATCAAGGAATAGTGTATGAAATGGTCTTGCATACAATCTTATATCTCTTCTCAATAATGGATATGACGTAATTACGACATCAAATTCCGTTATATCTTTCAAAATTTTCCGGCGCTCTGCTTGAATTCCATCTGCAATAACTGCTCTAATATGCGGGGCGAATTTTTTCAATTCACTAAACCAATTATAAACAAGAGATGATGGTGAAACGACTAATATAGGCAGTTTCTTTTCTCGAATCTCAGGCAAAACAGAATCTATAAAAGCAATGCTTTGCAACGTTTTTCCAAGTCCCATATCATCTGCTAAAATACCCCCAAACCGGTAATGAGCAAGTGTTTTCATCCATTCGAACCCATATACTTGATACTTTCTCATTTCTGCATTTAAAGTATTTGGCACAGCAAATTTTAATTTTTTCGGGTTTTGAATGTTTTCTACTAACTCTTGAACAGAATCATCTAAACTTAAAACATTGCCTTCATGAAGTCCATTCATCCATTTTACACTCCGAATAAGTGGAACATTTACCTCTTCTCCATGTAAAAATTCTTTCCGAATACCTGATTCTTTTATAAACTGATTAATTTCATTAAACTCTTTACTCTCTAGGGATAAAAACGAACCGTTCGCCAATCGATAATATTTACGTTTCTCTTCAAGGGCCGCTAATACACCTTTAATTTCTGCTTCTGGTATTCCTTTTATATCAAAACGAAATGACAACCAATCAATTCTTTCTTTTCTTCTCACTGTAATAAGAGGAACTGCATCCCCTTTACTAATTCGCAATTTGATTGCTGTCGTCGCATAAATATCAACTAAACCTTTTAATGTTGGCACGACGTGATATAAAAAGTTATACTCAGCTTCTTCATTATGCATAAAGTAACCGCCTTCTGTTTTTGCAAAAGCACTTTCACTCATAATGTCTAAAATCTCTTTTTCCTTTTTCTCATCACGCTTAAAAACAGACGGCTGTCCATCCTCTTCTAGCGGATTAATCATGACGTTCCCATAGTGAAATTCAAGACCTGCTAATAAGCGATTTTTCACGCGGTCTAAATACAATTTCGCTTTTAGCGAAGGGGTTTCAACACGATCCGATATTACTTCATCAATGTGTACAGTTCCGAGCTTCATTAATCCTGGTACAACTTTCGCGACGAAATGTTCCATCTTACTTTCTGGAATATAAAACTGATTACTATTTGAACGACTCATCATCTTTTGTAATTCAATAAGTCGCATACAATCTTCAATATGTAAGTGATATAATTTCCCATCGTAAAGTGCATTGTTATACATATCCATAACTTGTACACGATTTAGACCATCTATATGAAGTGTAAATCCACCATTATTTCCCTTCGTAAATTCAAAGTGTAACGGCAACAATCCTTTTGAAACTTGTAATCCCTGAAACAGTTGTTCATTTTGTTTCAGCTGTACATATTCAACTTTAGAAAGTGAAGAGAGCATATCTTTCCATGAAGCTGGTGGTATAAATATCATACTTTCATCTTGTT
This sequence comes from Bacillus cereus group sp. BfR-BA-01347, assembly GCF_022663835.1. Taxonomy (NCBI): domain Bacteria; kingdom Bacillati; phylum Bacillota; class Bacilli; order Caryophanales; family Bacillaceae; genus Bacillus; species Bacillus cereus group sp. BfR-BA-01347. Next base: position 407,437 of record NZ_JAKUGG010000001.1, on the reverse strand, counting down.
TCGCATGTACTTCTAGCGTATCTTCATACATTTTTTCGTTATGATACATTTTAATGAGCTGCTGGATAATCGCATCCGTTTCTTGTTTAAAACTATGTACATCTGGTGTATATGTAAATTCATTTGAACAATGAAAAGACTCTCTTTTCTCCACCTTAGAAAGAAATTCTCTAATATGATTTATGAAATACACTTTGGCAAGTTTCAATTGAATTCCAAGAAGAGCCCCCCCACTTCTCGTAGCTACTGGTGTACATATAAACTCAATATCTAATATTTCACGTGTATCAAAACGGTGTTGTTTACTTTTTGGCCTCAGTGGTTTGTCTGCAAACAGCTGAAACATACCACTTGTCAATTGATCATTTCTGTTACTAGTGGAACTCATTCCACCTGTTTGTTGATTATAGTTTATTTGTATTAATACTGCTGCAACATGTTGACAGTACGTTTGAAAAGACGCTAATGAAGGACAACTACATTTTGCAACAACATCACCCTTTTTAGCTTTTTCTACTGTAACATGGAAATCCTCGTTCCCTTTTACTGTCGCCTCGCAAATTTCTTTATTTTCATCATAATGATTTATTATCACTTTATTTGATTTATAATAGGCTTCACCTCTTTTATATGAGGTCTCTCCGCACACTTCTTTAATAATCGATTTATTCAATGTGAAACTCATCGCTTTGACACTTCCTTAATATAAAACCATTTTCTCTTACTTAACATTTTACATGCTCCACGAGAAAATATAAAATGTTGATTTAACAAAAAAGATGCTTATTTATAAGCATCTTCTTCACTCTATCTCCATCAACCTCTTCGCCTCAAAATACAACACTTGAATAAACTTCTTCGTATTAATTCGCGTATGACCAGAAGATGCGAGTTCATCTTTCGTCATTTCTGTCATACGTTTTCTAACTACGGTGAAATCGAAAAATTTTGGAGCATAGCTTTCAAATTTTGGATTTGAAAAGTCTGTTAATCCTAAAGAAGCCAAATGATTTAACGACTGATAAATAGCTCGACGTACTCTTTGTTCAGACGCTTTTTTCTCTTTATCAATATCCGCATCTAAAGCTAAATCCCCTAGCTTCCTTATCGTAATATGATGAAAAATTTCTTTTAACGCAGGAAAGCCAAACTCAAATGTCTGTGCCTTTTCTTGACCATATAAATATTCCAGCATACTAAGTAAATCTTTACTTCCATTCTCTCCCGCAATACCGAGTTCTGATAGTAAAAAGCGCCCTAAATCTCCTATCTTTTTTCCTTCTTGCACTGGTTCAGTACGCAATTGCGGTTTTTCCCACTGAAACACGTTATTCAATGATTTTTGAATATCGTGTATAGAACGCTCCAATCTAATACGCTCCATCACTTTGCGTACAACAGATACAACTTCGATTTTATTTAATGGTTTTGTAATATAATATTCTACACCAAGTGTATATGCCTCACCTATAAGCTGCTTCGATTCCACTTGAGAAATCATAATGATTTTCCCAGTGAAAGTTGACGCAATGTGACGAACTGTTTCAATTCCGTCCCTCATCGGCATCAACAAATCAATAAATAAAATATCTACTTTTTTAAAATTTAGTTGATCCGCTTCAATAAAAGCTCCGTCATCCGCCTCACCAATTACTTCTCCAAGGTCTCCATCTTCAATAATTTGCGAAAGCATCGAACGGAAAACTTCATCATCGTCTACGATATAATAAAACAAATCTATTCCCCTTCCCGCTTTAAACTATCCTCTGGTAAACAAACGATAAACTTACATCCTCTTTTATTTTCTCGGTCTTCTAATCTCACTTCTCCGCCTAGCTCTGTTACCATTTCATTTATGTAAGAAAGCCCAATACCAGTTGACGGTGTTCCCGTTTGATCATACTTGGAAGTAAATCCTGGCTTAAATACTAATTTCTTATACTTTTGTTCAATACCAGGTCCATCGTCAATTACTTCAAAAAATATATGTTGCTCTCTTTTATATAGCTTAATAATAACGACACCTTTATCTTCAATTGCTTCAACTGCATTCGAAACTAAGTTATTAAAGATTGATAGAACTGTATACACGTGGTATGCAGCATGCTCACCTTCTATATGTTTAGAAAAACGTATATCCTTTTCTAGCATTTCGGCATACTTCTCGTTTATTCTAACAATCATTTCTGCTAACTCATGTCCTTCTACATATTCAGCCACATTTTTATCTAATAACAGTTTAGATAACCCTGCAAATATCCTTTGATTATCCTTTTTTATTTCATGCACTTCCCCTGCTATTTTCAATGCTGTTTTACTACTTGAATCAGCGCTTACTTGTAAATTTCGATATAGTTGATATGCTTCTTGTGTAATTAACTCCGCATTTTGTAACGTCTTTTTCAAATGAACAGATTCTACATATAAATTAGAAAGATGCATTAACATATTTTCATTTTCTTTTCGAACTTGCGATTCTTTTAATTTCGTTTCATATAAATTCATCATATTTAAAAAACCAAGTGCAAAGAAACTACGAAAAATAGCAATAATGATGAGTTTATTTACTTCAGAAATCGTTATTGTTGTACCTAGTACTAACATGTGATAAAACGCAAGTTCTGACATACTTGCAACAATTTCAATTGAAATTCCAAGGCATCCAATAATGATTGGTTTCTGATGGAACTTATTTACCCTGCAAAGCGAAAAAAGACTGCCATAAATAAAATAATAGAAGAACACAGGATAACGCAAATAAAATGATTCTGTCATATGAAATGAACCTTGCATAATCCAGTCAAGGCATACTCGGAATAAGACTACAGATATACCAACAAGAATACCTGCAACTCCTGCTGGTACTCTTCTTAAAAATAATAATAAAAAGAAGAATAGCGGTGTACCGAAGCTAACTCGAAACGTATCATTAAAGGGATGAAAGTTCAGCTCCCCAGCAATCGGAACAACGACCATTAATATAATTAAAAGGGACATATCTTTCTTCCATAATTGATTCCAATTCAAAGGTGACACTTCCTATACTTTTTTTCAGTAGTAAAAGCGAAAGCCCGCTTATTGTTATAAACGGGCTTTTTTTCTATATTCTAACCTTTTCTACCGCTTTTATTTGGCGATACTCTGGCTTCCACATTGCTTCTTTCACTGCCATCTTAATATCGTTATCACTTAAGTTCACTCTTGCAACACCTTCTGCAACTGCAACTTTAGCTACTTCAATTGCAACCATTTCTGAGATATTACGTAATTCTTCGACCTCTGGTAAAATAGGTGCTCCTGGCTGACTTGTATCTACCATACTTGCAACTGCTTCAGCAGCTGCTGCGAACATTCCATCCGTCATGACGCTTGCTCGTACTACAATTGTTCCAAGACCAAGCCCTGGGAAAATAAGTGCATTATTTGATTGTCCAATCACATACGTTACACCGTTATATGTAACTGGTTCAAATGGACTTCCTGTTGCAACTAACGCTCTTCCTTCTGTCCACTCGATTAAATCTGCTGGTTTTGCTTCAGCAAGTGGCGTCGGATTCGACATTGGTAAAATGATTGGTCTTTCTACGTGAGAAGCCATTTCTTTAATAATCTCTTCTTTAAATGCACCTGCAACAGTAGATGTACCAATTAAAATTGTCGGTTTTACATATTTCACAACTTCAGCAAGTCCGATCACATCATTTTGCTTCCACTCACTTACTTCTGCTTCTTTTCTTGCGTACGGAATTTGGAAATCAAGAAGATCTTCCATATTATTTGTAACTAACCCGTTACGATCAATACACCAGAAACGCTTATATGATTCTTCTTCAGATACGCCTACGCGGACCATCGCATCTCTAACTTGATCTGCGATACCGATTCCAGCCGTACCAGCACCAAATACAACAACACGGTGTTCACTTAGCGGTACACCAGAAGCTTTCACTGCCGATAATACTGCCGCAAGTGAAACTGCACCTGTACCTTGAATATCATCATTAAACGTACAAACATCATGACGATATTTATCTAAAATTTTTCGTGCGTTACGAGAGCTAAAGTCTTCCCAATGTAAAAGTGCTTTCGGGAATTGTTTGTTTACCGCTTGTACAAACGTATCAATAAATTCATCGTAAGCTTCACCTGTTATACGAGGGTGACGATTTCCAATATAAAATGGATTGTTTAATAGCTCCTCACGGTTTGTACCTACATCTAAAATTACCGGTAATACACGACTAGGATCGATTCCAACTGCAGCAGTGTAAACAGCTAATTTTCCGATTGCGATGTTAATACCACCAACGCCCCAGTCACCAATTCCTAATATACCTTCTCCATCTGTTACAACGACTAAATCAATGTTCTCAGCTGTTGCACCGATATTCGTAAATGCTTCTTCGATACCTGATGGATCGTTAATTGATAAATAAACACCACGTGGTTTACGATATTCATGACTATATCTTTGAATTGCTACACCGACAGTTGGTGTATATACAATCGGTAACATTTCACGTAAATGATCTGTTAATATACGATAAAATAATACTTCATTTCGATCATGTAACGCAGTTAAGTATACATTCTTTAATAAATCATCCGGCTGAGAACTAAATTGTTCGTATGCTCGGCGTGCTTGTTCTTCTAATGTTAAAACTGCTGGCGGTAATAACCCTTTTAAACCTAATTCTTCTCTCTCTTCTTGCGTGAAAGCTACCCCTTTATTTAAAAGTGGTGTTGATAATACTTCTGCTCCTCTTAATGTTGTTTCTAATGCACCATTAGAAGCTACTGTAAACTTGCTCATAACATCCCTACCTCTATTCATATATAGCATTTCTATATTGTAAACAAAAAAGAGGGGATTGTCCCCCTCTTCTTTTAATTTTTCTTTAAAAGAGTTGCTCCTGCAATCCCTGGGTGTGTCATTTCGAATGGATCTAGAATTAACTCTAAGTCTTCTTGTGACAATACACCATTTTTCACACAAAGTTCTCGAACGGATTGGCCTGTTGCAATTGCTTCTTTCGCAACGCGAGCTGCTGCTTCATAACCGATATGAGGGTTCACGGCTGTAATAATTCCTACACTTTTCTCAACATACTCTTTTAAGCGATCTTCATTCGCTTCAATTCCTTTTAAGCAATTATCTGTAAAGGCACGGAAACCGTTATTCATAATGCTAATCGATTGAAGTAAGTTGAAAACAAGTACTGGTTCCATAACGTTTAATTCTAATTGTCCTGCTTCTGAAGCAAGGCAAATTGTATGGTCATTACCAATTACTTGGAACGCAATTTGGTTAATAACTTCTGGCATAACAGGGTTTACTTTCCCTGGCATAATAGAAGAACCTGGTTGACGAGCTGGTAACATAATTTCAGCTAAACCAACACGTGGACCTGATGCCATTAAGCGAAGGTCGTTCGCAATTTTAGACATATTCATCATACATACTTTCAGTGCTGCTGATACTTCTGTGTATGCATCCGTATTTTGCGTTGCATCTACTAAGTCTTCTGCACCAACAAGTGGCAGTTCACTAATTGCAGCTAAATGTTTTACAACTGCTTCAATATATTCTGGATCTGCATTTAAGCCTGTACCAACTGCAGTTGCCCCCATATTTACTTCATATAAATGTTGACGCGATTGTTGAATTCGTTTCATATCACGCTCAAGTACGCGAGAGTATGCTTTAAACTCTTGTCCAAGACGAATTGGCACCGCATCTTGTAAATGTGTACGCCCCATTTTAATAACATGGTCAAACTGTTCTGCTTTTAATTCAAATACATCATGCATATAACCCATCGTTTGTAATAAGCCTTCTAATGCATTTAACGTTGCGATATGAATCGCCGTTGGGAATGCATCATTTGTTGATTGGGCCATATTTACATGGCTATTTGGACTAATATAATGATAGTCTCCCTTTTCCATTCCTAATAATTCAAGAGCACGATTGGCAATGACTTCATTTGCGTTCATATTCATTGAAGTACCTGCTCCGCCTTGAATTGGATCGACGATGAAATGATCATGCCATTTTCCATCAAGAATTTCTTGAGCAGCTTCTGCGATCACGCCACCCTTGTTCAATTCCAATCTTCCTACATCTGTATTAGCAAGCGCTGCTGCTTTTTTTACAATTGCGAACGCTCTAATTAAACCTTCATGGATTTTGTATCCTGTAATTGGGAAGTTTTCAACTGCACGCATTGTTTGTACGCCGTAGTATGCATAGTTTGGTACTTCTTTCTCACCTAAAAAATCTTTTTCAATTCGAACACCATTTTTAACTTCAGTTAATGTTGCCATGATTATTCACTCCTTAACGATTTCTTATGCTGCTTTTGTTTCTTTGACTGTTTCTACATATTGTTTTGCTTTCTCATTATCGAATTCGCCTTCCCACTTTGACATAACAATGGCCGCTAATGCATTTCCTAATACATTGACAGATGAGCGAATCATATCTAAAATGCGGTCAATTCCCGCAATTAACGCGATACCTTCTAGTGGTAACCCCATTGAACCTAACGTTGCTAATACAACAACGAACGATGCACCTGGAACTCCCGCCATACCTTTGGATGTTAACATGAGAACGAATAATAACGTTATTTGCTCCGTTAGTGACATGTGTACACCGTACATTTGTGCAACAAACAATGCCGCTAACGCTTGATAAATAGCCGATCCAGTCAAGTTAAATGTATAACCTGTCGGAATTACGAAAGAGGCAACTGCCTTTGGACAACCGAACTCTTCCATTTTTCTCATTATATTAGGTAAAACAGCTTCTGAACTTGCTGTCGTAAATGAAAGAATTAGTTCTTCTTTTAAAATTTTCATTAATGTAAAAATGTTTACGCCAACCATTCGTGCATTAATACCTAATACAATCACAACGAATAGTATAACAGTTACGTATACAGCTAGCACTAGTTTTCCTAAAGGAAGTAGTGTTGCTACACCAAATTTTGCAACCGTAACCGCAATTAAGGCGAATACACCAAATGGTGCAAATTTCATGACTTGATTTGTAACCCAAAACATCGCTTCGAGTACACCTTCAAAGAAGTTAAAGACAGGCTTTCCTTTTTCCCCAATTGCCGCAACTCCTAAACCGAATAATACTGAGAAGAATATAATCGGTAATAGGTCACCTTGTGCAATCGATTCAAATACGTTTTTCGGTACAATGTGAACAATTGTCTCAGCAAAACCTTTCTTCTCTGTTGCATCTGCTGTTTGTTTATAAGAAGAAATATCACTTTGCTGTAAATTACTCATATCAACACCAGTACCTGGTTGGAATATATTCGCTGCAAGTAATCCCATTAAAATAGCAATCGTTGTAATAATTTCAAAATAAAGAATTGTCTTACCACCCAGTTTCCCAAGCTTCTTCATATCTCCTACACCAGCTACTGCAACAATTAATGCTGAAATAACAATTGGTACTACAATCATCTTAATTAAGTGAATAAATATATCCCCAATTGGTGTGATATAAGAAATCGCCGTTTTATTGCCATAAAAGACTGCCCCTACTACAATCCCTAAAACAAGCGCGACAAAAATTTGTGTTGCCAATCCGAATTTTTTCATTTATGTTCATCCCCTTCATGCGAACGCTTTCAATTTGAATTTATAAAAGCTACTCACACATCTTATAAGCGAACCTACAAAATCATACAAAAACCTACAAGTTCGTCACAAAAAATTCAAATATTTTTCTTCTTTTTTTCATTGACACCATTTTGTTAAAAAACGATAAAATAAACTTGATAAGTAATCAGATTGTTTCGTATAATCAAAAAGATATATACTTAAAACAAATTAAAATGAAAAGGAGTGGATGGTATGAAAAGTTACGTGAAAAAATTCGTCCTATCTTCTTCTTTTCTTTTTCATTTTCTTAAAAAGGAACAAAGGCATTCGCCTTTGTTCCTTTTTTATTGCGATCTATATAGGGGGAATTGTTATGAGGTCATATAAACGTGTCTTAATTAAATTAAGCGGCGGTGCACTTGCCGATCAAACTGGAAATAGCTTTAACTCCAAACGATTAGAACATATCGCAAACGAAATTTTATCCATTGTTGATTTGGATATCGAAGTATCCATCGTCATCGGTGGCGGTAACATTTTTAGGGGGCATCTAGCTGAAGAGTGGGGAATTGATCGCGTAGAAGCTGATAATATCGGTACACTAGGTACAATCATTAACAGCTTAATGCTTCGCGGTGTTTTAACAAGTAAAACAAATAGAGAAGTACGCGTTATGACGTCCATTCCATTCAATGCAGTAGCTGAACCATACATTCGCTTGCGTGCAGTCCACCATTTAGATAACGGCTATATCGTTATCTTTGGAGGCGGAAACGGGCAACCGTTCGTGACGACAGATTATCCAAGCGTACAAAGAGCTATTGAAATGAATAGCGATGCCATATTAGTCGCAAAACAAGGTGTCGATGGCGTCTTTACAAGTGATCCAAAGCATAATAAATCAGCAAAAATGTACAGCAAACTAAACTATAATGATGTTGTTAGACAAAATATACAAGTCATGGATCAAGCAGCATTACTGCTTGCCAGGGACTACAATTTACCAGCACATGTCTTTAACTTTGATGAGCCTGGAGTGATGAAACGAATTTGTTTAGGGGAGCATGTAGGGACGTTGATTAATGATGATGCTTCATTGCTTGTGCATGAAAAGTAATTAGTTCTCATAAAAAAGGGGTGTCTATAAAAGACCCCCTTTTCTTTAAACTTTATAAATAAAAATCCACCAAACCCGCAAATTTCTCCTTACAACGCTCCCAAAAAGATAACTTCTCAAAAAACTCTTTCGTCATTACTTTCGAATCACGAAAATCCTCTGTTAACACTGTATTAACTTGCGCTACAATAGGACCACCATGAATATAAAAATTCATTTCATCATTTATATTAAAGCTACGCGAAGTAAAGTTTGTTGTGCCAATAACGGTTAATTCATTATCAATAAGCATTAATTTGCCATGGAACATTCCTTTTTTATAACCATATACAGTAATCCCATTATTAACAGCTTGACGTATGTATGGATACGCCGCTTCTTTTATAAGAGGTAGATCTGGTTTATATGACCAAAGTATTTTTACTGTAACACCACGCTTTTGTGCTGCGATTAAAGCATTCATTGATTCTTCATTTTTCGCTATAAAATACGGCGTTGCAATTACAATGGAGTGCTGAGCTTGTTTTATAAGATCTAAATATTTTTCAGCGACGTGATGCCCATTATAACTAACCATAGTATGTAATGTATTCCCTTTACTAGCTTTATTCGTACTTCTCTTTATATCTTCTTTCGTATCTCGTTTCCAATCTAAAGCAAATTGTTCCTCTAAATCTTTTGCACCTTCTCCTTTTACCCGTACATGATAATCTCTCCAGTACCCAAAGTGTTTATCTTTCCCTAAGTACTCATCTCCTATATTAAAACCACCTGTATAACCAATCTCTCCATCAATTGTTGTAATTCGGCGATGATTACGATGATGAAGGGAATAAAACCCGAATGGTAATTCCTGTTTTCTACTATATGTAAAATGCACACCATTTTTCTGTAATTCTTTTTTCATCTTTCTTTCAAATGATAAATCGTTAAGTAAATCGACAGATAAATATACGTTTACTCCTTCTCTTGCCTTTTCTTTTAATAAGTTTAAAAAAGTATGACTGCTTTTATCATCCGATAAAATAAAAAAATAAGTGTAAATAGATTGTTTCGCTTCTTTTATATCAGTAAATAACTGTTTATAAAATGACTTTCCTTCTACATATAATTGAAAATCACTATAATGAGGTGCATACTCTGTTGGCATGTTTTTCCCAGTTTCCATTTTCCTACCTAAAGTAACATCAATATGCATACAAATTAAAATAAAAGCGAAAATAGCAATAATAATAGAAGTAACTCGTAATATTTTTTTAATCATTTTGATTTCCTTCCGCTCATTTTTCTTTCCACCCTTCTATTTTGGCATTCAAATTCAGATTTCATGCTTCATACAAAAAAGGATGTGACTTAACGTCACACCCTTTTCATATTAAACAAAGTTTCTCGCATCATTATTTCTTCCAAACTTATAAATAGCAATTAAGAAGAATGCTACCGCAAAGGCGAATAAGATTAAAATGTTTACATACAACTCTGAAAATGGGATTCCTTGCTGTAGTTTTGCTATCGTGTCTAGCAACCAACGCTGCGGAAGGAAATCAGCTACTTTTTGTACCGCTTTTGGCATAATGTCATATGGAAAATAACATCCGGCAAGTAAACAAGTTGGTACAATGACCAGATTTTGCATCGTATTTGCCGATGCTGAGTTTTTCGAAAAAGCAACAAGAACTAATGATATTCCAATCGCTATTAAAGCAAATAGCATGAGTACGCCAATCATCACTATGAAAGGCATATTGATATTCGTATGAAAAACATTCGTTAGGAATAGGGTTGTAATTAGAATTTGTACTGTTAACATCATCATATTTACTCCGACATTAGATAATATAAATCTCTTCCCATCTATCGGTGTTGATAAGAGTCTAAAGTACGTTCTATTTTCTTTTTCTTTTAAAATAGAACCTGATAAGTTCGCTGCTGAAAACAGCATAAACATAATAAGGTAACCCATCGTTTGGTTTGTCATATCTTTATTTTTCGAAGTATCTTCTAGCGTTTCAGTTTTCATCTTAAATGCACTTTTTTGATACCCTGCGTACATAGTATCAAATGTACTTTGATCTGTTCCTGCTACTTTACTAATAGCTGCTACATTATCAATATAGTTATATAAATATGATTTTATAAATACTGTTACTTGATCACCTTTAATCGATGCAATCTCGATATGATTAGGTTTCCCTTCTCGAACACTTTTTGAAAAACCAGAATGTAATGTAATAACTCCATCAAGTTTTTTGGAAGTGAGTTTATCTTCTACTTCCGACTCCTTAACCTTACTCACTTTCACATGATTTAATCCTTCTAAGAACTTTATCGTATCATTTGCTATCAGCTCATTTTCCTTATTTACAATCCCGATATTTAACGTGCCTTGCCCCGCATTTCCGTATATCGAAAAAGAGATGAGTGTTCCGATTATCGGCAAACTAATAATAATGAATAACCCTTTTTTATTTTTCAAAAGGACAGATAGCGTTTTTTGTATGAGCCATAAAATATCTTTCATACTATAGCCCCTCCCGTCTACGTAATGCAATAATTGCAATTAATAAAAAGAGTGCTGAAATCCCAAGATTTAAACATATTACTGGCAGTGTCGCTCCTACATCGTTTGCATAAATAATTTTCATGACAGCTGTGTTTGCCCACGTTAATGGTGATAAGTTCGTAACTAAATTTTCTTCTACTACGAAGTATGCACCACCAAAAATAGAAGCTAACTGTATAACAACAAGAATAATTGCTCTCGATGATTCAGCTGTTTTCGTAATATACCCGATCCCTAAACCGAAGCTAATTGCTAGAAAGACTTGTGTTAATAAAATAATAAATATGATTCCAAGGTGGTCGCCCCAATTCGCTTGAAATACAAATTTACTAAATAACATGACAAGTAATACGCAAAGGGCGTTCGCTACTAGGCTACCAAGTACTTTTCCAATAAATATTTCAGCTTTACTTATAGGTGCAGCAATGAGACGATCTCCTGTTTTACGTATGCGTTCTCCTCGGATTAAAGAACTCGCTCCCATTGCAGCATATAATGCAATCATCGTTGTCATTACAACCGCATAGTAATCCATGGAACCTGGTTTTTTCGTAGCTTGTAAGGATGTTTCTTTTATATAATCATTATGATTTCCGTTTGAAATAACTGTGCTCACCTTAGTAGGATCTACTTTTGCAACTTCGGCCGCTACATTGTACTTATCAACAAATGTTGTAAGCATTCCTTCCACAATACTCCCCTCAATACTACTTTTGTCACTTCCGTACAATTTTGCACCATCTTTATTTAACTCTACATAAACAGCATATTTATTTTGCTTCACTTCTTCTTTCCCATCTATACCTTCGGAAGCTTTTTTAAAATGAATACCCGATTTATCGACTTCTTTCGTAAATGCTTCGAACGATTGAGAAAATGTGCTACTCGCTTCATCTTTGTAGAGCACTTGTATATCTTTAATCGCTTGACTATCGCTATCAAATGCATTCGTTAACGCTGTTCCTAACACAAGCATAAGTACAACCGGAAATGCTAACATAAAAACTAAAGTTCTTACGTCTCTGAAATCTCTTTTAATATGCATAACTGCAATATTGAAGATGTTCAATTGATGAACCTCCCTTTACCTTTTCTTCATTTACTTTTTATTTATCTCGTAAGTTTCTTCCAGTCAACGTAAGAAATACAGTTTCTAAATTCGGTGCCTGCTCTTCTAACGAACGAATTTCAATATCGTGATTAATGAAATGCTGAATAATTTTATTTAAATTATTTAATCCTGCATCCGAGTTTACCTTGATTACGTTCTCTTCAATTTGAACAGCTTTCACACCGTTTATCTCTTTTAACTTTTCTACATCTAAATTTTCTACTGACTTCACTTCAATCCAAATATCTTTCGTATCTGTAATAATCGCTTTTAACTGTTCTTTCGTACCTTCTGCAATCACTTTACCGTGGTCGACAATTGCGATTTTTGTACAAATCTCTTCCACTTCTTCCATGTAGTGGCTCGTGTAAATAATCGTGCTTCCCATTTCATTTAATTTCCGAACAGACTGAAGGATATAGTTTCTTGACTGCGGATCAATTCCAACTGTCGGTTCATCCATAATAATTAACTTCGGTCTATGAGCAATTGCACAAGCTATATTCAGTCTTCGTTTCATCCCACCAGAAAAGTTTTTCGGGTAACTCTTATGTTTATCGCTAAGCCCCACAAATTGAAGTGCTTCCTCTACTCTTGCTTTTAGTTCAACCCCTCTTAACCCATACAATCCAGCAAAGAATTTCACATTTTCATAGGCAGTTAACTCTTCATAAATCGCAATATCTTGCGGAACGATTCCGATATTCATTTTTGCAAATCGATTATGTTTCTTTATATTTTTTCCTAGTATGCTAATTTCGCCTTCATTACTTCTTAACAAACCAGCAATCATATTTATCGTTGTACTCTTACCAGCACCATTTGATCCTAAAAAGCCAAATATTTCTCCTTCTTTAATAGATAAAGACATATTATCAACTGCGATAAAATCACCAAATTTTTTCGTTAAATTTTTAATTTCTAATGTATTCATCATTTCACCCCTATTTCGGTTTCTCTGCTATTAGTATAAACAAAAAGAATGAACCTGCTCAGTGCAGAAGTTCATTCTTTTCACATGAGATTATTCACTTTTTTCATATGAGATGGTTCATCTTCGTCCCATTCTCTTATATCGGCAACAACATCGTCACTAAAAAACCACTTGTTCCATCTACAATAATTTTTCCGTTTACAGACGCTGTTCGCTCCTCCATCCCCATAATACCGAGACCTTTCTTAACAAGGGCTGCGCCTTTTCCGTTATCCTTCACTTGCACCTTAACCATCTTGTTAAGTACATGAATATCTATAGAAATAACTGTCGCATCAGCATATTTCATCGCATTTGTTAATGCCTCTGTAACATTTTCACCAATAATTTTCCACTGAATGGGAGAAATCATATCTAAGTTTCCCTTATATACGAAAGGAATGTTTACATCATGCTTACTAGCAAACTCCTCTATGAATAATTTCATACGGTGAATGCCAATTTGCTCAGTTGGTGGCTTCATATTTTTTAATGTAATGCGAATACTTTCAATTCCATCTTTTGAAATGTGAATTGCATTTTGTAATAACTCCGCAGATTTTTCTTTATCTATCCCCATTAATCTCTTTGCTGCTTCCATTTGAATCAATGCGCCTGTCATCGAGTGACCAATTTTATCATGAATTTCTTGTGATAATCGATTTCTCTCTTCTAACTTAAATGTGTATTCTGATTGTCTTATGTACTCTTTATTTTCATGTAAGCTTTTCGTAAGTCGTTGCATATCTTTTCGCATCTTATCATTTTGCGATTCAAGCTTTACTACACGTGATATATATCGATCTGCCATAGTTAAAACGAGAAAAGAAAATGCAACAATTAATCCATAAGTCATTCGAATGCTTTCATCTGTAATTGTAATTGGAAGCATCATAATAACAAAGTGTGACCAATTCTTGTCTATGTAATGGAATGTAATTTCGTATAAATTCAAAGGTAAAAACAAAATAAAAAACGGATGAACCCTCCATGTTAATAACATAACTACACTAATTGAAATACAAATCAATATTTTTTTGTACGTATCTTTTTTTAATATAGAGATTAGCACGTTTACAGAAAGATATAAAAGCAAAGCAAATATAACCCATGGTAATTTCGTAACATTTGAATGTATGTAACTGAACACAATATATATAAAGACAATTAATTTACTTACAGTTAACCAAAATTCCATATCATTAATCTACTTTCCCTGTTAAGTAATAAATCGCAATTTGTGTGCGATGTTCAAGTCCAGTTTTCCCTAAAACTGACGTAATATAATTTGCAATTGTTCCCTCAGATATAAAAAGCTGTTTCGAAATTTCTTTATTTGAGAAACCTTTTGCAATTAATGCGATAATACTAAGCTCCCTTTCTGTGAAAAGGCTCTTATCAATTTTACATTCTTCCTCTTTACTTTCCATTAAATTAGACTTAATTTTATCGAGGACAACATCTTGCATAACAGTTTGACCGTTATATACTCCTTTTATCGCATCACGAATACGCTCCGGATCGTTATTTTTTAATAAATAACCTTTCGCTCCGTTTTTTACTGCATCCAAAATATACTCATCATCATCAAACGTCGTTAAAATAAGCGGTTTTGTTTTCGTCTCTTCACAAATGAACTTCGTCGCCTCTACACCGTTCATATTTGGCATACGAACATCTAAAAGAGCAATATCAACTTCATGCTTTTTACAATACGCTACAGCTTCTTCCCCATCATTTACAGTATCTACTACTTCAAACTCTTCGTATGTATTTAAAATAATTTTCATGCCCTCTCTAATAAAAGAGTTATCATCTGCTATTAATATTTTAATTTTCATGTTTGTTAGTATGAATCTTTCCCTACTAACATTCACATCCTTTCTCCGTATAACATTTCCTACTTGCTCATTATATACTTCTCTTTACCATTTTTTCACACCTTTTTTCATCTAGCTCTTCTGCAAAAAATATATTATTCTTTTTTTACAAAATGTGTAGGGTGACTTATCATTCTTTACGTCTATATAATAGAATGCGTCAAAAAGGAGGGAGAGACCGATTGAGGAAAAACAATTAATTGAAAAAGCACAGCAAGGAAGCGAGCATGCTTTTCGTATCCTTGTACAAACATATCGTCATTATATTTTTCAAGTTATCTTTTCTATTTTAAGACATGAAGAAGATGCGAAAGATGTTACACAAGAAGTATTCGTAAAAATTCACACCTCTCTCCCAAATTATCAATTTCGTGGATTAAAAACGTGGATGGCACGTATTGCCACCAATCACGCTATTGATTATAAGAGAAAGAAAGCTAGAGAAAGTGAAGAACTCTCCTTATGTAAAGAAGCTGAGGAAAATATACAGTCCTCTCATAATATTGAGGCTTTATTATTGACGAAAGAGCAGAAATTACTCATTGCTCAAAAACTGCGAGAACTTCCCGAAAATTACCGTGACGTCGTTCTCGCACATTACTTAGAAGAAAAGAGCTATCAAGAAATTGCTTTACAGGAAAACATCGAAGTAAAAACAGTCGAAATGAAACTGTATCGAGCACGAAAATGGATTAAAAAACATTGGAAGGAGGAAGAGTTTCTATGATGCATTATTCAAAAGAAGATTGGCGCAATTATACATTAGATTTTATAGAAAGCAATGAACGTGAATCTATGGAAGAACATCTTTATAAATGTGATCATTGTTTAGCACTTTATATGGAAAGTATTGATGAACAACATGAAAACCTTCCAATGATAAATGATGATTCATTTACGAACGAAGTTATGACGCAAATTAATTTTGAAACACTACAGTCTAATGAAAATATAAAAACAACCTCACTAAAGCGCACGATCATTCACTACATAATTGCGACTGCGGCTACAATTATTTTTATGGTAAGTGGTTTATTTCAGTATATTTTTACAGCGACATCAAATTTAGAAAAATCTTCAAAACATAACGAGTCTTCTATTTCACAACAAATTGTAAACAAATCGGTAGACACATCGAAAAAGGACGGAGGTTCAAAGCATGAATAAAAATCCCTTTTTAGCACTTGTATTAGGGCTAATTCCTGGGCTTGGACATTTATACTTAAAAAAGCTAGGACGGTTTATTTTATATAGCGGGGGATCACTATTTCTATTCTCCTTTGCAGTATTTTGTACCATAGTAGTAAGAGAACGTGATATTGCTTTTCTTTCTCTATTTTTACTAGCTGTTCTATGGGTAATTAACTTACTAGATTTAGTTATCACCATTATAAACCAAACGAAAAAGCAAGAAGCTGGAGAAGTGATAAATTCCTCTAAAGAGAGCGAACGATTTTATATCATTCTCTTATCCATCATCCCTGGACTTGGCCATTTCCAATTAGGACTTATGCAACGCGGACTTACATTTTTAGTAGCTTGCACAGGAATCGGAAGTATGATCATTTTCGTTGCACTTTTAACATCGCAAGAAAGTTTTCTTATCTTCCTTATTACGTTACCTGTTTTATGGATTTATAATTTCTTTGACGTTGTTCAGCAACTACAGAAAAAAGAACGTGGCGAGCAATTAATTGACCGTACTATTTTCGAAGATTTTGAAGAACATCGAGAGCAGGGAAAGAAAAGTAAAACATTTGCTTCTATTTTAGCGATGTTCCCTGGAGCAGGTCATATGTATTTAGGCTTACAACGCCGTGGTCTTCAGCTTATGGCAGCCTTCTTACTATCTATTTATTTACTCGACTTATTAAGACTTTCTGCATTTTTATTTTTAGTACCAATCATTTGGTTTTATAGCTTTTTTGATGCGTTACAGCAAACAGCAAAATACGGAAAAGAACGAGTTCAAGACGAACCCATTATCGATTATTTTATAAATCATCAAAGATGGATCGGTATCGGATTAATTACACTCGGTGGTTATTATTTATTAAATCAAACAGTCCTTCCTATTTTGAATGATTATTTTGTAACTATATTTAATATTCATCTTAGTGAACTATATTATCGCTATTTCCAAACATCTATCGTTGCGCTCCTTTTAATTGGCGGCGGCTTTAAATTGTTACTTGGAAATAAAGAAAACAAAGGTGGGACAAACGAATGAGGACTTGGCGTGTTGGAACATTCTCAATGGGGCTTTCTATTATATCGTTAGGATGCTTTTTACTATTTTCAGTCGTAAAAGGAATTCAAGTATTAGATACACTAACTGCATGGTGGCCAGTTTTACTCATCATACTTGGAGCCGAAGTTTTACTATACCTTCTATTTTCTAAGAAGGAACAATCATTTATTAAATATGATATTTTTAGTATTTTCTTTATCGGCGTTTTAGGAAGCGTCGGAATTGCTTTTTACTGTTTATTATCAACTGGATTACTAGAAGAAGTTCGTCACTCTATTAACACAACGAGGCAAACGAGTAATATTCCAGACGGACAATTTGATATACCTGAATCTATCAAAAAAATCGTAGTAGATGCAGGACATCAGCCTCTAACGATAGAGGGAAATAATACAAATCAAATTCATCTTTTGGGAACTTATGAAATGACAACGAAAGCAAATGAAAAACTCAATTTAAAACAAGATGATTTCCTTTCAGTTCAAACGGCTGGAGAAACGATGTATATCACTTTAAAATCATTACCTGTTCAGCATACGTTATTTAATTCAGCACCACAGGTGAAACCAACGCTTGTTCTTCCGCAAAATAAAAATGTGGAAATCCGTGCTTCAAATAACGAACTATCTCTTTATCCAGGTCAATTACAAAATAATTGGTTTGTACAGGAAAGCTCAAGAGTGTCTGTCCATCTTGCAAAAGAAAGTGATGTATCTTTAACAGCAATAACGAATCAAAAAGAAATACACGGAAACACACCTTGGGAGCAAGTAGAAGATTTAACGAAAAAAGAAAATAATTCTTCAGAAGAACATCCAGAATTAAACGAGCAAGAACATTGGTATAAAAATTCGATTAAAACTGGAAATGGGACGTACAAGTTAAATATTGAGAAAACTTATAATTTGAATATGAGCGTTATCGAAAAATAAAAAACCTTCCGCAATTGCGGAAGGTTTTTCTCATATAATCGCTTTAATTCCTTCTAACACTAATCCAATCATAAATCCGCAAACAGCCCCGTTTACTCGGATCCACTGTAAATCTTTACCGACGTTATTTTCAATCATTTCGATTAACGTTTTATCATCTAACTTATCAAGGTTTTCTTGTACAAGCTTACCAATTTTCGAATGGTTCTTCTCAACAAGACTCACAACTTGTTTTTGTAACCAATCTTCTATTTTTTGAACTATCTGTTCATCTTCTTTTATTTTATTCATTTGTTTTTGTAAAAATGGAATAACATATTTATCAGCAAATTCTTCATTATTTACAAAAGCAACTGCTCTTTGTTGTACTTGCTCTAGCATCTCTTTTATTTTGTCAGTAGCATCCCAATTCGCAATCCACTTTTCTTTCCAATTTTCTAATTCCTTTAGTAAGGCTTCATTTTCTTTTACATTGATAATTTCTTGACGAATCTTCGCTAATATAAGTTGTCTTGTGGTATTATCAGCCTCTTGTAAGCTGTTAATATTACTAATGATAAACTTCTGCAAAATGCCGCCAATTTTATCTTCATCTACAATATTCATAAATGATTTCAAAGTAAACTGCAAGAATCCATCTACTTTTATATTTTCCATCGCCTTCATACCTAAGCTACCGAGCTGGTAACGAGCTTCATCTTGCGCGGTCCAATCTTTTACCTTCACTAATATGTAATCAAGTGTCTTTTCATCATATTCTTGCACAACTAATTGATCAACAAGCACTTGTAAAATGTTACTTGTATTAATTGTATGTAAATATGTTTTTAATTCTTTTTCAATAATAACAGCTAACTTTTCTGTATCTATTGTTACAATTGCTTTCTCTGCAATCGTTACAATCCCCTTTTTCACAGCATCAGACTGCATTTCTCTCTCAGCAATTTGCAGTACCATTTGTGCTAACTGCATCTCTTTTACTTTATTCGTAATACTTTCTTTCGTCAGCCATTCATTTTCTAACGTATGAATGAGCCCTTTCGTTACTCGTTTACGATTTTTAGGTAATAACGCTGTATGCGGAATTGGAATTCCCATCGGATGACGGAATAAAGCAGTAACCGCAAACCAATCTGCAAGCCCGCCAACCAATCCAGCTTCAAATCCCCCTTGTATAATCTCTCCTGCTACCGTTCCTTGAAAAGGGATAGAAGCCGCGAAGCCGACACCCATAACCCCAAGCGAAATACCCGCTATATATTTAGTCTGTAATGACATCGTATACACATCCTCTTATTATGTAAAATAAAGCTTTTTTGTTGTATTTATTCAATATTAGTTATCCTTTATATATACTATAAAGAACTATTGTGAAAATAACAAAGATTTTTATGTACATGAAAAAATGAGGCTGCAATTAGCCTCATTTTTCTTATACCGTTAACTCCAAACCTTTCCTATAATATTCATTCATTACATCTTTTGGAACCATACTTCCACCCGTTCCCCACACAATATGAGTACCTTTTTTCACCTTCTCTGTTAACTGTTGCTTTTGTAAATACTCATCTTCTTTACATACTTTCACTGGCCCTATCATACCTGCTAGTGCAGAAGGCTCTAAACCAATATTCTCCGTATCAGCTAGTTCTTTTAACAATCTATATAACTCTTCATCACTTACTGTGTAATTCCCACTCAAAAATGGTTCCATCGTTTTACCGACAAATCCAGATGGCCTTCCTACCGCAAGTCCATCCGCATCTGTTACATTATCAATTCCGATATCTTGAACGGCAATTTTGTCATGAAGGCCTGTCATTAAGCCGAGTAACATACAAGGAGAGTGTGTTGGCTCTGCAAAGAAACAATGAACGTTGTCTTTATACAATAACTTTAAACCGAATGCTACTCCACCAGGTCCTCCTCCTACTCCGCACGGAAGGTAAACAAATAAAGGGTGATCTTCATCTACTACAACCTCTAACTCTTCTAATTGCTTTTGTAATCGTGATGCAGCTACTGCGTATCCTAAAAATAGATCATGTGAGTTTTCATCGTCTACAAAATAACAGCTAGGATCCGCATCCGCCTGTCGTCTTCCTTCTTCTACTGCTTTGCTATAATCATCTTCATATTCAATAACGTTTACACCTTTACTTCTTAATAAACTTTTCTTCCATTCTTTTGCGTCTGCTGACATATGAACGGTTACATTAAAACCTAGATTCGCACTCATAATTCCTATGCTAAGTCCTAAATTCCCTGTAGAACCTACCGCAATTGAATACTTCGAGAAAAACTCTCTACATGTATCACTATCTAAAATGGAATAATCATCTTCTTCTGTTAACATTCCGTGCTGCAATGCTAGTTGCTCAGCATGTTTCAACACTTCATAAATGCCGCCTCTAGCTTTAATTGATCCTGATATCGGGAGATGACTATCACATTTTAATAATAATTCTCCTAAAATAGGTTGCTTGTAATTTGTCTCTAAAGCTTTTTTCATAGAAGATATTTTCACTAAAGGTGATTCGATTATGCCGTTCGTCCCTTTCGTTTCAGGAAAAACTTTCGCAATATATGGCGCAAAACGCTTTAATCTCTCTTCCGCATCTTTTACATTCTCTTCATTCAATGGTGTACCTTTTATTGCTGTTTCATACTTTTCTATGTTTGGATTTATCCAAAATACTTCTTCTGTTGCGATTAATTTCTTTAATAGTGGATATTCCTCTTTTAATTTCTCTATTTCCTTCATTTCTCTTCCTCCTCATCACCTTGTAGCTTACGATTTAATAAATTATAATTAAATTAATTTTAATATAGTTTAACACAAATCATTCAATTAAGTTAATTTTAATTTAATTTTTTTAAATATAATTTAATAATTATTAAGGAGATTTTCATTATGGAAAATATAGATATCGGTAAAAAAATTGAAAAACAAAGAAAAGAAAAAGGTTTAACTAGTAAAGAACTAGCAAAGATGGCTGATATTACACCATCTATGTTAAGTCAAATTGAGCGCGGGTCCGCTAACCCTTCTATTCAAACATTAAAAGTGCTTGCTAAAGCTCTTGATGTGCCAACATTTAGCTTTTTACTTGAAGATACAAATACAGACGATTTAATTGTACGTTCCCATAAACGAAAGAAAATGATTATCGATAATTTATCATATGAAATGCTTTCACCTGATTTCACTGGAAATTTAGCAACAGCAATTATGACTATCCCGCCTAATACAGCTTCATCAGAAAATGTGCTAGAACATAAAGGAGAAGAATTGGCATTTATCTTAGATGGGAAAATCACATTATATTTAAATGAGGAAGAATACGTATTAGAAACTGGCGACAGTGTAAAGATACCTGCTTATTTAAAGCATAAATGGGTGAATCATTTTAAAAAAAACGCGATAGTCTTATTTTCTGTTACTCCGCCGATTTTTTAATGTATAAATGAAAACAGGTTACTTCTTATGAACTACACCTCCAATTGTTAGACTGTGTCTAACAATTGGAGGTGTAGTTTTTTTATAACTAAATTTACTTCAGAAAACAAAATGAATGCAGCAATACATTATCAAGATGGAAGTGAGAGTATAAAAGATATTGCGAAATCATTGAGAGCGAATCACGACGTGGTTCGAATATGTATAAAACAATTTGAATATCATGGAATCCGAGCATTTGAAAAAGGCTATACAACGTATTTTGTACAGTATAAACTAGGCTTACTAAATTATATGTTCGAAAATGGGACGTCTCCAAACGAAACGGCAGTTATTTTTAATATTTCTTCATCTGGACTTATTAGAAAATGGCGTATTCAGCTACGTCAAAAAGGAGTAGACGCCCTTAAATCTAAGAAAAAGGGCGTCAGTCTATGACTAAGGACAATCAAAAATCAATTAAGAAAGAAACAAACACAAACAGAAGAGTCAGTAGAAGCATTACAAGCTGAATTGGAGCGTTTGCGTATGGAGAATGCTTATTTAAAAAAGTTCAACGAATTGTGAAAAAGTTAGGTTTAAAGAGCCTAGTTCGTATGAAAAAATATCGCTCTTATAAAGGGAAAGTAGGTAAGATTACGCCAAATATTTTAGAACGTAACTTTAAGGCTAAAAAGCCAAACGAAAAATGAGTTACAGACATAACAGAATTTAAATTATGCGGCGAGAAGCTCTACTTATCACCGATGTTAGATCTATTTAATTGAGAGATAATCGCTTATACAATTGATTCAAGACCAACCTATTCACTTGTATCAAAGATGTTACGATAATGCGATTATTGAAAGTTTCTTTGGTATTATGAAATCTGAATTTCTTTATCTAAAAGATTTTGAAAGCATAGAACATTTTAAATAAGAATTTGAAAAATATATCGATTATTATAATCACAAACGAATTAAGGCAAAATTAAAAGGCATGAGCCCGGTACAATATCGAACTCATGCCCTAAAAGCTGCCTAATGAAACGACTTGTCAAACTTTCTGGGGTCAGTTCAACTTTTAACGAACCCATACCACTAGTACTCAAAAATTCTTTTCTCTTAACTTTGATATCCCCTTATTTACCGGACATTTTACTTTCACTTCCCAGTGTCCATGTACCGTAACTCTTACCTGAGGATTAAACATTTTGATTTCATCTACACTAAAGATAATGCTTTTCTCCTCAAAATTTTTTTCCTTAGTGTTTACTTTCCCTATGACTTCATTCTGCCAAAACACTTCTAATGAAGCCTCACTTTTAGGATCTCCCAAGTATTTATATACAACTTCAACTTCCCCTGTACGTTCAATTAGTTGAAAAAAACAATTTTTCATATCTATGGGACTATTAAGAACAATATTAGTCCCACAGATATACGGCTTAAATATTGAGCCATCAAGTTCTGTAAGACAATTGACTTTATGATACCAATTTCCTATATAATCATTCTTAATGACTATTTTATTTGGGTTATACCTGGGATCATAATAAAATATTATATCATGTGGACTATTAAAAACTACTCCATGCACGCGTGTATGAGTTTGTCCTATTGGTGTAGTAAGATCGTTAATCCAAAACACTTTAAATACAGAATCTACCCGCCTGCTTTGGTAGGTATTGATAATGATATAACCTGATTTATTTAAAGGTAATTCATGATAAATTTCTGGAACCGACGTATATAATCTTTCACCACATCCATAGGGTTTTGCAACAGTTCCATCTCCGTCATCAATAATGAATATACCCCCTTCTACCTCTAAATCCATTAAATCTGTCTCCATTGCACAAAAAAATGTACCATCTTCAAAAAAGAACATTACATGATAGAGTTTTTCTACTTCATAATGCCCTGTAAATCCTTTTACAAACTCTCCATCATATTTCAATTCCTTAGTAGGTGGATATATTATACCTTTTAGCCCCTTATATGCCCCTTCTTTAACCAGTGCTATTTTCCCAATATTAGGATCTCGGGGATCTAATTTTGGTCTAGGAGCATTAATAGTACTAATACTATTACGCGTATTTTCACTTATAACAAAATCAGACAATCTTTTATCCTCCCACAACATGTAGTTCTATTGATTCATCATTTAATACAGTGCGGTCCACAGCAATAACCATCCCCTCACCAACTTCAATCATAATGGATTTTTCAGTGATGTCTTTTAAACCACCAATATATGCATTTTCTTTACATGTAAGCATAATAGCTTTTCCAATTTGATCTCCTAATCCACAAATCGGATGAGATTTCCAATTACTCTTCATATCATCACCTCTAAACTATTCAAGTTGTAATACCCGCTTTATAATCGCTATTTATAATCAAACCCAAACTACGCAAGAATATAAACAATTAAAGCTTTCCATTATTAAAAAACTGCGTGTTTATTGGATTTTATTTAATAGTATTATAGGTAAATTGAATTATTTTTTATCTGAATGTAGAATTATTTTTTATTTCCTTAAAATTCCCCCTCAACTTTTTCAGCATATAAAACGATACTTATAATAGAAAGAGGTGTTTTAATTGTATAAAACGATGCCAAATTCAAAAGAAAGAGAATTTATATACAATAGCTCATACAACAAAGGGCATATAAGCATTCCTAGCATGGTAGCTCACTGTATTGGCCTAAGCACTCACGCAAAATTGGTGTATTCTAACATTTTGAATTACATTTATAAAAAAGGAGAATTTGCATTCCCAAGTATTTATAGATTGTCTATATCTTGCTCCTGCTCAATAAATACAATTATTCGTTATATTAATGAATTAGTTGAAAAAGGATTTATAAAAAAAGAGGTCCCAGGTCGTGGAAAAAGTAATCGATACTACATAATAGAATGTGATAAAATTCCACTCCTAAAAGTATCAGAAATGATATGGGAAGTAATAGATACACTTGCAAAAAAATATGGTTGGAAGGATATTATGAAATGTAAGAATTCAATATTGTCTTTTCTTAATCAAAATAAATATTCATTACATCATATGGAGATTCAGCAAAATACAATAAATCACTTAAATGCTTTATTCCTTCATGTTTTAGAGAAAAAAGAATTAAATATTGAAGTATTGACTAGTAATTTTATATTTAAAAATCAATCTATTATATAACAGTTTTAAAATTACAAAATCATATAAATAATTTATAAGCATAATGGGTGGTGTGAATATTGAATGAACCTTATGTTACTTGTACACAATGTGTCGTTAGAGATTGGTGCCAACGTAGAAATGGTACTACTCCCCTGCCACAGGATTATACAATGAATCCTGAGTGTGGCGGTTATATCTTACTTAATCAAGCTTTAAAGCTTTCTCAAATTCCTTTAGAATATCAAAATGCAAATAAAAGAAATTTCTTAATCGACACGGATAACAGAATGTACAAAGACTACATTATAGATACTTTTAATTCAATAGAGGAAATTGTTAAGAATGGAAATAATCTCGCTTTTATACATCCACAAAAAGGAACTGGTAAATCATATACTGCTATAGCCTTTGCAATGGAATATATATTTAAATCAGTAATGAATCCTTCTTTATTTAATTTTGAGTCTCCGCTTGTACTCTATATTAAGTATGGTTCATGGGCAAATGATCTACGGCAAATTTATCAATTAAATGATGAAGATTTCACACAAAAAGTTTTACAACAAGTAAAACTCATGAAGACGGTTCCCCTACTAATACTTGATGATATAGGAAATGGGAGATTTACAAATTATATTAAGGATTTTACTTATGATATAATTGATTTTCGTAAAGAAAACAAAAAATCAACATTTTTCACTTCTAATCTTACACTCCAACAATTAGAACAAGAGAATTGTCTTGGGGATATTATTACATCTCGTATGTTATATAATACTGTTGTATATCAATTAGGAGGTCGTGATAGAAGACAAGAAAAAAGTTATATTCTGAAGCCAATTATATAAAGATCTCGTCATGTAACGGGGTCTTTCTAGAATCCATTTAACAATAATATGATAAATATGTAAAAATAGTATTACAATTAATATATTTCCATAGTATACTAATTTACATGATTAAATTTTCAGCTTATGAATTGAGTAGAAATGCATTAAATCCTTATATATAAATACCTGTAAAACAAAAGAAGTTAATCAGAACATAATAAAGCAGCAATATCTGTTTTGGATAGTAAGATGCTTTATTCCATTAGGGTTCTGGTTTAATCTTCTATTCTTTTACGCCCCAAAAACGAACATAAGTTCTTTTATTTTTCGGTAAAAATAGAACATACGTTTTATTTTAAAGCATAAAAGAACATAAGTTCTAATTTTTCACCCTAAAAACGAACATAAGTTCTGCGTTTTGTTATTAAAAAAATCGCAACTATTTCCATTATTACATCGATTATTATGTCGAGATTAGATGAAAAGGAGTTTATATTATGCCATCCATTGAAGAATTACAACTATTAAACCATATATTAAAAAACAGAGATTGGTCTTCAATTGATGAAAATGGCCTTGATGAAGAACATTTTCCTATACATAAAGATATTTTTAATTACATTAAAAGTTTCAAAAAATTACAAAAACAACTTCCAACAATAGAAACCGTAATGAATATATTTGAAGAATTTGAAATGGTCGAATTAGAAAAAATAGAATTTGTAGTAGATGCTCTGAAAGAAGATTGGCTACATAGAAAATTCAAGCCCTTTCTTCAAAAAGCAGCAAACCTTGTCGCTGAAAAGAAAACTGTAGAAGCTATTTTAGATATTAAATTAAATGCCACGAATATGTTAAAACTTGCGAATATTGACAACAAAGGATACTCATATACTGGAATGGCGGATACACGTAAGAGTAAATACTTATCAATTCATGGTAGAGATGAAAATGAAATTTTAGGAGCGACTACAGGCTTTAAAACATTAGATTTAGTAACTAATGGATTAGTAAGTGATGGGCAAGAAACTGATTATTTTCTTGTTTTCGCACCATCTAATATGGGCAAAACATTAATATCCTCATTTATGTTAATGTCCGCTTGGAATAGTAATATCGAGTGGGATTTCCCTGCCTACTTTGCTTTAGAACAACGTGCCGAAGAAATTGCCCGAAATTGGGATCATGTCCTGGCTGGTGTATCAAATTTAGGCATACAACGTGGTACTATGTCAGCTGAACAAAAAGACCGTTATATCTTCTTTTTAGATCAACTAAGGAAAAAGCAAAAAGATATGGTCATCTATGATATTCAAAAAAATGGTGGTCGCCCCTATACAGTTACTGAAATACAACGCGTCCTTGAGTCTGAAGGACATACTCGCTTTGTTTTAGATCAACTATCCAAAGTACGTTTAAATAGCTCCAATAATAATTTTGGGGATTTAAGACAAAGATTATTTGATATATCAGCAGCAGTACGTGAAATGATTTTAGGAACAGGAATTCCAGGTTATGTAGTAGCACAAGCTAACAGAGAGTCCGCTAAAAGAATAAAAAAAAGTCAAAATGATAGCACGATGACTGGTGAAGATATCGGGGAAACTTATGCAATTTTCCAAGATGCTAGCAAAGGTATATCTATTATCAAAATAAATGAAAATACCTTTAAAGTACAGGTTATAAAAAATCGTGGCAATGCTAGTGGTCAAAGTTTCATTGTGCGATATAACTTTGATACCGGACTGATTAGTACCATAAACAATCAGTATGAAAAACAGTTCTTCTAGTCTTAATAATGGAGATGAAAATACATGCAAAAAGCAAAAAATGTAGAAATTCTCGAAAATACATCACTTGATATACCAAGTCTAATAGATGATTTGCGTTTTAAGTATCAGTATTCCCTTAGATATCAAAGTAACCATGCAGCATTTTCAAAGAAAAATGATAACGGCAATTATATAATGTGTTGCTGTCCGAATCATACAGAAACAAGACCATCATTTGGTATTTCTAAAACCCCTCCCTATCACACACACTGTTTCTGTTGTGGATACTTAGGAACCATAGATTGTGTAATTGAAACCGCTTTTGTTTTAGAACGAGGCAACGGATTAAAAGCCCTATTATCAAATTACTATTTTGAAGACAATCGTAAACCTTTAGACATTACAAAAATCTTAGCTACAAGAAAAAAATGTATAAAAGCAAATACATTATCTGAAGAAACACTCAAAAAATTGGATGAGGAAAAATTTAAAAATCAAGGAATTTACAATGTAGCAATGTCCTATTTAATTAATCAGCGTGGAATAAACATGAAGACTTTAGATACTTACGAAATAAAAATAGATGTCAGAAATAAATGTATCGTATTTCCGCAACGTACTCGAAACGGGGATCTTCGCTTTTTACAAAAACGAAAAATTGGAAGCAATTATAACGGTTCAAAATTTATCAACGAAGGATTACCAAACAAAAAAGATATTTTATTTGGACTTCATTTAATTAATCAATTACGAACATCAGCCAATCGAATTAAAAGAGTTCGTATCGTAGAATCTCCTATAGATGCAATGAGTAACTATCAAGTAGGTATTCCTGCTGTTGCAATTAACGGGAAATTATTATTTAAAAACCAAATACGCGAATTACATCTAGCAGGTATAGAGATAGTTGATCTATTTTTTGACAATGACAAAGCTGGAAAAGATGCAACACAAAAAGCAACAAAACACTTAATACAGGAGGGATTCACGGTCAATCATACTCTTTATCCACCCCAATTCACTGAAGATTCAAAAATCGACTCCAATGACTTACTTAAGATGGGGTTACTAGATAAATTAAATACAAATTCAATTAGTTTACTAAGCAGTAAATTTTAATTCATTCAAATAAAGGGGATTTATATAATGAACACAGCAACTATAAACTTTCAAGATTTAATAATGGAAATACTAAACTCTGAATCTATAGCTAAAATTTTTAATTTTGAATTATTTAAGGTGAGAAATCAAGATAAAGAAGATGTGAAACAAGATTGTATCTTGCGTATAATGAAATCTCTTCAACAAACAACAGTTCCATCTGAAAAGCTACCTTCATTCTGTCAAACAATTATTAAAAGAACCGTGGTTGATTATTATCGTTATACAAATAGAATGGTAGAACAAAATTCGACTTCAGTATTTTATTGTGATGGATTTATTGAAGACGATTCTAGTGAAAACAATTGCCCTACATTTTGCCAAGAGTCTTACGAACAAGGATATGAATTCTCAATTGTTAAAGCAGATTTTGAAATACATAGAAACAAATTTACTCCGACTGAACAACATGTCATAGAATACATGCTATATGACGGCTTAGGAGTCTGTATGAATTTAGCTGAAATCGCAAACGAACTTAAAATTAATAAATCGCACTCAACAAGAGCATTAAAGAAATTGCGTAGCATTTATTGTTGTTAATATACTTAGTTCCCTACTACCTCAAACAACAATCACCTAAAAATATTGTAAAACAATTAAGAACATTTTGTAAACAAAAGTAACTTTTATTTTCATTATAAATTCCGCAACTATTTAATTAGTTATTACGATAACTATTAATCAGTCTAGTATATACAACTAGTATACAACATCGACAATAATTTTCAAAGGCGTTTATCTGTTTCTTATTAGATTTCAGCCCTCTTTTATATATAACCATTCATTACATGAACTTTATTGGAAAATAATTAAGCTTAATTATTGATTTGTTACTATTAAGTATTGACTAGATTCATAACTTACAGTCTGCATTTAAAAACTTAAGTTCTGTTTATTTATATAAACAGAATAAACAAAGTTAATTTAAATAAACCTTTATATCGATATATAACAATTGAATGAAGTTATATATCCTGTCAATTTAAGGAGGAAATAAAGTATGACGACAATAAAAGGATTAGATGCAATTTTAAAAGTGGGAAACACCTTTCTTACGTTTAAAGATAAAAAACCACTTACACTTTTATTTATCGATTGGTATGAAAATCTGGTTGGTATTCGCGAGCATTATGAACCTACCTTAAAACCCAAATATATACGTTGTCCAGGGACAGATGTGTGCCCCCTTTGTCACGTTAATCCTGGTAAATATCCGAATTTGAAGATTAAATTACGTGTATATGATCCATTAGATAATAAGATTAAGCTAGTCTCTTTAGCGAAAACTCACATTCAAAAATTACACACAGACTTTAATCTTTACGTGATTGATCCTACAAAAGATTTTGTCACTATCTCTAGAAGTGGGACAGGTGCTAATGATACCACTTATTCAGCTAAACCATACCATTATACTTCAGTGGATGAAGAACCTATATTAAAGAAGCCAGACTTTAATGAAATTGAAATGCTTGATATATCAACATATATAACTTCTCATAGTCCTGATGAAATCCAAGAATTTATGAATGCAGCCTCAACAATATACAATTTACAGCAAGCACAGTTTCAATGTAGTTCCCCTACTCTTTCATTAACTACTGAAGGTTTTGATGAAAAAGAACAATTGAGAACTACTAATCATAAATTACCGTTTTAGAAAACGGTATGGAATTTTAATTTCTATTATTAAATATAGAAAGGGACGATTATGTCGTCCCTTTTTGAAGTAAGGAGTTGTAAATTTTGTTTTTTAAATCAAATGAATCCAATCAGGACATTTTTACACTATTAAATAAGCGCGAAGTAAAAGAAAGCACGCAAAAAACTCGTACAAAAAAAAATGAGAAAAAAAAGATTACGATAAAACAAAATCAATATGTTCACGGAATTAATAATTCAGTAAAACTACCTTTAAATTACTACTTAATACATACCCCTGAACAATTTAAAGAATTCATTACCAAGTATAAGGTGTATAAAACCTTACATTCACAAGCTTATACATTTATTGATACGAAATCCACTGGTTCGAATCCTTTTAAAGACTCAATCATCTCAATTACGATTGGATTTATGGATAACAGTTTTTTTTATATACCTATTAAGCCTTTTAAACATCGATTATCACAGAATATCTCTACATTAAGTCTAGAATACACGATGAAAAAACTCTCACCACTATTAGAGAAAGATACCTTATTAATACTTAGTAACAGTAAGCAACACATTCATGCTCTATATAATTGGTGTAATTTTGACATTACATATAATATCTTTTGGGATACTGAGATAGCTGCAAACCTATTAAATGAGAACCATCCAAAAGGTGTAAAAGAATGGTATAAAGAATATGTATTACCCCGTCTTATTTCAAAAGGAACCATTTTAAATACCATGGATAGTAAAAAATATATGTTTGAAAAGACACTCTATGATCAGCTACAACACCATGTAGCTACCTACTTCGCTTGCTATGATATTTTTATGCTAAAGTCTGTATTCGAGTATCAGAAAAGGATTTTTGAAAACCCTAAATTTAATCTTGTTCATATATATAAATTATTTAGAGAAATAGAGATGCCTTTAATAGCTGTACTTACTACCGCTGAAAGAAAAGGTATTAAAATTAATGAAGAATTTCTAAGCAATGATGTAAAACAAATACTCCAAGCGAAATTACAATCCGTAAAAAAAGAAATCTTGAATCACCTAGGTTCTACTATCACATTAAATAATTGTATGCACCCACCTAAGCAACAAAATAAATATAATAGCGTAAATAAATTAACAAGCACTTTGTTTAATATAAATTCTCCAGCCCATTTGGCCCAAAAACTTTATATTGATAACGCTATTCTAAAACCTATCATGGAATATGACAAAGGTTGCAAAAGTTTGATTTCCAAGCTAAAAACTGATAGAAAAACGCTGATACGTAATCTATCAATGCATCCTGTAATTCCTCTAATTCTAGAATATCGTCGCTTAGTGAAATTAATAAGTTCTTTTTGCAACTCCCTACCCAAAGAACAACAAGGTACTATCGATAATAAAATTCATCCTATCTATAACTCTGTAGGAACTAAAACAGGCCGTATGAGTTGCTCGTCACCAAACCTAAAGTTGTGGGCTGCATAAAGGTAACTTTATGTGTAAGCAGATCGTTAATTCAGGGAAAGCTAAGGGTAATTACCTATGTCAATCCTGAGCCAAGTCTAATAGGGATATTAGAAAGGTGCAGAGACTACTTAAATTAACCTAGAACAGGTGAAATAAGCACGAAAGCGATCCACCCTTCTACAACAGGGTGATGATATAGTCCGATACTCTTTGAAAAAAGAGAGCAAGGATAAAGAGCCTTGCATTACTACAATGACAACAAGTACCAAGTAAAGCTGATTTTATACGTATGGCCTTTAGAGCAGAAAGAGGTAGATTATTCACCAGTATTGACTTCAGTTTACAAAACGTTGGCTGAAGTCGTTAATCTAAACCTACTCAAAACAGGGAACGCCCTCATGTAACGGTGGAGCGAATCCTGTGCTTCTAGTGACAAGAAGTGCAACGACTGCTTGTTAATTATCATCTTGATTCATAGTTAACAAAATAATGAGTCGTCTATCAACCAAAATTGATAAATCCATCGAACTCATTTATACGGTAGGCTATGGGCTTAGTGGTCACAAAATTTGCCCATTATTTGCAGGAATGCAACAGAAGGTATAGTCTAATCCGGCTCCTTTAAGGAGTGTTCAAATACCATGAAAATGGCGGTATACATACAACAAGAATTACGTTGGCTCGCAATAGTAACACAAGAACCGGTTCTAATTGAAGCTTTTAAGAAAGGTTTAGATGTACATAGTCAAATCACTTGCCAAATTAAGGGGTTTACTTATAACTTGTTTGAGGATATTCGAAATTATAAAAGAGAAACATTAAAAGAGACTCAGCATCATATACAACAGCTTATAAATAAATGGTCAGATACCCCAGAATGTCTATATATCTTGAAGATATATAATATGAAGGAACTAAACAGTACTACCATTCCTTCTCTGGCAAATGCTTTTGAATCGCTTAGAAAAGAAATGAAAAGCATTGTATTCGGTAAAGGGATTGCCGAATTAAAATCTCACTCAAAACAGGGAAACCTAAGTGTATAAGCATATGGTAATCCTGTGCCAAAGCGTTCATATGAATGGCAGGTGCAGAGACTTATAGCGTTCCGCGGTTATATAAACAACCAATCTAACGAGTTCGCTTAATGTGAGAAGTAACTTGAAATAGTTGCTAAGGTATAGTCCACTCCCTTAGGAAACTAAGGGGTTTAAGTGACCTTATATGGTATAACAGAAATCGGTTTATCTGATCAATTAAATATTACAAAAGCAGCAGCTACTTCGTTAATTAATCAATTTAAAAAACAATTACCCAACTTTTTAAGATGGGAATCTGAAACACATAGAGAAGTTTTAACTAATGGTTATGTAAAAGATTTGTTTGGTAGAAAAAGACGTTTTAAAGAAACAATTTTAAAAGCTACCTCTTCTTCCACCTTTAAGAACAAAAATTCAGATTGGAGATTAGAGAAAATAAAACGGCAAAGTTGTAACTTTAAAATACAAGGAACTTCTGCGACACAAGTAAAAAAAGCCATGGTAAATTTATTTTATCCCACCCGGCCAGATGGTACAAAATGCTTAGATAGAGATGAATGGCTACAGGAGAATTACAAATCTATACTTGAAGAGCATGATATACACATCGTATTACAGATACATGATGAATTAATTTTTGATGTACCACAAGATGTTTCCCAAGACGTTTTAAAAGAAATTTCAAACATTATGCTAAATGCCATTCCTTCTACCCATTTAGGAGTGACATTCCATTCGGATATTCATACCTCTCCATATTGGGGTGGTACATTTTCAATCGAGGAAATTAAAGAGTTTTCTAATAGTGATTTAGATCTGAACAGATTATTTCATCAACAATTTAAACAGAAAATAAACACCTTCCTGAATTCAACGTTTTAGGTGAATTTAATAGAAAATGAATTAAACATTATAATTGCCACTTTGATTAAATGAGATAATAAAAAAACGTAC
Source organism: Bacillus cereus group sp. BfR-BA-01347 (assembly GCF_022663835.1). Classification (NCBI taxonomy): domain Bacteria; kingdom Bacillati; phylum Bacillota; class Bacilli; order Caryophanales; family Bacillaceae; genus Bacillus; species Bacillus cereus group sp. BfR-BA-01347. The sequence goes on along the minus strand of NZ_JAKUGG010000001.1, from coordinate 373,483 downwards.
ACTTCTGTACGTTTTTTTATCTTTTTAGTTCCTAATTATCTATACAAAAAATTGAAATACCATTTCAACTTCTGCCTCATTTGTATATTCAACCCTAGGCATGGTGCTCGGATTACCATCAATAGCTAACGATAACGGTGCAATACTAACCATTGGTGTAGGTGTTGTTAATAAAACCTTACATGCAGTTACCCATTCTATGCCATATTTCTGACGCGCCGAATCATTTAATTTCACATCAATTCTAGAAATATTTCCAAAGTTCGTTACTGACTCCCCTGTTTGCCTATTGAACCCTTTAATCGCAATACCATTACGTAACGAGTCATACGATACAATATACTTCTCTGATGCAATTGTAAGGATTTTATACGGCATTGCGCTCTTAACAAATTCAAATACATTTGGTCGTTTGTCGGGCTTTCTAGTACTCATCTCAAATACGCTAATTAATTCAATATCTTTAAGTGATAATTGTCTCTTTTTACCTCCGCAATTGCTTGCTGTATCATATGGTACAGGAGCTATATCATGAGATAATTCACCTGGAATATCAATACAATTAAAGCATCTTTCAATAGATTCTATAATTGTAACAAAGTTTAATAATTCAAAATCTATATTTGTACGTTCTAATTCATATAATTTTTGTTCAAGCATCTCTAATTCTATTTCCAAACGACATTTTGTAATAGAGGAACAATCTGAACTAGCTATATCATCTCTCATACGCTGCATAGCATCTTCAATAGCTAAGATTTCCTCATACAAATCTCCAAATCTAATTGTCATTATCACTTCCTCCTCACTTTTTTTTCGGAGCCTTAGTAGGATCTAATGTCCAAGTGATCCAATCGCTTACATCTTTTAAAGAGCTTACATGGAAGTACTCTCTACACTGTCTAAAGAAAGGAATGATAGGACTATTCCAATTCCCTGGCCCTATTTTCCCAGGTCCTTTTCTTCCTGGAAGAACTGTATATATAGTTTTCATAGGCACTAACGCATAACGATTAAATACTTTAAGGCTATTTAGCTTCCCGTCAACCTGATCGTATGTAACTTCTTTATACAGGCGATGTGAAGGTTCGCTACTGCCCTCTAACTTTTGTCTATCATCTGATACAAGAATAAGAGAATTCTCTACGGGTTTACCATTTATTACACTTTTATCTATCACTTGATCAATCGAATGATAAATTGCAGACATACCAGATTCAGGGAAATCCGATCCTCGATTAAATGTTAGCGTACTAATATCAGAAAATGCTTGTGCTAATCCTTGTACATCTACACTTTTATTCAGTAGAACTCTCCAAAAGTTCGGCCTATTCTTTCCTGCTCTGTCTGTAGGATCAGCATAGGCTACTAATGATACTTTACATGGGATTTTAGCAGCTTTAGCATAACGCTCGATTTCATTTGCTGTGGCAACTAATAAGTTTCTAACACGACCTCCAGGTTCAAGTCCCCCTCCTTCAAACATGGATTCAGAAATATCCACAACGAAAATAATATTAACCCCTGTGACTGTAACAGGTGGTACCCATGGATCTGGTTTTGGATAAGGTAAAACTTGTGGTTTTCGTGCATAAGAAGGTCTCACGCACTCCCTTATACATTCCCTGATTTTATACATTAATGTATCCAAGTTTTCACCAGATTCAAGTCCTGATTCCATAATTACTTCACGTATAGCTTCTAATTCATCTACATATTGCCGTAAAGCATCTACTGAGTATGGATGGCTATGTGCCATACCCTTACGCAAATCTTTAATCATTTTATCTATTTCTTTAACATATCTCATAATACTTTTGAGTTTAGGCATATCGATTGTAACCTCCTAACCAAATATAGTAAGCCCATTATAGGAAAAGGTGTGTCAAATGACACACCTTTGTGGTATTACCTTTTCAAGTTTCTTCTCAATTTAAGGCATCTTTTTCTAATACTTCCTCTTCAGCCTCCATTTGGCTTGCTAATTTACTAGCCTCAATAAACTCCTGAATTTCTTGCTTAGGAGTAAATCCAACTTTTTTTTCAATATTTTTACCATCTTTCATAAACAGAAGCGTTGGAATCGTACTAACTTCACACAATTTAGTGATATCTAAAAATTGATCAGCGTTAACTTGAATAAATTTAATATCGTCAATTTCTTTTGACAATTCCTTAATATCCTGTGTAATCATTTTACAGGGGCCACACCAAGTAGTATAAAAATAAACTAAAACAAACCCTTCTACTATCTTTTCTTTAAATTCTTCAACTGTATTAATTTCAAACATTTTATTCCTACCTCCTGTAAAGTATTTATAAGGAAGGACGCTAATAAATCCTTTATACTGTATATAAATATAAAACAATTATATATTTGCATACATTTATGTCTACTTAATTTCCCCCACAGCCGCATCCAACCTTACGAGCTACCGTATATGTATTACCGTCATTCCACTCTTGAGAAATATTTAATGCATTACGAGCAGAACTAGCCCAAACTTCTTTTTCTACATATTTTCCTTCTGCATCATGACCAGAAACCATATATTTTCGCTTGCCTAACAAATTAACCCTCTCCTTAATTACTTTTATAGAAATTACCTAAATGCTCAAAGCGAGGAACTTTTACTCCGCATACCTCAATATCCGCCATAAAAGTACTCTGAGGTTCAATCCAAGTATTTCCTTTAGCATCTTCATAAATTACCATTTCTTCATCAGTTCCTGTTTGTTTTCCCTTACCAGTAACGAGATAAATTCCACCCTTATAATATCTATAGATTTTAACTTTTTTATTATCCATATCTCCTCAACCTAAATATAATCCTCATATAAATTTATTTAATAATTTCCTTCATTTCTTTTAACCAATTTACTAAAACCATTTCTATTTCCTGCAAACGTCTTATAGAAGTACTTTCAATCATTCTTTTAGATGCTTTATTGCAAATATAGAGACGTTCTTTTTCAATATCAAATACCAAAGAAAGATGGTAATCTTGTAAACCAAGTGAAGTGGAATCATATCTTACCATTCGTTTAATGGAATGCTCGATATGTATCTCCTTTAACTTACTAGCGAGGTTTTCTCTATGCTTTTTCCACTGATCCGTTGTAAATGTATTTAATAGCATATTAAATTATCACCAACCTTAAAATCATATCCTCTAAATCTCATTTATTAACTACACTAAAATTGCTGAATCATAGTCCCCTGATACAATATAATTAATCCCTGAATCATTATGAATTTTAATTATAATCACTTCGTTAATTTGATGATTTATAAACGATCCATAAGGTACCTCAATATCTTTCATTGCATCAATAACATTTTGAATCTCTTTATTCTTAACTTTCATTGCATTTTCTATTTTGCTGCTACTATTAGAAAAATGTAATGGATACTGTAAGTTTTGCTCCGTTACATTTTTTACATTTAGTTGTTTCACTAAATATTCCACATAATCTTCTGCTTTTTTAAGCCGATTCTCCATATTACGATAGTTCTTTTCCAGCTCGGCAATATAAAGATTTCTACTCATATCTGCTTCATTATTAGAATTTGATTCAGAAGCATTCTTAGCCTTTTTATTCAATTTACTTTTTTCCTCATTGTTATCTCTTACTTGCAAATGTTGTACCCCAAGCAAATCTACATGTTTCAAGGTATTATTTTCACCTTGGTCTAACTCTTTTTTTATTGCCTTTTGCAAGTAATTAAACCATTGGACTAACCATGTGTTATCAATGTGACCATGAATAATTTTGTTTTGTTCTTCCATAGAAAAATCCATGTCACAAATTCTAGCAAGTCCGGAATTAATATCGATACTAATGGACAAATTTTCGCCACTTTGAATTAACTGTACTAATCGACTAATTTTCTTAGATAATTCCATATCGTTTACCTCTCCTATTTCGTACTGGTATTATAGTAGTCGATATATATATCAATTTAGTTGCGAGTTTTTTCTATATCTAATTTAAATATTAAATTTGCTATAATACCTGTACTTCCTTATGAAAAATAATGTACTATGTTTCTACATTCACATTAAAAAATCTTAAGTAGTCGGTAATTCATCTGATGGTTTATATTGAAATGCATTAGATTTTTCAGACTCTTTACCCTCTAAATTAATTGCCGTCATTTCAATTACAGATACTTTATCATTAAAAATGTTATGATCTAATTTAGCAGGTGAATGCTCAACACCTGTTAAAACTAATACATCATTTACAAAAATGTTATAACTCTCACTATCAGGTGACGTACTATAATCAAATCTAACTTCTACTCCGCTTTCCATATTATCCACAGAAGTAATAGCTGGTGGTTCAGGAGCTTCATTTCCTACGACTGTAATTGGTACAAATACTTCATGCACCCCATTTGTAATGACTATATCTGTTGTTCCTCCGCTAAGGCCTGTTACAATTCCTTCAGGGCTCACCTTTGCTATATATTTATCTTTGACAGAATAAGTAGTGCCTGTACTCGCCCAATATACATAAATTAACCAGTTATCACCAACTTCTTCTTTACCATCTGTTTGGAAAGTAACCCCTAAATAGTCACCTTTTAAATTTACAATTCGATATTCATTTCGTTTATTCGTTGCTATAACTTGTAACCCTTGTGTTTCTCTATCATCACCCACACCAAAACCATTGGTAGTCTTTACAATTTCAACTGTTCGTTCTTCAAATTTATAATTACTAATGTCTACCGCTGTAATTAAACCTTTATTATTATATAAATTATCTATATCTTTAAATAACATAGCCGGACGAAGTTCAGCTGTAACATTCTTTGTAATCCCATCACTAGTTAATGCTTCTACATTCAACTGAACTTGATCACCAGTGTTGAGATTTAAATGCTTGTGGGAAACCATTAGAAAAGCTGTTGATGATAAAGGCTCGAATTCTGTATTAAGAAAAGCATCCACCTTCTTCTGGTACTTCTTTAGAGAGTCCTCTAAAACTAACTTTGCTTCTCTATAGGAAGTCTCAATTAATGCAGAACTTACCTCATCTCTCTTTTGCTCTAAAGTGCCTAACTTAGTTAAAATTTCTTTTGCCCTCATATTTCATCCTCCCTCTTGTATCGCATTCATTATAAGGATTTACAAAATTTTTTATTTAATTTTTTGTAGAATAATTCTAGCCTTTTGTATAGTCATATTGTTTAACTTCCCAAAAGGAAAGTTCTCTATATTCAAATATATATTTTTTGAATGATGCTGCCTTATTCATTGTTATTTTTTAAATGCAGGATGTTCTTGAATACTTCTTGTTGCTTTAGATTCATCTTCATTCAACTCAGTTGTATCTAGAGAGAGATCTTTAGCTAAGCTAACTAACATGGTCATATATTCAACTTCTGCAAAGGATATGATAGAATTTTCACCTTTAGCATTTTTACGAATTATAGTAGTACCATTTTCTTGCCATTCCTTAAACTTACTTTGAAAAAAAACATCTGCTTCCTCTAAGCTAAGACCTTCAGTTAATTCTTGTGTCTCACTCTTTAACTTTTTTACTAATTTATCCTCCAACCAATCAACTTTCTTTGAATTTCCACTTTTAAAATAAAAGACCGCAGAAATATTAAATTTATTTATTTTCATATTTAAATACCTCCTAGATTATAATCTTTCATCTACACCTGATCTTACTCTAAATCTTCAATAGGTTAATTAGTTTGATATGGAATTTATCCCATACAGTTATATATTTATAGTCGTTTTACTTTACTAGAATGTTGCGAACTTATTTCCTAATAATTAAGAACGAGCCAATATCATGAGAAGCATCTATAGGTATTGATATAGTTCCTTTAATATGAGAGTTACTTGATTTGCGAATTGAAATACTTCCCTCTAATCGCGATGCACTTGCTACATAAATAGAACTTTTTATCTCTTCAAACATACTCATTCTAATAATAGCTGTTCCACTAAGAGTATACCTTCCATACTGTCTTGTTAACATTGTAGACAGTATTTGTGACATATCAGGGTATACCACTAAAATATTGCTATGAATCTCCATAAATTTATAATAAGTACCATCTGCAAATGGTTCCGTATTTAATACTTTTCCAATTAATAAATCGTATGCTGAGCCGCCAATCAAATTAATATCATGATGTTTCTTTTTATCCATGTGCTCAAATACTAATACAGTACGATTATTAGAAAAATCATATACCCCACCTAATTTACAAAACACAGGAATGTTATTATCTTGAAAGATAGTTGTAATCATTTCAGGAAGTTCACTTTCAAATTGCTCATGATAAGTTTTATATTCCCCTGTCTTTAATATGACATTGTATACTATTCCATCAATCTTAATTTCTAAGTTTTCATCTAAAATAGAAATAACATCCTCCAATTTTTTATCACAATATATTCTATATCCATGTGGAGTCAATGCCACTTTCTTCACCTCCTAAGAAAACCCAATTTTTAACAGCTTTATTACTCTTTAAAAAGTTTTCTTTGCTTTTAGTTTTGTTTAACTGAAATTTCGTTTGAATAAAACAGAATCATTACTCCTCCTTTTTCATAGTAGCTATCGAAATATCCCTAATAATAGTTGTTAGATTTTAAAAATCTAATATAAAAATAGTTTTTTCTAACCTCTAATTACATACTTACAAGTAGACTCCATCTGTTCACTTAATACATCTATATTTTCTTCCCGTTTTAGATCATTCTACTTTTTCCATCGCAACCTATTAACTTCTCATAACGACAGTTAGTATGCAGATTCAACAAATAGGAGGATTTAAAAATGACAAAAAACAAGTTACTAAAGACATTATATTTCAATCTAAATACTTTAAATTGGGACCCATACTTTGATTCATTACATCAACCTTATTTCTTAAAATTAACCAACAGTTTTTTCTTCGTTAATAGAGTTGGGGTGAATTAAAGTGCCTTCCCAAAGATATATTGACCTTAGAAAAGATAATTTACCTGACTTACATAACAATGTGTTATTGAAAGCTTGCCAAGAGGATCCTGATTTACTCTCTGAACTTTTATATGAAAATAAAGAATTTCTCTTCTCAATCATTGCTCACTATAAAGGAAGCATTGAATCCCTGAAAAACAAATTTAACGTGGATGAAGAAGAGTTACTTCAACATGCTTATATAGCTGTTATTACAGCAATTAGAGATTTTGATTTTAATAAAGGAATTAAGTTTACTACTTATATTTATCGGCCAATTATATGGGAAGTTAACCAATTACTCTATAATGATTCTAGACTTGTACGCTTAAGTCGAAGTGCAGTAGATCTACTCAAACAAATGGAGAAAGTTGAAAATGAACTAGGTTATTTTCCAAAAGCTGAAGAATTAGCAAAATTACTTGATGTTACTGTAGAGCGCATTGAAAATGTTCTTCGATTCGCTTCAGAATTAACCTCTTTAAATTCACTTGAAAGCTTTGAACCCGAGGATTACTCAATAGGTTATGAAAGTAAAGTAATGGATAAAATCTATGTAGAAAATCTACTTAAAAACTCCGATTTATCCGAATTTGAAACTCAAGTAATCAACCTTATTATGGATGGTAACAATAACTCACAGATAGCAAAAAAATTAAATGTCTATCCAATGACAGTTAATCGTGCTTTAAACCGTATAAAGAATAAATTAGATAACAACTTTGAGTCAAAACGATTGTCCAAATATGAAAGTGAAATAGGACTAATTGCAGAAGAAATGATCGAATTAAACTGTATAATGAATATAGAACAACTCAAAGATTTATTAGATGTATGTGGTTACAATATAAGCAAGTATAGCTCTCGAGTTTTATATTATATTCGTCAACAAGCTATAAGCCGCTTAGATCAAAACCTATCTGAATGCAATGATTGCTCGCAATAAAACTTAATTAAAAAAGTATATAACATTAATTTACAGAAGATTCAAACTATATAACTTCTTAAAAATCATTTTATTTATACATAAAAATAAGCAGATTCTTTAAATAAAGAATCCGCTTATTTATTAAATTTCTTGAATCCACATACCATAGTTAGGAAGAGCTAATTTTAATTTATTAAATGTTTCATCAACCCATGATTTAGTATTAAAATCTCCTACAATAATTCGATAATTATCATCCCCTAAATTTTCCTCCCACAAACCATAACCAGGTAGAATTTCTTTTACTCTATTCATTGTGGCATCCTTCCACTCAGACGTATTAAAGTCACCAAGGTAGATACGATAAAACGTTTTGTTCTCCTCTTCTCCCAAGAACCATTTAAGAGATTTGTCACCATTCAAACGGTTAACATCACAATTCCCAATTCCAGATACATACCCACCTGTTGTATTGTCTGCGTATTGCCATAAATCACAACTATATTTCGGCTTATTTCCATAGCGTGGAACCCATAAAAAATCAGCTTTTACATTACTTAACCCATATTTTTCATACATATGATGGCTTACATATAAACCAACTTTCCATCCTGCCGCTTTACATGTATCAATAAATGCTTGAGATGCTGCAGCTAATTTACTTGGTCCACAACTTGCGAGTGTATCATCTTCTACATCTAACACTAAGAATCTAGCATTTGGACTAACTCGTGCCATAAAATCTTTTGCTTCCACAATTGCATCATTAACACTTACATAACACCCATAAGCATATGCTGCATGCGGGACGCCATATGCTTCTAATTTTTGCACATGCTGATTATACAATTTATCACGTTTCAATGAACCATATTGCACACGACAAATAGCAAGATCTAGATTTTTCGCCGCCACAGCCCAATTAATATTATCATTCCATTTTGAAATATCAACAATATATCCCATACTTTAACCCCATCCCTTTTTAACGTAAAATATCAAATTTTTTCAAAAATCCATTTGCATAATTTGCTCCTCTACTTGCCAATAATCCTGCAGATATAATGGATATATATTTTCCATATCCATTCAAGTCAAAGAAGTTTAAATTAAAAGCAAATGCTAAAGAAATACCTACCAAAATAGATAACAGATACGTGAAACGATCTTGAATGGTTCTATTAGGTATCATGTTTTTTAGAATCTCTGTAAGAGATTCTGTTAGAATTGCTAAAATCACTAACAATGCTCCATTCTCTAGCATTGACTGTAAAAGGTCATTCATTTTCTATTCCTCCAATTTAAAATAGTGCATACCAAGTTTGCATACCAACTACACCATCAATAGATAAGAAACTAGAATTACGCTGATACTCTTTAACCTTTTCTTCTGTTTCCTTACCAAATATGCCATCAACACTCACTTTTAACGTTCTTTGAATCGCCTCTATATTCCGTCCCCTATCGCCTTGTTTTATAGGCTTCCCTGGATATGGTCGAACAGGAGGGCTTCTCATATACTCTTCTAGTTCTAAGTTGATGTAATTCTTGCCTAATTGAGGTGAACCTGGCTTGATTAAAATACTTTGTCCTTCATACAATGCATGGATGTCCAGTTCTGGATTTAATTTTTTTAAACAATCTGCTTTTATACCAAATTGTGTGGTTAAAGACTGAAGCGTATCAGTTGCACGTATTGTATATAACTTTCCCTTTTTGACCGATACCTGTTTAGCTATCATATTGGTTTCCTTTGTACAACTTTCAAACTCGTCTACTACATCCATAATGAATTGATTAAAGCTTTTACCTACAAATTCTAGTCCTTTAGTGGGATCACTTCTCAGCTTAGAATCTAGTACATCATGCCCTATAATATCTCGGCGAGGATTTAGTCCAAACTTATAACAAATATAAGCATGCAGCCAAATATAGCGCTTATACGAATCTACCTTATCAATTTTTTCACCGTAGCATAATTCCACTCCGATGGCAGAATTATTAGCACATGTATCATATAATGCATTACTAGTATTAACATCATAAATTACATGAAAGGCATATTCTGGTTCATGTGTCACAGCAGGTATACACTCAATAATTTGTTTATCATCTACGAGAAAATGTACCGCAGTATTTGATTGATTCTGTGTACGTTGATAATAATCTACACTTTCTCTTGCTGTTAAGTTTGGATGCTCTATATTATGCGCAACAATAAATTGAACATAAATGCGATTACCAGGACGCTTGGTTGATCCTTCATCCAGATAATCCGTTTCAATTTCAAATTTTTTCTTAAATCCCACATCAAGACCTCCTCATGCCTGAATAAAATGAAGAACATCAATCTCGTATTGCAACACTTGATTTGCATTATTATAAGGAGAATATTTTATGGTTTAACATTTACTTAGAATAATAAATATATTTAATATAAAAACAGATAGAGGTAGTCCTTGCCTTTGAAATAACTAATTATTCTGAATGTATTTCCCATGAGTCACCTTATTCCGTAATACTATTGCGTCTCCTTTGTACCTCTTCTTTTAATTCTCTATTCGCAGTGGTTAATTCATGCACTTGCGTTTCCAGACTCTCATTACGAGCCGTTAATTGTCTTACTTGTACTTCTAATTGAAGGTTCGCTTTTGTTAATCTAGCAACCTCTAGAGTTAGTTCTTTCACCTGATTTTGATATGTTAACATCATATCTTTGAGTTCAATTCGAAACTGCCTTTCGTCATCAGATAAAGAATGACGGTTTGTACTTGTATCGATACTGGTGTTAGAAGTTGGTTTGTTCTTAGAAGTTAAGTAACCAAAACCTCCTGTAATAAACATGCCTAATACAGAAGCAATTGCAGAAATTAAACTATCTTTCATTAACCGTCACCTACTTTCATCAGCTTAAGATAGAGACCTGCGGCCATAAGTGCCCAAACAAAATAACTTGTACCTGTTGTAGCACTATCACTTAACCATAAGGAAACGGAAACAAATGTCCAAAATCCAATAGAAATTAACAATCCAATACTTCTAATAATCTTATTATCTGTAGCCACCCCATATAATAAGAAGAAAGATATAAATAAGCATTGCATGCCCCATAACTGTTCCGGCATAACTTGCTCCATAGTACTGTATACAGAATTTTTAAATGTAGCAATGGGAGATAACAATAGAACTGCCCACCACAGTGCTATACTGATCAAACCAATTTCAACAAGATTGTATTTTCCCTGTTTAGGCATATATAATAGCCTCCTACTTTTAGAAATTCTCCTACCTTAGACATAACCTAATGTGAATTATTACAAGGTAAAGAGATGTTACACATGAAATACGCTCAAAATTTTTATCTCCATGTATTGTCAGAGATAAAACGTATTCCTATTTCATTTATCCTTATAACTTAAGGCAGTTATCACTTTCTATCATTGAGTCTTATCTAGCTTCTTACATAGAATAGTTAAAAAAATTTCATGTCACTATACATAAAACTAACTTTCTACATTGGAAATATTTACGCTATTAAACAATTTAAGTAGAAGATTTATATATTCCCTCTAACATTACTCAAAAATAAAAAGATTACACTTTTCTTAGAGAAACACTATCTACAACACAATACGTTAAGAAAAGTTACTTTAATTAGACCATTGAAAGTTCTTTAGACAATGAAAATTGATTTTTACAGCAAAATCATAAGAATTTATATGATTCATATATTTATAAATTTATTATCTTATTCAATAGAAATTATAAGAATTTAATCATAAAAAATAGCCTACCCAGTGAAATGGTAGGCTACTTTTCTCTTTTACATTATATAGGCATATGGATATGCTGTTACGACCTCAATACTACTCTCTAAATTGCTAACACGCTTAATTAAAGCTGTTACCGATATCTGTGATTTATCACTTTGTCTTACAAAGAAATTATAAGCTTGTAAGTCACTTTTATCGGACTGTCTAACAGCTACTGTTCCAAGTTTATCATATGCAGCTGATCGTCTTACTGCAATTGTACTACTTAAATCTTCCTTATCACTCTGCCTTATAATAACCGTGGAATTTACACTGTAATGTTCAAATACTTCAACTAAACCAACAAGATTACTATTCGAAGACTGTCTTACGGTAATTTTACCATTAAGTAAACCACCATCTGTTTGAGAATCACCCCATACTCGTACAGTAGCGTTCCCGAACAAATTAAAATGATCATAGCAAGCTATTTCACAAGCTAAATCTGCTAAGGCAATTTGTCTTGCGGCAATCTTGGAAGGTAAATCACTAACTTGTTTAGCTTGAATAAATCCATTTAATCCGATTTCAGCACTTCGTCTAATACTAATACTCGATTCTTGATTCTGGTTATCCCATATTCGAATAGCTATTGTTCCATCTAGTTGTCCGCCATCAAGCCAAGAGTCACCCCATACTCTTACTACAATAGAGTTTTCTAGTATCACTGCACCAGTTTGTCTTATTCTAATAGAAGAGGCTAAATCTCTATACCGTGGCTTACTAGCAGTAATGCTAGAGAACAAGTTAACCCAAGGCCTTACATACCCCTTAATCGGAAGCCTATCTTCAGTATTTTGTTTAACTCTTACATAACCTCTAAAATCTATATGACCTATAGCTCTTACAGTTAGTTCTGAATAGAAGTTTCCTGAATTTATTTCAAATATACTGTCTAAATCTGAGCTTCTTCTTACTCGCGCATTTAACATGGAAACCAGATTTTTTTGCGCATTAATAGGAATCGTAATAAACGATTGTAAATTACCTGAGTTTACTGTTACAATACCTGGAACATCATACATCATGCGTAGATTTATCGAAGAAGGAATTTCCTCCCACCCACCTAGCGGAATATGAATAGTCGCAGGAAGATTGTTCTCATTATTTTGTCTTGCAATTACATGGCCATTTAATAAAGATTTCTCCCAAACATTAATGTACGTTTTTAAATTAGGATTTCCTATGTTACCATAACCTTCTAAATCTACTCTATACTTAACGTACAGTTCAGAATGTTGATCCGTACATTCTTCAACCCTAATTCCAATTGTACTATCTAATTCAACTCGCTCTTTAACATCTAAACTACCAGGCAACTCAAAACTACGTGTGATTTCAAATTCCATGAGTAGATTATTTTGCAAGTCAGTATCATTAGACCATACTCTTATATCAAAATTAGAAATGAGATCATCCCTATAAAGGACATAAACACTAGAGACTTTATTATTTTCAGTAATACTCATAGTAGAGGCTATTTGCCCACCATTAACTATAGGGTTCCCCCATACACGAGCGGTAATATTAGTGCTCAAATCATTTCTATAAAGAACATAAATACTCGAACGTTTTTCTATTTCATTGGCACGAATATAACCATCAAGGTCAGATGCACCTATTGTTTTAATAGCTATTTTTGCAAGAATTTCACTAAAATCTTTTTGTCTAGATACAATACTACCTATAATTTGTGGATGGTTAATCCAAATTCGGGATTCTAACTCCCTAGGTTGATGAATATGTAAACTAGATGATAGATTACCAAATCCTTTATTATCTCTAATAAGAATGTTACCAATTAAATCTTTTACCTTATTCTGAATAATTGTGATTTCTGCTGAAATATACGCATGATCATCAGAATATATCTGCATGTCATAGTATGTAACTTCTAACTCTGGTCTTCGCTCGATTGCTTCTTTTGTATAAAATCCTCTAGATAAATTTTCGGACTCTTCTACTGCCCGCACTAAGAAACCAAGGTTAGGTTTTTCATATATATGCCACTGCTTAACTAACTGCGTAACATCAAACTCTACGTATCCAGCTGCTCCACCTATTACTCTAGTTACAGAAAATCCATCTATTGCAGCTTGAGGTTGGTTAGCCCACGTTACACCTGTTTCATTCCATTGACTATTACTTTCAATGACCTGAACAGACTGAGAACCTTGTCCTCTCCCATCATAATACAGTCGTAAAATAGCTTTACCTATTTCAGTATTTACTGTAGGTATTGTTGAAATATCAAATCCCACAAGGGAGCGATATTTCTCAGGAAACGGTGATCCAGTCCTACCTATATACATCTGTGTTTCTGAACCATAGTTTAATTTCGGGAAAAATTCACGAATAAATGCATCCTTATTCGGATACAGTTTCATATTAAACTTTGGCCTTTCCATCATGCCATAACTAGCCCTTAATACGAATGGCTTAGAGACAAACAATTTACATTGTAAATTTTCAGTTACTCTAATCGATAACTTAGATGATAACCACTCAAAATAAATAGGCGCTATTTCATAGGTAGCCATCATACTGTTTTTCAAATTAATGAACATGTCTCCATATAATTCATTCCACTCTTTAATCCCTAAATCCATAGGTAAATCTGCTATAAAGATTGGAGAAATTTCATAACTGGCAGACATTATTCCTTTTACAGCTACCGTTAAGGTACCATCGAGCTCTGAAAGACTAGTAATAGTAATTTTTGAAACCAAATCATCTATAATAATCCCAGACATACCATACTGTGCTCTCATGGATGAACGGGTCGTTACGTTAATGGTAGAGAGAAGTTCCTGTACAGCTCTTACAGTAAGATTTGCAGGGAAATCTCTAATGGTAATACCATCTATTCCATAGGTTGCTCTTAGATATGAATTAGTAGAAATGTGTATACTTGATTCCAAGTTATTCGTACCCATTACAAAAATCTCGGAATAAAGATCACTATAATACGAAGGCTCAGTAAAATATGTAGCCCTTACTAATCTATCTACATTTATATTAACTCCAATATTGGAAGGTAAATCTTTAAAATATGTTACAGAAATGGCACCTTTAAAATCATGATATGAAGCTTTGTCCGTTTCATACTTAGCAGACAAATGAATTTCTTTCATATTCACTATAATGTTTGATTTTAAATGTGCAGGATAAGTCAATACATTTACTTCAGAAAGTAAACTTGAAATATATTGTTTATCAATCTCATAATGACCTACTAATTTGGCATAAGGGTTAATAGATATATTTGAAAATAGATTATTATGTGTACATACTCTAATTTCTGATTTTAAATCGCTAGATCCATAACCCTCCATATTATATTCAGAACGCATATAACTGATAGGATTGATATTTAATATACATCTTAAATCTTTTTGGAAATGTGTAACACTAATTGTAGCAACTAAATCTTCTTCTCCAAATTTATCAATCTCATAGTTAGCGGCTATTCTAATACTTGGATTAATTATAATAGAACTTATCATATCTTCAGGTTTCATAATATCTATGAAGCCTTTTAAATTTTGACTATCTACTTTGGCTGTCTCATATTTCGCTATTGCTCGCGACATTATGCTTACATTTAAGGTAGCTTCTATCTCATCACGCCATAATACTAATCCCTTAGAAGATAGTTCACTTTTATTGTCGGTAATAAGAAAACCTGCATTGTAACTATTCGTTACCTCATCCCAACTAAGTGCCCTTTGATATATTCTAAAAGTTGCTATATTTCCTTCAAAATAACTATTATTTGCTGTTGATGATTTACCTAATACTAATGGGGCTGTTGTATTAACATATTCCCCTAATACAGGTAAACTAAAGCCCTGCGGAGCTGCATTGATCATACCCCATAAGCGTTCCCCATCATACAGCAAAGTCACGTGTTGCCAAGCTTTTACGTTAACTTCAGCAAAAACAAAAGACATTTTCTTTGTTTCTGTCGTTATTTGAACCCTAATTTCACGAGTATCTAAGTCAAAATAAAGTGAAAACCCTCTTTCACTTCCCACACCATAAGATGCCACATAACCTGACTTAACTGGTTTGACCCAAGTTTCAAAAGTAAAACCTGAGTCAGTTGGTAGTAATTCCAAATGATTAAGAATTACCACGTGATTGTTAAGGCCGTTAAAGTAAAGTGAATAAGGGTCCGTAGGTATATTCATACCTGTCCAAGTCTTATCTTGCGAGAAGTTAAAACTTATCAAACTTCCGTTATGCCCTTTTCTTGCTAAATCAAACCAAGAATTAACAGGGATTGTATTTACACCCTGTGAGTAACCTTGGTTAGCTAACGCAGAGTGTAAATGTAAGGTCAGTCCCTTTAACGGATATGCCATTCTAATCACATCCAATCCCATTGTATTGAGATGAAAAGCTCATTAAGCAGGACTTGCTTTTGCCTTCATATCAAATGTACCACCCTCTGTTACTGTAACTTCGGACAAGAACCTAATATAAAACTGTCTAGCATCTCCAATAGGTATAGTTCCAGAGAAAGGTATTTCATCTACAGGTACGAAAGGATTGTTTGATAAACTTAGTTGGACTGTAATACCTGGTTTTACTGTAGGTGGATCGACCCAAACTTTCATATCCTTAACAGGGAAATCAGCATTATTCTGTAACCATACTGGATAAGCCTCAGAGGTACTACCAGCTACCAATGTTCCATACTCTAAGTAGCGTAAAATATTACCTGCTTCATCAGTATAATATAGTCCAATCTCATTTCGGAAACCTAATATAGGTAACTTTGACGGTCTATGTTTTTTCAAATATGGACTTCCATTCAGATACTTTTCATCAAGCCCCCAGACATCAATTAAATCATAGGCTACTAAAGTAGACTCATGATTTAATTCAGGAGTGAATTTTGGTGAAAATGCATAATGCGAGCTACTTGTTCCTGTAAGATCCCTGTTATAAAAACAATTGTCAATTACCCATTCCGGGAACAAACTATTTGTAGCAGTCGAATAATATGTAGATTCCACCACAAAATTACCTAAAGCTCTACTAGCTCCTTTGGCTTGGACAATAATTCGCTTCCAGGTAGTTTTAGAAATCATTCTATAATCCGCAGAATACCAATTACCTGCGTAAGCATTACCAAAGGATCCATGGGCTGTTGAACAATTAGACATATCAGCATGCACTACGATATCTTCGAATAGTTGATTAGCATTACGGTAGTCTATCACGCCCACGATGCCTCCCATAGTACCAGAAACCTGGTCAAAGATACCTTCTACAGAACACTTCTTAATTTTGGTGTTACTAAGAACCCCTCCTACAATTCCTCCATAAAAACCATTTTGTTGTTGTACTGGGGCATTAAAGGAACAGTTCTCTATCTCACTATATCCCCCCATAATGCCAACAAGACCACCACATCCATACTTCCCACTGCCAGGAAATGTTTTGTAAATAAAATCATTAAATTTTCTCACATGACAATTTTCAATACGAGAAAAACTACTTGACGAACCACTTCCTAATGCACCTGCTAAAAGCCCACCCCAATATCCTAATTCTACATCAACATCGATTAGTGTTAAATTTTTCAAGATTCCACCAGGATTAATTGATTTAAAAAGACCTACATGACTTTCAGCACGTCTACGTATATACAGATTTCCTATTGCTTTACCATTACCGTCAAACGAACCTGAAAATTGAGTTCCCCACCATTTAGAACTATTAGCTTCAAAATCACCACTGCCAATTGGCGTCCAACCGTTTCCGGTTTTAGGATAATCAAAAATAATATCATTCTCCATCCTAAAATGGGCATCTGCAAAATGGCGTACTTGTTCTAAATCAAATAAATTATAGATTAGATAAGGATCGTTGGGTGTTCCTTTTCCCTTCTTATATTTGATAAATGAACGGTTTTCAGGGTATCCTTTATTAATATGGTAATCTCCCATATGCCATCTGTCTCTAAAATTATACGGGTAAGAACTTACTTTCTTCATGTCTACTTCGGAAAGTGGTTTACCTTCTCCTTTAGCAACCTTATTTTGAGCATCAATATTATAGAAATTTTCTTCAGCTGGTATTGATCCTGAATTAGATCCACAGAAACCTCCATGATATGAAGCATTCTTAGCTAACGTTGTGTCTATTACTTTTCCAGTAGAATAGCATGAAGAAATACTCCCAGCACTATTTTTCCCAATTATCCCACCACAAAAAGAGCCATCCGAGTAAACAGCTGCGTGATTATAATTTCTCTTTATAGTTCCAGAGCCCTGCTCCCCGACAATCCCCCCAGTTCTACTAGCAGAAACCCCTTCATTACGAATCTCACCTGAAAGTACAGCACAGTCAGAAATTTCGCCATTTGATTTTAAACCTACAAGGGCTGCTACATAACTTCCATTTCCGGTAATACTTACATTAGTCAATCTGACACGGCGGATAGTCCCATTCTTTTGTTCACCAAATAAACCAATGTTATTTTGTGTACGTTTTATATACAGATCTTTGATTTCAAATCCCCTACCATCAAAAAAACCTGAAAAGTTAGATATTGGATTCCATCCTGAACCAGTTTGGTAACTAGTCATAATAATATCCTGTGTTTGAGTATAGTAAGCACTCAAATTATTGCGAACATTATTCAAGTCTTCTTCATTCTCAACTAAATATGGACTATCTTGTGAGCCACCACCACCGGAGAAATGATTAACATAAATATACGTTTTTCCATTTTCCTTTACATAATATGGCCTTTCCTGTTCTTCTTCTATCTGTGATTCAATAAATACGATAGAAGGAATCCCATCTTTATCTGGATCAGTAGCAATAAATACTTTGTCGTAGTCATCTTGAGGTAAAATAATAACGCCACTTGTCTCTGATGCCCCGTCTACCCAAGTAAATTCCCTCGGCAAATCTATACCTGCTTCAGAAATTAAATTAGATAAATCACGAACTCGTTCACGACTTCGTACAGAAATACCTGTTGGATCATCTGTGTCTAAAATTATTTCACTGTCCAGATGAACTTCTTGAAATGTTGAATATATTAGGCTTAAATCTTCATCACTTACTACACTCTCAATATCACACCATTCGTTTTCTACTAAGATTTGAACTGGTATATTAAATGTTTTTAAGTGAACTTTCTTATCTATAACTTCTATTGTGTAGTTTCGAATCGTTTCAGTATCTTTTACTACACTCCCATCCATGTTATAAGATGTACCATAAAGGGTATTTAGAAGTTGTTCTCTTGTTAACTTTACTGAATGATCCAATTCAATTCACCACCTATATTAGGTTCAAGAGGCGCTTTAGTTTCAAAAGCTACTCGTCCATTATTTACTATAATCACTTTTCCATCTAATTTCTGATCAGCTACCATTCGTAAATTAATCATGGCAGGTTGGTTAAGTGGAAGTTTTACAATGGGTTTAAAATGAAAGTTAATACCTTCTACATTAATATTCGTTTTATACCCCAAGCTGTAATGAGTGATGCGGTTCGATAGCATTCCGTTTCCCTGAAAACCAGCCACAAGTCCTGATGCTTCTGCATCTTTAAATGTGATAATATCGTTAATGTCATACTTAAAATCGCCATTTAAAGGTATAGTTTTTCCATCAAACTCATAAAAGAACTGAATGCGATGACCTGCTATACTGAAAATACCATCACGTTCAAAATAAATTTTATTACCATGACCAATTAATCCGAATCGGAAAAGCTTATTTCTATCAATCTTATAAAAGCTATTCTCTTCTTTTGTATTAAAATCAAATTCTGGGAGATGAGTACCGTCAGGATACTCAGCCACCCAGATAAAATCCTGTGCCACAGGAGAATGTGTATATTTATCATTTTGTAAAATCAATTTGCTTCCCCCTACCTCATTGCATTGAAGTAACTATTTTTTATACGTACTGATATGCAACACGTGTTAAGAATGCTACGTTTCCTGCTGTCGCGTTACCTGGAACATTGGCACGAAGGATAACTTCTGCATAGTTACCTTTTGCACTAGTTTTATTACCATCATTTTTAACACCTAAAATTTCATTTGCATTTGGAGAAAACGTACCATCAGTATTCGTTGAATTTCCTCCTGCTTGGATTGGATGAGTAGAATTACCTCCAATAGGTGTACGACCAGTTTCAGCTGCCGATGCAACAGTCACCTCAACCCATTTATTTGTTACTAACTCACCCGTATTACCACCTGCACTATCTTTTGTCGTAATAGTACAGTTTGTCATAGTAGATAAATCTGTTGTTCCCGCAAAGTTATTCCAAATTAATACTCCAAAATCAGAGGAAGGTGTTCCTGCATCAATGGTCCCAATATTCCAAGACGGTACAGCTCCTGAGTTGTCTTGTTTTCTCCAATTCACTTGTGGTGCTGGCATATAAATGACCTCCTAATTTTTATTTACACTTTAATTATCGCTACATCTCTTTATAAAGTTGTGATGAATTATTTATTATTCTTCGAGAGCTAATTCAACTACCAACTCTACAGTAATATCTTTTACGCCCTTACCTACCTCTTTGATATTGATTCTAAAGTGATCATCACGATTAACAGCTAGTTGTGACGGTTTAAAAGAATATGGTGTAGAGGACGTACGATTAGATTTGCTCTTTCCATCAATAACAAGTTCATCAGCAAGAATGCTATGCCAAATAGGTGTTGTATCATATGAACTTTGACTGCATCTTTCAATGTCAATACACGTTTTTGATTCTCCCATTGTGCCGCACGTTACATATGCATCAATTAACTCTCCCTTATAAGGGAAACGTAATTCTGTACGAACAATACCTACTTGTACAATAGATGGCACAACAAATACCATCACTTTATCGTCAAGCTTCCGTATACGCCTGTTATTGAGATGTGCTCTATTGTAAGCAATAAAATCCATAAATTTATCCTCCTTATAAATCGAGGTATGCACTGTCATTATAAGAACTTTCCATTGGAAATTAACAAAGGGATAGACTTAGCTATCCCCTCGTACTGTTGTCTTTAGTAGTCTTCTAGTTGCAGGATCATATGAAAATTCCCTTGTAACCTGTTGAGATAGACTTCCAAGACCATCTGTATAATATACAGTCTCTGTTTTCAATTCACCCTTTACCATAGGTGCCTCGTTCTCATAATACGTAAACTCTCGAATAATAGTATGATCTCCCGTGATAATTTCACGAATAATTTGACCTCTTTCGTTATATTCATAATCTATATCTACACTAGAATTTCCACCGTACACCAATTCTAACTGGCGTTGTATTTCATCTAAACGTGCATCTAATGAAATATGAGGCTTATCACTCTCTCTGAATTGCCGAGCATCATATACTTCCTTTTGTAAGTCATAAAATTGCGTTCCACTAATAGTAGCTTGCCCTCTACTACAATATTGGTTTTTATAGACTTCTATGTACACCTCATCACCAATTTGTAGCTGTATAGAACGCTCTTCATTTTTTGAACCTACACCTAAATGGATGTGATAATCATCCAGCTCAATATAATCAACTCCGCTTAGTAAACGCCGGCCATTATAATACACTTTTAATAACCCTTTATTTGGTTCATAAGTATGACCAACTGGTAAAATAGGATTTGATGTACCATATGTTTTCACGAAATCTTGATCAACAACGTGTAATATTTCATCCCAATCTTTTGTGATAGGACTATATCTATGGAGCTTCATTCTTGTTCCCATTTAGCCACCCCTTATTCGTTTCTTATTTCCAAGAAGAAGTGTGAAGGTCTCATCTGTTGTTTTATTTTTTCAGGATCGGTTGTATCGACCCTAGCAATTCTCACCCAAAAATCCTTTGATTCTCCTTCATGTAACGTTCCTATACGTATTGTTGTATCTTCATATTGATTAGGAGTACCGTTGTTGTCTGTGGCAAGATCACACCATTCCCAGCCAAACTCTTTTTTATAAACAGCAATCTGAATTTCAATATTCTCCGCTACATTTCCCGAAGTATCGTTTAAGACAGTCAATTTTTGTTCAATTATGTCACTTTTCAGTGCACCTAAATGTGTAGCTTTTGTTTCACTTAACTCTTGGCCTTTCCATTTGACTTTTAAATTTGTACCTTTTAAAAACAGATCTCCGCCGTACATTTCAGCGTATTCTTTTTGTTCATCTATTAAAACATACTCACCAGTCTCACTCTTATCGTAAACTCTAATTTTCCCCTTAAAAGGAATGGTAGGTAATTCAATGTCTATACCTGAATATCCATCTGGAACTATTTGAGTAGTTACAATATTTCTTTCATAATCAATTAACTCAACTTTATAAAAACTATTTAAATTACCAACACTAATATTGGTACCTTTACACAAGATGACCCTTTCTACAATAAGGGGGGTATACCCATCTCTTGGTGTACCTTT
Source organism: Bacillus cereus group sp. BfR-BA-01347 (assembly GCF_022663835.1). Classification (NCBI taxonomy): domain Bacteria; kingdom Bacillati; phylum Bacillota; class Bacilli; order Caryophanales; family Bacillaceae; genus Bacillus; species Bacillus cereus group sp. BfR-BA-01347. The sequence goes on along the minus strand of NZ_JAKUGG010000001.1, from coordinate 351,321 downwards.
TAATATAACTCCAGCCATAGCTGGATCGATACAAATTGTTGAGTCAAATAGCTCCCACGCATTTCCTCGCTCTGCAAAAAAGGTCCACAGATTTTGTTTTTTTACTGTTCTCCAAATATTATAGGTATTCTCATAAATGCTATCTTCACTTTCCAAAAACTCAACTTTCTCAAGAGCATTCTTCCAAATAACGAGACCACCTTCATCTCCCAAATATTTTGGTGTATAGTTCGAATGCACTTGTAGTAACAATTCATCTTCATTTTGAGGCAGAGAAAAAAGAGCATTTGTACTTCTATCAGTAGAGTTGTGTTTAAGTACTAATTGTTTATCAGAATCACTGTACGTATAAGAATCAGTAGGGGATACGATCCAACGTGAATCAAGTGTTTCAAAATTATCGTCAAAAATAAGTCCAGTCTGAACCCTATGAATGCTCAATAGTAACTTCCTCCTATCGCGTCTTCTTGATATTCCAACCATTCCATGCAGGGAATGGTTTACCCATAATGAGCCATACTTTATCCTTTTCTTTTTCATCCCATGGCTTATCTGGTTCAGGTAATCCTATACCTGTATCATCTTCATCAATTACATTCATTTCATGCTGTCTTTCAATATTTAAATCCACTTCATTTTCTATAGAAATTATATTTGAATTCGAATGCATTCCCTCATCAATTTCATCAATAAATCCGTAATTTCCTTTATTAATATTTAACAATTCATCATCTTCTATAGACATTGTATTTAATATTAATTTTTTCGTTGTAGTTTCACTATCTATTGTGATATTTGAAGCAGAATTAATGTTTATCTGTTCTTCTTCATCCAGTATCATTATAGTTTCATTACTTGAACTTCCCTCTTCTTCTTGGAAAATCCTTATTTTCTTCTTATTTACCTGTTCTGTTTGCATTTCATCTTCTATTGTCATTTTTCTATTTTTACGTAATATTGTTTTATCAAATTGTTCTTGGATAACATCTAAGAATACATTACATTCTGCTAAGGTACTTTCTTCCACCTCTGTATCTACATGAATTCCCGAAATTGCCATTTCATTATTGTTTATAATTGAATCTGTTTCTTGACTATTACTCGCAAAATCATAGTGATTTATAGTAGTTTCGAAATTACTTTCTGAACCTGCAAACTCTATTTCTTCTAATGTTGTTTCTCTATCATTACCACTATTTACGAATTCAATTGTTGCAATATCCACTTCATTTGATGCATGGTGATCTGCTAAATTCGCATCTATAACTACAGTGTCTATAGTTGCACCCATTTCACCTTTAATAGTAGGATCAATAATTGACTCATAAGTATCCCCCAAACTCATAAGAGCCCCATCAGTAACTACAACTCCAATTTCATTTGTTTGATTACCTGAAACTGTATCTTCAATGGTAGCATCCTTTTCTTTCCCTACATTGGTTAGAACTTGATTGTTCATTTCAATATCAAATATGTTAAACAGATGAGCTAAATGTTTTTTTTCTACTGCAACGTGGATTTCACTTCCACTTAATGCGCTTTCTACATCTTGTATCATTGTTTCATATTCTTTATGAATAATTAATGGTTCTACCTCTTCTATTAACGTTTCATAAGTCTCTCCTACTATACCTTCTGATACATAATCCAATAGAATACCATTGTCTTTTTCAGCCATATTTGACATTGTATTTTCCTTATAGACAACACTATCAATTATCCCATCAGATTTTGCTGTACTTAGATTAATGAGGTAATTTTCCTCTTCACGAAGATTTTGAAATGCTCTATCGTCACTTTGCATATACACTTCTAGCGTATCTTCCAGATTCATATCTAGTAATTTATCGACGTGTAATTCTTCTTTGCGTTCAATTTGGTCTGCTATCTCACCATTTTGCACATACGTTTCTAGTGTTTTTTCAAGATTCATGCTTAGCGGTTTATCGACATGCAGTTCTTCTTCACGTTGTAATTGGTCTAATCTATCCATACTTTGCACATGCATTTCTAACGTTTCTTCCAGATTCATGCCTAACAATTTCTCTACTGTTGTTTCTTCTTCGCTTTCGATTTGTTCTGCTATCTCACCACTTTGCACATACGTTTCTAGTGTTTTCTCCAAATTCATACTTAGTGGTTTATCGACATGTAGTTCTTCTTCACATTGTAATTGATCCAATCTATCCATACTTTGCACATGCATTTCTAGCGTTTCTTCCAGATTCATGCCTAACAGTTTTTCTACAGCTGTTTCTTCTTCGTATTCAATTTGTTCTGCTATCTCATCACTTTGCGCATACGTTTCTAACGTTTTTTCAAAATTAGTGCTTAGTAGCTTCTCGACATGTAGTTCTTCTTCGTTCATTCGTTTTGCTTTATTAATATTTTGTGCATACGTCTCTAGCGTTTCTTTTCTAATTTCATTTTGTTCTGCCATATTACCGCTTTGCACATACGTTTCTAATATCTTTTCATGCTTCGAACTAACTAACTTCTCAATATATACCTGTTCTTTATGATCAGTTTGATTCGCTCTACTACTATCTAATAAATACAAGTCTCTTGTATTATCTAGAACAGCATCAATTAGATATATTTCATTGAGCTCTTCTTCTCGTTCTGCAAGCGCTGCTGAATCGTTATTTTGAATATAGGTTTCAACTATATTTTCTAATTCCAATCCAATTAGATTATCAACATGAGCTTTTTCTTCTCTCTGTATATCATCTGCTATCATGTTGGTTGATACATCAGTATTCAATACCTTTTCACTTTTAGCATCTAAAAAATTCACTAAATTTATTTCTTCTTGTTTCAATTGATTTACTACATTACTATCTTGAATATAAGATTCAAATATCTTTTCAAGTTTTGAATTGATTAGTGTGTCTTGCTGAATTTCCATGTTCTTTTCGGGTTTATTTACTACACTTTGTTCTTCTACATAAAGTTCTAAATTCTTCTCTATCTCCCCAAAATCTCCATAGTCATTCGAAATATCAACTACGATTTCTCTTTGATTACTTAAGGTAGTTGTTGAAATAAATGTGTCAAATTCTTTATCTAGATGATACTTAATTTCATTTTCTATAGTTATCTCATAATCAGCTACACTATTTTTAACAGAAATATTTTGTTCAATTTTTGTTTCATTTGTTTTTTTCTTTTCACTCTTTTTTACTACATGTGTAACCACTACATCTTCACATTGTTCCAACACACTTGAAGAAAAACCATCTATTTTAGCGTCCTTTAATAAAGAGTGAGTTTGCATTGTATTTAACTCGTTAAGTTCAACATCTATCATACCCTCATTGCTAAAGGCCTGTTCTGTAGCTATTAATTCCCCTTTAAAAGCAAAACGATTAGCACCATTCTCTAAATTATTCAAATGGCCATTTTGAATCTGGAATGTTTCACCGGAATTTATAACAATCTTTTCACCAACTTGGTAATTTCTATCTCCACTAAGTAGATTTAACTTTTCTGCTTCACGAATAAATTCTGTGCTATCCAATAAAGTAGTAACATTCGCTTGATAATGACTACTAAAATTACTATTTAATACTGAATCTTCAAATCCATACTTAAATGATTTGCTTTGTGTTTTTTCCATATCCAGTGACTCAGAACCAGAATGGTAAACCTGACCTAATTCGAATCCTGATAAATTATTTTGAACATTTTTATACTTATCTGCAATGATAAATTTCTCACTATTCTTCGTATACTGATAAGATTTACTATCTTCCATTCTATGAATTAGCTGTTTTACAGACTTGAAAGAGGTACTACCAATGTACTGACTAAAATCATTCAAAGTATAATTCACATTTGCCCTTGGTACTGTCATTGAATCTACTCTTCCGTCTGAAATATTCTTACCTGCACCTAAACCCTGAATAATTACATCATGTACGTTTCGTGTTTCATCTAATGAAGCTTTCTGATTCATTAATCTATAGACTTCACTCGCTTCACTTAATGTAGCTATATGAGACACACCCTCGTAAATTTTAGGTTCAATATACGCCTCATATACATCAAATGGGACTAATCCATATAAATGATAATTCCCTCTACTATCCTGAGAAACGTTTCCTTCTAATGCAATTAAAGATCCTGTTTCAGTATTTGCAACCTTACTTGATAACAGCTTATTTCCATTACTCATTTCATGCTTTTGTAGAAAACCTAAAATTCCTTTATAGGATTCACCTATATCTCCTAAATTCAGAACGCCTTGAATTGGTGTATCTTTTCCTTTTAATATTCCTTCATCAGGATAACTTGTAAAAATAACTTTAAAGTTCTCAATCTTATTGGGCTCTTTCCCAAATTCACTTAATTTGTTCCCCTTATCCAATTGGCTATAGAGAGCATCCAAAACCACTTTTAAAAAATTGGCTTTTGCTATTTCTACAACTTTCTCGCCATATTGTAAGGTTAGCAATCTTTCTTCCGTATTAATTTGCCCACTTTTAAATAATACATCTGCTAATTCTTTTACTTGATTATGACCAAAACTCGGTAATAACTCGAGTAGTTCTAAACTAATATTTTCTCCAATTAACTCTTTCAAAAAGCCGAAATCATAAGAATTCCTTTCACTATAAACCCTCTTATTACTACTTTTATATTCAAATGGAGTTTCTGTATGAATCATCGACTTTTTACTAGATTTCAAGTCATATTTGTTTAGTTTCTTAACTAGATTTGTATTAATTTGACTAATAACTTCTCCAAAATAAGCGTAAAAATCCTTATTCTCTGTTATTTCTATTAAATCCCCTTGTCGTGCACTTTTATCCCCTCTAGTTAATGCTTCTCCTACCTCCGCTATATAAATAAGACTACCTTTTTCTAAATTTAAATTGGAGCCTTCAAATATAGTTTTGTAATCAGCTAATACAGAGTGCATCGCACCAGCCGCTCGTTTCACTTTTGTACCCATTTTCATATCATCTAAAGCTAACGCACTATACCTATTCCAAGGATCAAAAGCCAATGGGACAACATCTAGATTAGGTACATTTTGATGACGATTGAACCTGAATACATATCCCTTTTTATTATAAAAAAGGGTAGTGAAACTGAGTAAATAATGCTTACTGTTACTCATTTTCCACCACCCACCTTTCGACAAAGTAAGACTTGCACCGTAGTATTCGGTACAAGTCATGACTTAGTTGCGGTTATTATAAATTTTCTTTTAAGAAACCAAGTCCAATAGGAGCATATGGAGTCATGTTCGCTAAACGGAAAGGTGTTCTAGGTGTATCTGCTAAAGTGTAACGATATGTTTGGGCGTAATTATAAGAAACAATCACTTCTACGCGATCTTTTGGAGCATCACCCAAAATTAATCGTTTGGTAGAACCATCTACTGTAAATTTCCCAGCAGCTGGAGGTGTATCTGCTTTATATTCAACATAATTCGCTTTAGTTAACGTATTACATCCAGTTGAACTTACTAAGCGAACTTCAAATTCATCATCGATTGTAGGTCTATGGAATAAATGAAACTCTTTGATTGCTCCATCTCCTGTACCTACTTGCTCGTTTTCAGATCGTTCTTTTACTTCTAGTTCATCTAATTGTGAGATATTTTTTGGATGAATTGCATAAACTTCATCTAGTCTACCCACATAACCATCAGAAGGATGAACAATATACATTGGTGAAATGTGATATTTATTAGAATATACAGACGGATTAAAACGAGACTCATGGCTTGGATCTACGTCAGCATCATGAGTAATAAATGCTAAGTAATGTTTTTGATACATTGCCCCGCCAACAGTTCGCTGTACAAGTACAGAACTATTACCATTAGATGTATTTACACCATAGTCAACTACACTACGTCCTAATTTCATGCCCGCTTTATATTGAATCTCATCATCAGAACGAGCTCCACCAATAATTACATTATTCATTCGAGGAGTCTTACCAATTGTCGATAGACGTCCAATATATAATGGTGCAAAGAACGTACTTTCAGGATCCGGCGCAGGATCTAAACGGAAGTAAGAAACGATACGGTCCTTTGTAATATTTCCCCAATAATAAACTTGAGAATCTCGTCCCCATCCTAAACCGATATCATTTTGCGGAATAAACGATACGGCTGTTGGTAATGAAGGATAAACAAAGCGAACTGCATCATAAGCGGCCCCCATAAGTTCTGTTGGAACTTGCGGATTAAACTTATTTACTTCAATATCTCCATAACTACCGTTTGCATCTTTTACATATTCTAATTCATAGTCAGCGAATAATGCTAACGGCTCAGTTCCTCCTGAAAACGTTACTGTACCGGCCTCATGGTCCACAGTATAATCAGCGGAATCAAGGGGTACTGTTCCAGTTAATTTATCATAGAACTTATATGAATTCTCGCGGATACGTTGGTTCCCTTTCTTCATTTTAAAGCTAAATACTCCACCTTTTTTGTCTTCTAGCTCAGCCAAGTCAGGGCGTTCAGAACGTAAAATAAATCGAGTAGGGATAAATCCTTCAAACGTAAAGAACCATAAGCGTTTTACTAGATCAGGAGCATTATCTGTAAGCGAGTATGTAGAAAGAACCTTACCTACTTGACTATCATTGAATGTTACAGTCCCTTTCTCTCCATCTATTAAATACTTTGTTGTAGCTTGGTCAATCATTGAACCATCTTCACGATATAAAATTACACTAGAAGGAATAACTGGTTTAACCATAAATTCAAATACTGTCTTTGTTTTTTTGGCCCCACTAGGAGTTACATCCTTCATTTCACCTAAAAATGTATCTTTTGAAATTACAGGTTCCTCTCCAAGCTTTCTTACATTTCCACCATAACCTGTGGTGAATCCAAAGTAGCGATGTTGTTTATCGCTACCTTTCGATTCAAATAGAAAAGTTTCAGCAAAAGTTTTTCGGTATGAATCCTTCTTTCCATTTGCATCTGTTAAAGGCGATACCGCACGGTATTTCCCTAAAGTACTCCATCCTCCCGCATTAAACAACTTCTCTAAATCTAAAGGTAGAAGTTGCACGGACAAATCTACATCGAAAAATCCATCTGTATTAATTAATGACATATTGGTCACCCCTTCTATATTTATTAAGAAACCTCTATAGGTGTTGCAGTAATACCTACAGATTCGTTACCGGCTGAATCCACCGTAGTAATTTTGATCTCAGGTTTAAATCCTGTGTTTAATCCCATTAATCTGTAATAAGTTGTTCCAGTAATTCCAGTAGCATAGATCTTACCATCTAAGTAGATATTGACATGCTTTAAATCCTTATCTGTAGGAAGTTCAAATTCTACATCAATAGTCTGTGATATTGGACTTAATACTTTAGTAATCTTCACTTCTCCTGGAGGAGTTTTATCATTCTTAATGTCGTGAGGAACTTCATTTGGATTAAAGTCCTCAGAATAAATCCCCAAACCTACAGGACGGAAAGGTGTAACAGGTAGCTTCGTTAGAGGAGATACCGCACCTATACTATGTGGTTTATACATTTCATAAACTTTTTCCGGACAGTTTTGTTTTGCAACACGTAAGTTCGTTGCACTCATTCCTTGTGAGTTAAAACCAATTGCTTTATCTAAATACCCCCTCACACCCTCTTCAGGATGAACTACATAAATTCGAGAGGAGTGTACTTTATCTGAGTATCGGGAAGTATTAAATTGATATTTATAATTGTTAGTTTTTTCAACAGGATTATATGCTCTCGGATATTTCTTACCAATTTCATCTACTCTATTTGGTGGTAGCTGGTTCGAAGGTGCGTTCCATGAGAGATAGTGAGCCTGATAACGTGCACCAAATCTTGAACGGGAAACCATTACAGAATCTACACCATTTGAAGAATGATGTGGATACAATTTAAGTAAAGGATAAATTGTTTCGCCAACAGTTGCGCCAGGATCATCAAAATCAAATAAAGATACTACATCTTCATTCTTCACTCGTTTGCTAGCGTTGTTAGTCGATAGACGAGCAATTGTCGCACCTGTGTCCCAATAAGGTGCACGCATGAATGTTCCTAGTTGCGCACGTTCAACAGTTAAATAGTTACCTTTTTTCTCAATTAGTTTAACTACCTCTGTACCATTAATCGTTAACAACGCTGGTGCCTCAGGTAATTTCGTTGCATCATTGACATAAAGGATTGTATCTCCAGGCATAATTTTCCGCCAAGAAAATGTAGTTTCTTTTCTAGTTGAATCCACACGTTTTACAGGTGGAATAGTTCCTGAAAATAATGCATAGCCTTCATCTTTATCTCCATCTAAAGAATTTACTTTACCGAAATATAGCGGTATAGTCGGAACCAAATTCTTCTCCCAAACAGGGGCTGTATCAGCTTGAAGAACTAGGAAAAATGTTGTGCTATCAATATGACCTTTGACACGAACTTCTGAATCTGTCCACCAGTTCGTATGCCATAAAGGATCGTTTATATGCTCTAAAAATTCAGCGCGCAATGTAGTCTTAACAATTGGTGACTGCATTACACGAGGATCAGCTTTTTCAATTACCGCTTCTTGCATATCAGTATCCCAACGTGTTTCTAACACTTCAATATCTAGTGCTGAACGTATTACATGGAAAGGCGAAGCTGATAATAATTTTTCTTCATAAATTAAGTCTTCTGGATCGTAGTCTCTATCTTCTACATGGTAGTTTCCTTCAAAATACTCATACCACCACTTAGACCAGTCATCTCTATCCCTATCTCTGTCTTGCTCAAAGGATGTACCACCCATACCTGGCATAGTAACGATAGAAACAATACCATCTTCTTTAACAAGATTAGAGTTTGGTAACTTCTCTAACATATAGAAATACAAGTTTGTTCTTGTTGTATTATCTACATACTTTTGTTTAATCCATTCATCCCAAGTAGGCTTCATTTTAAAGTTAGGATCATTAGGATCGGTATCATCGTGAGGTCTACGAATAGGCTGTTTTTTTTCATACTTGTACTTAAGAGGGAATTGGCTAATTGTCGCAAAACCTAGCAATTTCCCATCTGCATTTCTAAAAATGGTATGTCTTGCAATTGCATAATTGACTTGATCCGTTCGGCGATTGTACGCCCTAGTATCTACCGCAGCTTTATAAAAGTTCCTCACTAACGTCCAACCGTTATCAATTAACATTTGTGCAAATACGTCCTGCAAGTTATCTTCTTCAAACTTAGAGGGATAATCCTGAGGAGTTGAATCAATATATGGCATCTCATCACCCACTTCATCATTTTATTTTAATAATAGGTTAATTAGTTTTATAAATAGCAATTCTTCTATGTCATGTATATTATAGGTAGGTACCTTTCTTTCATAACATGTAAGTTGCATTACTACATTACGTTCACAGATACTTCAATACCTGCAGATTCATTACCTTTCATGTCTACAGAAACTAGTTTAATTTTTACACCATTTCCTTTTGTCACATTTTTAATAGTATATGATTCTACTTCAGTGACACCTGTTGCATACTTCATACCATTTACGAAGATGTTAACCGTTGAGAGCTCCATATCATTCGGATTTGTCCAAGTAAGTAATACAGTTCCTTCTTGTGGATTTGTAGCTTTTAGGTTAGAAACATTAACTAGAGTCTTATTCGCTGCTGGTTTCTTAGAAGTATTTAGTGCTTCTTTGTACAACCCTAATCCCATTGGTCGAAATTGTGTGGATGGTCGCTTCGTTAGTGGTGAAATTGCACTAACTGGGACACACTGATATACATCAAAAACCTTTTCTGGACAACTCTCTTGACGAATTCTTAATTCACTAGATCCCATATTAATTGAATTAAATCCTACAGAGTTCTTTAAATATCCTCTTACTCCTTCTTCTGGATGAATCAGATAAATAAATGAAGTTTGTACTTTATCCGAATAACGTGAAGGATTGAATTGATAATTATTAATTCGTTCCCATGCTCGTGGGTATTGTTTATTACCTACTTCAGATACACGCTTAGGAGGCATATCTTGTGCAGGTGCATTCCAAGACAAGTAATAACTTTGATAACGAGAACCTAATTTAGTACGACTCACCATTACAGAGTCAACACCATTAGATGGATTAGAAGGATATTTTTTCAGGACAGGCATAATTTGACGCCCACCTTTAATCTTAATATCATCAAAGTTATAAGCAGCAACGCCATTTGTATCAGTACCTTTTGGAACAGTTCCTGCGAATAATGCGATAGCAGGATCACCTTCATCTATTGCTTCAATATCGCCAAAGTAAATCGGTACAATAGGTACGACATTATTTTCCCACATTGGTGTATTATCCGTTTGGATAATTAAGAAAAGACTATTACTGTCAATATGTCCTTTAATATTAATTTCCGAATCAACCCACCAATTTGTATGCATATAAGGGTAATCAATATTTTCAAGTAATGGTGAACGTAGAGATGACTCTACAATAGGCGACTGCATCACAACAGGATTCGCTTGTTTTACAAATTCTGAACCAGCATTTGTAGATTTAAAATCAATTTGTGTAACTTCAATATCTAAAGCCATTTGAAGTCGTTTTTCATCTGCACTAGAGCCCGTTCCCCATGGGGTAAATAATTTATCTCCCTCTTTTACATCTGGTAATTTTTCCAACATATAAAAATAAAGAGATGTATTTACTTTTCTTTTTTCAAATTCTTTGGCCATATAGTTAATAAGGGCCTCTTTTTCAGTAGCTGTTGATTTAAAAGCATTGTAATATGGAATCCCTTTATCATGAGCAGTAAACTCCTTCCAATCTGCAACTACAGCAAAACCAAACAAATCACCTCGTGCATTACGTAAAATAATATGATTGGCAACTGTAAATTTTTCATCATGCCTTCCTTCTAAAGGATGATCTGTAACATAATAAGACCCTGTTACAGCTTTTTTAAACTCTACTACTTTGGTCCAGCCGTGTTTAATCAGTAAATCCATAAAACCGTGTTGTAAGTTACCTTCACGAACCTTATAAGGGGAAAGTGCAGGTGTGCTATCAATATACGGCATTTCTACACCTCTCTTTCTATTAATTAAGGACGAGATTTTACCCGCCCTTATTCTGCAACTTAGTTATCGTTATGAGTAGGTAATAAGTTGCAACTAATTACTTAAATTCATTATAAGTAGTCTTTTTATTCTGTTAACAACACTCATGTCTAATTAATAATTTTAGCTTTTAGTTTTACATCCGAAGGTACACTACTTCCACAATAAAGGGTATAACTCCACCTGCTTCCTTTATCTTGACCATCATTCATTACTACTCTTAATTCCCCATCATCAGGTTTATAATAAAAACCAAACGGACTTCCTTCTTTATCCATTTTACGTGAAGTATCATAAATCAATTCATTATTAACAAATACTCGCATCCTATCTGGTGCAGAGAAGAAATCATATTCCACATAGCAGATGCCCTCTTCACTTACAGCATGAATATATTCCCCATATCCCATGCCACCCTGTGCCGTTTGTCCGCATTTTAGTACATTTTTACCTGGTTTCTCACCTTCGCCTTCTGGCTTTCCACCTTCGCCTTCTGGCTTTCCACCTTCACCTTCTGGTTTTCCGCCTTCGCCTTCTGGTTTTCCACCTTCACCTTCTGGTTTTCCGCCTCCGCCTTCTGGCTTTCCACCTTCGCCTTCTGGTTTTCCGCCTCCGCCTTCTGGTTTTTCAGGGGAAATATTTTTTGAGATAAATTCAATATTCACTATTTTTTCGCAAACTCCAAAACCATAATCAACGATAAATTTAATTGAATATACTCCTGGTGAACTACTAGTAAAAGTGTAATTTCCTGTCTGCATGACTTTAGGAGGGGTTTGAACAAGTACACCTATATTAGAAGCTGAACTATTTTGTCCATGATCTAAATGAAGAACAATTGAATCTCCTACATGTGATTTTAAAGAAGGACCAGTAATGTTTAATTCACAAATAAATTCGCCAATAATAGTCCCCTCAGTTATACATTCTTGTCCATCGTTATACGTTACAATAAATGTAATTTTATATATGCCCTTATTAATAATTTTAAACGTTCCATTCCCAAGACTCTTTAAACCATTCTTATCATAGTTCGTATCAATGCGTAGAATACCAGATTTATTTGTGTGTACAAGCGAGAATGTAACACCCTCTCCTACTACCTTATTAAATCGTGATGTAATTAAATTTAAACCACAGCTACTAATTGGGATATCATTAATAATCTGTATTTTTGAAGGCCTTGAAATTGGTTCTAATACAGGAGTCTCTATTCTTTTAAAACAACCCGCATCTTTTAACATACCTATACCTGCCATTCTAAAATGGGTAGAAGGCCTTTTAGTAAAAGCTGAGTCCCCCTCTACAATCGTCACGTAATATTCATCATTATATTCTGATTTTTCGTTATCCTTGCCCGCATCATCAGAATCATGACCATCTTTTTCTGGAGGAATGCTAGGAACCAAATTATCCCATTGAAAAGGAACCCTTAAATGCATTTCTTTTCCTAACCCTGTAATTACTTTTATCCAGACTTCATAAATGCCTTCTTTAGACATATTCATAAAGTCGTACATAGGTGTACCATCACCTAGGTCTTTTTGCGTAAAAGCAATTCCTTTAACTCTCCTTAATTCATGGTTTACTTCATCATCCTCTAAGGCAATTACTGCCCCAGCCTCTCCAATTTTATAGGGTTCCTCTATTAAAAGCTGATCTTTTTCTCTTAAAAATCTGATATATGCTGTTACTTCAACGATATCAGTATCTTTTAGGAAATAAACATCAAGATAAGATACACCATGCTTGTTAATATCTATAGTAAGTGGCCCATGAGAATGATATGTAATTACGTCATCTACGTCTTTAAAAATGTACCTCGATGGTAAATGCCTCCATCTAATTGAATGTATAATTGGTAGTGAATCAGTTCCTTTAAACCCTTTATTTTGCGGTACTGATAAATTAGGAACGGGAGTTAATGCCATATCAAAATCACCTCTACGCTTTTATAATTTCCACGGTAAAGCCTTGTAATTCTAAGTCTCTTTTAAAATATTCCATAAGATATAATTTATTAGATTTATTGATTGTTGGAGGATTTTTTCCGCTCTTTGTAATTAATTTATGTGGAATCCCCTTAATCTCTCCTCTAAACCTTATTCCAGTTTGAACATTCAAAATATTATCCAAAGATTTTACAAGAGATTCATTATTACCGCTTACTCTGACTTTATGTTGAATATCACCTTCATTATCAATAAAGGCAAAATCTTCTCCTCTTTTTATCTTAAGAATCATTATATTTTACCTCCTACAGTTTTGGATCAATACCCATTTCTTTTAATTTATTAACTATAAAATCGTGTTTATCTTTAAAATTTCTAGCTAAAAATTGTCTATTAATGATATACATCATAAAGGCCTCAGCAAAATCTTCGGCCGGGCTAAAACATCCATAATCTGATACCGGAGCAAGTTTTCCATTATCTAACGCTGTACCTGGCGAGCTTTTCGTTAGTTCATTAAATGAACCATCAATATTCTCGATCCACCCACTAATATTTAACCATTCTTGCATTTCATGTAGTTTTTCACCTAATATGTCATATCCATAATTAGATAATGCATGACCCATCTCATGTACAGCTACTTCTGCGGCAACATAAGGTATATAATTATCATCAGTCATATCCGGTAAATAATATGCTTTATATTCTCCATCAACAACATGACTGCCAAAACCCAGGTTAGGTTTTATATAGTCATATGGGCGATGTGCCTTGGCAGCTGAAATATTATAAAGCAGCACCTGAGGTTCAAAGTTAACTAAAGAACGAAAAGAAGATAAAATATTTTCCTTTTTCCCATTACTATGCATGGCTGTAGCAAAACTATCCATTACCCAAGCTCCAACAAGACCTGTATCATCTTCGTTTTCAATAAATACATTATTAAAGTCAATCCAATCATATATAACACTTGGTACTTTCTTAATTAAAGGAAGCATTTTATCTAAAATATCGCCCTTTAAAAACCCCTCTGAACCTGGGAAAAATAAGACAGGTTTATTGAGTTTAGCCGACATAAATACTGAGGCTTTTTGCAATTCATTTAAACAAGGTAAATTTGCCTTTCCCCACTCGTTAAAATCTAGCCATTTATCTTGTAAACTATAACCATCATCTTTAATATCTTTTAAGGTTTTCCATAAAAATTTATGAAAATCTTCAATTTTTATTTTAGAGTTATCCAAATGATACTGACTTTGAGGCTCCTGTAAATAATCTAACCAATCATTTCGCCCCTCCCAGAACGATTTGCTTAATTCCTTTCCAATACCATCTGTGCTGTTAGCCAAATAATCTTGCGTAATAACAGAGGGATTCCAATAAGTATCATCTACTGCTGGTGCCTTTACTGATCCATCGCAATAATAAGAAAATTTATTACCTATATCAGAATTGGAATTAGAATTATTGGTTGAATCTCCTAAATTTACATGAAGATTATTCAGTTTGCTTGTACTCTTAGCAATTCCCCACTCTAATTTAGTAGATTCTTTAGGTACCTCAGGTTGATATTGAGATTCATTACATTCTTCACACCAATAAGGGAACACTAATTTCTCACCTTCAGAAACATTAATAACGGGCAGAAGTACGATATTAGGAATATACCCTAATACACCATCTTCAGGATGCATGACTGTTGCGCGAGATGTATGAATCTTATTACTATACCTAGATGCATGAAAATCGTATTGATAGTAACCATATCTTAAATAATTCCATGCCCTTGGGTACTTACGAGCATATTCTTCCTCTTTCTCCGTTCCTTGTGCATTTTTGACAAGTCTTAATTCTTCACGAGTAGGTGGCATTAGATTAGGTGGCACGTTCCAACGTAAAAAATGTTCTTGATAACGTGCTCCATATTTTGTTTTTTTGATCATAACGGAATCTACTCCGTTTGACGGATGGTTTACATAATTTCTTGTGATAGGTTGTAAAATTTCAGTTTTAGTCTCTATACTATCGAAATCAAAAAATTCTCCTACTTGCCTACCTCCAAGCATAGCGATTGGTGTTTCATTTTTCGAAGATGTATTTTTAGATACTAGATTTCCAAAGAAAAAGGGAATTAAAGTCACCATATTATTTTCCCAGCTAGGAGCTGAATCTACTTTTAATGTAAAAAATGCACTTGTCTCATCAAATACACCTTTTAGCTGAATTAAAGAGTCCCCCCACCAATTCGTATTAGTTCGATAATTCAACTTCCCTATGGAGGCAACTAGATCACCTGTATCTCCTTTTAATTGCATGGTAATAATCGGTGATTGTTTCATACTTTCATAGTATTCATCCTCGCCGTAGTACTCTATATCCATGCTATCCCTAAATATATCCAAACCATGATTTTCACTCATGATAGTAACTGGAGCAAGTTCACCACTAGGTGATACATAATGCGTATATCCAGCATATGTGTCTAGTGTGTATGAATAAACAGTTGTATAGTCTACAGATTTTCTATAAAAATTAGAAATCCATTCTAAGAAACCTTCTTTTTCTCTAGGAATATCTTTAGTGTTAATTTTTACAGCCCCTGTTGACTGTGCGAATGCTAAATACTCATTATCCCACCTACGCATAATCATATGCCGAGTGATGCATAACATACCTTCTCGAGATTCAAAAGGGGGTAGATATCCCTTTTCTCCTTTTACAAATAACCCTTTTTCAAAAGTAATTTTATATAGATCTACTTTTGGAACTTGATTGTTAAAATTCTGCCACCAGTAATTACCTGATTTATCTTTAAATCTTCTAAATACTTTATCAAACATATCATCTAAAAAATTATCGTGTCTTAATGTTTCCTCTACCCAAGGCATTTATATCCACCTCTCTTATTTGTTGGGATTATCCCTTAAACATTGAAAGTTTATCCAAACATATTTCGATTGCCCACCTTTATTATCAAAGCGGAATGTAATTGGGGTACCTGCTTTTACTGTTTTCACAGCCATTAAATAAGCACCTTCTGGTAAATCCTTCGTATAAATTTCATCAAATACGTAGTTATTTTTATGATCATCTCCAATAAACAAACTCCAATTATCAAAGGAATGATATCTAGATGCTCCTACAGCTACGGAGACCAGCTCAATATCAAAATCAGGAATAAATTGAATATCAAAGTGCCCTAAAGTACCTAGTACCTCTAAAATTTTCCCCTTTATATAAGGAACTGTTTTGGTAGGCATAAATGGATAATCTAAACGTCCACCACCCAATCTACCTACTCTATCTATTTCCCCTCCAACTACTACATTTGCTCCAAAACTCATGTAGGACCTCCTCTCTAAATTTCATCTGTTATCTTTGGTCCGAGTTCCACATTAACATCTACAGGAGACGATGGATTATATCCATCAGACCAACCATCTGGAGAGATTTCAATTTCTTCATTAGATGCATATCCTATTTCTGCATAGTCTACATAATCCTCTACTATCACTTCTTCATAATTACTATATTTACCGTTATAAAAATCAGATGGATTTTCATATTTAGACGGCATAGAATCTTCTTCGATTTCGTCCTCACTCCAGCCCCATTCCGAGTCAAAATACGTGAGTTTAACCTTTTTAAAATTACCGTAATCATTTTCCCTTATAATCTTTGCAACAACTTCTTGGGATTTACCAAACCACTCTGTTTTTATAGAAACTTCTGTAATCATAATATTGTTGATGTACTCATAATCTTGAATTTCATCAGATACAGATGGATTGAGCCCACGGACTAAAGAAATTTTATCTAATGCACCATTTCGATAAATAATTCGGATCTCATTAATTACATGATTAGCTATTGAATTTTCTGTTTCCCTTATGACTTCAAATGACTCTACTTGCCATTGAGAAGAATTCAATGTTGTTACACCATTGTCGTTATCATTATTGAATAGCGGACTAGTAAAATGGTGTCTTGTTCCCTTTCCTTGATTAACTTTTCTATTGATCATATCAAGTATTGGATATACATCATTTACGTTCATATGACTCTTTTGCGCCATTTTCCCACCTCGCTTTCCATAGCATTATAAGAAAAAACAAGGAGATTCCTAACGTTCCGCAGGAATCTCCTTGTTTTTTTAGCTATAATAATTCTCTTTGTCATGCCAAGTAAATTCTAGGAAATTTAACATACCTTCCTTATTTCCAACAAGTCGGTTCCCTTTTATGACATAATACCCTGCATTAGAAGTATTACTATCATAAACATAACAACCATCTAATAACTCTATCATTGGATTTCCTTTAACAACGGCATTAAAAGTACGGGCTTGCCTTTTCATATCAAAAAATAATTTGTTCGAAATATCCTCTTTGGTTCCTCTTGCATTTGAACCAAATCGCTCATCAATCCAATCAGCAACAATCTTAGCCGTTCTCATATTACCCTTTGTAGATATAAGAAGATCTTTATCTACAAAATGCTCAATTTGCCCACCATTACCAACAATAATAAGATGATTACGTATACGAGAATGGTCAATAGAAGTGGAAAGAGAATATAAATTCTCACCATCTATAAATGACCATTTTGCCTCACTTGCATTAATTTTACGGATATTTTCCAATCTAAATGTTCCATAACGATCACAGTAGGAGCGATACATAATATCTCCGATGACTTCATGAACCGCATCAGATGCTCTTGTACCTTCTAAAAAATCTATCGCCTGTACATAAGGATTTTTATAACCTTGTGCATCTTGTACAGTTGCTATATCTTTTTCGACATATTGTTGACTTTTAGTATCCCAGACAACTGCCTTTTTCCCACCTCTATCGATATCAATATAATACGTTTCTTCAATAATCGCATCAGCATATCTCAAATCATCTTCATGGATTCTCCATCCAATCATTCCTGCCTCATTTACGATATTATGAATAATAGATGATTTAACCCACATGGTTACTGGTTGTTTTTCATCACCATGTATCTCGTCTCTGCGAGGAAAAGTTAGAACCCTATCAAAAACATGTTCTTCTAACATATCGTACATATCTACACAATTAATAGTAATTGTTTTTTCATCAGAATTTTGCTCAATCTCTCCCCTTATACGTCCTGTAAAAACTCTTACTAGGTTTTCACCATAGCCTGCATAAATACGTACTGGGGTAGCTTCACTTAACACATGCCTGATTGCACCATTCTCATAATATGACATCTCTGCTTCTCTTAAATTATCAGGGAAGATATTGGCTCGTTCATATGTAGGAGAATAAATACCATGTTTATTGTCTAAAGTAATTCTTGCAGTTGCGACTCTGGCGTCAAAATGGCTATTTATCTCCCACTGTAATACATCTTGGTCTACTGTAAAGGTTTTATCGTATACAAATGCCCCTGTATCAACCCATACATCACGTTTACGAGCCTTAATTCTTTCATCAACATATTGTGCACCGTATTGAGTTTCAATTTCCACTACCTTAAAGCATTTTAGTCCAAATACAGCCTCACCACTTACATTATTTAAGGAGAAATCTAATATATGTGAATTGGTCCCTTGTATATCACTTGCAACCCATTTTGCATAAACTGGAGGTTCATATGTAGGTTGTGTTGTATTGTTCTCTTTTGTATATCGTTTTACAATCATTCCGTCATATGTAACCGTTACGGAATCTCCTTCTTTAAGATCTGCATAGAAAGCATATTCATAAAATCCATCTGAAGAGAAGTTATGTTTATATCCAAAATCTTCAACTGCTCCTTTGGCAATATTCTCATTAAAACCTAAATACTTTTCACCTGTTGACCAAGCTGTAAAATGGGTTATGTTCTCTTGTCCATGCCAATTCCCATCCAGATTTGCATCCTTATCAAAGCACTTATTAAACTTAATATTTTGGGTAATGGTCATTTGGGGTGGTGGTTGACTAACACCACTTCCATTTCCTGTACTATTATCATTTCCGCCCGTATTACCGCCTCCATTATTATCTTTACCGCTTGGTGCTACTCCTAATTTTTGAGCACCTGTTAAAACAGGATATGGATCAATATGATTATTTCCACCATAAATCCATTCACCTTTCCAAATTTCAAAGTGTAAATGGGCGCCATAAGATTGACCTGTATTTCCGACTTTCCCTAAACGTGTTCCTGGAGTAACTAAATCACCTTTTCGAACCTGTAAAGAATTATTTTGCATGTGGGCATAAACTGTCATATATCCATTATCATGTTGAATCATTACACAATTACCATAAGATGTACTTTTATAAGCCTTATGTACATGTCCAGCCCAAGCCGCTACTACCCACATACCATTAATTTTACCTTGGGATGTATGTATAATATCAGTACCCTTATGCCCTGAACGTGCACTCCCGCCCTTATGTTTCATATGGTGTGAAGATACTTTCGCACCATTTCCAAATGAAATTCCTTCAACAGGAAAAGTAGCACCGGATAACGCACTAGAGCTTGCATTATGAACTTCTTTCCTTTGTTCCTCAATTGTATAAATCTCAGCTTTCTCACAACCACAGTCTTCTTCCTTCTTGGAAACATTTAGATTTGTAGAATGCTTTGGAAACAAATTTTTATTAATAATAGAACCAGATTCTTTACAATGCCATTTTTTTTGACTAGATTCACCAATAATTCTATCAAAATAGCTTTTTACAAGTTTTTTCCAGTTAGGTCCATCTGCTGACCATTTCCACTTTTTATATCCTTTATCTCCACCTTCATGGAAATAATCAACATCACTAGCATCCATATATCCATTGGAAATTTTTGCGTATCTGCTCCTCATTGCTTCGGAAAAACGTTTTGCAGCATACTTCGCTTGGGTATCTATCCCTTTATATTGAGGATCGCATGAACCCGGGCAACCATATCCTACTATATAACTTCCTTTTTCAGGTTTCCCTTGTCCCAACGTTCCAAATCCTGTTTCATGCTTTGCTACAGCTAATAGAAAGAAATAAGCAACATTGGGACACTTATAATGTTTTACCCATTTATTTAAGGCACATTTAATATACTCAAATCTATCCCCTGATTCTCCACCTTTTGTAACAGAACTTGGCTCAGCACCTGCTACTGGTGTTGTTAAAGTTGCCTCTGCTGCCTGATGCACAATAGATGCTTCTCGAATTCTGTCCCAAACTTCAAACTTATTTTTCATTCCTGGTACATAGGCCATTTTGTCAAATTCAATAATAACCCTAGGTTCATGACCTAAAGCATTAACTTTTCTCATTACGTCATTTAACAACTGAGGCGCAGGAGTTCTATGATCAAATACGTTCGGCATACCTTATCCCCCCCTATCTAAATCTTTCTAGTGCCCATTCTGTAAATCTATGTAAATATACAATTGCTTCAGCTCTAGTTACACATACCTCAGGTTGAAAGGAATCATCTGCGTAAAGTGGAAATACATAACAACCATCATTAAATTTTTCATCTAATATATTTAAGACTGATTCGGCATACCATTTTCCTACAATCTTATCTTTATCTTTAATGTATCTCTCCGTTTGCTGAATTGTATTATTCACATATCCTCTATCTGTATATCGATTATAAATATTCATTCTTAAACGTTGTAACAAAGTAAAAAACTCTCCTCTATATATCGTTATATCAGGAAAGAATCTGTCATTATAGAGTGCGCAACTTGACATAGGGACAACTTTTTCTCCCTGCCTATTTTTGATTTGAGCACCCTTTTGATAATTGTAATTCACATAAATAGGAAACTGATTTAAATTATAAGATACATAAAGATATCCATTAATTATAGTAAAACAGTCTCGTTTAAATCCTAACGTTCTTGTAAGTGCATCTTGTATGGATTCGTCTTCATTTACATCTACATGTATTCTCTTTAACTTCTTGTTCATGCAAACTGCTATTTCATTTAAAGAGTAAGTGATATCAAATACGTAATTATTTGCTTTTTCTAACTTTTTTGCCGGATAAGCCAAAGAGCATCCGCTCATCAAAGGATAAATCTGACAGTTTTCAAGAGTATGATCTCCTTCATGCATTTCCACTACCCCAGATAAAAGAATACTAACTTCTCTTCCATTGGTTAACGGATAACCAATATGTATAAAATTATCCTCAAGTTTAGATGGGAGTGTAGGCACCCCATCAATATAAACAAACACCATTTCCCTAGAATCAGGTTTATATCCGCTTACTTCAAACTTGGTTTGTCCCTCTGTTGAAGTAAAATTATGAACCTGACGTGACTTGCCACCAATAAATTGGTTATAGGTTTTTCCACTAAATAAGGTTTCTTCTTTTTTTGCATCAATAAACATATTATCTGTTTCTAATACTGCACGATAAAACCAATCCTTTGGACCCACATCTAACCATCGCTTTGGCATTTTTAATACCCCCTCAATATCTTTTCGATGTATTTAAAAGTCCTTGTCATATAGGATGCCGTTTGAGCCCTTGTAATCCAAACTTCAGGTTGAAAATATTGTACAGGTGTTCCATCACTAGCATAAGTAGTGATAAGGCCCCTTTTTTGCATTTCATCTATATACGTTTGCGCCCAATGATTTTCAATATCTATAAAAGGATATTGATGACGATATTCGAAATCTTGTTTTCGAATTAACATAAGGTTTACAGTAATGATATATTTCGTCTCAAATTCTGCTGTTTTAATATCTAAATCACCATTAACAATCCCTAAATAAATCGTGCCTTTTTCATCATAGTATTTGTGTTCTGCACCAATAAACTGCAGCCAATCTGCAAATTCCTCTTTGCTCGCAAATAAAAATTGAATGGTAGTAGAATAATGAGAAGTCCCTTTCCCTACCAATCCTGCAGAAGATTGAATATTTTCGTTTATATGGGATTTTAATACTGGCGTTGGTGGCTTATAATCGCCAGTCATACGCCCCCTTACTTGTACAAAACGAATCCCGTTATCATAAAATAATTTACGTTTAAATACATCATCATTTGATTTACTTGGTTTTTGTTGTGCCATTTAATCACCCCTTAGTATTATAAGAAACCCCACCTAATAATTAGATAGGGTTTTGTAATTAGAATGTTGGATATCCCCAAGGGGCTGAATTTAACTGATTTCGTAGTGGTGTTGTTCTACCTTGTGCTAATCCTTTTCCTAAATTCATTCCAAGATTCGCTAACTGTTGACTAGAAGTTTGTCCAGTTACATTAGGTAACGTAATATTGACATACATATCTCCTGATTGAACACTAAAGTTTGAATGTGTACCTTTACTTGTTAGATAATCATACTGAGACATAACCTGTACGCCTTCAGGAAGATTAAATGTTCCACCCATTTGTGCTCTTAACTCTTGGTGGATACCAATCTGTGCTTGTAAAGATTGCTTTGTCAATTCTCGAATATCTTTCATGATTTGTTCGTATTCAGATGAACCTTCTTCAAACTTACCACTATTTCGCTCTGCAATTCTTACCGCTAAGGTCTTATCTATAAGTGATTTACGATCTTGTAATTCTCTTACTCTTAGATCACGTGCTAAGAAACTATCATCTCCTATACTTGGTCCAAAGTTTACACGTTCCTGCATGTACTTAATTTCCAAATCATCCATATTATTACCGAAATCATGTCTCCAAGCTGTAAGCCTTTGTATCCTTAAATTTTTAACTTCTAATTCAGCACTTGCGATTTGTTGACTCAATCCTTGAATAGTATCTTGTAACTGTCCATCTGGATCTGCTAACTGTTGGGATTGCAGATTTGCCAGTTTACTTTTCATTTCTCCAATCATTGATTGGCTTGAAACAATCTGTGAATCAATATAAGTAGGACTCTCTGTGTTCATGCTAATAGCATTTAATGTATCCTTATACTGTTTCTTAGCCTGAGCTCTAGAAAACCCTTTCTGAGTGTCGTTAACATAAAATTCTGTTTTAATACGTTGTGCTTCAATTTGTTTTTTCTTATATTCTAGATCAAAATCAGCTTTTAATTTCTTTTCTTTATCCTTACTTCTTTCAACAGATTCTTTAATTTTTTTATAATCATCCGTCTCTATTCTTTCTTTAGTTTCTGGATCCTCAGTATATCTTTTCCCATTTTTTTCTAATAATTCCAACTCAGCTTCTCGCCCTTGAGTAAAATTATGAAGCTCGTCCATCTCTTTTTTGTAAGCTTCTCGCTCTTGTTGAATTACTTGTAACCTAAGTTTCATATACTCTTTTGAGTCAGCTTTCACACCATCTAAAAGGGCGGTAATCAAGTTAAGTTCTCCCTTATTATTAGCAACTTTCTGACTCTCTTGAATACGAGATTTTAAATCATCATAAGAAAAGGAATCATATTGACCCTCACCTAACATTTTATTTTCCCGGGCTTTACGAGCTTTTTCTGCTTCATCCCTTCGCATATTCTGCTCTGATTCAGAGATGGCTGCTTTCGTATATTGATCTATAAACTCTTCTTTTTCCAATTGCTTCAATTTAGTATATTCTTCTGATTGATTTAAGTATTTGTTGGTTAAATCTGATAAAGTTGCTTTATTGTATATCCCCTCTTGTCCTTTATCCTTTGCTTTTGCAGCACGCTTTTCATTTTCTTTTTTTAGTGCCTCTTCATACTCATCCGTTCCATATTCCTTTTTCATCCATGCTTGAAAATTGCTACTGAAATCACTAATGTCTTGTCTATCTACTAAAGCATTACCAGGGGTGAAAAGATCAATAACCTCATTGTAAACACTTCCTCCAAACCTAAGGAGTCCACTTATGGGATCTTTATCTTCAACTTCCTTAACGTACGCTTCAGCAGCACCCGTAGTTTGATTTCTATAATCACGTATCTTTGTTTGATTAGGCGTCAAAGCAAGATTTTCTGCATTACTAGATAACACGTCACCAACAGCAATCGCAACTGCTAGCTGCTTAGCAAAACCACCCACACTTCGTGCAAGCCCCATAATAGCGCCACCAGCTCCCCGTGTTCGCTGAGGGATGGTATCAAGAAGATCTAGAAATCCTTTCATTCTATTTTTCGATGCACCTTCAGCTTCATCAGCTACCTTTTTTACGGCGCTTGATAAATCTCTGTATGCAGTAGTACTTTGTCTTGTTTGTATAGTAGCCTTTCTGTTACTAGCCTCATATTCATCGAGCGCCTTATTAAGTCCATCCATATTATTTATTGATTTGCCTACGCTTTGATAATTTTGATCTAGATATGTCTCAAATCCAATACGTTTTTGATCATCCATTTGAGCTAAACGACCAGCCGTTAATTTTTGATTCTCATTCATACTGTCAAAGTTAGTCCTATTTGATAAAGTATTCACTAAATGCTCTGAGAAATTTGTGGTGAAAACATCTGTTAATAATTTACTTTGGGTAAGGTTGCGAGCATTATAGGCTGAACGAGTATGTAATTCATCAGCTGTTAATTCTTTCTTTTCACCCTTATAATAGCCTTTAGATTCATCCATGATGCTAAGAAAGTCGGCCATATTTTCAGCTTTTCCACCATGATCTTTTACATATTCTTTTATCTCATTCTTTCTATCCTCTTTTAAATTCGCTAATTCTTCAAAATAACTTTTTAACGTATCATTTTTCATACCCGCACGATAGAACTTTTTGTTATTTACTTGATTGCGTAAATCTTGGCTCTCCCCCAAAACATGATCATTTAAAAAACCTACCGCTCCATCCACTTTACGATTTGTTAAAGATGTACCACCAAAGAATTTGTTTTCCATAGTAGCTTTCTTGTAATGCTCTTCATAATTACCCAGTTGACCTAATCGTTTGACTCCATGAATAGCACCAAAACCTACCAAGGCATTACCTAAAATCGTAATTAACTGCGCAAATAGCCCTGCATGTTTCTCCATTCCCTGGGCTAAGTTTGTAATAATTTTTGCTAAAGTTTGTACCTCTGGATTTAGCGCATCTAATACTGACACTAATGCGTTATTAACAGATACCCCAGCTCGTTCCATTGTCACAGAAGGTGATTTCATTGTCACAGCAATCATTTCTTGAAGACGTGCAGGATCTTTTTTAAATTCATTAATTTCTTGCTTAATTTTCCAATACGATAAATCCTTACTGTTATTTATCCCCTCTTTATGCATGGTCTCTAAAAAGGACATCAGTTTTGGTGGCTGATTCGCTCCACCTTCTCCATACAGAACGGATTTTACTTTATCTTCTCCAATATATTTATTTTTGCTTGCTTTCGCGGTGTCTGATAGGATATCAATGAAATTCCGACGTACTTTCATACCACTCTCATTTTTTTCAAATACCTTTACACCATAATTTTCTAATTGTTTAGAAACAGATGGTAAAGTAATACGCTCTGCAATCGTTTTTATGGCTGCACCTGCATTCTCCCCTGTTTCTCCTGAAGTTTGAATAGCTAATGCATTTAAAGTCACAGCATCTTCTGCATTCACTCCCACTGAATGGAGTGCTGTACCCGATTTTGACATAGCCTTCATAACATCTTCACTGTTCGCTTTAGTTTGACTCGTAGCAACAGCAAAAGAGTTAACTACCCCATCCAACTCCCAGACAGATAATTTGAACTGTGCCATAATTGTTTGTAATCCTGGAGCAATTGTTTCAACCAAATCCGATTTGTTATCTAAACGATAAACCTTAGAAGCCTGATCAACAAATTGTCGTGCAGATTGTTTATCCCCTGTAACACCTGATGCTATACCAGCTACCTTAGACATTCTTTCATAATCAATACCGTAAAGAGTGGATAAATCACGTACATTATTCATTAGATTTCCAGTATCATTATCTAATTTTAGCCAATCTGTATTTCCATTTTTGTTTTTATATTCTGGTTTCAAAGAGAAGTTTTGTGTAATCTTTAACTGTTCTAACTGAGCAATTTTAAAGGTTTCCATTGCTTTAGATATTGCAGCCATCGGATCTAGCATTGAGCCCGAAGCAAGGCTCCTAACTTTTTTGGTAACCGCTCCAGCCATTCCAAACCCATCGAAAGGATTGTCTTGTTTTGTGGATTTACTTGTACTAGAATCGCTATTATTTTTATTTGTATTACTATGATTTGATCCACTTGAGTTATTTAAAGTATTAGCACTATTTCCTGCAATAAAGCTTAACTGTCTATTACTATTCGCCTTTTGAGGGTTAGTATTAATTTCTAGAATTTCATTCCTTATATGTGCAAACTGCTTATCAACGGACTCCTTGATTTTTTTAATAATTTGCTTATTCAGCTTGTTAATTTCACTAGTTAAATATTGCGTAATATTAGAATGAGGTTCAAAGTCCACAGCTCTTACTGATTGTTTCATTGACATCATTATTTTATTTGTTCCTGCAGTTAACTTTTTATTAATTGTATTTTCCATACCTTCAAACTGCCTTTTTAAAGCATATCCTCTTAGAGATCCTCGATCCACAGAATGAAAAGTATGAGCTAACTCGGCTGGAGAAACACCTAAATCATTTGCAATATACCTTTGAAGTTGTTTAGATATATTTTTCATAGGTACTTCTACAGATTTGAGATCAATCTTTTGCAGCCCTCCTCGTATGCCTTTTATATAATTTTCTATTAAACTATCAATACGTTTAGCTGTTTTTATAATCTCGCTATCAATGCTATTCTCTTTGCTAATAACACCCTCGAAATCAAATTTTATAGAATCTTTTATTTTCCCTCTTACTTTTTTCGTTAATTCAGATAAATCTTTCGATGAAATTGTTAATGTCTGTCCTTCAATAGCAACCCCAGGGTTCAGTAAAATAGGTTTTAATTGATTTTTAATACTTACTAAAATTTGCTTAACCGTTCCCTTAGAAATATCTAATTTAAGTCCACTCAAGTTATCTGCATTTACTAAATCCCCCCCATTTTCGCGAATGGAATTTACTAATTGTTTAATTTGATTACTAATTAACTTAGAGATTTCTTTATTAATTTTATTAAATTCATCTTTTCCAACTGGTACTACGCTATTATTCATAGCAGAATCCATATTAATGTTTATATTTTTGATCATCTTTACAATCGTTTTATTTAACTCTTTATCTACTTTAGACATCAATTGTTGAACGGTTTCTTGTTTAATACTTAAAGGTGCTGACCCAACTGAAGATAAAGTAATACCATTTGCTTGGACGATATTATTTAATTCTTGCTCAAGTTTTGCTCTAAGGTTGCTTCCCGCTGCCTTAGATGTCTGAGCCGATAACGAAGATAAAGAGTTTTTCATAGCATCTATACGTTTTTCTATACTACCAAAACGATGATCTAGCTGTTCCAACTGTACTCCAAACTCTTTCATATTTTTTATTGACTTATCAAACTCTAGTGCAATAGTAGCACCAATATTTTGATTATTGACTGTCACTTATTTCACCTTCCTTTTACATAATAAAATCCCGCCCTATCCTCAAATAAAAAGGAAGGGCAGGATTATTTATTAGAGAATACCTGCTAACCACTCCATGTCATCAGCATTTGCAACCTCATATCCGTCAATTACTTCTTTTCCATCACTATGTTTTAGATTATTCTGTTCGGCAGCTTGAACTGAACCGCCCCCAAATAACCCAGTGAAGGACATTGAATGTACCTTAACTGTAAACTCTATATGCTTATGGCATTTCTTTAAGTAATAGTTTAACTGAGGTAATGTCAAATCCCATATATCCTGTTTTTTCATCCCCAGGTAGTGACCTAAGTTAAAGAAAATCTCTGCCCAATCAACGTAGGCATTTTCGTCATATTCTTTTTCTTCTTCCTCAGAGTCTATAAAGACTTTTTTAAGCCATTAAGTCCAATCATAATATCTATAATTTCTTTAGCTGTTACAATATCAATATAATCCCCTAAATAATGAGCTGAAATTTCTTTATAATACGGTTTAAAGCCCATCAATAGGACCTCTAATAGTTCATCATAACTATCATTACCTGTTTCATCTGCAATTAAATTAGCAATAATGACACCTGTATCAATTGTATTCAACTTTTTCATTAGGTTTTTAGCATCTTTTAATCCTAAAGGAGGGATAGCATAGGTTTTTCCATCACGTAATGTTACCTTTTCATCCTCTTCGAAGAATACTTTTTCAATAAACTCTGATTCCTGCTTAGTTAACTTTACTTCCTCTTGTTTATTAGGTTCTTGCTGTTCAACCTTCTCCTCTGCTTCCTCTACAAGAGTAGGTTCCTCAATAGCTTCTTCTCTACTTGGAATTGCTAAATTACGTTCACTCATTTAATCTCCCCCTATATTACTCTATTACCCCTTATTAAATTTAAAGAGGACGCAAGGAAGGGGATCACCTAAACGACCTCGTAACTAATATAAGAATTTATGTGTTAAATGTAACAACCTTACGAAAAAGGTTTAAGCGATAGATGTTTTTATAATCCATTCTCACCCTCATCTAAAATGTTTAAAAATGAATTAATAAAAAAAGAGGATACATAAGTATCCTCTTCTCTAATTAACAAACATCGCCACTTTTTTCGATTTGATAACGCTTAATAGAACCTAAACGACTGTCTGTACGTTCCCCATTAATAACTGTAAGTGTAATACTGTGAGTCGCTGCTGTTTGTCGTGCTGTGTCTAATGTAAAGTTAGATTTCACTCGGCAAGAATATAGTTCAACTTGGTAACCTTGAATGCTACCATCCATTTGTTCAAAATGTCCATCATGAACAACAGATACTGTAAGAGGGAAATCACGAGAACCAATTGCCATTACATCTACAACCTCTGGGCGCTTGTAGTTCACATAAATTTGCTCTCCTTCAAGATAATCATTAAACTTAATCTCCCCTGTAGAAGGATCAATTGTATACTCACCTTTTGCAGGATTAGTTGTTACTTTTTTAAGTAATTTATTCTCTTTTACTAATCTTACAGATACATGCTCTGTCTTAGAAGAAGCTGAACCTAAAGATCCACCAAATAGAGGATTCTTAAGAGTCACTAGTCCACCTTTAACATCATGACGTTCTTCTAATACCCATACGAAACCATCAGGATCGATAGATGATGATGCTACAGGATAATAAACTACTACAGTATCACCTTCAACCGCACCACCTTTTAGTGTTACAGCTGTTCCATTTACTGTAATTGCTGATTCTGGTACAAATGAACCTGCAACTTGGTTGAAAATCTGTACTTTAGGTGCTCCGCTACCTGTTAATACTGGACTAGATAATTTAATAGAAACAGGTTCAGTATCGCCAGCAATTGTTACTGTTTCATTTTTCAATTCATAGGCTAAGCCGCTAACTCCTTCTCGAAGTTTTGCCCCTAACACAAGACGTACCATGTTTAAATCAAATTTTGCATCCTCTGCAGTAATATCAATTACCTTTTTACGTAGTAGTGTATCAATAGGTGCTGAAGAGTCTCCCCCTTCAATATCAACCATATCCAATTGCACATCAAGACGCATATTCGCCATGTGACCTAGTGTGATTAATTCATCACACCCTGGAATTTTAGCCATAAATTTACCTGCACCTTTAATAATCATTTTCTTATTCTTACTGTTAAACTTGTCAAATTGTGACATTAACTACACCCCTCAATTTCAAAAATAAATTCAAATCTAGTGAAATACTTATAAGAGTGTTCTATTTCACTTGCAACCTCTGCAGATCCTACATACTGACCCTTGAAAAATACTCCTTTAAATAACTGCAGAGATTGATTATCGAATAATTGATTTATTCTATCTGCAAGGTCTAATGCCAATTCCACATCATCATTTGTGTAGATATCGAAGTCAAATGTTATCACATGAATATTATTGTTTCGTTCCTTTTGAACAAATGACTTGTAAAATGCAATTAAAGGAATTTGGTTATTTAGTGCCTCTTTAGGAGACATACGCTTTTGTATGTGCATTTCATTTTCCATATCTACTGTAATATTATTAAGACCCATACATTTACGTATTACACTATCTTCTCTCAATGTCTTATGTATGCAAGCATAAACATCAGTGATACGTGGAAAGAACAACTCATCACACCCTCTTGTAAGTATTTGCAGTAACAATATAAGAAAATCACAATGAAAATTTAACATCACTTAGAATAAATTTAGTCAAACTCTATCTCACCCCATAATTACTCTTAACAAAATTAATTTTTTACCCTTAGCTTCTATTAAGCTCTCACGTACATTCTTAACTTTTGAATTGACATGATCAAAGATTTTCTTATTTATTCTTCAATTAACAAATTAGCAATTCTATTAAAGAAGTATTTGTCATTTAACATAAAACATGTAAACGATTTATTTCTCTGAATTTGTTTATAAATTACACTAAATAATTAAATCCACTTTGAAATTGATGGAATTCAATATAAAAATAATGGTTTTAAATATTTTTAGTTTCTAAAATGAGATAGTATTGAATCTATTTTTATAACAAATAATCATTATTAAATAATAGATAATAATTTATTAATAATATTATTTAGCTTTAATATGATGGATTCAGCTTTTACCTTTAAATTAAATGCTGCAATTTATACATTGTGATTCAGCAACAACCTTTAAACTAATAAGTCTCTTTACAATTCACTTGCAACTATAGTTACTTAAATTTCGATAACTATAGGGAGGTGATATCTTGAATTTACATAAAGATAGAAAGTTAAACACTACTGATATAAAAAAATATTTTTCATTTTTATACAATGATAAACAGATAAGAGCTGTCCTTACTACAAGTAATCAATTCTTATTTGTTGGATACGATATTGGGAAAAATGCAATTGGAATAAAAAATCCTTATAGCTTAATCGAAAATATGGACAAACGCTCTAAATGCAGTGCTGTAATTACCTTTAATCAGGATATTAACCCTCAACGCTATATTTTAGTTGATTTAGAGGGACTCCACCATATGGTCTATAGAGCCAGAAAAGTTAAGGTTAATAGATTAGATTTTATTCATTGGGCCATATCTTTAGAAAAAAATATACTTTAATTCATTTCATTATGTTAGCTTTTACTGGGGTAACTATCTTTCAAATGATTTATTAAATATCCCAGCTAAATATTAATTATTTTGTAACCCTCAACTTTCTAACAACTTATTACGACTTTTAAATAGGAATTGGAGGTGAGATAATGAATTTTGATATAAGTATAAGCCTGTTGCTATTTATATCCTTAGGGGTACGCGCATTTTTATTTGAAATAAAATTTCAGTACACACGTGAAAAATTACGTAGTATTCATGAATTGTTTGAAATTTTTTTAGACTGTTCTTTTTGTAATGGCTTTTGGACTGGTTTTTTTGGTTATGTAATTGTAAATGGTATTGATATTATTCTAATACCATTTGCTATTTTAGTTGGTTCTTCCTCATACTATTTAACGCTATTTGTTAAGAGTCTTACACAAAGAAATTAAGAAACACAGTTTATGTCCTTTATTTCTTAAATTATCCATTCTACATCTTTATCTACTTAACCCTACTAAACTTTAGTAGGGTTTTATTCACTATTCTTATTATTTCTATCTCTATACAAATTCCCAAACAAAAAAATTGTTCAAAATAGCAAAGTACATTTTGTACTGTACCTTGTTTACGCAACTAAAACAATAAATAAGACGACTATTAAAATATCTATCACCTTTAGAAATGGAGTGAACAATATGATTTTCTTTTCAAGTAAGCACCGAATTAAAGATCTTTCTTTCCTAAATAAACTTTGGATGACACCCGTAGCTTATGGACTAAAATATCTTGCCGGAACTGTAATATACATTGCAGATAAATTTGATGAAAAGGTAAGATTTGAAATCCTAAAAAGACATATCTAAAACGGAGGAAATGAGAAAATAAAAAGAGGATTTATTCACTTTAAGAAAGGTTATAACGAATTGATAAAGGCCACTTTAAATTCCTGCCATCATGCAATGAATTAAAAAACATTTATAAATCCTTTCTTGAAAACTTTAGTCAGGGAGATATTATTCCTATAAACTATACAGGATAGTATTAGGTATCGCGGTGATTTCAAGTATAATTACGGAATTAAAAAGTTTAAAATTGCGTTAGTAAGAAAGAATCACTCTAAGGATATTTTTACTAACGCAATCTTACTTATTTTTGAAAAAATATTTTAACAATCTATAAATAGATTTTCTACCTAAAACATCGTATTATCATTAGCTGCTTCATTTGGAATCTCTTGAATTACATCCCAGTGTTCGACAATCTTTCCATCCTTTATACGGAAAATATCCACTATAGCAATTCCCTTATCTTGAGAGTTAGTACGAGAATGTACATGAAGAGCAACTGTATCTCCTTCAGCTATTACACGTTTAATTTCTGCAGAAGAATTAGGATCCTTAACAAAATCCTCCTTAAAGAAATCCATGAAAGCTTTTCGTCCATCAGCTACAAAAGGATTATGTTGCTTGTAATCCTCACTTACATATTTTTAGTAAAAAAACTCATAGTTGAATTTAATGTATCTAATTCCTTTTATTATCAGAATAAGCCTTTACAACAACTATTTATTATTTATTATTTTGTATTTCATTAATTCTATAGTTTCTTTAATACACTTACCATTATCCATTGTTATATCTAATTTCTATTTAAAACCCTTCTTTGTAAGTTTACACCTATATATCGTGTTAAATTGTGTGTGGCAAGATAAAACAAGCTGTTAAATTTAATTATTGTTAGGTAGCTTCTACGGTATGATATTATCACACAATTAGTTATACATATAAAAAAGGTTTCCTGCCTTGTAACAGGAAACCTTCTATGTATTATTAACCTATAAACCTAAAATTTTAACAATCTGAGGTGCCTTAGCATTATCTATATAATAATGCCTCTCTAACCCTCTTCTTTCTGAACGGAGTACGGTTCTCCTCAATTTTGATAAATGTTGTGAAACAGTGGATTGGGGGAGTCTTAATATTTCCGTTAACTGTGTAACATTACACATTTTATGATGCATTAATTCATTTACAATTTGTAATCGAACAGGATGTGCCATTACTTTTAATACATCTATATCGTCTTCGTGGATTTCTGCTAGATTTCTTTCAGATATTAATGTTATCATTTTGCATTCTCCTTTATTATTAATTTCTATTTTCCTTTTATCCTTATAATTAATACTTATAGCTGATTACCATTTGTCCTGTTGAGAAAATATATTCTCTTTTTAAAACAAAAAGGACACCAATTCATTAAAACGTTTTTTTATCGCTTTAATAAATTGGTGCCCTCTAATCTTTTGACCAAAATATATCTTATTTTAAAGGATATTTTCAGTTCCTTTTTTCTCACGTCTATTGAGATTTTGTATTTTCTTTAAAATTCATATTAAGAATATTCTTCAAATCCTGAAAGCATAAGTTTGCGGTAAACTTATGCTTTCTATCACATTCCACACCAACTAAGATAGTTAATACTATTAACATAGCGCTAACTATCTTAATTAAATATTAGTAATAGTGAATCTACATATTATCAATTCACTTTATAGTACATATATGTAAAAATAATAACATGATAAGCTTTTTCAAATTTTTCTCCTGATAAAGATTTGAAATTAGCATTTCAATACTCTCCTTACTGTTAATATGCCTAGAAAAAGGAGAGGGATCTCTCCCCTCTTCACCAATAAAATCGAACATATTTACAATTAAGAAATCACATACATACATTCATCAAGAAATGAAACGAACAATAATAGTTCATTTAGTGAATTATAATACAAATCCAATTCCATTAATGAATATTTTTTACATTTCCGGAATAGTAATCAATCAACTGTAATACACCCTCCATACAAAAATAAACTCAACGAAATATTCACTATAAAACCAACGTATGTAAAAAAACAGCTACAAGTCCATTCATAGTTTTAAAAATTTGTCCTCCTCTTCTTCTAAGAATATTCAAAATCTCAAATAGATTATCTTATATCGCTACCTTATGTATGCAGAATTACATATCAAGCCATATCGAAAATCATTCTCATTGTAACTTTGATGGTTTCAAGAAGTGGTATTTTTACTTCCTTTTCAAATCTCAAAATATATTAAAGGAGGCACTAACATTATGAAAAAGCTATTTTAGCAGGGGCACTAGGAATTGTAGTACTATCAGGTATGAATTTACCAGGAGTAGAGGCATCAAAAGCAAGTGCAGCAACTACAAATTTAGAAATTCAAGAAGTTACAAAATACTACTCTATGAGTTCCTATGAAGTTTCCCAAAAAGAATCATTTAATCTTAATAAAGGGGAAGAACTTACTGTCTTTGTACAAAATTCCGGGTTTCCAATTTCTTATACAGTCTTTGATGCAGATAATCAAGTAATTGGCACATACAATGCTAATTCACAATATGGTCGCGTATTCAAAGCACAAAAAGACGGTAATATTTCTGTTCAATTTCAAGCAGGAGTAAATTCTTCTTACATGAAGAAAATGAATTTCACAGCTCAATTCGCAGTTTCTAAACTTAACCAACAATAAAAAATTTAACAATCCTCTTAAAAAAAAAAATTTAAAAGGTATATCCCTTCAATAGGATATACCTTTAACTTTAGTGAAGTTTATATTGACCAGATAACCGCTCTTGCGCCATACGAACTAAACGTTTCGTAATCTCTCCATCTACTGAACCATTTGCTCGTGAAGTTGAATCTGGTCCAAGTGTAACGCCAAACTCCTGAGCAATTTCATACTTCATTTGCTCAATTGCACTTGCTGCCGCCGCTACCAAAATCTCGTTTGAATTATTATTTTCTCGAATTTGCATTTCTAACACACCTCCATTTAATTGGTAATATCATGCTCTATTTCCAATTAAATACGCAAAATTTATATTCATTTAAGTAAGCGTGTAATTTACATTAATACATTCCAATTAAAAAAGGTTTTTCAAATGAATCAATATAATCCTTATTGAATTTTAAACTCTCCAATTAATTCTTGTAACTCTTGTGATAGCCCACTTAATGATGTTGCTAGTTCTGCAATATCTTGTACATATACTTCTTGTTCTTTCATACTAGTCTCTACATTACTACTGCTATCCACATATGTATTAACAATATGTGATAATTCATTTACAATCTGAATTATAGTTTGACTATTTTTAAAAATATCACTTGAATTACTCGAAGTCGCTTTAATTTGATTTGTAACAGCTTGTGCAGATTTTGAAATTTTTTCGAAGAAAGCACCACTACTTTGAACAGGAGTTATTCCTGATTCGACTTCTTTTGAGCTCTTTTGCATTGAAACTACAGCCTCTTCTGCTTCAGCTTGTGTTTCACTAATTAATTTAGCTATCCCCTTTGCAGATGCCTTCAAAAGTCGTGAGTTTAGTGTTTCACTTAACTCTTTGATGTTCGGATATTAACAATATATTGTTAATAATCACCATTTTATAGGTACACCTACATATAGGCCAAGTATGCAATTACAGAACGTTTGTTATAAAAAAACGTAAACATGTCAAACAAAAAAGACTTAATTACTATATCTCATCCCTTCTTTTAAATATAAATCTACTACCTCGTTCTTAAATTCTACATTGTTAGTGACTCTAATTTTCCCCATAGAAAAATCCGCTCTTAACTCTCAATCAATTTCTTAAATTTCTTTTCTAATTGATCTGGTGGTAATACACCTCGTACATGATCTACTATAATTCCATCTTTATTAACAAAAAATGTCGTCGGTAAAGAGAATACTTTATAATCTAGTCCAGCTACTCCGTCCATATCTAGTAGAACCGGAAACTCAAATCCATAGCGATTAGCAAATGCGCTTGCTTCTTGTACTGGGTCACTAACAGTTGCATTCACCGCAAAAATTTCAACATCCTTTTTATATTTATCATACATATGAACTAAGTCAGGTGCCTCCATTTCACACGGCCCACACCATGATGCCCAAAAATTAATAATATATGGTTTTCCCTTGGCATCATTTAACGACTGCAACTTTCCGTCTAATCCTTTTAATGTGATGCCAGGTGCTTTAAAACCTACTTGTGGTAATACTTCTTTCTCTTGTAACTCTGCTTGCTTTGCTTTTCTTTCCTTTTCTTCTTTCTTTGAATTATAAAAGTTAACCCCCGCCCAAGCGAGAGCACCTACTAGTATAATAGCAATTAGTTTCTTCACTTTTCTTCCTCCTCATTTTTAAAAACCTGTAAATCCACCGAATAGACGAATAAAGAATGCTGTAATTTTCGTCATTTGATTTGTATACAATAAAATACCTGTAATATATGATAAACAAGATATATATAGCGATAAAAAGTATAATGATATAAATAACAACACTACTCTATCCACACTACATAGAGTAGTGTTTATCCTTAAAAAAAGAGGCTATATGCACTCCCCGACAATAAGTACAACCGACATACAGAATAAACCTACTGTTACATATACCGAATTCGTATGTAACGGAATAGTAAGCTTAATAACCTTTTCATTTAACACTTGCTCGATTCGTAAATTTATTGCTGTTTTTGCAAATGAAGCTGTAACACATCGATTTTCCATTGTCTTTATTTTAATTAATTTTAATAACGCGCTACCTAACTCAAATGAAGATTCCATTTTTTGCATCGCATATTTATCTGCTGCTAACTCTTGATACGTATGATATCGTTGTAACAATTCTTTTAATATCGGGATGTAAATCATTCCTTCTGCTAATAACGTAAAACAAAATAATTTTAGCGGATCCCAATTATTTTGATGATATTCTTCATGGAAAATAATCGCATCAATCTCTTCATCTGAAAACGTCTGAAGCAAACCTTCTGACATGACAACTTTCGGACGGAATAATCCAATTGTAAACGCTGCAACTTCCGCAGTCGGCAATATATATATTTGTTTCCCTTTTCTAATAAATGGGATAAGTACTTTTTGTACTTTTTTACTATAGAAAAATTGCCGCCAAATTCTTTTACACACAATCAATACAGTAATTAATAATAACCCCGCTATTATAATACGAACCATTGATAGTTCTTTCATATGTTTTTCTAACTGAAACAAGCAAAACTTTGAAAGGAATAATGCCCTATTTTGAAAGAGAAATGGATATGTAACATAATACAATAACAAGCTGAAAAAGAGGGTACTAACAATGAGCGCTAACAATACGATTTTACGCATTTGCCATTTCATTTCATCGATCCTCTTTTTTTAACTGATTCAATTTGTCTTCTAATTTTTTTATTAAATTCGGATCAGCCTGCTCTAACTCATCTATCATATGTGTTACAACTAAATCTCCAAATTCCCCCACTAATTCCTGTGTCATTTTCTTCGTTTGATTAGATAAGAATTCTTCTTTCGTTTGTATAGCACGATATATGCCACTTCTTTTCACAGTCTGTTTTTCTAAGTGTAATTTCTCTACTAACCTGTTCATAACTGTCATAACAGTATTAAAATTCACAGGCGATTCTTCACTTAACTTCCGCTGGACTTCTTTAATAGTAATACCTTCAGTAGACCAAATAATCTCCATAATCTTCGCTTCAAGCGGTCCAAAGAAATGATTTAATCCTTGCTCATTTAACCTATAGTTTTGCGTAAACATCGTATGACTCCTTTCACACTACGAATTGTAGTACAAATTAAATGAGAGGTCAAACGCAAGTAATATAAACTAAAATTCACTACCTATAAATACGTACCTCATTCTATTCATTATAAGCCTAACTTATCTCCAAATGTATCAAAGAGATACTGCTCTAATATTTGTACACTAAACTTCTCATTACGCCCAAGGGCAAATAATTCCCGATCTTTCGCTACGATAGTATCTAACGGAATAACTACATTATCCACTATTTTTGTAATTTCAATTATATTACTTTTTACATTTACTTCTGTTTTAAATTCAACGTTTTCTAACACTATATGTGAACGTCTTCCTGATGCAAAAAAAGTAAAATTAGGATTTTTAACAACGCCAATTTCAGTCTCTAACGCATATAAATAGTGAAAAATTACATCTCTATGTCCATCTTTTATTATTTTTTCATCCTTCTCATCGTCTAAGTATTCTTTCAGCTTCGTTGTAAATTCAAATCGAAAATCCACTTTTTTTCACGCTCCTTCTTTGTATTTCATATTAAATAAATATATTGAAATAATTTTACCATATTGTAATACAACTTCCTATTAAAAGTAAAAACTGTTTTAGAAAATCGCTATTATTTCCGATACCCTTTTAAAATATAAGTATAAATTCAATATGAATGAATGCGTCATTATATCTATTTAAACATATTTTTTCCATATTTTGAAACATTAGTATGAAATATTATATATCAATGAATGGTTTCTAATGCATTGGTATATATAGTCAGTAGTTTCTTTACTATTCCGATATACTTAAGCTATATTTTCTAATTATTGATTACATTACGGAAGGAATGTAACTCTCTTCTATCGAATTTTTATATAACAAAAATGATTAGGTGGTGCTTTACTATGAAATTAGCTGTCATTGGTGGCGGTGATTTACAAGATTCAAATCACTTGCCTATTAATGAACGCCTTATAGAATTAACAAATAAACAGTACCCAAAAATATTGTTTATTCCAACGGCTAGTCATGATGATGAAAGCTATATAAAATTATTTTTAGACACGTTTGAAAAACAATTACATTGTGAAGTACAAATTTTACGCATTACAACAGATTCACCTTCTAAGTATGAAATAGACGAGATGATTCATTCAGCCGATTTAATTTATTTAGGTGGTGGAAACTATATTCACATGCTTACACAATGGAAAGAATATAGACTTGATGAAAAATTATTATTGGCTCTGCAGCAAGGAACACTTATTGCTGGTTATAGTGCTGGTGCTATGTGTTGGTTCACGTCTAGTATCCGATCAGATTATGAAGGTTTTGGTTATATAGAGAGTAACGGATGGGGTATTGTTAATAAAAGATTTTGTCCACATTATAATCAATTAAACAGAATGAACGCCTTCCATTCCTTTTTACAAAATCATCAAGGGAATATAGAAGGAATTGCACTGGAGGATAATTGTGCTTTATATATTACAGAGGAATCCTTTGAGATTATCGGTGAACCAGAAAAAGCGTGGGAGTTTTATATGAGTGATAAAACACTCATTAGACAACATTTTGATATCACTTTAAAAAGCTATTTGTAAACCTCCACTTACGAAAAAAATGTCCCTAAGTCTAATTACTTAGGGACATTTTTCTATTTAACTAACTAATCGTGTAATTCGTTTCTTTTGCCATGAAAGCTTATAATATGCATACTGTAATATTAAGCTGACAATAAATGCTGCTGGATACCCGATCCAGATGCCTTCTATTCCAAGACTTGTATGGTAAGAAAGATAATATGCTACGGGGACTTCTACAAGCCAAATTGAAACAACTCCAATAACAGTTGGCCAAAGTACTGTACCGCTCGCTCGCATTGTCGCACTAATAATTTGTGCATGACCGAAAATTAAATAACTCCATAACGTAATCATAACTAAGCTATGAGCAATTTCAATTGTAGTTTGACTCGTTAAAAATAGTGATAAAATGTCTCTTGAGAATAAGTAAATAAGAGATATTAACACACCACCGATGACGTAGTTCATAATAATTCCGGCCTTCACAACTTTCTGCAATCGATCAAATTGATTCCCCCCAATCGATTGCGCCGCAAAAATAGAAACTGTAATACCAAGGCTAACTGCTGGCATTTGCACATAACTTGCAACTTGATTCACAACGCCGTAAGCAGCTGTTGCATCCGAACCGTAACGATTTACAAACGCGATTACGGCAATTTCAGATAATGAAACTAATATCATATTAATACTCGCTGGAATACCGAGCCTTAGCAATAACTTTAATAACTCCCAGTCCATTCGAAGATACTTTCTTACTGTGCCATCTAGTTGTAGTGGGTGATTTTTCTTCTTTAAATACACAAGCATGACAAGAAACGTAATAACTGTAGATATAACAGAAGCATAGGCCGCTCCATACACATCTAATTTCGGAGCTCCTAACCATCCAAAAATAAGAATCGGTAATAAGATCATATTTAGCGCTGTACTTACAATTAAAAAGTAAAATGGCGTTTTAGAATCTCCTGTACCTCTCATAAATGTTGTATATGCAAAATATAAAAATAATACTGGCATCGATATAAATAAAATTCGTGCATAATGTACACTTATTTCAATAATATTTTCTGGCGTTCCCATAAGACGCATAATATCCATCGCAAAAATACTACCTATTATCGCTAATACAA
Organism: Bacillus cereus group sp. BfR-BA-01347; assembly: GCF_022663835.1. NCBI lineage: Bacteria > Bacillati > Bacillota > Bacilli > Caryophanales > Bacillaceae > Bacillus > Bacillus cereus group sp. BfR-BA-01347. The sequence goes on along the minus strand of NZ_JAKUGG010000001.1, from coordinate 310,880 downwards.
CTCCGATAATAAAAGTAAACGTAAGCGTCGTACCGACAATAGCTTTTAAACGATCTTCATTTTTAGCACCAAACGCCTGACCAATTAAAATAGAGCTTCCTGAACCGATACCAATTACGAATGAAACAAGTAAAAAGAACAAAGGAAAGAATGCTGATATAGCCGCTAAATCATTAACTCCAAGCCATCTTCCTACTACTACCATACCAAATAATTGTCCAACTGATTGTAGTACATTACTTAATAATAACGGTACTAAAAACAGAGACATCGATTTCCAAATCGGTTTACTCTCACTTTCCAACTTTTGTGACTCCGCACCTTCTTTATTGTTATCTGCAGGTGGTTTCAAATTTCATTTCTCCTTTTATTAAAAATCTGTTTTCAATATCTATCTCTTTGTATAGTTGTTATAATACTGTGCTTCTATTCATTTTCCTTCCGCATGATTATAACTTCACCCAATATTGACTTCCATCGGCTGTTCGATCTAAAAATCCATATTCGATTAAATATCTTCTTAAAGTTACGAAATCAGGGTATACATTTTCTATCACTGTATTTACTTCTTTTTCAGTATACTTTTTATTACTATCAAACTTCTTTACTAAATGACGTAAGATAATTAATTTACGCTTTTGTTTCTTCGGAAATTTAGAGAGAGGTCCATCTAACCCTTCTGTAAAATGAGCTTTTAATACTTCGTCATTTTCTTCTTCCGTAATATTGTATCGATCATCCACCATCGTTGCTGTTCTATGAATTGGCACAAATTTCGTTTGTACTTTTGATTTTTCTTCTGATAATTCCATTAGTGCTAAAAATACTTTTGCTTGCTTCATTTTCTCTCGCAGTGTAAATCGATGATTACGAATTGTTGATGTACTTCCGCCATCCAACTCTTTTACAATTTGTTTATCATTCAGTCCCATATGGAAAAACTGAACCATTCTCTTTTGTAAATCCGTTAAACCAGTAAATTTCTTATCCATATTTAATAAATAATCAAACATAGATGTATGCTCATTTTGAATATGCAATTGGACGAACTTTTCTGCTTCATACCAAATTTGATTATCTTGATAAATAACACCTTTAATAAATGTTTCACCACAAGCTAAGCAAATGTACTCCTCTTTTGCTTCATCAAACACATACCCTTTCTTTAATTCTTCTATTGACGCATCCCAAAACTTCTCTGAAATATCATCCACACTAAACACTCCTTTAAAATGTTTATTTTAAAACCAAACAAATTACCATAACGTTTATTGTCACTTTACCATCTTATCACAACACAAACAAACATTTCAATCTTTCGTTTACCCATTTTATAAACTTTTATAAAAACATCTACCGAACTTCTTTAATGCAACGAAAAGCGAATATGTTTATACAATTCCATTTTATAAGATGTGAAATAGAATATGAATATTCTTCAAGACCCTTGGTTTACCGTTAAGCAAATTGCACAGAATACATATGCGATTAGTGAATATGGAACCTGTATTCACTCATTACAAAACTTCAGTATTCAATTTTAACGACAAAAAGGATGTTTTCGTATAAGAAAACATCCTTTACTTTTTATATATTCTATTTACAGTCTCTACTAAAACTTTACTTGCTCGTACAAATGTATGCTTTCGATTTCTATCTTCAACAAATTTATTAGCACAACTACTCATAATCATCATACAACTAATTATGACTAACGCTATCTTTCTATTCTTGTAAGTCACTTCATGCCACTCCACTATTACAAAACTTCTTTTGCATTTATCCCATCAAGAAATTTTACATGAATAATAAAACGTATGAATATGCAATTCTGCATATTCATACGTTTTATTACAATATTATGATTTAATTTAGTTAAAGAACAAGTATACCGAGGTGACTGACTTGAAATTTAAAGCGAAAAAAAATCCATTCCACGTCATTTTCATTACATTATTTATAATTATTTTTTTCGTTTCGTTATTCTTCCAAAATGAAAATTCTATTTTTTTCACTCTCATGATGCTATTAAATATCGTGAATCTTTCTTCATTCTATTTCTCTCACTACAACGTAACGGAATCATCTCTTGTTGTAAAACACGGTTTCATACTTCGTACTGAAATCTCATTCAAAGACATTCGCCATATTAAGTACTCTGGCAAAAAACTTCGTTCAAAAAAATGGACTAGACAACAATTAGAAATTAATTATAATTTATTTGACTCAGTGACCACTTTCGTACCACAAGAAGAAGAAAAATTCATTTCACTCTTAAAAGAGAACTGCCCACAGATGAGAGTAATGAATACGCCTGCTAACAAATAATATATTTTGAAACTTGCAGTATTGCAAGTAGATGAAACATAAAAATGAACATCAAAAAAGCCAAGATTCTATACTAAGAACCTTGGCTTTTTCTATTACTCTTTTGGAGCAATCATTTTCTTCGGATCTACAATTTCATCAAATTTCTCTTCTGTTAGTAGTCCAGATTGTAATGCGGCTTCTTTTAAAGTTAATCCCTCTTTATGAGCATGCTTCGCAATTTTCGCTGCATTTTCATATCCGATATGTGGGTTTAGCGCTGTTACAAGCATTAGTGAACGATTCACATTTTCATTAATTACTTCTTCATCTGCTTCAATACCAACTGCACAATTGTCATTAAACGAAACAATTGCATCCGCTAATAAGTGGGCTGATTGTAAGAAGTTATAAGCAATAACAGGTTTAAATACGTTTAACTCAAAGTTACCTTGGCTCGCAGCAAATCCGATTGTTGCATCATTCCCCATCACTTGTGCTACAACCATCGTTAATGCTTCACTTTGCGTTGGATTTACTTTACCTGGCATAATAGAGCTTCCCGGTTCATTTGCTGGAATAATAATTTCTCCAAGACCACTACGTGGACCACTTGCAAGCCAACGTACATCGTTAGCGATCTTCATTAGATCCGCAGCTAATGCTTTTAATGCACCGTGAGTATATACAACTTCATCATGGCTCGTTAATGCATGGAACTTATTTGGTGCAGAAACAAATTGTTTACCTGTAAATTGACTAATTTCCTCTGATACCATCTCACCAAATTTAGGATGAGCATTAATACCTGTTCCAACCGCAGTTCCACCAATTGCTAACTCTTTCATATATGTATTGCTCTCTGCAATCATACGCTCTGTTTTTTCAAGCATACGGTGCCATCCGCTAATTTCTTGCCCTAAAGTTAACGGCGTTGCATCTTGTAAATGTGTACGACCAATTTTTATAATATGTTCAAATGCAGTTACTTTTTCTGCTAAAGTTTCTTTTAATTTCGTAATTGCTGGTAATACGTGATTTTCTACTGCGATTACACAAGCTACATGAAGTGCCGTTGGAAATGTATCATTTGAACTTTGTGACATGTTCACATCATCATTTGGATGAATATGTACGTCAGATCCCTTCTCTTTCAAAATTTGATTCCCACGATTTGCAATTACTTCATTCACATTCATGTTTGACTGTGTACCACTACCTGTTTGCCATACGACAAGCGGAAAATGTTCATTCCATTTCCCTGCAATCACTTCATCAGCAGCTTCTACAATTGCTTCTGCTTTTTCTTGTGATAGCTTTCCTAATTTTTGATTGCTAAGCGCTGCACTCTTCTTTAAAATTGCAAATGCTTTTACAATTTCAAGCGGCATTTGCTCTGTTCCAATTGGAAAGTTTTCTTTACTACGTTGTGTTTGTGCTGCCCATAATTTATCAGCTGGAACTTTTATTTCTCCTAATGTATCTCTTTCAATTCTGTACTCCATGTTTTCATCCCCTTGAAAATATAATACCTACATCTCTTATAATAACAGACTTTCTCTTAAATGATAAGAATTCTCACTCTTATATATAGATATTCTATATGTATTTTAAAAAATTCCTCTTGACCTAAACTTAAGTTTAGGCTGTATCCTTTCCATTGTAACCTACTATAACACTACTGGAGGAATTCAATATGAAAAAATATGCTTTTATAACAGGTGCGAATAAAGGAATTGGATATGAACTTGTTCGTCAATTAGCAGAAAAAGATTATCACGTATTTTTAGGTGCTCGTAATGAACAACTTGGACAACAAGCCGTAGAATCTTTAAATGTTTCAAACGTTTCCTATATTCAAGTAGATATTTCAAATTCACAATCCATTCAAGAAGCAACAAAGAAAATTTACGAAACGACTGACCACTTACATTTATTAATTAATAACACAGGCATAGCGCTAGACTTCAATACACTACCTAGTGAATTAAATATTGAAACTTTACGCCAAGGATTTGAAGTTAATTTTTTTGGAACTTTCCAAATGATACAAGCCTTTTTACCATTATTAAAGAATTCAAACAACAGTAAAATAATAAATATAACTACTGACATGGCCTCACTAACAATGTTTGCTAATGGTGAAACACATCCAATCAATACACTAGGATATAATTCTTCCAAAACAGCTATTAATGCTTTAACATTAGCTTTTAGTAAAGAATTTGCTACTAACGGTCCAGAAGTATTTGGGGTAACTCCTGGTTTTACAACTACAGATCTTAATGGAAATTCCCCCGGTGGCCATACAACCACTGAAAGTGCTAAAATTATTATTAAATATGCATTAAGTGAAACAAACTATAATGGTAAAATACTAAATAAAAATGGCATTATACCTTGGTAACAAAAGGATGAATGATATGTATTATACAATTGGGCAAGTCGCCAAAATGCAACACTTAACTATTTCTCAAATACGTTATTACGATAAACAAGGACTGTTCCCTTTTCTGCAAAGAAATGAAAAAGGAGATCGAGTTTTTGATGAAGAAGCACTCAAATATTTAGAAATGATTTTGTGTTTAAAAAACACTGGTATGCCTATTCAAAAAATAAAACAATTTATCGACTGGTCTATGGAAGGAGAATCTACCATCTTTCAACGGTTGGAATTAATGAAACAACAGGAGACCAATGTCTTACAGCTTATCCAAGACACTGAAAAAAACTTAAAAAAGATACAACAAAAAATTGCTAAATATGAGAATGAAATAACTTCAGCAGATGCTATTACAAAATAAAAAAATCACCTTCTACATATTGTAGAAGGTGATTTTTATTTTATGATGCTTGCTTTCCTTTATCTGCATCATCTACATACCAGATGAATTTGCCTGTATATCCATAAATAACTGCTAAAATTAACGATACGAAGCTTAACCACATAAACGGAACGTATGAGAACGTTGCTACACCTAAAATACCAGCCATAAAAATACCATTATCAGACCATGGAACCATACCTGAAGTTAACGTTCCACCTACTTCTGAGTTACGTGCTAATACACGACGGTCTATTTTTAATTTATCATAGCTATCTTCCATAATTTTTGGTGTTAAAATTAGTGATACATACATCGCACAACCAAATATATTAGCTAAGAATGCCACGATTAATGTAGACAACGTTACATTACCTGCAGAATTTAATTTCTTCTCAAATTTTGATACGATTACTTTTAAAACACCTAGTTTTTCAAGTAATCCACCAAATCCTAAACCGAAAATAATAACAGCTACTGAGCCAAGCATACCGTTAATTCCACCACGGTTTAATAACTTGTCAACAAACTCAACACCAGATTGAATTGAGAATCCGTTATAAGCTGTTCCAATCGCTTCTCCAAAGTTCATCCCTTGGAAAAGAGTTGCCCAAATTGCACCAATTAAAGCTCCCATTGCAATTGTTGGCATAGACGGTTTCTTCATTGCTAATAGAACGATAACAATGATCGCCGGAACAAGCATCCATATTTTAATATCAAATTGCTTTAATAAAGCTTCTTTTAAAAATTCTACTCGATTCAAATCAACATTATCTCCGCCATACATCCAACCAGCTACAGTAAACATAATACTAGTAATAATATAAGCCGGAACATCTAATACGAGCATAGCTCGAACGTGAGCAATAACATCTACTTTCGCCATAGAAGCTGCAAGAACTGTGCTATCAGAAAGTGGTGATAATTTGTCGCCGAAATAAGCTCCTGAAAGAACTGCACCAGCAACAAGCGGAAGTGGTAAACCAAGTCCTTCACCAATCGCCATCATAGCAATACCTGCTGTTCCTACTGTTCCCCAAGACGTTCCTGTCGCGATAGAAGTTATAGAACAAATAATTAATGTTGCTAATAGGAATATGCTAGGGTGAATAAATTCTAATCCATAATAAATTAATGTTGGTACTACCCCACCAGCAATCCATGTTCCAATTAAAGCACCTACTGCAACTAAAATCAGTATTGCTTCTAATCCGTTAGAAATCCCTTTCGTAATTGCATCTTGCAATTCTTGATAACGAAATCCTAATCTTAATCCAAGCGCAATTACTAAAAACCATGAAATAAATAGCGCTAATTGAATTGGGAGATCAAAAATCGTTTGGAAGGAAAAGACAACAGCAAGAAATAGTAATAAAAGAACTATGATTTCTAGCATCGATGGTAATCTTACACTTTTCATTTTTTTCTCTCCTTACAAGTCGATAACATGACGTATGTCGTCTTACATGTATGTAATATACAATTAGCGAAGACAAAACAAAATTTTCATATTATTTCGATTTATTTTTCCAGTATAATATATTCACAACCCTTTCTATTGTAAAAGTAGATTACGTTTTTCGCAATGAAAAATATAAAAAATGTTGTATTTTTATTTATCCCGATATTTTCGGCCAATAAGACCTCCGCCTTAAAATTCAGTAAGCGCAAAGCACTTAGGTAAGAAATTAACTACTGTAACATCCCGGACTGACATGAACGTATTAAAGCTTCACTTTATTTACAAAGAAAAATCCCATACTAACTTTTTTAATATTTGCTGCAACAAAACTTTTTACAACTATCTTCACTTTTTAATTCACACCATTATTTCCCACGCAAAAATAGGACACACATCATAAAAATGATGCATGCCCTACCTTTATTTATACATATTTTGTATTTCTTCTTTATTTTTAAGTATTTCCTCAAACTTATCACTACAACCCTTCGGAAATAACACTCCCAGTCCATATGAATGCGCAAATTGAAAATGAGGGTACTTCGCTTTTACCTCATCCCAAAACTTATATACGCCGAAATCACCACTTCTAACTTCAATATCATGAAATAATACAATACCATTTTTCGCGACTTTAGGCAGCCAGGTGTTATAATCGTGAGAAACAGCTTCATACGTATGATATCCATCAATATGCAAAAGATTTATCGTTTCATCTTGAAACCGGTCTACAGCATCATCAAAAGTAGATCGAATTAAATTTCCTATATTAAGGTAGTTATCGCTCACTACTTTTTCTACTATTTGAAAAACCCCTTCTCCATATGGACCTGTGTGCCCATCTCCAGCCCAAGTATCTACTGCAAAGCATTTAGTCGATAACCCTCCATCTTTTACTCCCTGACAAAAACTAAAAAAGGAAGCTCCTAAATGTGTACCTAGCTCGACTAAAGTTTCTGGTTTTTCAAATCGTACTAAGTCATATGCAAAATCTAAATGTCCACTCCACGCAGATTGTGACCGAATAATAGGACTAAATGTTTCAAATTCAAATGATGGTTTATGAGTAACCCAGTTCATCGCATAACTCCTTCTGCACATATTTTTAACAAACCAAATTACTCTTATCTTTATTTTTTTATCGCCATGATTATGATTCTATTTCATGAAAATATGAAGAATTTATTCTTTTCTATTGAGGTAAAACATCATATACATATGGGTCAGTTGGCTTATTAATTTTCTCGATTTTGTTTACTTTTACAAGTGAAAAGACTGTTCCTTTATATGTCGTTTCATCTAATAATCCTGTTATTTTCACCCATGTTTCTTCTGGAATATTTTCAACATTTTTCCCCGTAACAATCATCCCCCAGACTGATGCATCCGCAATACAACAAGTTATGCCATATCGAGCCACTACCGCTTTATTACCCGTCACATCCTTATCATTATACATAAACCCTGAGAATGTAATTTCTTTCCCTTTAAATCCTTTTACATTTTGACCAATTATACTCATTGTTTGAACATAATCCTTATCCTCTACTTGTATTTTTCGTTGTCCTAACATACTTTTTACTACTTGCTCTTCCGTTTCATAAGTCGTTGATAAATTTGATGTTTCATCTGGATCATCGAATACCTCTTGCCCATCAAAATCATCCTGTTTCCCCTCTTTTTCGTTACCTTCCATACTTCTCGCCTGTACACTTTGATTCATACCCCTTTTTCCTGCTAAACTTCCATCAATTGTTACACTTCCAAAGAGAAAAGCACTAACTATCGGAACAACAAATAAAACATATACAAAGAAACTTTTTATCCCTGATTTTAATGCTGTATGGTGCTTACAACAATTACAATCACCCTCTTTTTCTCTCCAAACTTGTAAAGAACCAAGAAGTAAAATCACTACAAAAGCTATATACGTAAATTTAATCATTTTTGGAGCGATAAAATTATAAATATTCCCTGTTACAAGTAGTTTAAATAAGAGCATTGCTAAACCAATTAAAATAATTCCACGAATATAGCGATGATATGCCTTCTGCTCCTCTTTCTCCATTCTTTCTCACCTCCTATAACATTATGATTTGCAGGATGGTATACACAGATACAATGACAATTCCCATCAAAAAGAATACAAATTTCTTTTGAAAATATGCAAATAGCATTAACGTATTTTTCATATCAAGCATAGGCCCAAACACAAGAAAGGCGAGAAGTGCCTTTACTGAGAAGACATGTCCAAAAGATGCCGCTATAAAAACATCGGCTGCAGAGCAAATTGATAAAACATAACCAAACCCCATCATAATAACGGGAGCAATTACTTCGTTATGTGCTACTACATCCAGTACATTCCGATCAAAAAACGTTTGAAATACACTTGCTAAAAAAGCACCTATCAATAAATACTTACCAGTATCAAAAAACTCATCTACAGTGTGATTCATAACATCTTTCCAACTCTTTTTTTTGCTTGTTTGAACTGAAACCTCTACGTCTTTTAAAACATTTCTTTCGCGATAGCAATAATACACAATTAGACCTATGAATAGAGCAACTAGAATTGTTATCCCAAAGCGTGCATATACAACGTAATCATTTTTTTGAAACGCATATACAGTAGATAAAAGAACAACTGGATTCATAATGGGTGCACTCAGTAAAATAACAATGCCTACATGAAGTGGTAACCCCTTTTGAATGAGCCTTCTTACAATTGGTATAATGACACATTCACACATTGGAAAAAGAACTCCCACAAATACTGCTGGAATCATTGCAACAATTGGAGATTTCGGCATTACTTTTTGAATCATATCTTCCGTCACAAACACTTGAATAAATGAAGAAACAATTACCCCTAATAAAATAAAAGGTATTGCTTCAAAAATGATACTTAAAAATACCGTATTCACATTCAGCCATTCCTGCGGTATATTTTTGTGCAAATTTACTAGACTTGTAAAATCTACAAAAAATAATAAAAAGAGAAACATAGCGATAAGAGCTATGCCTACTAATTCTTTTGAAACTCTATTAAAGACCAAGCTTCTCGCCTCCATTTTATTTATATGTAAACATGTGCTTGTCCAAATCCTTCATACTACAGCACGAATTTTATAGTCTATTTCTATTCTTAAATCGTAATCATTATGATTTATTATTGATTTTTCTTTTCCCATCGTTTAATATAAAACGTAATCATTACGATTTAAAGGAGAGATCATTTCATGAAAAAAGTACCTATCACTGTATTAAGTGGTTTTTTAGGATCTGGAAAAACTACCTTACTACATCACATTTTAACTAATAAGAATAACTTAAAAGTAGCTGTTATCGTTAATGATATGAGCGAAGTAAACATTGATGCATCTCTTATAAAAAAGGGTGGTTTTTCACGTACGGAGGAAAAACTAGTAGAAATTCAAAATGGCTGTATTTGTTGTACACTACGAGAAGATTTAATGATAGAAGTGAATCGTCTTGTGGAAAATGGTGATATTGACTATATTATTATTGAATCTTCTGGTATAAGTGAGCCTATTCCAGTTGCTCAAACGTTTACTTATACAGACGAAGTTCTTACCATTGATTTAACGAAAAATTGTCGCCTCGATACGATGGTTACAGTTGTAGATGCAAATAGATTTTGGGATGATTTTGCAGATGGAGAAAGTTTATTAGACCGAAAACAAGCAATCGATGAGAATGACACACGGGAAGTTATTGATTTATTAATAGATCAAATTGAGTTTGCAAACGTAATTATTCTTAATAAGATAGATTTGCTAGAAAAAGAAGATGTGATAGAGCTTCATCATTTACTAAAAAAATTAAATCCTAATGCAAAAGTTCTTGAATCTTCGTTTAGCAAAGTACCATTACAAGAAATTTTAAACACAAATCTATTTAATTATGAAGAAGCTAGTCAATCGGCCGGCTGGATACAAGAATTAAACAGTGACCATCATACACCGGAAACAGAAGAATACGGTATCACTTCTTTTGTTTACCGCCGCAAATATCCTTTCCATCCCGAGCGCCTTATGAATTGGCTAGAAAAATGGCCTTTAGATGTTGTAAGAGCGAAAGGATTCTTCTGGCTGGCATCTCGTAATAATATAATAGGGCTTCTATCTCAAGCAGGCTCCTCTATTACAATTCAAGGAGCCGGTGAATGGATAGCCGCATTACCTGAAACTGAAAGAAATCAAATGATTGCAGAAGAACCAGAAGTATTGAAAAACTGGGATAAACAATATGGAGATCGAATAACCGAACTCGTATTTATTGGAATTGATATGAACCGTTCGTTAATTGAACAATCATTAGATGATTGTCTATTAACAGAAAAAGAAATGAGACAAAACTGGAACACATTTATTGATCCTATTCCAGCTTTTACTTACACTTCATAATTCAAAATAGAAAGGCTTCTGTAAACGGAAGCCTTTCTATTTTATCGTTCTCTGATCTAACAAACATCTTTAATTTGAATAACAACTTTACATTAAGTAAGAAATTTCAGTTTGTTTTTAATTCTTTTCGTGATATATTGCATATTGTATACGATATATTTCTTGAAAGGAGGACTCTATACATTATGGATTCGAATCGTTTAAAAGGAATCATTATGGTTGTAATCGGTGCTTGTTTATGGGGCTTGTCTGGAACAGCTGCACAACAACTTTTTCAATATGACAATGTTTCAACCGAATGGTTAGTTACGATCCGTTTACTTATATCTGGAATTATTTTGCTCATTATTTCCTCATTCGGAACGAGAAAAAAAGAGATATTTGGCATTTGGAAACAAAAATCTGATGCTATTAAAATGATTTTGTTTGGTCTATTCGGTATGCTTGCTGTACAGTATACGTATTTCGCTTCAATTAAAGAAGGAAATGCTGCCGTGGCAACATTATTACAATATTTAGCTCCTATATTCATCACTGTATACTTACTTTTCAAATGGAACGTTCGTCCATCAAAAATTGATTTCATTTCAATTACCCTTTCATTAGTAGGTACTTTTCTCTTACTAACAAACGGGTCTGTTCATAACTTGGCTGTTTCTACACCAGCTATTATTTGGGGGATTTTATCTGGATTATCTCTCGCTTTTTATAGTTTATATTCAAAGGAATTGTTAGAAAAATGGTCTTCCTCCGTTATCGTTGGATGGGGCATGATTATTGGGGGTATTGGTGTAACGATTGTACACTTTATTTCTACAAACGAATTCATTTTATTATCAACTATGAAATATGTAAAACTAAGTACCCTACCGCTCATCACATTTGTCGTCATTTTCGGGACACTTATTGCCTTTTATTTATACTTAGACAGCATACGATACCTGACTCCGAAAGAAACAACATTATTTGGTTGCACAGAACCACTCACAGCTATTATTTCTTCTGTACTTATATTGCAAGTGCCATTTCAATCTTTTCAGTTATTAGGCGCTTTTTGTGTCATTGTAATGGTGCTCATCTTAAGCCAAAAGCCGGATGAAGGGAAACAAAAATTAAAGCTTGTTCATGTAAAAAAGGAAAATATACAATGAAAGGATTGAATTCACTATGCCTGTCCCTCAAAATTATAAAAAACCAGGAAGAGTTTCAGCAAAATCACTCGTTTTAAATCAACTACAAAATTGGATTATTGAAGGTGTACTGAAGCCCAATGAAAAAATTAATGATGGGGAATTGGCTGAGGCACTAGGAGTAAGCAGAACACCTGTAAGAGAAGCACTTCAAATATTAGAGCTTTCTGGATTAGTGGAAATGGTACCAGGGCAAAAAACGAAAATTGCTCCTATTAAGTTAGACGACGTATCTATCATTTATGAAACGATGGCTGGTCTTCACTCTATTATAGGAAAGCAAGCTCTTCAAAACATTACAGACGCTGATATTCAACTACTTTCTGAAATAAATGAGCATTTTCAGCAATCTATAGAGAAAAAAAACGCAAAACAAGCTTTAGAATTAGATATACAATTCCACAATACAATTTCTTCTATTGCTAAAAACCAATATATTGAACCCTTTCTAGAAAATATGCAACTTCACGTTTTACGTCTTGAATATTTGTTTTTCCAAAACTTTGTTCCAGCAAGTCAATCTATTGAAGAACATCACTCTATCATTCAAGCATTACAGAAGCAGGACGAAAAACAAATGGAACAAATAATGACCCAAAACTGGCTCCGTCCCATGAAAGAAATACAAAAAATAATTTCTACGAAATAAAAGGAGAGCTGGTTACACAAAATCGTAACCAGTTCTCCTTTTACTAATCTATATAGCTACGCCTGGATATTTGCATAATCTTCCATATCTTCGTACTCTTTTTCCAATTCCTCTAAAGACAGCTCGTATAATTGTCGGTCGCGAATCTTAAACACACCTGCTCCAATTAACTCATCAATTAAATGCCTCTTACGATTTTCAACAGCAAAACGGAGTTGACTACTCATCTTTTAAAAAACTCCTTTCTACGATCATTGAAAATGATAATCTTTATCAATTACCACTTTTGATTATAAAAGATGACTCTTTATAAGTAAAGTAATTTCATGAAATATTTACCTTGCAAAGTATTTGTGGCCACATTATATATATGTATGCCGTGCGAAAAATGTTATGACACTTTTTCTTATCCTTTTTCTTTCATACTTTGCAAGTTGTCTCATCATGATTAAATTCACCATCTATTTCTACTTGAATGGTGACATGTTCTACATGAAATTTCTCCTTTAATACATACGTAGCCTCTTTTAATACACTTTGCGTTTCATTCCCTTTAATAATAAGATGACATGTTAATACTTGAAAATCTGATGTGACAGACCATATGTGCAAATCATGAACTTCTTTTACAATCGGAATAATTAATAACGTACTTTTTACCTCTTCAACATTTATGTGCTGTGGTGCACCTTCCATTAATATATGAACCGTATCACGTGTTACACGCCATCCACTAATAATGACTAAAATAGACACAAGAATACTAGCAATCGCATCTGCAGCAGTCCATCCGAAAAATTTAATAAGTAACGCAGCAATAATCGCTCCGACGGAACCCAATAGATCGCCTAGTACGTGCAGGAAAGCACTTCTTAAATTCAAATTACCTTTCACATCTCCGCCCCTCATTAATATCCAGGCTGATAAAATATTAATAAGCAGACCAAGGACTGCAATAATGAGCATCCCATTACTAGCAATCTCAACTGGTTCTTTAAAACGACGGATTGCTTCAATAAAAATGTATACCGAAATGACAATAAGAACGACACCGTTACATAATGCTGCTAACATTTCGACTCGCTTATACCCGTATGTTTTCGCAGTTGTTGCTGTTTTTTCTCCGATTTTAAACGCAAGTAAACTTAAAGCTAAAGATACTGCATCACTTAGCATATGCCCCGCGTCAGATAGTAGTGCTAAGCTATTTGTTACAAATCCACCAACAACTTCTGCAATCATAAAACTTGTTGTTAGTAGGAAGGCAATTAGTAACGCCTTTTTATTTTTTGAATGACCATGATCATGCGAATGTCCCATACTTATACTCCTTTAAGTACAATATCTGTATGTTAGTATGAAACAAACTCCCCATCTTTATCCCGAATTGACTGATTGTAAACGCCCGCTTCCTCTGTATACACACTTCGCTATTTTTTAAACAATCCCTTTTTCTCAAATAAAACAAGACTACTTCTTTTTTATTTTCATATTGTTTACTAATGAAAGAATTTTTAAGGAGGTTACTTAAATGAAACGTTTATTTCTCTGTATGGAACGTGAACTTGTTGTAGTGAAAGAACACAATGATAACTATGAAACGACTTATCACTTAAAAAATATGCAACCTACCTGTATCGCTGTTGATCCATTTCAAAAGAATCGTGTATATTGCGGAACATTTGGACGAGGTCTATGGTTAAGTGACGATAGTGGGGATTCATGGCGACCAATTGGAGATTCTTATCGTTACTTTGATTTCCCTAAAGAAGATGGTATTTTGCACTCCTCTATCACTTCCATAACAATAAGCTCAAATGAACAAGTTAACGGATATGGTGTCGTTTATGTCGGCACAGAACCAAGCGCTTTATTTCGCTCTGAAAATGGTGGTGAAACGTGGACTGAACTTAAAAATATGAAATCATTATTATCTTCTTATACGTGGGCATTTCCGCCTAGACCTTTTACCCATCACGTACGCTGGATTACAGTTGACCCAAACAACCCTAATACAATACACGTTTCAATCGAAGCTGGTGCTGTTATTCAAAGTAACGATAAAGGGCATACATGGATTGATAAAAAATTCGGTGCTCCTATCGATGCTCATCAATTACTTATGCACCCTGAAGCACCAAATCGCCTTTACGCATCATGTGGTGACGGATTTATGGGCGGACCTGATCGTGCTTATCTTGAGAGTTATAACAATGGAAACAGCTGGATCTCATGTAGTGCAGGACTTGAACATCATTATTTATACAGCATGGCAATTGATCCAGCTGATTGTGATACGATTCTCGTTTCTGCCGCGCCAAGTGCTGATCTCGCTCATCATCGTATCCCTTATGAGTCTTATATTTATCGAAAAACGAAAGATACTCCTTTCCAGCAAGTACAACAAGGACTACCATCTGCAATCGGTACAGTCATTTCGATGTTTGCGACAAACGAAGCCGAACCACATACGTTCTACACGTTAAATAACAATGGCGTCTTTCAATCCAATGATAGCGGCGAATCGTGGGAACAACTAAATATTCCGTGGAAAGATGAATATAAAACGCAGCATCCGCATGCGTTACTCGTAACTAGTTATTGATGTAAAAAAGACTGCCTAATGGTTTTAGGCAGTCTTTCTTTTATTTCTTTAAGTCGATTACAATATTATCTAACACAATAGCCTGATTGCCTCCCAGTCTTCGAGGTACAAAACGCTCCTTTACTTGTCCTTCAACTATTGTTACCGATTCATAATTTTCAGAAGTGTGGATTCTTAAATTAACGTGAGGTGTTATTATTAACTTAGTAGCGTTCTCATTAAGTTGTTGGAATGTTTTACTCCAATTAAAATTATAAGAATCTTCACCTGAACCTCCATTTCCTTCTCCATAATACTGATTACCTAAATCATCTCTCACTTCTAAATCGACATCTACTCCATCCCATACACCCCTTATCTCTTGAGATACTTCTTGGTTGTAGTATAGAATAAACGAAATTGGTGTTATTTCCATTCTCTCCATATTTACTTTGACACCATCTTTTTCTGTACTACCTCCAATCAATTGCTCTTTATTTTCTATTCCTTTTAGATTAATATTAAAATTCCAATCCCCTTTTATCTCTTCTTCAGTTTCTAAAATGGCTATACTTTGTACAATCCATTCAACATTTACTATAGTTTCTTTACTACCAACTAGATCGCTACTTGTTTTGATTAAACCTGTATATTTTCTATCTGCGACTTTAGTAATTTTATTGCTACCTGATTGGGCACCTGCTCCTTTAATAGTTAAAAAATCCAACGTAATTGGATTCTCGCCTAAATCTCTGTTACTTTCTATAGAATAGTTTATTGATATTGTCTTCCCATCAAAAATCGCATCATTAATCGTTATCTTTATTCCCTTGCTTTCTTTTGTCATATTTAGTACTGTAGCGTATTGTTTATAATTATAATGAGGCTCCATTATCTTCCCTGCGTCAGCTTTAGAGTTTTCATATAACCCTGTTCTACCATTATCTAAAAATCGGAATATGTCACCTACAATTGGCAATCCCCCAGCATATGTAGGAAATCCGATACCGAGTGTTGCAATTGATAATCCTACTAAAATAGATGCAGCAGCGACACCTTTTTTCCAACTTTTCATCTTTTTCTTCGTACGTATCGATTGTTTTACATTTCGTTTTACTTTTTCCTTTTCAATTTCAGAAGCCTCAATTTCTTCTAGTTCTTTTTCATCTATATCAATATCATTTAATAGTTCATAAATGTCTTTCATATTGCACTACCTCCAAAACTAATTTTCGTAGCATTTTGTTGTAGTTTCTTTTTCCCCCGGTACACTCGATTATCAATTGCTGCCCGAGTTAATCCTAACTTGTCACCTATTTCCTCTGTCTTCATACCAAGTAAATATTTCATAATGAACACCTTTTGATCTAGCGGTTCTAATTGATTAATGAGCTTCAATAATTCTTCCCTATCTTCCATAACGATTAATTCGTCTTCTGCTGATTTTTCTGTACTGACATGAAACTCATCTGAAATGATTTCTACTGTTTTAGTCGATTTCCGGTAATAATCAATTGCTTTAAACTTCGCAATCGCTGCAATCCACTTTTTAAAATCACTCGGCTCTCCATGGAATTTATTTGCGTTATTCCAAATGGAAAGAAATATATCGTTTATACATTCCTCTATGAGTCCATCATTTTGAATGGGAAGTAGAACTTTATGCGTGATCCCCTTTATGAGTGGTAAGTATGTATCGACAACGAATTCTAACGCGTCTTCTTTTTGCCGCTGTAATCTTTTTATAAAATTTTTCTCATTTGATTTCATGTAGCGATTCCCCTTATTGTTTTGTAAAAGCTTTTACACCCTATATAACGTCTGAGAAAATTTTTTCTCTCATCTTTTTTATTTTTTGTATGTAATGGAATACTTTCCCTTAGCCATTTTCTCACATAACTATGCATTCAAAGAAAACTTTCTCAAGTCTGTAATTTAATTCATGTAGTACACTATTTATATAGTCACTCTTTAATTTAGTGTACATTTTATTTCATTAATCTATTTTAAAAATTAGGAGATGAGATGTGTATGTGTGGAATTACAGGTTGGGTAGATTGGAAAGAAGACCTTTCAAATCAACATGTTATTTTAAAAAAGATGGCAAATAGTATTCAGCATCGTGGTCCGGATGCTGAAGGATTTTGGTTTTCACCTCATGCGGCCTTTGCACACCGGCGTTTAATTGTAATTGATCCAGAAGGCGGGACACAGCCTAAGACATTTCGTGCTGGTGATTATACGTATGCTCTTACTTATAATGGAGAAATTTATAATTTCCGTGAACTGAGAGAGCAACTTCAAAAATGTGGGCATGCATTTGAAACCCATTCAGATACAGAAGTATTACTACATGCTTATTTAGAATGGAAAGAAGACTGCGTACGACATTTAAACGGAATTTTCGCTTTTGCCTTATGGGATGATCAGAAGCAACAATTGTTTTTAGCACGAGATCATTTAGGTGTAAAACCACTCTTTTTTACAGAAAGAAATGGCAGTATTATTTTCGGCTCTGAAATTAAAGCATTATTAGCGCATCCATCTGTCCCTGCTGAAATTGATGCGAATGGAATAAATGAAATATTTGGATTAGGCTTATTTCGCACTCCAGGATGTGGCGTCTTTAAACATATTCAAGAAGTACGTGCTGGACATTCTATAACATTTACACGTCATAAAAAAGTAGTTACGAAGTATTGGAATTTAGAAAGTAAGTTCCATACAGACTCTATAGAAGATACATCTTCGCATATTTTATCTATTTTACAAGATACAGTAAAAAGACAATTAATTGCCGATGTTCCTCTCGTTTGTATGTTATCAGGCGGATTAGACTCTAGCGGTATTACTGCACTTGCGGGTAAAGAATTTGCTGCTGAAAATAAAACACTTCATACGTATTCTGTTGACTTTGTAAATAGCGCAAAAGATTTCGAACTGACATTTGCTCGCACTGGTTTAGACGCACCTTGGGTAAAACGCGTTTCTGAACATGTAGGGACAGCGCATCATGATATTATTGTGAATGCTGAAGAATTAGCAAATGACTTATTCGTTCCCCTTCATGCGAAAGATTTACCGAGTGCTGGTGAAATGGAAACTTCACTATATTTACTATTTTGCGAAATGAAAAAAGATGCGACCGTAGCTTTATCCGGCGAATCAGCTGATGAAGTATTCGGTGGATATCCTTGGTTTCATCAAGAAGAACTACTATATGTAGATAAGTTTCCTTGGCTAACAAATTGGAAAAATACATCTCCTCTTCTACTAAATGAAGTAAGTAACCAATGTAATCTAGAAGACTATATTGATACACGATTCCAAGAAGCGATACTTGAAGTACCTACTCTTGAAGGCGAAAGTAAAAAATCCGCGAAACAACGTCAAATGTTTTATTTATTTTTAACAAGATTCCTTCCTTTCTTACTTGACCGTAAAGATCGTATGAGTATGGCTGTTGGATTTGAAGTTCGTGTACCGTTTTGCGATTATAGATTAGTTGAATATTTATGGAATGTTCCTTTCAACATAAAAAGTATTGATAATATCGAAAAAGGCATTTTACGTAGAGCACTACAACCAGCTTTACCTGACGATGTACGCAATAGAAGAAAAAGCGCTTATCCAACTTCACAAGATCCACACTACTTACAAACAATCCGTAATTTAACACTTGATATGTGTATCAATAAAAACAATCCTATTTTCTCACTTATTAATCATTCCATCTTACTTTCAATTGCTGATCAAAGTAATAAAGAGATTAACAATTTTGAAGCAAGAAGTGCCATGGAGTATATGCTACAAGTAAATGAATGGTTAAAAACATATCATATCCATATTGCTTAACAAAAAGGAGTTCAAGGATAAAAGCCTTGAACTCCTTTTATATTAATTAGCACATTGGTTATTATCAGTATCGATAGACCATCCAATAATCGTGGCACAATCTCTACCTTTCCACTGCAGTACATTTGTTAATACTGGCTCAATCTGCAAGCTATTCCCGTCATGTAATACTTCTACTAAAGATTGATCATCATCAAACCTTCGTTTGTCACACTCTAAAATGCCATCTGTTGCCATTACAATGTGATTCATTCCTTTTTCTAATCCTCTTACACCTGACGTAAAGCAAGGTGTATTTGCTGCAAAAATATTTTTTCTGCCAATATATTCGTAATTTTTCCGTTTATTTAATCGTCCTTTTCCATTTTTCGTTTTCTCAGAATGGAATAAATACGCGAAACAATCACCAACTGATAACCAATATAAAAATTCGCCTTTTCGTAAACAAATTAAGCAAGCGAGTTCCTCATCATCTTGATCACACTTTTTAATAAATAACTCATCTGTAAATAACGCTAATAAGTACATATGTGTATGATGAAAAGCTAAATGTATTGGATATGAGAATAACTCTTTTAATTTCTCTTTTCTTTCCGAAATTGCTTCTATTATATAATCAATATTTTTTGTTTTGTGGTGTGTATCAAAAATCATAACAAATTCAAATTGTAATTCAGGGTCCCACCAAGCAAGTACCGCATCTCCTCGTTCATATGCATCACTTTCTTGATTTCCCCCATATACGCCGACTGAAAGAGGACCACATTTTTCAACATGTATTTCATCTACATACATCTGTTCATGACTCATCCATTTGAATGTATTCACAACTATCATCCTCTCTCTTGCTAAATGTATACCTTTACACATAGATTACCTTATATTTCAATAAAAATAAACTTTTTCAACATTTTTTATCCAAATAAAAGGATTTTATTTCTAAAACGACGAATATATCTTACTATACGATATAAAAAGGGGATTTATTATTATGAACAACATTAATCAACATTGGGAGAGCATTTATTATCACTTACGATACGAATACGAGGACAACCTTTCCCACCAAGCAATTCGTATTTTACAAATCGTTTCTCGTGAGAAAGATATAACAATTGGAAAAGTCGCTACTGAGCTTAGTCTTTCTCATAACACAGCATCTGAACATATAAAGCGCCTTATTCAAAAGGGTTTCATCGTTAAAGAGAGAAATAAAAAAGATGAAAGAGTGGTAAACCTTACATTAACAATCGAAGGAATTGAAGTATTAGAAAAACATACTTTACTAGATAAAGAAAAGATAAAAATATTAGAATCACAGTTATCAAAAGAAGAACAACAATTAATTGAAAAAGCATTTTCCTTATTAGCGAAGGAGGCAAAATATGCATTTCCTCGTTAAAGTAATCGTTTCGGCACTTATTATCGGCGTTATTACTGAAGTCGCCAAACATTATAGTACGATAGGTGGCTTTATTGCTGCCCTTCCTCTCGTGAGTTTACTTAGTCTATTTTGGATTTCATTTGAAGGCGGGAATAAACAAGAATTGAGTGAATTTGCTTTAGGGGTATTATATGGATTCCCCGCATCAGCACTACTATTATTTATTGTCTATATTGGTTTAAAAAATTCATTTACACTTAGTACATCTGTCCTACTCGGTATAGGTGTTTGGTGTATCGTTTTTGCTTTTCAAAAATTATTTCAAGCTTAGGAGGAATTAACATTCATAAATTTGTAGAAATAATGGGGCAAAATATAGAAGTACATATAAAAGGAGGTGGTAAACAAACTGTAGTCATTCAAACCGGAATGAGTTGCTCATTTTATGATTGGTTTCCTATTATAGAAAAGCTTTCAAAGCACTTTACAGTTGTTTCATACCATCGCCCAGGTTACGGGAAAAGTGAGCTAGGAAATCAGCCACGTACAATAAGGCAAGTTACAAAAGAACTTCATATGTTACTACAAAAACTAGATATTCACGGGCCAATCATTCTCATCGGGCATTCCTACGGAGGCTTATGTGCACAACATTTTGCGATGTTACATGAAGATAAGCTGCAAGCACTTATTTTAGTTGATTCTACTTCGATGAACTTACACTGTTTAGATGAACTTCATTTACCAATTTCTGATCAAATTGATTCTGATGATGTTTGGTTTCAAAAATATAATATATATTCCAAAATGGATGTAGACACACTTTATAATGAACTAAAACCTATTCTCACCGATCAATCAAAACAGCAAATTGAATTCTCTACCTCGCCTCCATTATATAAAGCGACAGCTTCTGAATTATCAGAGTGGAAAAACTGTGCTCTCTCACTAAAAGAGCTATATAAAACATTAGAAATACCATTAATCGTTATCGGTAGAGATCCTCATTATTCTATCACTCAGTTGACTGAGGGTGGCATGCCAAAAGAGGAAGCGACACAACTTGAATCAATGTGGCAAGAACTGATCCATGAACAATTACAACTCTCAATACATAGCCAATATATACTTGCCGAACATGCTGGTCACGGAATCGAAATTGATCGGCCTGATATTATTATTGAGGCTGTTCAATCTCTATAAATAAAAAAAGGAAGCAACTAAAGTTGCTTCCTTACTTATCTATTCATAATCTTCTTCATCATCGATTTCTTCGTAATACGCATTCCCATTACTTACATAAATAGGGCCATTCGCAACATCAATACGTAATACCCATGCCCATGGCACAGCTAAACGCTTATGTATTGCTCGCCAAAAGCTCATTGATTTTCTTTCGTACTCCTGGAACTCCTGAAATAACTCTTTATAGGAGGAACCGTCTAACTGAATATTTGCTTCTAGCAAACGAGAATGGGCATAGTACTGCAGCTCTAGTTCAGCAGCAATTTCCATTTCTTCTTCTGTTGCCATACCAATAATTGTTCCATCTGCTGGTGCAATTTCATATACGTTGTGAACTTCAATAAGCCCTTCTTTCTCTTTCTCAAACATGTAAACAGCCTCCTTTAACATATATTTTTTATGTTACAAAGTCATACTTCTACAATAACTTCTCTCTTTCCTCTTTTTTTGATAAACTTTTACAAAATATTTAACCGATGACCTGTTTTCTCTATTCTTTCAGCAGAAATGAAACGATTTTTATCAAAATTTAATTTATACACATCAGGCATATGAAGTGTTTTCCAAAACTCCAAATCATATTTCGAATTAAAATAATTCATGAGTAATACCATAATATTTCCATGCGTACCTATTACAATATTCTTACCTTCATATTTTTTTAATATATTTTGTATACATATTACAGCGCGCTTTTGTGCTACAGTATTCGATTCTCCGCCTTCGTATGCAAAACTCCAATCTTTCCACACATTCTGCATAGCATCATTAAAATTTGATACTGGCTCTGTGCTCAATAATCTTTCACGCAAATCTTTTTCAGTTTGTATTGATAATTTATATGTATTCGCAATTCCTTGTACAGTTTGGATTGCTCTTTTATACGGACTAGAAATAACAACATCAATATGTTTATCTTTTAATAAATGCGTTACATTTTCTGCATCACAGTGCCCTTTTTCAGATAAAGGTCGTTCCCGTTCTTCTTTTGTATATGTAGAATGGGCATGGCGAACGAAATATATTGTTGTCATTTTTTAACCTCCTTTCTTATTTTCCATCTATATTCAATAATAAGATTGGAAAATCCTGTATTACAAAAGAGCACTTTTCATAAGTGCCCCTTTGTTTACATAATAAAATTATTTCATTATAATTTATTTCTAAACTCTTCATCTGTTATAGCATCTTGAATAAAATAATCTATATTATTTCTCAGTTTTTGATATGAAACTTGATCTTCTATATCGTTAAACATAATGACAATTTCTACTTTATTCCCTTTCTTATCTGTAGTATACAAGCTTTTTGTCAATACGAATGCGGTAGAACCACCTTTTTGACCAGCATATTCGAACTTACTATTTTTAACTGTTCCTTTGAAAATGTTCTCGATCTCTTCTTGCATTGATTTTGGAAAATAATTTCTACTATTTATCTTTTCCATTATACTCATATAATCTTTAGCGTTTGCACCCACTAATCGATCTGACCAAATTCGCTGAAATTCCATATCTACCTTTAATGGGATATCCCGTTTCTTCCATGCTTCTTCATCTTTCATCCATTCATGAATTTGTAACACATGTTTATTATACTCATCCTTTGACATGTTACGTATCATTTCTAATGATTGATTTTCTGGCTCATGAAGCTCATTTTCTACATACCCTCTCATATATAGTGAAGCAGTATACGAAGAGAACTTGTCATGACTAGTAAGCTCTAACTCTTTTATACTTTCATTTACTCTTTCTAATCCAAGCTTATCTAATAAATATGTTGTATTTGCATTAGAACTATAATGAATCATCCCTTTAGCGACTTCTTCTAAAGAAATTTTTCCGTTTTTCACTAATTCTCTCACTTTGGCATCTTCTAACCAGTCAGGATGTGCTCCACCATCAGTGTTTTTAACATAATATTTTTCTAGCTCCTGCAATGAAATTTGTTCATCTTTACTTATTTTCCCTTCTGATACTTGTTTAGCAAATTCAACTGCTATTACGATTTTTGCTGTACTCGCTAAAGGCAATTTTACATTTTCATTTATAGATGTTAGTATTTCCCCATTTTTTCTAATCAGTAATGAACATGTTTTATCACTTTTATGTTCTTTTATGTACTTTAATACGTAATTCGGATCTTCTTTTGACAAGTAGTACTTCATAATAACAAAGAAAGCTATAACGGCTACTATAATGACTCCTGCAACAATTCCTATAATCTTTAATATGTTCACAATATACCTCCTCTAACAAATTTCCTTCTATATCATAATTATACCGAATGAAATTACAAAATTATACAAAACAGATTGACTCTTCCTACACACAAAGAATCATTATTTTATTTCACACTGTATTGTATGGAAAATCTCATGAATATGTCTAACTTTCACATAACAAAAAAACATGCCTTCATTAGGAAAGCACGTTTTGTGATATTCTTCACATTTTTTAGTTAAAAAATAAATGTTTACTTACCATGATGTAACATTAAATCACTAAGTTCTTCTTCAATGTGATTTAATTTCGCAACGCCTTCTTTCCATTTATGAATATAACGTGAAACCCCAACAAAAAACAAAACAATAATTGTGGAAAGAATAATACCATATACGATTGCTACAGTACTCATAGTTACACTTCCTTATAATTAGTAATGTGGTTATTAGTTATATTTTTATTATAAACCTTTTTCTTTTAAAATACTTCAATTTCAACTTTTTGTAACAAAATTGATTTTTCTAATATTTCGTTCGTAAAAATGGCATATTTTTCACAAATTATACAAAACTTCACCATATGTACTATTACCATATGAGTTATATTATTAAATAGAATAAAGGGGATGATATACTATGACGACTTGGTTTATTGTAATGTTAGTTGTATTTGGAGCATTTAAAATTATCGTTTCTAGCCTTCCTAACTCTGTTATTGAATCCATTATTAGTCGCTTTGAAACACATCCACAACTGGAAGAAGAGAATGTGACTGTTACAATGAACGGAAATAACTTAGTAGGCGAAAAGAAATCAAAAATTATTCATGATTTTAACGAAGGTTTATTTTTAGATCGCTATTATGCACCGCCACACAATGAGGGTACTCCTTTAATTATCAATGCAAAACGTGGTAAAAAAGATTTCACATTTTATATTTATAGTCATGAAGAGCATGTTGATGTTGTAAAACAATATAAAAAGAAGGTAGTTGCTTATAGTTTACGCTCTAAAAACCTTCAAAATAGTGATATGTTCGTGTCAGCTGACTTAGCTTAATACTCATATATTAGAAAAAGGAATCCACGAAATATGGATTCCTTTTTTCTCATTTACTGAAAAATAAGCTCTGTCTTCAAACTATCTTTCGGTAACAACCAGCCTTTTTTCTCTAAACTCGCCATTAATAATTCCCTTTGCTTTGTCGCAATACTTTCTTCATTTGTTTTAAATGACACTTCTATTACGAAGTCATCTTCTAATTTTCCGGTATTACTTAATGGCCAAATTTCAATATTTGCTTTTATGTTTTCAAACTCTCCTGTATATCGTTGCATTAATACAGGACCGTAAATACGGGAATTCTTTAACATCTCTTCTCCCCAATTTGTATACAACCATTTGTTCATTTTCCCTGGTAATTTTTCTATTAACATTTTTTGAGCAGCTTGTTTATTTGGTAAATCAAGTATTCCATATCCTTTAGCACTGTAACTTTTCTTATTTGAAATGCTTAATGTTTTCTTCTCAAATCCCCAATCTATTTCCGCCTCATAACTATCCGTATTACTATCGAATCCTTCTTTTTTAGCTACTTCTAGTGCATCTTGAATTACACCATTTGGAATAGGATATCTTTTTTTATATGTTAGTTCAAAATCTTTACTAAATTCTTTCTTTCGAATTCTAGCGAACCAACCTTCCTCACTTAAACTTTTATTTGCAGTATCTAAAAATTGCACTTGTATTCTTTCATATTTTGTACCAGCTTGGAAATGTTCTAGCACCTCTTGCTTCATCTCTTTGTTATCACCTAATACTTGTTCTGGCTTCAATAATAACTTTACTTCAAAACTAGGTTTCATTGGACTAGCAGCAAACCCTTCCTTAACGTTATAAAGGAAACAACAAAAGAAAATGCTTACGAATACAAATACTTTTTTCATATACCTATCCCCTTTGCATTTTAAATGACTTCTATACGTTCCATTGCAAGTGAATATACATTTTCATATCCTGCTGTACTTAGCTTCTGTTGTAATCGATCCGTATCCTCTTTCAAAGCGTGCACTAGCACCGTATGTTCTGGTAATAATGTATTTAACATCTTTTTAACGTCTCTTATACTTTGGTGAACTTTATACGAAACTCGATTCACCCTACATGTATTCCTTACATGCTCTTTCATAACTTTTTCTGCAAAACTCCCTTTCGCAATATGCCCAGTAAAAATAACGGCATTCCGCTTTTCATTCCGAAGCTGTTCATAGTATAACTGTGCTCGTTTCGTTTGCATATTCGCATCACTCATTACAACTATTCCGTAACTATTTTGCATACTAATGTCATTATCCATCACTATTATGTTTCTTTTTAAACTCTCCATAATCCATTTAAGTTCTTCATTATTTTTTATCCAATCTTTATATACGAACATCTCTTCAAATCCAGCCAAAATTTCTTTATCTACTATAAGCGGAAATTCTTTATATCGTTCATATAAATACAATACTATATCTTGCGCCCTACCAAGTTGTGGCAGCGGTAATAATGCTATTCCTTTATTTTGCATAACTCGTTCAATTTCTGCACATAGATCGTCTAATCTTTCATTTTGCGAAACATCCTCTGTGTGATAAGCGGCATCTACAATTGCAACTTTTATATTGTGGCCCAATCTCTCAGGTAAATTAGCTCGTAGTATATTAGACTCTGCTGAATAGTCGCCTGAATAAAACACGTATGTATTACACATATCAACTAAAAACCAAACAGCTCCCAATACATGCCCACTATATCCCCATTGAAACCGCAATGTAGGAGTAATTTGTACCCATTCATTTGGATTGCTAATCTCATCAATACATACATAATTTAAATCTTTTATATTTTGGTCGCTATAAGGTAAATTCCACCCTTGCATCACATTATAGTTTCTCCATTTTTCATAATATAACGGCAGTTGCTCCTTCGTATAACGAGTCGTCCAAATTTTTTTCTTATAACCATACTTCGCTAATAAAGGTACACCCATCGTATGATCTTCATGAATATGTGATAAAAATACCGCATCTAAAAATGGAACAGCTTCTCTCTCTATTTTTGGATAACTATCCTCATAAGATCGATTAATACCACAATCAAATACTATTTTCGTCTCTTTATTTTTTACAAAATAGCAGGAGCGACCGTACTCTCCTGCTCCTCCCCATACTTCTACCCTCATCATGCTACCCCTTTTCGCTTTTGCTCCATATGTTGCAGCAGTAATAAGCACATTGTTGTAAGTCCAACAGAAACAACGGCCATCGCCATGCCTATAGATACTTCACCCTGTTCAAATTGAGCAAAAATAAACGTTGCTGACGTTTCTACTGATGGAGGTAATACGAGAAGCGATGCTACTAACTCTCTTATCGAAATTGTAAATGTCATCGCCCATCCAGCAAGAATGCCTGGGATAATAAGAGGCAATATTATTTTTCTAAAAATATAAATATAATTTCCAGAAAAAACACTTCCTGCCTGCATGAGAGAATCATCAATTTGTCCGAGTGATGATTTTACATATTGCACCGTGTAAGGTAAAAACAGAACAACATACGTTACGATAACCATGATTGGTGTATTGTAAATTGACATAGGCATATATGGTGAATTCCAAAATAGAATAAGACCTACAACCATAACGATTCCTGGTACCATATTCGGTAACATACCGCACATATCAAGCCATTTTTCAGAGTTTTTTTTCCCCTTTCGAATCATAAGTGCCAAAAAGACTCCAATCATTACCGCAATAATCGCTGTTACGAGTGAAAAAAGAAAACTATTCCATAAAGCCTCTAATCCCGGAGATCCCATTGTAAACAATGCCTCATAATGGCTTGTTGTAAAGTTATTTACATGTAAACCGTCGCCTCTTAATTTTGACAAAGATGCAATAAGTATAGAAAAGTATGGAATTCCAATTGATACGATTAATAAGCCAATTACATACATCCATGCTACAACACGTGTAAATATAGACAAAGTATATCTTTTAGATTTCACACCTTTTCCACTAACCATTGCATATGAATACTTTCGATTCAATACATTTTGCATATACCAAATGAGCATACAAGCACTAAGTAATAAAGAAGATAATGCTGTTGCACTACTAAAATCAATAGGCCAACTCGAAATAAATTTATGGATTTCTGATGTTAACACGTGGAATCCTATTCTACGTCCGAATGTAGCCGGTGTTCCAAATTCAGCAATCGTCTTTACGAAAATGAGTAAAGCACCCATTACATAACTTGATACTAATAACGGCAATATTATTTTTCTTAAGCGATAGAAAAAACTTCCGCCATGAACTGCTGCAGCATCTTCTTTACTACTCCCAATCTGAAGTAACGTGTTTTTCAGCATGAAATAAAGGAATGGGAATAAATGCAGACTCATAATTAATACCATACCTCCTAAACTAAAAAACGATGATGAAACTGTCTTTAGCATCGGGAAAAATTGTTCAAAATAGCCGTTAGGTTGCATGAACAAAATCCAGCCCATCGATCCAATATACGGCGGTGTCATAAATGGAATCATAAAAACAATATCTAACTTACTATACTTTCCTACATCTGTTTTGCTCATAATAAATGCCAATGGAAATGCAAATATTGTAGCTCCTATTACAACGAGTACACCTAGAAGCATCGAATTTAGAAAAATTCCAGCTAATCCACCACTCTGCATCACTTCAAAAGGCTTTAAAAAATTCCAACTGCTATTTTCATATACACTAGAAAATAAAATAAGAAAAAGTGGAATGACGATTAACATCGCCACAAGTAATAACGCTACCGTCATTCCAAATTGTCTTACTGATACGAATCGATTTACCATGGAATCACCATCTTATTGAAATACTTTCTTAAATTGTTTTCCTATTTCATCTTGCTCTTTCTCAACTGTTTTCCAATCAATATTTAATACTGGAATCTCTTCTACATTTGGTCTATTTTCAGCTTTTATATCTGTTCTACCCGGCAATAAATACGCTTTAGAAACTTGTTTTTGTACATCATCGGATAACAAATAATCAATAAACTCTTTTGCACCTTCAACATTTTTACTATCCTTCATAATCCCCGCTGCACGTGGGCTAATAACTGTTCCGCTTTTTGGATATACGATATCAACAGGTTCACCCTTTGCTTTTGCGCTATACGTCATATAATCAACACCCGCAATGACCATATCTTTCGCACCTGTTACAACTGGGTCTAACGCTTCCTGGTTTGCTCCTGCTACTGTAACTTCATTTTTCTTAAGCTGCTCAAATAAATTCCATCCATCTTGTCCATTCTTTTTCACGTATCCTGTTACAAAGTCTAAAGCTGAACCTGAAAGTGCTGGATCTGGAAGATTCACTTTCCCTTTCCATTCTCCTTTCGTTATATCGCTCCAATCTTCAGGCGCTGTCTTCACATTTTTTGTATTGTACACAATCCCTAATGCTGAAGCACTATACCCGAAATAATGTCCTTTATCATCTGACCATTCAGAACGCAGCTTATCAGCTTGTTTCGCCTCTTTATAAGCTAACGTTTGACCTTCTTTCTTTAATCCTTCCATCGCTGGTAAGGAAGCGAGTACGACAACGTCAACGACTGGATTTTTCTTTTCAGCTTCCATTCTCGCTAAAATTTTACCAGTTGTCCCTTGAAACATTTCCACCTTTATACCAGTTTTCTTTTCAAAGTCTTTTTGAATTTTTTCTGCTAATCCTTTTGGCCCTGCACTATATACAACAATTTTCTTTTCATTCGTATTTTCACTTTTTGCATCTGCATTACCTGTCTTTGAACTACAACCTGTTACTACAGTAGAAAATAGTAAAGTACATACAAATAAAGACTTAAGCGAACTGAATTTCTTCATACGATTCTCCCCCTATATGATGAATACATTTTTTTGGCACATATAAAGATACTGGTTTCCCGATGCTTAGCTTACTATTGTGATAGGCTGTCCAGATGCCTAAAGTCCCCATATTTACTTTCACTTCATAACGTTCTCCTACATATATAACGTGCTGAATTTCACCTGTATACATTTCGCACACATCATTTTTTGTCCAACTCACATGCTCTGGACGAATCATTTTTTCACCCTCTACAAGCCAATTCGCCTTACCAACAAATTTGGCAACAAATTCATGAGACGGTTTCACATAAATATCTTCCGGTGTTCCTTTTTGTAATACTTCTCCTTGTTTCATGACAATAATTTGGTCTGACATTGACATTGCTTCTGTTTGATCGTGAGTGACATACAGTGCAGTTAAACCAATGGAATGAACGATATCCATAAGCTCTATTCTCATTTCTTCTCGCAAAATTGCATCGAGTGCACTTAGCGGTTCATCAAACAAAATAAAATGAGGTTTTGTTACAATTGCTCTAGCGAATGCGACACGTTGTTGCTGTCCACCAGAAAGTTCATGTGGATACCTTTTCTCCATACCTTGCAGGCGAACTCGCTTTATCGCATCCTCTACTTTTTCTCGTAAATGATTCGTTTGTTTTGTAGCCCTTAAACCAAATGCAACATTTTCAAAAACAGTCATGTGCGGCCATAAAGCAAAATCTTGAAATACCATACCGATATTCCGTTCATGAGGAGATGTCTTTATCTTTTTTGTAGCAGAATACATGCACTGCTCTCCAAAATATATTTCTCCCTTATCTGGGTCTTCAAGTCCTGCTATCATTCTAAGTAAAGTCGTTTTCCCACATCCTGAAGGTCCTAAAAGTGTAGTGAATTCCCCTTGTTTCATTACAATCTGCAATGGCTTTAACGCTTGTGTTTTTCCAAATGTTTTTTCTAATCCACTAATTATAATATCCATCGTTTCACCTCTCTCCCCTCATTCTTAACCTGCTTTCATTCTATATGGAAGATTTATACTGAATGTTAATGTACTGTAAAGATTAAATTAAAAAACTTCTAATAAACTATTTATTTCTATAGATTTTTTCTATAGTTAAAATAAAAAGGCGGCAATTCATAATGAATCTCTTAAAATTAGAAATTGTAGTACTTATTAAGAAATACAAAAAGCTTACAATCGTTGCAGAAAAACTTGGCGTTAAACAACCAACTATTACATTTCATATAAAAAGCTTAGAAGAAGAACTCGGTGTGTCTTTATTCGAATTACGTTCTGGAAGGTATTTCTTA
Source organism: Bacillus cereus group sp. BfR-BA-01347 (assembly GCF_022663835.1). NCBI lineage: Bacteria > Bacillati > Bacillota > Bacilli > Caryophanales > Bacillaceae > Bacillus > Bacillus cereus group sp. BfR-BA-01347. The sequence goes on along the minus strand of NZ_JAKUGG010000001.1, from coordinate 279,483 downwards.
ACAGAGGCTGGTGAGGCTTTGCACCATTATGCTTGTAAAATAGATGCACTTATGAAAGAAGCTAGACGTGTCACGCAAGAGTTTAAAGATTTTCATAAAGGTGCTATAACAATCGGCGCTAGTTATGTACCAGCGACTTATCTTTTGCCAGAAGTCGTTCATCAATTTCAATGTGAATTTCCCAATATAAAAATAACACTACTAGTTAAAACAGCCCCTGAAATTCGAATGATGCTACAAAATCACGAAATCGATCTTGGGATAATTTCCGCTGCTCCATTTGATGAACCACTTTTAAAACAAACGAATATAATGCCCGATACACTTGTTCTTGCTTTTTCCAAAGAACATCATTTTTCAAAGAAAGACAATGTATCGTTACAAAATATCAAAAAGGAACGCATACTATTGCATCGTAATCCATCTACAACGAGAGACTTACTTACACAATGGACGTTAGCGCACAACATTACATTCCAATCAGAAATTGAATTAGACTCATTAGAAACGATGAAACAAATTTTAAAATATGGTAATGGAATTGCCTTGATTTCTAAACTGGCTATCGAACAAGAAATACAACGAAATGAGCTATGCTATATACCAATCCCTGAATTTGAATTTCAGCGTAATATTTATACGATTCATCATGAGGACAGATGGAATTCTAAAATCATTTCTTTTTTACTACAGAGCATCACTTCATTTGCAACAAAAAATTAAAAGGCTGTCGTTATGCACGACAGCCTTTTAAACTATAAATCTATTTATTTTTCTTTGCCTCAATTTTTGCTTGCGCCTCTTCAGCCTTATCTAATGCTTCTGATACTTTCTTCTCTTTTTCTTTCACTTCATCTATACTATCGACAGCTTTAATAATTTTATCGATTCCTTCTTCTTCTACCTTTCTACGCTTTGCCACTCTTTCATTTACTTTCTCTTCCACATCTTTTGCTTTTTGAAGCATATTCTCTGCATTTGATGTTACAGCTTTTTCAAGTGCATCGTCTTTTTTCATTTGTAACACTTCATTTGCAATGTCTTTCGCTTCTAAATACTTACCGTCTTTTAATGCTGTTGCTCCGTGATCCATTTTCTCGGCCATTTCTTTATATGATTTCGCTTCATTCCCGGACTTCTCTTTTTCTGCTTTTTCAAACCACATTGCTGCATCACTATATTTTTCATCTTTCAATGATTGCATACCTGTTTCAATATATGTGTCATAATTGCTACATCCAGCCATCACGACTAACAGAAAAAGCATAACAAAACTTAATTTTTTCATGCTGTTGTCTCCTTTTCTTTGCAAGCTCACTTTACTTTAACATACATGAAAAAGAGTTTCAAAAACTAAAATACTAATTTAGTCATTTATAATTGGATAGTAAGGTTACAAATTTTATAATTAAGCTATTTCTCTAAAAGGATTTGCCTATTCTCTTCGTTTTTGGATTTACATCGAACCATCCAACAGTAGCAGTATGCCCTTCATCTCCATTTACAATAACATTATATACGTGAATGACATAATCACCTTTTTCGTTATCATGATCATATTCCACTATAGTGTTCGCTGGCACATTATACTGTTTTCTCACTAATTTTTCTGCTTCAGCGGTTGAAATATTACTTGCACTTGTCTCCGCTTTTTTCTTTTCCTCTTCTTTTTCCTTTAGTTGCTCTTGCTTTCTCTTTTCTTCCTCTTTTATTTTTTGCTGTTCTTGTTTCTTTTTCTCTAATTCAGTCTGTTCTTTTCTTATCTGTTCTTGTTCATCTTCATATATTTTTTTTGCGGTCACAGCTTCATTCATTAAAGTTGTTGCGTCCTTTACGAATTGCTGTGAGACCTTCTTATCAGCTATTTCTTTAAAAGTTTGATATGCTTCTTCGTACTTTTTCTCATGTAACAATTCTTTTCCTACCTGTATTTGTTTCTCTGTTGATTTTGTTTTTTCTTGTAAATCTTTTGCTTCTTTTATTAGCTGTTCCGCCTTCCCCTTTATAACTTTTTCCTCTTTTATTTGCATTACCTTTTCTGCACTTACAATGGCAACTTCGTATTTTCCATCTTTTAATGCTTCCTCACTGTCTTGCATTTGATTAGCTAACCGTATGTACTGCTGTATTTCATCTGTAGACTTTTCCTTCGCGGCGTTTTCAAAATAACGAATGCCCTCTTTATACTGACCATTTTCCATAGCTTTCTTCCCCAACCCCATCTGTTGGTCATACTCTTTCGAACTACATCCCACAGTTAACAGTATCAAACATATAATCATCACTAATTTTTTCATTAACATCCACTCCTCTCCTTTTTTATTCTACCACTCACTTTTGGAAAATCATTACATAAAGAAGCGTTATTTTATTTATACTCAAAATAAAATAACGCTTTACCTTCAAAATTTTTATTTATTGTTAAGGCGACACATCTACTTGTTTTTTCGCCATATGTTGCCTCATTCCTACTAACACAACTAACAATAAACCTCCGCCTATTGTCATCATAACAATGCTAGTTGGCAACATATCTAATAATAAGCCATACACAATCATACCGAGCGGTGCGATTGCAGTAGAAATTGTTTCAAGTAAGCCGAAAACGCGTCCTAAATAATTTGGATTTGTTGTCTTTTGCAAATGTACTTGCATCGGGATATTGACAACCATCATTGATATACCAGTTAACATCATAAAAGCGATATAGTAAATAAAACTTGCTACTTTCGGAATGGTGACTGCTAATGGAAACACTGTACATAAACTCAAGCTCGCAAATAAAAACAACCCAATATAAACAGAGCGAAACGGATTATTCACTTCTTTACGTACTGATAACGCAATTGCACCAATTAACATCCCAACTGCTAACATTCCCTCTACAACACCAAGTTGCTTCGAGGATAGATGCAAATTTTGAACAATAATATATGGAAGTGAAACGAAAAGTGCACTCGCAAAAAAGTTTACTCCTACTGCAATTTTCATTAAACCATATATTTCATGTTGTCTTTTTACATATAAAAACCCTTCTTTTATACTCGTCAAGAAATGCTCTTTGCTTTCAGCCATTTCTTTTTTATATAGATCAAATACAATAAACAATTGCAAAATAACCGCTAAAAAGAACGTAATACTATTTAACAAAAAGAACGACTGAATTGAAAAGAAACCATATACAACTCCGCCAATAATCGGCCCTAAAATATTTGATAAAGAAGCCGCCGTTTGATTTAAAGCACTCGCTTTTTGAATACGTCCTTCATCTACTAAACTCGGAATAGACGAAGTTAATGCAACGGAATAAAAACTTGCACAAATTGATAATAATGCTGCTGAAATATAAATAAAAAGAAGTGATGGTCCAAATATAGTAGCAAGAATAAACATACTAAGCATCGTTAAACTACTTAATAAATCAGTACCAATGACAAGCCATTTTCGATTCACACGGTCTGCTACAGCACCAGCAATTGGGCCACAGATCATCCTTGGAATTGATCCGCAAACGAGCGTAATTGCAAACCCCATCCCTGAACCAGTAGTCTTTAATACATATAACCCCATTGCGAACGTATAAATACCTGAGCCTAATAAAGACGTCATTTTTCCAATCATCATTAAAATGATATTTCTAGTTGCAATCTTCATTCTTGAATCATGTTGTCCTATACTTATATCTCCCATTTTTGACTCTCTCCCCTTAAAAGTTAAATTGTGTTAAACTTATTATATAATCAACTTTCCAATTTTCACAACAAAAAGTTAAATACAATTAAACTTCTTAAATATAAAGGAGCAATAATATGGCAACTCTCGGTGAAAAAATTAAAGCATTACGAAAAGAAAAAAAGCTTACGCAAACAGCACTGGCAGGTTCGGAACTGACAAAAAGTATGCTTAGTCAAATTGAAAATGGAAAAGCTACACCTTCTATGAAAACATTACAATATATTGCGGAAAAACTTGAATGTGAAACGAGCTTTTTATTAGAAGAAGATGAAGAAGAAATTGTGGAACTCATTCAAAAAATGGAGCCATTAATAAAATCAAATAAATGCGATGAAGTTTACAAGACTTTACTACCTATCGTTCAAAAAGAACTACCCCTTACTTTAAATACAGCACGTTTATATAAACAGTTCTTAACTGGAGCGGCTATTATGAACGATTACAATATTGAATATTACGTTGAAACAGCTGTTTCTATATTTGAAAAATATACTTTGTATCGCGAAAGTACTGAAACGAAATTACTGTTTTACTATATGCTCTACAAACGGAAAAAATATAAAGAATGTTTACAGTTGATTACCAAAATTCGCGATGAATATAAAACGAAGAATTTAGAAATGGATCTTATTACACATATACAATTATATTTAAAAGAAGCAATTATTTTACTCGCATATGGTAATTATGAAAAATGTGAAAAAATCATTTTAGATGCACTTGCATTTTCAAAAAAACATCAAGTGTATTATAAAACAGATGAATTTTACCGTATTTTATCTTATCAAAAAATCATTACAACCGATAAAGAACGATATTTATATTACATAAAAAAATCGGAGCAATTTGCCATTTTTACAGAAGATACTTTATCCGCTGCAAATATAGATATATTAAAAGCTTATTACTACAATACCGTTACAAATGAATATACAATTGCATTAGAACATTTAGAACAATTCCGAGAAAAACTAAAAGATGTACCGATTTTTCAAGACGATGGATTGTATTATCTTGAAAAAGGAAAATCTCTGTATGGTTTAAAACGTTACGAGGAAGCTTTGGAAACATTAAAACGTGCTAATATTCCAGATTATATGAGTCATCCACTTGATCAGTCATGGTTATTAACAGCTGGATCATATCGTGCCCTGTGTCATATAGAACTTCAAGATAAACCAGCTGCTCTGAAAGAAGCAAAAGAAGCAGTTCAAACGATAGATGGTTATCCTGATTCCATCTTCACTTCATTTATTAAAGAAACATTACAAATAATACAAAAACTTTAAGAATGTCTCTAAATGGTATATTATTCCTCTTTTTTAGCAAAGATAATAATGATGGGAGGAATATAAATGAATATACAACGTGCAATAGAGCTTTCTATGTCAGCAGAACAAGCCAATGTCAATTTTCAAGGCATGCCTGTTATGATTCAACACGTCGATGAAAGCAATGAAACCGCCCGCATATATGAAGTAAAAAACCCAGGACGCGAATTAACTGTTCCAGTTAATAGCTTAGAGGAAATATAAGAAATGCCACTTCTCTTTTGAAGTGGCATTTTTCTTATGAATCAAAAATACAACTATTATTTCTTCTAATTTTTTAAGATTATAATAAGAAAATGTAAAATTTATACTATAAACCTATATTTTGTTATAATGTATGATTTGGAAATAAATAAATCTTTATAGATGAATAATATAAAGTTTTTTCATTTCCTACTCTATACATAAAGGAGGAATTGTATGAGCCTTTCTATATACGAAGGTTTAGGCATTATTTTTTTCGTAATCATTATGACTTACGCCCTTGCACACAAATATTTATGCTCAAAAAAATTACTTATTATTCTATTTCTCATTTGTAATGCTATTTATCTTATTTGGCGAACTTTTTATTCGTTACCAACTATTAATCTCATAAGTATTATCGCTGGTATTATATTGTTAATTACAGAATGGGCTGGTTACTTACAATCTATCGTTTTCAGCATTGTTTCATGGAAGCCATATAAACGGAAAGAAGTACCATTATCCACTTTCGAAAAACTGCCTACTGTCGACATATTTATTGCAACTTACAATGAACCGATCGATTTGTTAAAACGTACTGTAGCTGCTTGTACGTTGATTACTTATCCGAAAGAGTTACTAAACATTTATATTTGTGACGATGGGCGCCGTGAAAGTGTAAAGCAACTTGCGGCAGAGTTTTCTGTTCAGCACATAACTCGCACAGAAAATAAGCATGCAAAAGCTGGAAATTTAAATCATGCGATGCTTCATTCAAAAGGTGATATTATCGTAACAATGGATGCTGATATGATACCACGAGCTAACTTTTTAGAGCGAACGATTGGTTATTTTTCTAAAAATAATGTTGTATTCGTACAAGCACCACAAGTTTTTTATAATGCTGATCCTTTCCAATATAATTTGTTTTTTGAAGATAACATCGCCAATGAACAAGATTTCTTTATGCGCCAGTTAGAAGAAGGAAAAGATCGCTTTAATGCTACGATGTATGTTGGTAGTAACGCCCTATTTCGCCGCACCGCTCTTGAAGAAATTGGAGGATTTGCGACTGGAGTTATTACTGAAGATATGGCAACTGGTATGCTACTACAAGCTAACAAATGGGAAACTATATTTGTCAATGAAACACTTGCTGTTGGATTATCCCCAGAAACATTTAGTGATTTATTAAAACAGCGTGACCGCTGGTGTAGAGGGAATATTCAAGTCGTAAAAAAATGGAATCCTTTCACTATAAAAGGATTATCTTTTATGCAGCGTCTTTTATATGCAGATGGAATCCATTATTGGTTTTTCGGTGTTTATAAAATGATATTTTTACTAGCACCGCTATTATTTTTAATATTTGATATTTATAGTTTAGAAATTAATTTCATGCACTTATTCATGTTCTGGGCACCTGCTTTTTTAACATCACAGCTTATTTTCAAAGCTGTTTCTAATAAAAAACGAACAACTACGTGGAGTCATGTGTACGAAGTTGCTATGGCTCCTTATATGGGATTTGCTATTTTATCAGAAACTTTCTTACGTAAAAAATTTCAATTTCATGTGACAAGAAAAGGAGTTCAAAATAATACAAGGCATTTTTTATGGATTGCAAGCGTCCCTCATCTCATATTACTCATTTTAACAATTATTGCACTGATTCGTGCAACACTTATGTTCTTATATCCTGAGCAATATCATATTGAAAGAGAAAGTTTATATATTAATATTTTCTGGGTACTATACAACGGGATAGCTATTGTCACTTCACTATTTGTAGCATTTGAAAGACCGCGTTTTCGAAATTCAGAACGTTTCGTAGTAAATTTACCAGGTACTTTATATGCCGAAGATATGATCATTTCTTGCAATGTCCTTGATATTAGTGAAACGGGGGCACGTTTTGAATTAGATTCCTCCATTCCATTTGAAACTTTATCAAGTCTATCTTCCTATACGTTATCTTTTGGCGAGGTAAAAAAGATTCATAGTACAAAAAAATGGATTCAAAGACAAGAAAATTCTGTACAAGTTGGTGTATCATTTGATGATGTATCCCATGAGCAATATTGTAAACTCATTCTTCATTTATTTAGTAAACCGGTTAATGACCGGGTGGAAAAGGTGTACGATAAAGCATTTCTTACACTAGCAATTGCATCTTTCATAAAAAACACAAAAAAAGCACCAAGACAATTTCGCAGACAACATATACGTGAGCAACTGATGTCTCCTGGAACATTGCATATGAATGGGATGCCGATTGAAGCGACTATTATCGACTATAGTACAGGTGGATGCCAAGTACAAACGAACATCCCACTTGTTATTGACCAAATTATACAAGTAACAATGGAGGAACGTAATATTCAAAAGAGAAATGCACAAGTGTGTTGGATTCAAAAAAAAGGTCGTAAAATATATGCTGGATTAAAATTCACAGCGTAAAAAAAGAAAAGAAGCGTAGTGCTTCTTTTCTTTTTTTTACATGCTAAAATACTTATTAAAAGGGGGAAATTTATATGGAAAATGCTTCACAAAAGGCGAGTCATTATTATGCGGTGATATTCACTTCTAATTTATCAAATGATACAACTGACTATAATACCGTTGCCGAAGAAATGGAGGAACTCGCAAAGCAACAACCTGGATTTTTAGGTGTAGAAAGTGCACGAGGTAATTCTGGGCTCGGAATAACAATTTCTTATTGGGAATCACTTGATGCAATTGAAAATTGGAAAAAGAACGCCTTACATAAAGAAGCGAAAAAAAGAGGTCGTGAGCAATGGTATGAAAACTTCCACCTGCGTATTTGCCTTGTTGAGAAAGAATTTAAGTCTCAAAGAGGCACAATATAACTATGAAGGAAAAATTAGCTCTCGTTATTGTTCATGAAATATATGGTGTGAACGACCATATGCATCACGTTGCCCAGCACTTTACTTCATCTCATATAGACGTATTCTGTCCTAATCTTCTACACTTACAACATGAATTTCATTATCGTGATGAAGAAAAGGCATATGAACATTTTGTAAATCATATTGGATTTGATTATGGAAAAAAGCAAATTGAAGAATTCATTTCTCATCTTTCTAGTAGTTATACACATATTGGACTTATCGGCTTTAGTGTTGGAGCTACCATCTCATGGCTATGTAGTAACAATCCGAAAATAAATTTTATTATCGGATGTTACGGTTCTCGTATACGCGACTATGTTCACATAAAGCCTACATGCGCTACACTACTTATATTCCCTGAAAAAGAAGCTAGTTTTTCAGTATCCTCTTTAATTCACACATTGCAGCAACAAAATAATCCTTTATTAGAAATAAAACAACTACACGGTGAACATGGATTTCTAAATCCGTATACTAAAAAATATAACGGACACTCTACAAAACAAGCATATAATGTAATAGATTCATTTCTTGTAAAAAACACTCTTATAAAGGAGATGTAAATGATACTTACATTACTCTTACTTATTTTCATATTCATTGCCTTTTTCTCAGTGCTAACTATTATTTTCGTAACCGTAAAAAAGGGGGAGTTTTCCAAACAGCCCTACTTACAATCTATTATCGTTTGCATTTTATTTTTTACAAATTGGATTTTATATTTATCAACTTTTTATGCGTTACTTCCCGAGAAAATTAGTGAGTTCCTATTCCTACCCATTTGGTTTTTCCTTTGTATTTTAGGTTTTATCACTTTCTGGCGCGAATGGAGAAATAATCGTGTATTTTCCATATGTATCGTTCTTCTTTCCTTTATTAGTTTTTTATTTGGGTTATTGTTGTTAGTTCTTTCGGGGATGTAATAGAAGAAGGAAGAAAAGCCAACTTTCAACTTTTCTTCCTTCTCTGTTTACCTTTAGTTTTCACTGTCACTGATTCACAAGGTGTATAATATATTTGAGGTGTCGCCTTATCAACAAACATCATAAACGTAACGAAACCGATAATAAAGAAAATAAACAACGCTAACAAAATTGCTCCTATCGTTAAAAGTATCATAACACCACCCCTATATTTTTCATGTTATTACACTTTTCGCTATTATATGAGCGTAATCCTTTTTAGAAAAAGAAACGTAACAAAATAATCACAACCACTCCCGTTAATACTGTACCTAATAAACTACGAGTATATATCGCTACAAGAAATGTTGGAATTGCTGCAATAAGATAATCCCACTGCATCGTCTCATGCATAAATAAAACTTGTGCTAAAAGTGCTGCTAATATCGCAATTGGTATGTAATTTAACCATTTTAAACCCCAGTCTGGAATTTGTAGTTTACTAAATACGAGTAGAGGTAAAATACGTGGCACGAGTGTAACAGCTCCTGCTGCTAGTAAAAGTAATAATACATCTAATCTCATTTCCATTTTTCAATCACCACTCCAATCGTCGCAGCTAGTAAGGTTGCGATAATAACCGCTATACTATCTGGCATAAATAGGTGTGCAACGTATGCGATAATAATCGCTACAATTGCAACACTTAAATGAATTGCTAGCTTTGGTTTACTACTTATGAGCTGAAGTACAAATAATCCGATAAACATCGCTGGTAATGCATAATCCATCCCGTATGTATGTGGATCTGGTATCCACTCACCAAATAGCCCACCAATAATGGTAGCAAGTATCCAATTTAAATACGCTGTTACGTTAAGCCCAATCATCCATCTTTCACCTAAATATCCTTTTTGCGCTGCATGCTGCACTGCAACGCCGAAAGTTTCATCTGTAATTTGCGAACCGATGATTAAGTTTTTAAATAGAGGAATTTTCGTAAAGTACGGTGCAAGTGCAGCACTCATAAGAAGGTGGCGCAAGTTAACAAAAAATACAGTAAAAATAATTGCGGAAGCAGGAGCACCGGCTGCATACATACCAGCTAATATAAATTGGGCAGAACCTGCATAAATTAAAGTGGACATAAATGCAATTTCAATGATAGAAAAACCTGCTGTTTTTGCAATTACACCAGCTGCTATACCGATGCTCAAGTAACCAAATACAGTTGGTAAACAATCTTTTACTCCTTGCTGAAATGTATCATCGCTCTGCAAAGCTACATGTGCCTGAGCTTTACTCATCCTTATCATCCTCCATTCCTTCTAAAGTTCGTTTTCCTGTTACGACATGAACTAAATCTATATTTTCACGCCATAACGTATCTAACTTATCAGCTCCAAATTCCTTCGTAATTTCTTCAACCATAATATCGTGCCGCACATACTCTGTAGCAACGAGAACTAGCGCTGGGTCATACGTTGTAACGGCCCATGAAGTGCTATCATTTGAGAAGTTCGCAATTAATACTTCCTCTCCATCACGAGCAATAACAGTTAAATGACCACCCATTCTCTTTTCAACAACGTGGGGCGTCATATAATTATGGTGAAATGTCGCTCCTATTTTTGTTTCTGGAGCTCCAAATAAGATTGAAAATATATGTACGCCTTCCTCTTCCTTTTGACGAATGTATGGCTCAATTTCATGCACTTGTTCTTCCCATACAGAAATCCATAATTCTTCCTTTGCCCTATTAATTATATTGCATATTTCTTTTAAAACACGATCATTTGAGCGAATATGCGAAATTACATCTATTTGTCTTTCTTGTTCTAAACAATTTAATTTCTCATCTAAAAATTCAAAGGACTTTTCAAAGTCTTTTCGCATTCGATTCATTAATTCGGTAGCTGGTACTGGTACATATTTAACTGGTTCAGAAGGTACAATATGCACCGCTCCTTTATCCATTAACTTACCGAGTACCTCGTAAATCATAGAACGAGGTACTCCTGTTTGTTTACTCACTTCATAGCCTGTTACTGGAGAATGTTTTAACAATCCAATATACGCTTTACATTCATATTGGGAAAATCCTAACTTTTGTAATTCCTTTATAATTTCATCCATCGGTAACCCCTCACAATCTAAATCGCTCTTACTTCAAAACGACGATTTTGCTTCCCTTTACTTTTTACTTTATCAATAACAAGTGTTCCTATTTCATTCGTATTTTTCACATGTGTGCCTCCACAAGCTTGTTCGTCTAAATTTTCAATTGTAACAATGCGGATTTCTTGGATGGTAGTTGGCAGGAGATTTATTGCTGTTTTAATCATTCCTACAGCATTTTCTGCTTCTTCGCGGCTCATATAACGAGTGGAAATTTCTTTATTTTGCTTAATAAGTTTATTCACTTCCTCAACAATTTCTTCTACTTCCACGCTCGATAACTCTTGTAACTCATTAAAATCGATACGTGCTTTATCAGGATAAATTTGATTTCCAGTGCATAGAGCTCCATACTTTTCATAAACAACAGCTCCGATAAGATGCAGTAAAGAGTGATGACGCATTAAATTATGACGTCTTTCCCAATTTATCTCTAATTTAACTGGACCTAACTTTACTTGAGCTTCATCTTTTATATAGTGAACTATTTCTCCTTGCTCCTTCTTTACTTTTTCAACTTCAAATACAGACCCATCTTGTACAATGACACCCGTATCACATTCCTGTCCTCCACCAGTTGGATAAAAAACTGTTTCTTTTACAAATACTTTATTCCCTTCTACTCTTATCACTTCTGTTTCGCAACTCGTTTTGTATGCATCTTCTAAATATAATGCCGTTGTCATACTCTCACCTCTTTAGTAGTTATAGTTATACCTACTAATATAAAAAAGAAGCTCCATAAAGTCAATTGATAATTCTGAAATTTGAAATTAATAAAAGACTCCTTTATTAGGAGTCCACTATCTCAATATTTCATTCGCTTCTTTTTCATAAATTTTATCAAATGACGTCATAACACGCTGTGATGCTTGAATCATCTTTTGATCTGTCATAAGATCTGCCATCTCTTTCGTCATATCTACATTTGAATTTTCTAGCATATGATTTTTGACTATTCCTGTTCCGTTCGGTAAATTAGCAATGTTTCCTTCTGCTAGTGTAAAGCTTTTGTTTTCACGTTGCACGAGACGTGCATTCGTTTCTGCATCTACTGTTTTTGTTTGTAACTGTGCAATTACTATTCTCTTAATATCTGGTTTTTGCAAAGTTCCATCGTTAACTTCTCTATAAATTTCTCCATTATTAGATACGAAGAATTCAACATTTTCTGGAATACGAATACGCTCATTATTAACATCCATCACATAAGCACCTGAAGATGTTTGTAAATAACGATCACTATTTAATGTGAAACTACCATCTCTCGTTAAAAACGTTTCATCATTTTTAGAAGTAACGAAAAATGATGTTGTGCCGGCCGCGCCGTCATCTAAAAAGAAATCTGTAGCGCTATTTGTCATTTGTATATTTCCTTGTACTAAATTCACATGCGTTGCAGCTGGTACTACAGCGTAATCGACCGAACCGATATTTGTTACTGCCCCATCTCCGCGGCGATATGTGTCTTGTACATCAAATACTTTAGACGTCATATTTTCTGCTTTAAATCCTGTCGTTTGAGCATTTGCAACGTTATTCGAATGAACATTAATGCGCTGCATGTAATTCATCATGCCCATAGAACCTATATAAAGACCGTTCATATTCGTTTGAATAAGGCAAGCGCCTTATTCTTCACCTCTTTTCTACGATGTTTGTAACATTTGTTTTGCTAAATGTTCAGCTGTAGCGATATGTATATTTTTCTTTATGTCTTGGCCATCTGTCATTAATACAATAGGAGCTGATGATACTGCTGGAATTTTCAACAATTCGCCACTACTTGCTGTTTCATCAAATTTCGTAAACACAATACCATCTATATGAATATCTTTAAAGTTTGTAATGATTTCAATCATATCTTTACTTTTCATAGAAGCTGATAACGTTAAACAAATATAATCTGGTTCTACTTGTCCCATCGTTTCAATCATTTCTTCCACTGTTTCTGACGTACGGTAATTTTTTCCGGCTGTATCAATTAAAATATAATCGACGCGTGCTTCTTCTTTAAAATACGTAAGCGCTCTTGTCATTGCAGCTTCATCACGCACAGCAATTACTTCAGATCCAATTGTCTTTACGTTATCTTGCAATTGCTGCACAGTCCCTATGCGCGAATGATCTGTCGTTATAAAACCAACTGTTTTTTTCTTACCGTGAAATTGCCATGCCATTTTCGCAAGCGTCGTCGTTTTACCAACACCAGTTGGACCTATTAATGCAATTGTTTGTACTTCTTTTTCAAAGACGTTTTCCGTATTAAAATGAGATTTCATATCTTCCAATATGTACCTGATAACTTCTTCTTCCGTAATCATCGTTGCATTTTCAAACTTTATTTTTAACTTTTCAGCATATGCATGAATGAAATATTGTTCCACATCGTTTTGTTCTAGCATCCGAATTACTTTTTGAATAATAAACGGTACAGATTCTTGATTTTCTTTCTTTGGAGCTACTTCTTCTTTCTTTACTGGAACGACTTGTTTCACAACTTTTTTCTTTTTCGTTACTTTCGTTACTTCCGTTTCTTTCATCGGTTTCACAACGACGATTCTTTTTTCAAACAGCTTTAATAGTTTCTCTTTTTTTCTTGCCCATTCTTCACTATTTCCTGTTTGCATCGCCGCGTATGACATAGAAGTCGTTACGTTTTCTAAATTGTGCAGTACTGATTGAATTCCATTCGCCTTCACAATTTGTTCTGAAGGATCATTCACAACATCCATTAATTGTTCATGAAATTGAGCTGTACCTTCATTCACTTCTTCCTGTTTTTCTTCTGGAAATGCAACTAACATTTCATAATCCTTTTTCCAAAAAAACGGTATATTTCGTTTTACACTTTCATCGACAACGTAATAATAATCTGTACCATATTGGTCAAATAACTTTCGATACAATTCATTTTTCGAAGCTGCTTTTATTCGCATTAACGCTTCTTTCTTTTCTGTACTTTCCATTACTTCACCCCCTACTATTCAATATAGGCAATTTGATCCACAACAATTTCTGGTGCTAATTCACTAATACAAAGTACTTGTGCTTCCACTTGATAACGTTCTAGCAGTCTTACAATCGCAAATCTAAAATCTTTTCTACGTGTTAATAGCACTGGTTCTCTTCCCATTAAACGTGCTTGCTTAAAGACGCGCTGCACTTGCTCAACGACACGTGTTTCTAAATCTAAATCCCAGTTTAATAAGTAACCTTGATATGAATTATTCACAACATCCGCATCTAACTCAATTGAATCAGAGAAGAGCGCTGCATATATTTTTCCGTCTGGATTTTTCGCATTTTCACAAATAACTTTTGAAATACATTCACGAACAAATGATGTCACACCATCAACGTGGTTTTGATAAATTTCTTTGCCGTCAATAATACCTTCAATAATTGTTGGTAAATCACGAATAGAAATACCTTCTTTTAGAAGTTGTTTAATAACATTTTGAACGAGTGATAAATCAATTTCTTTCTTCTTAATCTCTTCTAATAGAACGCCATTATCATTTTCAAGCGAGTTAATTAAGTCTTTTACATGTTGGCGCTGAATTAATTCGTGAAGATTACGTCTAACGACAACATCTAAATGTGTAATTAATATGCTAAGTGGCTCTAACACTTGATAGCCTTTCATTTGTGCATCTTGCACCATATGCTCTAAAATCCAATATCCATCTTCACCGAAAATTGGATCTTTCGCTGGCTCTGCATCTAAATCAGCCATTACGTTTGGTGTTTTCAGTGCTAATAAATAACCTGATTTTAAAACACCTTCAGCCGCCTTTGCACCTTTAATTCGAATAATGTAACGTCCGCGTGGCCTAAAGCTCGTATTATCTTTAAAGTTAATTCCAGGAACATTAATACCAAGGTCAGTAATAATTGACTTCCTCATAAGAACAACTTTATCACGAGCTGTTTCCCCGTTAATTTTTTGCTTTACAAGTGCTGCTAAATCTAAACCGAGTTCTACTATAATTGGATATTTATCCGTAAATACTCCAAATGAATCTTCTACTTGTTGCAGTTGCTCATCTTCGCCTTGGATCATTTCTATTTCTTTTTGAAGCTCGTCTTCTTTTTCTTTCTTTATTCGATTTTTATTACGAATGCCTAAGAAGATAATTGTTCCGCCAACGAGTGCGAATGGTAGAAACGGTAGCGGAGTAAAAATACCCATTGCGATAAATAAACCACCGAGCGCATATACAACAACTTCATGCGCTAATAACTCTTTAAAGATACCTTCTGTTACTGTATCTGGTGAGCCGTCAAATACACGAGTTACGATAATACCTGTTGAAATTGCAAGCATTAGCGATCCAATTTGGTTTACGATTCCGTCACCGACAGTTAACTGTGTATAATGAAGAGCCGCATCTGCAAAGCTCATCCCTTGCTGCATCATTCCGACAATTAAACCGAAAATAATGTTTACGAATAAAATGACAATCCCGAAAATAACGTCCCCTTTAATGAACTTTCCGGCACCATCCATCGCCCCATAAAACTCTGTTTCCATATTTAATTTTTTTCGTTTTGCTTGTGCATCTTTTTCTGAAATAATACGCTGGTTTAAATCAGCATCGATAGACATTTGTTTCCCTGGTAAAGAATCAAGTGTAAAACGAGCTGCTACTTCAGCTGTACGAGACGCACCGTTTGCAACAATAAACTGGAATATGATTAATACTGTAAAAATAACGATACCAATTAATAAGTTTCCGCCAATTACGAACTGGCCGAACTCTTCAATAACATGACCTGCATTTCCATCTGTCAAAATCGCTCGCGTCGTCGAAACGTTAATCGATACGCGGAAAATCCCGATTAATAACAACATCGTTGGAAATGACTTTAATTCATCCCACTCGTTAATACTTGTCGCTCGCATATAAATAAGCACTGACATACTTAGTAGAAAAACGATAATGATATCAAGTATAAATGGTGGAAGTGGAATTAAGAGCGCCACTACGAATGACGCTGCTAAAAAGATAGAAAAATAGGTTCTTGCAGACTCTATCTTAAACAAAGAGATCTCCTCCAAACGCGCTATTATACTTCAAGTTCGTTCGTCTGAATTAAATAGCGCATAACTTCAATTACAGCTACGTATAAATCTTCTGGAATCGCCATATCTTCCTCGACTTGATAATATAAAGAACGAGCAAGCGGACGGTTTTCCACCATTGGTATTTCTTGTTCACGGGCAAGCGTTCGTATATATAATGCGAGCTCATCTTCCCCTTTTGCAACGACAATTGGTGCTGCATCAACGTGTTTATTGTAACGAAGTACGACCGAAATATGAGTCGGGTTGTTTACAATAAATGTCGCGCCATCCATCTTCTTCGCAATTGTTCCTTGCAAGATTGCATGCATAAAGTTTTTTCGTTTTCCTTTTACTTGCGGGTCCCCTTCATTATCTTTATGCTCTTGTTTCACTTCTTCTTTTTTCATCTTAATATCTTGCTCGTACTCCCATTTTTGATAAATGAAATCAATAATAGAAAGAACGATTAAAATAATTAAAATTGCTAAGAAAATAAATTTAATTTGCCTAATAATTTCAGTAAGTGACGCAGTCCAGTTAAATCCAATCATGCTCACGATTTTCTCTAAATTCTTTTTAAAAAGAACGTAAGCGACGTAACCGATTAATCCCATATAAAACAGTGATTTCAAAATATCTACTAAACTTTTACGACTAAACAGTCTCGTGAAATAGTTTTTCGGATTAATACGTGATGCTTTCGGTTTAATGACTTTAGAAGAAAATAGGAACCCGACTTGAATCATATAATTGAATAAATGAAAAGCGTATACGAGTATTAATATCGGAGCCGATACTTTCAGTAATAAAATCCCCATTAAATAAAAATACTCGGTTGAATCTGTATTTTTTCCAATTTGATCAAACAGCACCGCTACGGAATTCGCAATCTCATACCCTAGCCAATCTCCGAAGAAATAAACGACAACTGCTAATACGAGAATGGAAAATAAATTATTTAAATCTTTACTCCGGGCAATATTCCCTTCTTCACGCGATTTTTTACGCTTCTGCGGGGTGGCCTTTTCTGTTTTATTATCCTTTGCCATGCGCGTCCCCCTACTTCGTTAAGAAAAAGTTAAATAGTTTCGTATATTCTTCAAGTAATACATCCGTCATATTTTTAAACACATAACCGAGCATTGGTACACTCATCGCAATAAACAAAATACCACATGTAATTTTAATTACGTATGCATTCATAAAAACGTTTAATTGCGGAGCGTTTTTTGCAATTAAAATTAGAACAAAGTTAATGATGAATAAACTTCCCATAAGCGGAAGAGCAATTTCAACCGCTGATGTGATCGCAAATAATAGCGTTGCGAGTAGACTATCTAAGAAACTAGTCGTCAACAATTTTGAAATCGCCTCTGTATATTGAAACGACTTTAAAATCGTGGCAACGAAATAATTAATGCCGCCAAGTGAAATAAAAATAATGAGAAAAAATATATCAAAAATGGTTGATAGTAAAGTAGACTGTGAGCCCGCATTTACATCAAACAAACTTGCTTGTGATAAACCGATATCAAAGTCTAAAATATGCCCGGCCATTTTCGGAATGTTCCACAGCATTTCTACAATTTTTGAAAGTGATAATCCAATTACAATTTGCGTTCCTGCATAAGCTGCAACGTCCCAAACTGTCTTGATGTGAGAGACATCCACTTGATCAGCCACTGTAATTGAAAGAGCAAGTCCAACTGTAACCTTCGCCATTGCTGGAATGGATCGTCCTGAGAAAAACGGTAAAAAATATAAAAATGAAGTAATGCGGCAAAACGCAAAAAACGTCGCCGCCCATAATTCCATATTCATTTCAGTTCACCTATCTTAGTACGAACGCAATAGCGATGGGATTTTATCAAATAAATCTAAAATAAGTGTCGTTAACTCTTGGAACATCCACGGACCTAAAATGATAATAACGAGGACAATACTCGCCATTTTCGGTAAAAACGTCAGCGTTTGCTCTTGAATTTGCATCATTGCCATAATAACCGCGATAATAATAACGACAATCAGACTTACAACGGCAATCGGCATTAAAATCATAACCCCTTTATAAAAAAAGGTTTGGAAAATATCTATAATTGGTGACGTATTCATTTATATGACTCCTATCACATAGCATCAAGCGCTTCAGGCGACCGTCTTAAACATAATATCGACGATTTTTGTATATCCACCTAAATATACGAAAACGAGTATTTTAAACGGTAAACTTAAAATCATCGGCGGTACCATCATCATCCCGAGGTACATTAAAAGTGTACTAATAATCAAATCTATAAATACAAACGCTAAATAAATGAACATCCCTGTAAGTAACCCTTTTTGAATTTGCGTTAACGTAAAGGATGGTACGAGTGTAAATAGTGAAAGATCTTTCAAATCTTTCGGCAACTCTTCTCCGCGTACTTTCAGCATCATTTTCAAATCATGCTTATACGTATGCTTTGACATATATTCTTTCATAATAGGAGCTGTCGTTTCCGCAGCTTGGCTTACTGTTATTTTCTCTTTCGTCATCGGATCCCACACATCACTCTTCAGTTGCCCAAGTACAGGCTGCATCGTAAAGAGTGATAAAAATAATGCAAGTCCAACAAGCACTTGGTTTGGTGGTAAATTCATTACCCCAAGTCCTTGACGTGTAATCCCAAGAACGATCATAAAATAAGTAAAATGTGTAAATAATAGAACGATAGAAGAAGATAATGATAAAAGGGTAACGAGCGCAAATAGTTGTACACTTGAATTACTCGTAAACTCTTTTCCATTTTCGAAATTAATAAAACCGTTCGGGGCCGCATACGCTGGATTTACAAAAATAATTGAAAAAACGATAGAAAATACGAAAATAACGGCTAATAATGATAACTGTTTCTTTATTCTCATGATGGATCCTCTACTTTTTTCGTTTCAGTCTTCACCGCGTCTTCTAGTGCTTGTTGAAACTGATTTCCTGTTCCGGTTAATTGCACAGACTGCACACCGTTATTACTAATAACAGTGAACACTTGCTTTCCGTCCACTTCAAATAAAAAGGCACTCGTTTGATGATTTAAATACACGCCGTCTTTTACTTGAATATGGCCATTTTCACCCTGCTTAAAAAACTGCTGTTTGCGCGTCTTTTTTGTCATATAATATGCACCGTAACCGAGCGCACCAAACAGTAAAACGACTTGAAATAAGGTCGTCATATACGACATATGACTCCTCCTCTACTCTTTATCTTGCATTTGACTTTGCGCTTTCATAAGCGCCGCTTGTTTCTTGTCAGCTTCAATTTCAGAAATGATAATACCGAATTTCTCGTCCATTACGATTGCTTCACCGATGCCGACTTTCATATTACTTAAATACACATCTACTTTATGTCCTAAGTTTTTCTCTACTTCAAGAACATCGCCAACTTTTAACTGCTTTACATCACCAAGCGTAATAGATGACTTTCCAAGCTTTACACCAAGTTCAATCGAAATATCTGAAACAGTATCGATATGTGCTTTGCCTGCTTCATTTCGCTTTCCTGCAAAATCTTCTAATCCCATTAATGACACGGGAGATACTTCATGCTTCATATGGATCCTCCTACTCTACAAAACTTTTAAATAGGAGCGCCTTACGCGTTCCATCTTTTCCAATAAAACAATTAAATTTATGCTTTCCATCTACATAACCAAGTAATTCATCCGAAACTTTCGTATGAAGCGGAATAATATCGCCTTCTTCAATTTGTTCAATCTCACTCATTGTCATTTTCTGCTCACCAATTGCAACGTGAACAGGTTTGTACACTTGATTTACTTTCATTTCCACTTCAGACGTATACTTTTTACGCTTGTCTGAAGAATGTTCGACAATATTTTCAGACGTTAACTTATCCATAATTTCTTCAACAGATAAGAATGGAATTCCGATACGCACCGTCGTATTCCAAAAATCTGTTTTCATATTTACGTTAAGTAATGAAATGATATCGCTCGCTGTTGTAATCTTTAATGCATTCGGGTCTGTTTCCGTCGTTACAAATTTCGGTTCAATCGCAACAACACTTTCAAATGATTGCTCTAAATTTTTACAAAGAAGCAAGAATATATTATCAAGCGTTAAAAACTCAAACGCTGTTAACGGTCTGCGCATCGTAAAGTTACGCTTACTATCTCCGCCAAGCCAACATTCATGAATATAAATAACGAATGCTAAATCAATCTCAATAACAATTTCTCCAAGCTCTGGTAAACCGAGATCAATTACGCAATATAAATAATAATCTTTCGGCATTTTCTCCACATACTCACTCGTAAATGGAACTTGCTCAACTGTTGAAGGTTCTAGTTCAATTGGAATACGCATACGCGCTGATAACGTCTGTGACGTCTGTTTTCCAAACGTAGAAGCAATCGCTTGCAAACTACGTAAATGCTCAACACCGAACTTCTCTGGTCTATTAAAATCATACTCTTGAAATTTCTCTTGCTTTCCTGCTTCTTGTGCGAAAGCTGGCATTTCCTCGCCTTCATTTACCGCCTTCAGCAGGGCATCAATTTGCTCTTGGCTTAATTTTTCGCCACTCATGACAATCCCCTTCCCTACCTTTTCAATTCAACGATCTCAACGTACATCTTCCCATTCTTCGTTAAAATCTTTCCGGTTCCAATCTCTTCATTCTCAAGCATAAGACGCACCGTATTTTTCGTTGAATTTTCAAGACGATACAATGTACCTTTCGTAATATGAAGCAGATCTTCAATTTTCTTTTTCGTATTTCCGATTTCAAAATAAATTGTTAACGGAATATCATCTTGTAATTTCAAATCTAGCCAACTCCCATATCATGTTCACGAAAATTTCATGTTCTCTCTATATATGAAACTTCTTATTTTGAAACGTCGATATTTAATATTTTTTTAATATATCCTTGCGTTTCTTTAAATGGCGGTACGCCTCCGTACTTTCTCACATTCCCAGGACCAGCATTATAAGAAGCAAGTGCCAATACTAAGTCGCCGTTATTTTTCTTTAAATAACCGCTTAACTCTTTCACGCCACCTTCAATACTTTCAGCTGGTGAAAAGGGATTCTTCACACCCATCTCCTTCACATTCGCTGGCATAAGCTGCATAAGTCCCATCGCACCGGCATGTGACACCGTTTTCGGATTAAAATTAGACTCTACTTCAATCATTTTTTGAATTAACGTTTTTGGAATTCCATATGTACGACTTACTCGATCAATAATATCCTCATACTTGCCTTCATTGGAAGAACGTATTTTTTGAATATTATACTTCTTCGTTAATTCCCACGTATCAGCGGCCTCATTTTTCGTTTCTGGGAAACGTCGTTCAAACTCTTTTTGCGCAACTTGCACTTCATCTGCTTTCTTCGTTTCAGCCTTTTCTTCAAGCTTACTCGCTTCCTCTACTTTATTAATAGTTTCTGCCGGTTTATTAACAACCGCTTCTATTTTCGTAGATTGTACCGGCTGACTCATATCTTCTATGTTTGCCGGCTGCGTAGTAGCCTTAGTCTCCTTCGCAGGTTCATTCTGCAACTTCTCTTGAAAACGACTACTAACGAATGCTTGTGGACTACTTAGCTTTTGCTGAATTTGCCCTTTCTTATATGCAAGCACTTCTTTTACTATATTTCCAACTATCATAATATCACCTTTTCGGTAAACAAAGATAATCTAATATTAGAGTTTTTTTTTAAAGTTTGCAATAATCCTTTTAATAATTATGTAATAAAAAAATGAATATATTGTTAAACTGTTATTTTTTTATATTTATTAATTCGAATTTTTAGTTGACACCCGCTATGACAAGGATTACAATAAATCTCGAAATTGATTTTTTCGCATATTACCGTTTTTCAATTTGCAGAAAAGTCAATATAAAAAAATGGGGGTTCTTAAAATGAGAATTAACACAAACATTAATAGTTTACGTACGCAAGAATATATGCGTCAAAACCAATCAAAAATGAGTACTGCTATGGATCGTTTATCAAGTGGTAAACGTATCAACAACGCTTCTGACGATGCAGCAGGTCTTGCAATCGCAACTCGTATGAAAGCTCGTCAAGGTGGCCTAAACGTCGCTGCACGTAACACACAAGATGGAATTTCATTGATTCGTACTGCAGATTCAGCTTTAAACTCTGTATCTAATATCTTACTTCGTATGCGTGACCTTGCAAACCAATCTGCAACTGGTACAAACACTGATACAAATAAGGTTGCTCTTCAAAAGGAATTTACACAATTAAAAGAACAAATTAATTATATCGCAGCTAATACACAGTTCAATGATAAAAACTTATTAGATGGATCTAGTGACCAAATTAAAATTCAAACTTTAGATTCTGATGATGCAAGCAAACAAATTGAAATCAAGTTAAACAGCTCTACACTTGATGCGTTAAAAATCAAAGACTTAGCAATCGGTAGCGAAGGTGCATCTAAAACACAACTTGAAACATTAACAAACAAAATGGATGCATTAAAAACAGTAAAAGCAGCAGATGTTTCGGGAATGAAAACTGCTGTTGACGAGGCTAAAACAGCTTTTGAAGCAGTAAAAAGTTACATGGCGCCAGCTGATGTAGCAACACTTGAAGGTAAATTTAAAGATTTTGATGGTAAATCTGTCGCTGCAGATCAAGAGACTTCTGCAAAAGCAATTCAAACTTCTTTTGATACAATTTCCAAATCAGCAACTATGCCTAAAGCTGCTGCTGATGCTGACGCATTAGGTGCAGTAAAACAAATCGACGTAGCCCTTAAAACAATCGCTGACAATCAAGCAACTTTAGGTGCTACATTAAACCGCCTTGAATTCAACGTAACAAACCTTAAGAGCCAAGAAAACTCTATGGCATCTTCTGCTTCACAAATCGAAGACGCTGACATGGCGAAAGAAATGTCTGAAATGACTAAGTTCAAAATCTTGAACGAAGCTGGTATCAGCATGCTTTCTCAAGCAAACCAAACTCCACAAATGGTTTCTAAATTATTACAATAAGCCATTTGAGTTAGTTTCCTGAATAAACCTCTCTGCTTGCGGAGAGGTTTATTTTTTCTATATAGATAGATTGAAAGATTTTTTTAGCTTAAAGAGAAGCTTTAGCCATATTTAGTAGCGGTCAGGGCCTATTTTATTCTCGTTCCGTGTATGAAAACAAAAAGATAAAGTGAGCATAAGTTTCTTTTTCTCTTCATAACCGTTTATTAGCTTTAGAACACTGACTATATCAATCTATAAGGAGTGTCTATTATGCGTATTGGTACGAATGTTTTGAGTATGAATGCTAGGCAGTCGTTGTATGAGAATGAGAAGCATATGAATGTGGCGATTGAGCATTTGGCGACTGGTAAGAAGTTAAACCATGCTTCTGATAATCCTGCGAATGTTGCGATTGTGACTCGTATGCATGCGAGAGCAAGTGGTATGCGCGCGGCGATTCGTAATAATGAGGATGCGATATCGATGCTTCGCACGGCGGAAGCTGCCCTTCAAACTGTGACAAATATTTTACAGCGTATGCGTGATTTAGCCGTTCAATCTGCGAACGGTACAAATTCAAATGCAAACCGTCATTCGCTGAATAAAGAGTTTCAGTCTTTAACAGAACAAATTGGCTATATTGGCGAGACGACTGAGTTTAATGATTTATCTGTATTTGACGGTCAAAACCGCCCTATTACATTAGACGATATCGGTCATACGGTAAATATGACGAAACATATTCCCCCTTCCCCTACACAACATGACATCAAGATTTCAACAGAACAAGAAGCAAGAGCGGCAATTCTTAAAATCGAAGAGGCTTTGCAAAGTGTGTCATTTCATCGTGCCGACCTTGGTGCAATGATAAATCGTTTACAGTTTAATATTGAAAATTTAAATAATCAAAGTATGGCGTTAACAGATGCTGCATCTCTAATTGAAGATGCAGACATGGCGCAGGAGATGAGTGATTTTTTAAAGTTCAAATTATTGACTGAAGTTGCACTTAGTATGGTTTCACAAGCGAACCAAATTCCGCAAATGGTCTCTAAACTACTACAATCATAAAAATGAATCTGCCTTCTTTGGAACGATTCCATACAAAACAAAAGGGAAATACATATAAACTATGTATCTCCCTTTTATTTTGTACCCAAATTTTATTACTGTGTTACCGTCATAACTTGTCCGCTACGGTCAACCATTATTTTCATTTTACCGTCTTGTGCATTATATAGCCCTAGTTTATGTAATTCCATTTTACAATCTTGTACGAAAGTTGGTAATTTACGAATTTGATCGATATCAGAACTTGTAATGAAATGAATTAAAAGCTGCGTCATGCCTTTAATATCTTGTACAAGCTCTTCTTTCTCTCGTTTTAGCCTTTCATTTTCTAGTTGTAACGACTGCAATTCACCTTCTAAGCTACGTGTATTCTTTGCTTCTCTAGAACGCCCTGCTGCCATGCTAGAAAGCTTATAAATACCTTCCATAAACTGATGTAGTTCGTCTTCTTTCCTTTCACTACATTGATTAATTGTTTCAAAGTTATCAACGATACCAGATATAACTGTTACAAGATTTTTTTCATCCTCTTTGTGCTGAATTTCACCTTTTAATTCGTACTCGTTTTCTTGTTTTCTTGCAACGATTGTCTCTTTTACTGGTATATATTTTCGCTTTCGTCCTGGTTTTTGTTTTTCAATATTTTCAAACGGTATTTCACATTTTTTCAATTTATAATACGTATTTTGCAATTGACTTTCTGTTTTTGGAAAAAGATTTAGTTCATTTTTACTTACGTATTTTGAAATATTTAAAATGTTTAAACCGTGACGTTGACAAAATTGATACACTTCATACAGTAGCTCTAGTTCAGACTTCAGCCATGTAATTGCTGATTTTTCATATGCTCGCATCCCGCCATTTTTTTCTATATCTATTTGAAATAATACCATTCTATTATGTAAATCAACTAATTCTTCATACTTTACTTGGAATTCTTTTTCTATTTTTTTAAATTCCACCTCTAGTTGCATATCGTTCATTTTATTATTTGACATGTTTTGTAAAAGACCTAATACATTAATTGCTGTGTGGTGATACATAATCTGTGCCACTCCCCCTCATCCTTTCACAATTCTCATCTGACTCCCATGTCTTTTAAGAAAATAGCAATTTTTACATATCCATATTATAACAGTTCGAAATTATCTGTCAAATAATAAACATACAAAAATGTATAGAAAGTATAAAAATTTGGAAAATGTTTTTTATTAATATGCAAAATTGCATATTAATTACATTTAATTATATTATATGGTATTTTGAATATTTTTTCACCGAAAAAATTTGCGCTACCACGAAATGTTACTAAAGTAATCAAAAAAATACGTTCACTTATATTTTTAAATTAAAAATCTCTAAATAAAGATTATTCACACATACAGCGACAAACACCCAAGAAACCTTTCATTTTTCTACCAGCTTAAAGTATAGAATACTAAAAAGGAATTAGCCATATGTAGCATTGGCTAATTCCTTCCTCTCTCTAACAGAATAGAGTTATAAACCCAGTCTTCAAATCCTCAATCGAAGTCTCACTTCTTCTAAAGCTATCTCGGCGGCTCTCTCGTCCCATTTACCTAAAAAACACTCCATATCTCTGGTCTTACATCGCATGGGTCTCTATTAGGCACTGACCGCTGCCACACATAGCTAGTTCCTCTATTCCAGCTAAAAAAGTACTTTTCTTACAACACTAACTTATCAACTAAACCAATTAGCTCTTGAATATCTGGCTTACTTACTTGAGCATTTGCTCCTACAGCTTCACCTTTATGGAATAATTCATTTGTAATTAATGAAGAGAAAATAATGACTGGTAAACGATTCATTACTTCACTATCCTTAACCACTTTCGTTAAATGATGTCCATCCATTTTTGGCATTTCAATATCCGTAATTAGCAAGTGAATATGTTCAAACATTTTTTCGCCTTGCTCTTTCGCTAATTTTTCAATTTGCGCTAACGCTTCTGCACCATTGCTGAAGAAGTTCATTTTCGTATATCCAGCTGATGATAATGTTTCTTCTAATATTTGGCGAAGCATTGCTGAATCTTCTGCAATATAAATTACTTTTTCAGCTCGATCTGTTTTTTGTTCTAACCCTGCAATTGATTTATTGTCATAACCAGTGCCGCTAATTTCACATACAATTTTTTCATAATCTAATAGTAAGATGATTTTGCCATCTAGTTTTACAATACCAGATGTCGTTTCTTCTAGTCCCATAGATAATGAAGCTGGTTCATCAATTTGTTCCCACGAAATACGTTGAATACGATGTACTTCATCCACGCGGAAAATAACTTTCATTTGGTTTAATTCTGAGATGATAAATTTCGTTTGATCAAGTGGCTTTGTTGACTTTAAATTAAGAGCCATTGCCAAGTTAATAACAGGTAAAATTTCACCACGTACTTGAACAACACCTTCAACTGCATGATGAGATTCTGGCACAGTTGTAACAGGGAATGGATTAATGATTTCACGTACTTTCATAACATTAATACTAAATAGGTTTTCACCAACAGTATACGTAACAATCTCTAATTCATTTGTTCCGCTTTCTAATAAAATACTTTGTGCTTGTGACATAAAGGTGTCGCTCCCCTTCCATTAATTCCGTATATCTAATTATTAAGCTTTATAAAAGAGAAAAAGTCAACTACCTATATAAAAAATATAGATAGTCGAACGATTCATTTTATTAAAAAACAATTAATCTTGTATAAACGAAGCAAGTGCTTCTAATAACACTTCTTGCGCTCCTACAATTTCTGTCGGCATTGCTTCCCATTGTTTCGAAAGCTCCGTCTCTACTCTTATTCTCAGCTCAGAATTCATTTCTGCTAGCACATATTCTTTCGTTGCTATATCAACATCAAGTAGCGCGAGTGCATATAATTCCGGGTCATTTATTTTTTCGAATAATCGTTTTAATACTACCGGTGCTATATGTTTTAATTTTTCAATATGAATTTCCTTATCCGAAAATAGTAACTCATATTGAATAAACGTAACATTTTCTTTAATCACTTTAAAATAACAATTATTTTTTTTATCATTCACAAAATAACCGTTTGGATCTGCAATAATACTCTCTACTTTACGAATTAAATCTGGCAAACTATTCGCCGCCATTACAGTTCGCTGCTCAACCTCACTCGGCGAAACGAATGTAACGCGATACTTATTTTGCGCCATCCTCCTCACCTCTCCTTTTATAGAAATTCAGTCTAATTGTATACTACAACTACCTTAAATTAACTTAAAACTATTTTATATTACCACTTCTTACACTACCACACTACTCTAGTAACGCTACATATCTCTGGTCTTACACATCGGTCGGGACTCTTTTAGGCACTAACCGCTCCAAAACAACGCTTGGTCCTCTCGTCAACCCTAAAAAGAGCTTTTAAGATCTTTTTAAGAACTTTTCAATAACTCTATGTTATTAAACCAAAACGCTATCTGCTGATCCGTAATATTTGGCAACATAACAAAAAACTCACGACACTTCATCTCATCCTTAAACAGTTGATACTTCCAAACGCTATCCCTACTACCAACACTTATGAAATAAAACTCATGGATACGGCCAATGATTGCTTGTTTTTCGCCAAATGAATACGGTGGCACTTGCTTAATTTCAAATTGATCTGGTAAATATACATGCTCTTCTCGTTCTATTTTTAATACTTGCTCGGCAAGTTCACGTTTATTTTCGAAAAAAGGCAATTGTAAAATTCGCTCTTGTCTTGTCATACGAATAAAAAACCCTTTCTACTCCATTACATTTTTTCCATGCGATATATTATCGAATTAAGTTTACAACTTCATTTAATACTTCATCTGAAACTTTAATTACTTTCGCATTTCCTTGGAATCCGCGTTGGTATAACATTAAGTCAACGAATTCTACAGATAAATCTACGTTTGCACCTTCTTGTGCACCACCGCGTACTTTACCTGCACCGTTTTGACCAGATGTACCAAGAGCTAAAATACCTGTTGTATTCGTCGCTGTATAGTTACCATTACCTGTTTTCATTAGTCCACCTTCGTTCGGGAACATCGCAACAGCTAATTGACCTGCAGATTTCATACTTCCATCAGAATATTTTACCATTACGTATCCACCGTCAGCAATGAAGCAATCTTTAACCGTCGCTGCTGCTCTACCATCTACGTCTGTTACTGATAATGTTTTATCTGTTGGATGATTTGTTAAATGGCTTAAGTCTAATTTTATAGAGCCGCCATCAAATGGAATATTGGTTCCTTGCTCTTTCGGATTTGGATTTCCAACAGCATCAAATGTCATATTACCACCTGCACCTGGAACATCTTTAAACTCTGTTTCTTTTTTCGAGTCATTGCGCATTTGTACTTTATATGTATAGTTATGTTCACTCGTTTGTTTAAACTCTACACGCATTGTCCATGTATTCCCCGCATTATCATATACAGGTAAATCTTGTGTAATTTGTTTTTCACCAGTTGGAATATTCCCTTTAATTGTCCCTTTCGATGTTCGAATACCACCAATTGCTGTTCCCATTGGAATTTGCAACGGTCCTGGAATTCCAGATAAATCAACTTCACCAGTTGCCTCATTTGCAGGGTAGGCAAATACGTATTGACCTTCAGTATTCGTAATATAGTAATCTGAAGATATCCCAAACGTACCTTTACGAGTAAATTCCATATTTCCGCCTTTTGAATCACCTACAACGAAGAAACCATTACCTTCCATTGCTGCTTGTGTTTTGCCACCTGTTAACGTAATTGTACCATCACTATAATCCGTAACCGTACCACTCATTTTCACACCGTTACCAATACTTTTCGGATTCGTTCCTGCGTACTTACCGTCACCTTTTGCACCAATCGAATTGTTATATAGTAAATCATCAAACATTGCTTTTTGTTTTTTATAACCTACTGTTTGTGCATTGGCAATATTATTTGAAGTTACACTTAATGCATTTTGTGTTGCATTCATCCCTGTAATACTTGTATATAACGCTTTAATCATAACGTATGAACACTCCTTATGAATTTGTAGTTTTTACTTCTTCAGTTACTTTTTGATCGTCTTTCTTTGCGTCTTCTGGGTTCGTTTCCCCAATCGGTTTATCAGACACTCTCTCAACGAAACGAAGAGAGACAACTTTATTATTAATAACGAGCTGTACATCGTTATTTTCCGCAAGGCGAACCGTTTCTACTTGACCGGTTACTTTGTTTCCGTCACCGTCAACACCTCTTACGTATTTACCTAAAAACTTCATCCCACCATCAAGTGCTGTTGAATACATCGTTGATTGCAGCTTATCTACTGCTTTCGTCATATTCTGTACTTGTTCCATAAGAGATAACTGCGCTGTCTGATTCATCATTTGATTCATATCCATCGCATTAAATGGATCTTGATGTTGGAAACTTGATAAAAACAATTTTAAGAAATCATCTTTCCCCATCACCCCAGGAGTCTTTTGCGCTCCTGCTGAAACTCCATTACTTTGTTGCACTGGCGATTGTACACCATTAACAGGTACATTACTTTTTTGCGCTCCTGCTTGTAACGGAATATGATTTGTACTCGTTGTATTTAATCCAACTGTTGGCACGCTTTATTCCTCCAATAATCCCGCAAATTCTGTTGATTGTTGTTTTTCATGATTTGTATTTGCTAATTTCTGTTTTTGTCTTTGCTCTTGTTCTCGCTGTTCTTTGCGATTTTCATCTTTATCTGAATAGCTAATTTGAATATTGATTTCTTTTTCTTTTAACTTTAATTTCAATTCATCAAAAATGATTTCAACACGTTTTTTCGCATCGTGTTTTTCCATTTCTACGTGAACGTCAATTTGATCTCCGTGTTTTTTCATAAACACTGTTAATGTACCAAGTTTTTCTGGATTTAACTGGAATAAAACACGTTCTTGTTTCACTACAAATTTTTGCAGCGCTTCTACTTGCGCTTCCATTTTCTTTCCTAAGTCAGGTAATGAAACTTTCTCAGCACCACTATTTGATTTCCCTATTTGTTCGGTACTCGTCGTTTTATTTAATAATTCTGCACCTGCAGAGCTCGAATCGTTTAATGCATCAACTTCTGGCAACTCTACCTTTGCATCATCGCTCTCAAGTTTCGGAAGATCTACCTCTTTAGACTCTTCTTGCTCCTTGGCAATATTACAAGTTTCTGTTTCTACAACCTTCAATGCTTGCATCGCTTGCTCTGGCATCTTCATTTTGTCTAATACCATTTGCATTGTATCTTCTAAACATATAGCATTTTTGATATTCATATTTGAAAGAAGTTCTTGTAATTGTTGTAATTCAGCTGCAGGTAATTCATTAAGTTTAATATTGCCATATTCTTTATATAGCTCTTGTATTTTTTGTATGTATTGATATAACAATTCCGGCTGCACATGTAATTGCTCAATTGCAACCATTTGCTCAGATACAGCTAATAACAACTGTTCTGTCTCTTTTTTTTCTTCTTTCTTTACAATTGGTTCTTCTTTCGTTACCGGTGGTTTAGAAAGGTTATATTCTTTTTTCTCTTCTTTTGGTGCTTCTTCTCGTTTCGTTTTCTCCGTTTGCGGCTGTTTTTTATTTTCCATTCTCATCGTACGATCGAATGAAGAATCTCCATTTTTTGATTGTACTTCTAGCCCTTTTTCTTTTTGCGGAGGTAAACTTTGTTGCACCGGTAATACAGACTGTATCACTACATTCACCTCATCCATTCATACACATTTTCAAATCCAGAAGCATTTTTTCTTCCAGCTTTTCTTGTGCTTTCGCAAGCTTTTTGCAATCTTCTTGATACATCTCATCAATGACACGTTCTTTTTCTTTTACTTGCTCTAGAAGGCTTTCATTTTTTTGAATAAAACCTTCCGTTTTTTTAATTTTTCGATTCCATTCTTCTATTCTTTCAGGTGAAAACGTATGTGAAGAAAGCATGCCAGCCATAATACGTTGCCCAGTTTGTACGACTTTACTACGCGATTTCACAACATATAAATCATATTCTTTTTTTTGTTCTATTTTTCTTTTTTCAGCTGTTAATTCATACACTTCTTTTAAAATATGTTCTTTTTCTTGATTTATTTGCAATTTTATTGTGTCGTACTGCTGTTTATCCACCTGTTTTCATAACCCCTTTCTATTATAACGTTCTCTTTTTCTATTATATAGTTTTTTCCCAAAAAAATCTGTGAAATATTAAAAAACAAAAAAATAAGACCTCTTATGCAGAGGCCTTATACTATATGCTGTATCGCTTCAACGATATCATCAAATTGGAAACTATCCGATCGACCTTGCTTTAAAAATGTATTTATGCCTTCTACTTTATTTTTACATTCAAAAATATAAGCATTTTCTTCATTTTCTTGAATCGTTCCTAGCTTAAAATACAATTCATTTTCTTTATAAATTGATAAAATCTTTCTCATTTCATTTGCAAGTTGCCAATGATGTGGCGAAACAATTTCTTCCATAATCCTACTTACTGAATCTAATACTGAAATTGCAGGATAATGACTAAGCGTTGCAAGCTCACGCTTTAATACGATATGTCCATCTAAAATACCACGTGCTAAATCTGGTACAGGACCATTTAAATCATCCCCATCAACAAGCACCGTATAAATACCTGTTATAGATCCCTTTTGTGTTTTTCCGGACCGCTCTAACAACTTCTTCATATAACTTTCCATTAACAGTGTTTTACCACCAATCGGTAACTCTTTAACAGCAATATCAACACTTCTTCGTGCATCGGCAAAACGAGTAACAGAGTCCATCATAAGTAATACGTTATTACCTTGATCACGGAAGTATTCAGCAATAGACGTTGCGAGTTTCGCTGCACGAAGTTGCATAAGATGACTTTCATCTGACGTCGCTACAACAACGACGCTTTTTCGCATACCTTCCTCGCCTAACTCTTTTCGAATAAAGTCTTTTACTTCCCGGCCACGTTCCCCTACTAAACTAATAACGTTTATATCAGCTTTTGCATTTTTTGCTATCATTCCAAGTAAAGTTGATTTACCAACACCTGACCCCGCAAAAATACCAATCTTTTGACCGATACCAATTGTTAGCATAGAATCAATTGATTTTATTCCTGTTTCAAATACATCGGTAATCTCTTCACGTTCAAATGCATGTATAGGTGGTGCATCTAGTTTTATTTTCTGTAATGGAATGTTTTCAGCTTCCTCATTTAACACTTCACCATTTGCACTTAACACTTTTCCGAGCAAGTGATTACCACGTGGTACAACAACATCTTCTGAAACTAATGTCACTGAATCTCCATAACATACTTTTTCTGTCTGTTCAAATGGAAGTAGCATATTATTTTCCTTTTCAATGGCAATCACTTCACATAAGACGTTATGTTCTCCAACGAAGCAAACATCTCCAATCTTCGCTTTCGGCCCTTTTGCTACGAAAAACTGTTCTTGTACACTATGAACTTTGCCTACTTTCGTATACAGCGGTGTTTTAATAAACTTATTCCATTTTTCGTTCTCATTCATTAACAGGCGGCTCATACATTTTGCTCCTCAAATAACTTCTCTTCTTCCCATTTCTGACGAAGTTTCGCAAATATAGGTGCAAATTTAAATTCAAAGAACTCTTTCTCTTCTTCCAGAACAAATTCACCAAACTGCAGGGAGAAATCATATTTCCATTCTACTAATTGTAGTAACCAATATTCTTTCGTATTCTCCTTCTCTTCTTGAATACGTTCAAACGTTTCTGGATGTACTGTAATGATTAATTTTTCAAACGAAGTTGGCAATGTTTGCACGATGCCAGTTAAAATAGGTAACACATCAAGCAATCGTGAATCTACTGCTTGATTCACGATTTTTTCTGCTAAATGAAATGACTGATCCCATAATAACTCTGTCCATTCATATGCTATTTCTTGTTGTTCTTTTTGAAACTGCACACGCGCTGCTTCCATCTGTTCCATTTGTTCATGAATATGCATTTGAAATTGTTCTTTATCTTGTAATAACTGCTGACGCTCTCGTTCTAGCATTTGCTGCTCTTGCCTTAGCTGATGCATTTCCATATGTAATGATTCTTGCTGGGCACGAAGTTCTGCATGATCAGCTTGTAATTCTTGCTCTTCTATTTGAACTGAAGCTGGTTTTGGAAATTGTAATTCATACGTTTCTTCAGAAAAAGAAACAGAATTCTTCGGAATTCTGTTTTTAAATAAGGACATCCTCTTCACCTCTTTGAACGATAATTCTTCCTTCTTTCTCTAGCTTTTTCACTGTACCAGTGATCGTTTGCTGCGCTTTTTCAGCATCCGTCATCTTAAGCGGTCCTAAGCCATCTAATTCTTCTAGAATCATCTCTTTACGGTTTGAAGACATACATGTAAATAATTTCTCTTTAATTTCTTCTTTTGCAATTTTAAGTGCTTTCGCAAGAACACCGTTATCAGTAATTTCTTCTAATACACGGCGAAGCGCAAGATCTTCAAGGCCAAGTAAGTCTTCAAAGACAAACATATTTTCTTTAATTTTCTCAGATAACTCATAATCGACTTCATCCAGCTTTTGAAAGACTGTCTTTTCAACACCTCGTGAAACGTTATTTAAAATGTTTACGATCGTTTTCAAGCCATCAGTTTTATTAATTGCACTAAATGCCATATTATTTAATTTCGATTTTAACAACTCACCAATTTGATTTATTAATTCACCATCTACTTGTTCTAGCTTCGCAATACCCATTACCGTTTCTACTCGCTTATGATCTGGCAATCTCTCAATTAATTGAGAAGCAAGCTGTGGTTTAATGTACGAAGCGATAATCGCAATTGTTTGTGGTGACTCATCATTAAGCACTGTAAGAAGAGGCTCTAAATCTGTAAGTGAATTTAAGAACTCAAACGGATTATCTTTGTTATACCAAAGATCTTCCAATAATTTTTCCAACTCGTCTTCTGGCATGTTTTTAAATATGCGACGAATGTATTCTTTATCTGGAGTGACTAAGTTCAATTCTTTTACATTTAATTCATACAAGAACTCTCCTAGTACATTTTCTAACGTTTCTGGTTTATATACACGAAACTTCGCGATTTCACGAAGTAATACTTCTTTTTCCTCAGCTGTCATATATTCAATGACTTTTGCTGCCACCCCTTCTTCTAATGTACGAATAAGGATGGCAGCTTTTTCTTTGGAGGAGATTTCATCTAACATCGTTGTTCCTCCCTTACTGTCCGTTTAACCATTTTTTAATTACTTTTGCAGTTCCTTCTACATGTTCTTTCGTAGCATCCTGCACTTGTTCATCTAACGTAGGTTCTTTCGGTTCTTCTGGTTCTGGTTTTGGCTCTGGCACTATTTTTTCTTCAGGAATTTCCAAAATACTTTCATTACTTGCAGCAATTTCATCTTCTGCTAAGTATTCTTCATATTCCTCTTCTTCTTTCTTTCTCTTACGTCTTGCTAATAAGAACCATACTAGACCACCGATCGCTAATAAGCCAGCTGTAATTCCACCGAATAACCACCAGTTCATACCACTTTTTTCTGGCTCTTTCTCTTTTTCGACTTTCGGCTGATCGAACTGAACAGTTACAACGTTAACTTGACCATTTGTAAAGTTACCATTCGGATCAACTTGAAGTCCTGCCGCTGTTCCGATCGCTTCTTTGAAAGTTGTCATATCAATTCTTCGTTTTACTAACGTATCATTATCTACCCATACAACAACATTCGTTTTCGTTAATTCTGGGTGTTTCTTAATTGTTTCAACTGTTTTATCTATTTCATAGTTTTCAATTTTGTTACCATTTTTATTATCGTAGACAACTTTACCATTTTGATTATTGTTCGTACCGTAGTTAGGTACTTCACCGTTCGCTGTAATACCAGCACCTTGCTTCGTATCTGCCCCTTCTTGCGCAGTAGAGCTTTCCTCTTGCTCTTGTTTACTACGAAGTACACCTTTATCACCATACTTCTCTGACTGACGTGTAACTTCATCGTAGTTTACAGATACTTTCGTATTCACTTTATATTCATTCGGTTTAAACATCGTCATTAACGTTGCATCAATGTCTTGCTTTAATTTACCTTCAATTTGCTGCTGCATCTCTACTTCTTTCTCATAAGAAGAGGAACTACTAGAATGTGCTTCATCTGCTCCTTTTGAGATAACACCTTTTTTACTATCAATAACGCTTACTTCTTCTGCCTTCACACCAGGAACTGCTGCACTAATCATTTGCTGTATACCTGCAACTTGATCAGCTGTTAACAATTGGCCACGTTTCACTCCAACCGTAATCGCCGCTGTTCCTTTTGCTTTTTCTTCATCAAAAATCGTCTCTTTTTCAGGCAATGTAATTTGAACATTTGCCGTTTCAACTGTCGCAAAGTTTCTTACAATATCTTGCTCCAATTGCTTCTTCGTACCGACAATTTGCTTCATTTTTTTATCTTGTTCACTTGAACCGAGAGAGCTTTCTAATAAAATTTCTTCACCGCTTTTCGAATTAAACGGTAAGCCCATCCCATTCATTTCTTTTCGAACCCATGGAGCATCATTCTTTTGCACACGAATTGAACCATCGGCCGCTAATTGGTAATCGACACCTAACTTCGATAATTCTGCTGTAATCTCTTGTTTATCTGCATCATTTAAATTTTGATATACAACAACATATTTATCTGGCAAGGTGAAGTATAAAAGTGCTCCTGTTACAATCGCTAAAAGCGCAGCACCGATTACTAACTTATGCCACGTTTTTAACGATTGGATAACATTTTTCATCTTTTCCATTTAAACACACCCGTCCACTTTCCTAAATTTGCATATTAATTAGTGACTTATAATTTTCAATAAGATTATCACGTACGAGAGCAGCCGTTTTCATTTGAGATTCAGCTTTCTTTTGCTGAATTAAAATGTCATGTGTTTCTCCTACCCCTTTAGTTAGTAAATCATATACTGCTGTTTGTGCATTGTTTTGCGTTTGATTCATATCTTCCAATAAATCAATAAACTTTTTCCCCTCAACTACAGATGTTTGAGAAGTTTTCGGTGCACCAATTGACTGAATTGCTCCAAATGGTTGTGTATGTAACATTGGTTGAATTTTCATATTACGATCTTCCCCCTTATCCTCGGCCGATTTCTAAATCTTTATCAAGCATTTTTTTATTCGCATTTAATACACTCGTATTCGCTTCATACATTTTTTGAGCAACCATTACATTCGTCATTTCAGCAGTTACATCAATA
Source organism: Bacillus cereus group sp. BfR-BA-01347 (assembly GCF_022663835.1). NCBI lineage: Bacteria > Bacillati > Bacillota > Bacilli > Caryophanales > Bacillaceae > Bacillus > Bacillus cereus group sp. BfR-BA-01347. The sequence continues at coordinate 242,752 of NZ_JAKUGG010000001.1, read as the reverse complement.
TTGGGATAACGTACATATCCTTCTTCATTTGCGTGCGGATGCGTCGGATCATACACTAAATTTTCCGTTTTGTCTGCTTCAATACTTTTTATTTTTACTCCATTAGTAGGAGCCCCATCTAACATACTTGCAAAACTATTGTTTGATTCTAGCACCACACTACGACGCTCATATAAATCTGCCCCCGGAGCCGCCGTCGTATTTGCATTTACAATATTGTTAGAAGTAACTTCCATCCACTTTCTCGCTGTCGTTAGTCCTGAGCCACTTGCATTAATTGCCTGAAACATCCGTTGTCTCTCCTTCTACTTTTAACGTCCGCGTGCCGCTTGGTTAATTGCATATTGTGTATTAATTGCGTTAACTGAAATACCGTATAACTGATTTGCTTTCATTAAATCTAGCATTTCTGTCGTTACATCCACACTATTTCCGTCTTTATTCGTTTGCATTGATTTTGTTTGAATCTTTACATATGTATTTTTCGTATTTACTGTCGGCAAGTGCATTTCATTCGTTTGATATAAATCTGGATTACTCTTTAAATCAGCCGCATTGTTTTTATATAATGCACTACTTTTATTCATCTGCTCAGCAAATGTTACATCTTGTGCTTTATAGCCAGGTGTATTCGCATTTGCAATATTACTAGAAACTGTATTTCGTTTCGTCACTAAATAATTCATATAATGGCTTACATCACTCACTAAATCTGGCATATTCCACACCCTTCCTTTTCTAACGTAATGATCCACTGATAGAAGTTTCACTTCATTATTTATTTTCTTATATGCATTCATTAAAATATTTACTATTATGTACCCTTACATATTTTATTCCATTTTTTCATTGTTGTCTTTAGAAAAATATAAAAATATAAAAAAGAATGCAAAAAACTGTATACACACAGTAATCTATAGAACATTTCAATATATAAACTAAAGTCCATTTTTCTATTATTTAGATTACAATTATTATTTCATCACAGTCATAAAATGAAACCTCAATCAGCGGGTTCTTTATGTAAACGAAGGAATAGCCCCCCTTTTAAAAGGGGAACCTGTTTCCAGACGTTATTATTAATATTTACCGTAAAATGAATTAGCTTTCATTCGCCCATCATTTGTCATAATCATTTCTTCCAAAATCTTTTGCTTATCCCGAATATGCTGTGCTGCCTTAATAATGAACGGGCTTACTTCTGCTGCAACTTGTGCACGCGTTTCTTCATCCAATGTCATCATCCAGCGATTTAACATCTCACTCTTCTCAGCAAACTCTTCATCTGACACTTGCAATTCACCGATTTCATTAAAACAGCTGACAAACGTCCGATAAATATCATTGTTCATTTTCAAGTGCTCCGCGGTAACCGTCTATTAAATCTTGTAACACTTTCACAATTGCATCAATATCGTTCGCTTCACGCGTTACTTTCATCGTTTGAATTTGAATGCTAATCCAATCATATAAACCATAGAGACTATCGTATAAATCTTTCGTAATTTCAGGATTTAATTGAAGCTTTAGTTCTTCAAAAATACGTTCTAATTTTTCAAGAAGTGCGTCCCCTTCTTGTAGTTTAAAAGTATGTAAAAGTTCTTCTAAATTACGAAACTCTACAATACATCTTTCATAAATAAAAATTGTATTTTTAATCGGATTACTCGTCATAATATCATTTTGCATATAACGTTGCCATGCTTGCATACAATCACTTCCTCAACTTTCATTAATCATCACTTTTTTGTTTTGTCATTGCTTTAATTGTTTTTAGTTGGCTATCAAGCGCTGCTAATGTACTTTCTAGCTTTTGATACTTTTTCACAATTTCATCTTGTTTGTCCAGATTTTGCTTTTCAATATCTTGAATCTTTTTATCTAAATCACTTACACGTGAGTCAATATTTTTTACTCTCTCTCCAACTACACCTTTATCACCAAATAGTTTATCAAGTGGCTCTTCCATCATTTTTCCTAAACCGTTAGAACTAAAGAAAAATTGCTTTGCTGCATCTGGCTTCTCTTTTAATGCTTTCGTTAACTTTTCGTCATCAACTTCCATCGTTCCATCTTGCTTTAATTGAATACCAAATGAGAATAAATAATTACCATCTTGAGAAAATGTTACGACATTGTTCATCGCTTGACGTACACTTTGCATAATAGCTTGACCTTGGAAAGCTCCACCTTTTCCAGCAAAGATATCTACTGTAGAAACAGCTTTATTATAATCAGCTACCATCTTTTTAATAACATTCGATGCGTCTGCTACGTTTGAGTCATTTACTGTAAATTTTAAATCTACACCTTTTGCTTTTGGATCTGTTGTTGTACCAGCATCTGGCGCTCCTTCTACTTTCGGCTCAGTTACCTTTAACAACTCAATTTTCACACCAGGAAGAGCTTCAATTGTATTAGTAAAACTTTCAGCTTCAATACCATTAATACTATATTTGGCATTTTGTGCTTCATTGATTGTATTAAGCGCTGTGCCATCCGCATTAGCTAAACCCATATCTTGAAATAGTGTAGATGTGTTCCCCTCAAACTTAATCTGTCCATCTGTTCCCTCTTTTTTCGAGGTCATGAAAATTTTATTTCCAAGTGTATAAGCTGATACGCCATAATCTCCATCATTAATCTTATTAATTAAATCTTTATATGTCATATCAGTTGTTACTTTTAATTCTTTACCGCCTAGTTTTAATACTTCATTTTTAGGAAGCTTTGCATTTATATCTTTAATGTCATTAGAAGCTATTTGATGACGTTGTGCGATCTGTGTAATTGTCATATTAAAAGTTCCTGCAATCGCACCACCATCAGCTTTTACATTAATATAACCGTCTTGTGATGTTGTTACCTTTTTCTCATTCCCTTTAAAAGCCGCTAAGTTTTTAAAAGTTTGTGTGAAAGAGCTAAATTCTGATTTTAAACTTGTATACAATAGTTTATCTTGTGAAAGTTGGTTTTTTTCATTAGTATAAGGCGATTTTCTCATTTCTAACGCTTGCATTTCTAATTCTACAAGATTAGAAGTATCAATCATATTATTTCCGAGGTTCCAAATTTGTTGTCTACCGCCAATACCTGTCATCGTTGTTCCTGCCATTTTTCTCACTCCTTATAGATTACATGTAGTCTAAAATACTCGTTTTACTCATCGTACTAACCGCTTTAAGCGTCGCTTCATACGTCGCATTTATATATGCCAAGTCAGAAATTGCGACCGCTAAATCAACATCCTCAATTTCTTTACGGTTTTCTTGAAGCGCTAAATTTTGCTCACTTAAAATTGTTTTAAACGTCTCCATTGTGTTCATTGTTGAACCAACTTCAGTTGTACGGTTAATGATGCCATCTAAGTTTTTCTTATTTTCTCCTAATAACGGTTGTAACGCTTTTTGGTCACCTTTTTGCATCGCTTCGCTCATCTGTTTTAACGTTTTTATAACCGGGGATAATAATGCTTCTCCGTTACGGAATGCCTTTAACTCATAACCGTCATTTAGTTGCCAGTTCACATCATTTTGTCCACCCTGGTACGTACCATCTTCTGTAAATGGTGACTTTTCTGCACTATCACCACCGAAAATATAACGACCTTGCTCTTTCGTATTCGCTAAATATACAACTTGTTTTAAAATTTGATCAATCTCTGCACCGATGGCTTTCAATTCTTTTTCACCATTTGGCTCATTTAATGCCTGTACCGTTAATTGATCTGCTCTCGTTAAAGATTTAAAAATACCTTGCAAAGTATTTTCAGTTTGTGTTAATACATTTTTTGAGTCAGCTAAATCTTTTTGCATTTGTTCAATATTCGCCAATGAATGTTGAATCGCAAATGATTTACTCGCTGCAAGTGGATCTTCACTCATAAGAAGATTTTTCTTCCCTGAAGTTACTTGGTTTCTATGGTATTGTTGTTGCACATTCAAATCCATTAACTGATTCTTTGCCCAGTTTGCATTTTGAAATGTAGATACTCTCATTTCTATCTCCTCCTTATATATTTCCAATCAATTATTATCACTTATCGAATAATCGAAAATAGACTATCAAACACTTCATTCATCGTAGTAATAGCTTTAGAGTTTGCAACGAAATATTTTTGGAAGGCCATTAAATTTACCATTTCCTCTTCCATATTTACACCTTCAACGCTCATTTTTTCTTGTTGAATACCTTCTAGTAAGTCGCCATGAATTTTTTGATAACCATTTACTGCACTTTTATCAGATGCAACACGAACTATAAATTGGTCTAATGCTTGTTTATAAGAAAGACCTTCTTTATAATCGTCATCTGTAACTGCTGCTAATTTATTTGCTGTTTCAGCAGACATTTTCATTTTCGAAACATCTTTTTGGAATTCTGGATTTAACTTCATCTCTTTCGCATAATCTCCAACGAAGAAATCTTTTCCCATCACTGTATTCACTTGATTTTTCATTGAACTCATTAAGTCTTCGAGATTTTTTTTATAATCAACAATCTTCGCTTTCGTATCAATCGCTGATTTTATCGCTCCGCTAGTTACAGAGATTTCTGAACCGTAAATCTCAACTGACATTGGGTCTTTTTCTTTATTTAATTGAAGTGGATATGTATCTTGTCCATTTACTGTTAAAATACCATTCATTCTAACACTCGCGATATTAGGATTCATAGATTCATAAGATACTTCAATGTTTGCATACTTAGACATCTCTGTAACGATGCGATCTCGTTCGTCTAAAAGTTGATTCGGCACTTGTGTACCCGCTTGTCCAATTTTATGATTCGCTTCTGCTAAACTAGCAGCAAGACGATTAAATTCATTAACATGCGCTTCAATATCTTCTGCTGTCTGTGCTTCCACTGTATCTAAGTTTTTTGCAAGACGATTCACTTGACTTGTGAACTTCCCAGTTTCAGAAATTAATGTATCGTAGTAGTTTGGTTGCTCTGGATTTTTTGCTACTTCACGAAAGGCATTAAAGAAACCGTCCATTAAACTAGATAATGAATTCTTCCCTGTCGTTCCAACCATAGACTCTACACGTGATAAAGTTGAATTCATGTAGTTATAGTAAGAGAGCTGAGATAATTGATCATTAAACTGCTTCGTTTTTACCTCATCAGTAATACGGTCAACACCTAGCGTTTGTACACCGTAACCAATTCTCTGTTCTGGCGTATGACCATTGCTTGCTCCAACAGATCCGTAATTCACCATTTGACGAACATAACCCGGTGTATGAATGTTAGACAAGTTTTGTTTCGTTGTTTGTAACCCCATTTGAGCCGCTAACATGCCCGATAGCGGTGTATTATAATCAGATAATCTCATAAAGCTTCACTTCTCCTTTACAATAGTTCGTTCATAAAGATTTGCGAATTATTGTTTCGCTCTAAGTTATATTCAGAAACAGAATCCACAATGCTTTCTGTAGTTTTTAATAGTACGTTTAAGTAATATTGATTTTTCAAAAGAATCATTTTTACATTCTCTTCTAATTCAGTTACGTTTTTTTGTAATTCTTCCATTTTTTCGATTTCTTCTTGAGAAAAATACGAAAATAACGCACTTACACGAAACGATTCAACTCCTTGTTCTTTACAGAACTGAACAACCATTTCTTCAAATGAGCTTGATAACCCTTTTAAACCATCAATGTACTGCAATTGCTCTACTTGTAACTTTTGAACTGCATTTACATTTTTACTTTTTAAATTCTCATATATTTGCTCTCCAAGCGCTTGAATATTTTCATACGCCTTTTGTATAATAACGAGCTTTTCATATAATTGTATGTACATATAGCTTCCTTCCTTTTACAAGACTAAATTCACAATTAAACCATGGATTTCTCCAATTTGATTTAACATTTCTAAATGTCCTGTTTTCGTATTAATTAAATTCATAACATCTTCTAATTCATTCAATCCCATTTCTGCCTGTTTCACAATCGTCATTTTCTGTGAATATCCGTAACGTGGGTGACGAGACATGACATCTTTATACTGCAATACATTATCAACGTAAAAATTCAAAAATGATTTTACTGTATTTTTGTATTCCATTACATTATCAAGCGTTAATTCCATTTCAATTTTCTCTTTAATTTCTCCAATATTATCAACAAACGCTTCCATTTGTTCTAGTAATTTATCTTTTTTCGGATCTGCATGCAAATTATCCGAAAATGCAAGTCCTGTCCTGACATTTGCTTCTTTCGGCATTTGAGTAGCAGGCGGTATATGCGATAAAATTGGATTATGCGAGATAGAACGTAGCATATATATCACCTATTTATTTTTTTATTTCTTCCTAAACTTAATCGTAAAATCCAGTTATTTATAATTATACTCTGAACAGTAATATTTTGCAGTTATTTTTTATAAAAGATATGTTACAATTTAGCATGAGGTGGCACAATTCTATGAATATTTTCCTTTGTGGTTCAAATCAATTAACAGCATTAGATCAAGAAGAAATTAAAAAATTTTTAACTGACTATGCTCACAAACATAAAATTTACATATTATGTTATAAATCTATTGAAAATGAGGTTCTTCGTTTTTTCGTTGAGAATGAAAGACTCGCTCAAAATTTATGCCTTTACACGCTGCAACCATTGCAAGCAATAACAGATGAATTTCAAGAAGTCATTGATTACTTAAAAAAACACGGAGCCGAATATGTTGCTTTTGATCATCCTTCTGACTCCATTTACCGATCAGATTATATGTTTTTTGTTAAACAAATTATTGAAGACACTGATTTAGTTCTCTGTTTTTATAATGGGGACAAACATACATCTGTCATCCCTGTCGATGTTGCAAAAGAAGCAGGTATTGATGCTGTCATTTATGATTTACCAGGATTACATGAAAAGCAAATGAAAAAAAGCTTTGAACAAAAAATTCGTATGATGTAAAGGGGGAGGCACAATATCATTATTGTGCCCATTGTAAATATGATAATTGAACAAGATTATGATCATTTTATCGCGAGTTTTAAACAACAATTCAATATGGATATCGCTTCATATAAACAAGATAGAATGCGCCGTAGAATCGATGCTTTCATTTCGAGAAAAGGCTTCGAAAACTACACTAATTTTTTAAACAAATTACGCGCTGATCAAAATTTATTTTTAAATTTTATTGACTATATTACAATTAACGTTTCAGAGTTTTTTAGAAATAAAGAACGATGGCAAACTTTAGAGTCGAAAGCACTACCAAAATTACTCGAACAAAATAGCGGAAAATTAAAGGTATGGAGTGCCGCTTGCGCTGCTGGTGAAGAACCGTATACACTCTCTTTAATTTTATCAAAGCATCTAGCTCCATTCCGTTTTGAAATTCAAGCAACAGATCTTGATTTTCATATTTTAGAAACTGCAAAACGCGCTCAATATACAGAACGTTCGTTAAAGGAATTACCTACTGATTTGAAAGAACGTCATTTCACAAAAGAGAATGATCTATATTCATTGCATCAAAACATTAAACAAAACGTCTCGTTTAAACAACACGACCTTTTAATGCAGTCATTCGATACAAATTATGATTTGATTATTTGTCGTAATGTAATGATATATTTCACAGAAGAAGCAAGAGTAAAACTTTACGAAAAATTTAGTCGTTCTTTACGAAAAGGCGGTGTACTATTTGTTGGTAGTACGGAACAAATTTTAACACCCGAACGTTACAATCTTCAGCGGTTCGATACATTCTTCTACGAAAAAATATAAAAAAGGTCGTCACAATGGAGTGACGACCTTTTTACATAACTCGAATTAAAATAATACCGATAATCCATATGAAGAGAAAAAGAAACGTCATAGACCATTTATGTTCTTGCATTGTTTGTTTCAACGCCTGTGACAATTGTGTCATGTTCATTTCCGCAAGCGCTCTCCATACACTTACATCCCGATCTTTAGCAATGCGGTCTGTAACGCTAATTAAAATCGTTTCGTTAGACAATTTTGTTATATAAGCAGTAATTACCGTTACCATCAAATTTATATTTCCTTCTGAAGAATCACTTTCCACTCTAGAGATGAGTGCACTTACATCTAGTAAAGGAATATGTACTTTTCTACCAAATGATAGTTGCACTTCAGCGAAATCATATGTTCCATCTAACAAAGGAAGTTCCTTTATATGCGCCTGCTTAATAAGTCCTTGTAGGCTTCTAATTACTTGTTCAAACACTTTTTCTGATTGCTTTCCTTCTTGAGATAATGTATGTAACTTTTTAAAAAGTTGTAACACTGTATCCATCTCTTTAGAAAGCATTTCCTTCATAATCTTTCCATCACTTAAACTTGCAAGTAAAATACCTATTTCATTATTTTTCGAAATAATTTTAGACTGTCCAGTAAACACTAAATTGCTACGCTTTCGTTCTTTCTGGATTTCATGCTCCGAAATAGCTGCAGGCTGTTTTAATGGTTGTAGCGTCTTATCTTCAATTGTCGTACGTTTAATCTCCATTTAAGCGCCTCCACTACTATGAAATAATTAGCCCCATTCTTTATTACTCTTTAAAACTAAAAACAGTACGAACAAACCTGACATGATAGTAAATACATCCGAAGCTTGTACTCCCTGTTCACCTTTTTCTTCTTCCTTGTCTTTCGTTTCTTCTTTTTGTTCTTTCTTTTTAGAGACAACTTGTTTGTTATTTTTCTCTTTTTGGTCCTTCGCCTTATGTACTTCCTTGTTGTCTTCGAACGGCTCTTTTATAACGTAAGTAAATTCCTCTTTCTCTTTCAACGGTTCTTTTATAAACTTATTTACTTTCTCATCTTGCTTCGGAATTTGAACAACTGGCAATTTTTCTTCTGGAAGCGGGTTTTTGACTTTCAAATCTTCTTGCTTCTCATTTTCTTTCTTATCTTCTAATTCATTTTCTAGTTTATTATCTAATTTATCTTCTTTCTCTTTCTCTTTCTCTTCTATCTTTTTATCATCTTCGTTTTTTGGTGCCAAAATAGAAATGATATATTCACTTTTCTCAACAAGTTTATTACCTGCTGCATCTACTATCTCTACAAGTAATTCATATGGACCAGCCGGCAATGCTTCTGTTATTTCAAATACTTTTTGCCAATCCATATCATGCTTGTTGTAGTCTAATAAAAACGAAAGCTCTTTATTTTCTTTCCCTTTTAATGTAACGCGCACTTCTTTTACAACCGATTCTATATCTGACGCTTTTACTCGTATATGTATAGAATCTCCCTGTTTTCGTTCAACTAAGTTCTCTTTTACTTCATCAATAGTAACTTTCTGTAACTTTGGCAATTCTTTATCTATAGTTGGCGTTTCATTTTTAATACGAATGAGCGGGACTTTCACTTCATTTTTTACGATCTCTTCTTTCTCATTCTCTTTGTAACTTTGAACGAGCTGAAGATTCCAATCACCTTGCAAATCAAAATCCCCTGCTTTATAGTTAGCAACCCAGCTCTTCGTTTCTTCATCATACTCAAAAGATAGTATTCTTTCTTGCGCATATTGCTCGCCATTTTTTTGTAACTGCAATATACCTTTCATGCTTTGAATGTTTTTCCCATTTGGTTCTACAGCAATTCGCACTTCTTCGCCAACTTTAAGCTCCGGCTTATTTACTGTAATAATTCCCTGTTCTGTTTCTATCTTTCTTTCATTCAATTGTTTATTTACTACTTCTTGTTGTTCTGCTTCTTTTTGTTTCTCTTCATCTTGTTTCGTTTCCACTTGCTCTGAAGATTTTTGAGATTCCTTATTTTCTTCTTGTACATTCACTTCATTTATTTTTTGATCTGGCTCAATTTGTTCCTCAGCCTGACTTTGCAAGGGGAAGAACAAGCACACATGTATGCATAGCCAACTCATTAGAAAAAACTTTACGTTTTTCATCTACTAGTTCAAACTCCTATTTCAATGCCTTATAGTGATTTCGTCACTTTTACTCCGAAAAATCCATCTACATTTACAAGTTCACCATACGCCACTAATACATCATTTACATAAATACGAATCGGTTCATCAATATCCTCATCTAGTACAACTGCTTCATTTTCTTGTAAACTTAATATATCTTGAATCGTTTTCACTGTACTTCCAAATACAAATTTCACATTCATTTCTACATTTTGTAGAATGGACGTGTCCATATATACTGGTTCCATTTGTTTTACTTCTTTAAATTCAATAGGTTGCACAACTGGTTCTACAATTTTTTCTTCTTCAATTTCTTCTGTGGCAATCTCTTCTTCTTCCACCATCGGATACAGAAGTCGCCTTACCATTTCTTTCGCTTCGGAAATTGGCAAAATTTGATACATCTTCGATTGAAGCAGATCGCCAATTTCAAGATTGAACGTAATTTGAACGAGTTCGTCCACTTCCATTGACTCTCCCAAATATTCCATTTCTTCTTTTAACGTTACAAATTTAACATTTGGAGGCGTCATGTCCATTTTTTCTTGAAACATTTCTGACATCGCCGTAGCAGCATGACCCATCATTTGGTTCATAATTTCTTTAATACCGCTCAGTTCTAATTCAGTAAGCTCTTTTTCTGGGTCAACTTCCCCTGTTCCCATCATCATTAAATCTACCATTGTTAAGGCAACATCTTTCGTAAATACGAATACATTCTCATTCTTTAGCCCTTCAACAAAGTCGACATTTAAAATAACAAATGGTACTGGTACTCCATCATAATGACGAACATTGATTGCTTCCACATTTGGTGTACTAATTGTAACTGGTTGATTTAAAAGCGTTGACAATACTGTTGAAGCGGAACCAATTGAAATATTTGCAATTTCACCAAGAACATCTTTCTCTTCTTGTGTTAAATGCTCTTTTTCAACTTGTTCTTCTACAATCTCAGTTTCCACTACTTCTGCTGGTTCGTCTGTTTCTTCTACTCCACCAGATAATTGCATTAATTTATTTACCATTTGTTTCGCATGCTCAACTGAAACAATTTGTACAAGTTTAGAGTTTACAAGATTATCTATCTTTAAATCAAACGATACTTTAACAATCGTATGATTCCCATCGATTTCAGAGATTTTCTCCATTTCTTCTGATAACTTTACAACTTTAATCGTCGGCGGAGACATATCTACTGTATCTTGGAAGAATTCCGACATAGATGTAGCTGCGAATCCCATCATTTGATTCATCGCTTCTTGTACAGCACTTAGCTCTAATTCACCAAGTTCTTTTCCATCCTCCACTTCACCTGTTCCCATCATCATTAAATCAGCAATGGACAATGCAACATCTTGCTTAAGAACAAGAAGGTTTTCCATATCTAATCCTTTTGTAAAATGAATGTTTAATACAACATGTGGAACTTCGACATCTCTTGAATCATATAAATCTACCAACTCTATACGAGGAGCAGTAATGCTTACTTGCCTATTTAAAATTGTTGATAATACAGTCGAAGCTGAACCAAATGATATATTTGCAATTTCGCCAAGAATATCGCATTCTTGGGGCGTTAAATGCTCATTTTCTTTTTCTAGCACAATCGTGCTCGTATCCCCTTTTGTGTGTTGCTCAGGCATTTTCCCTGCCTCCTCATTTCTGTTTTTCTATCAAATAATATAAACTCTTATTTTATTTTAGCAAAATTATTATATAAAACGTTAATATGTATGTATTCCCATTATTAGATTCGTAACGATTAGCCAAAAAGCTCCCCAATTGTATACAAGTGGGGAGCTTTCCTTCATTCCTATTATAAACCTTCTGGGTTTAAAATGAGGACCACTCGTCCATCACCGAGAATCGTCGCACCAGAGAAATAGTTAGAACTCTCTGCAAAGAAGTCACCTAATGACTTTAAGACTATTTCTCTTTGACCGATAATTGTGTTTACAATAAGTCCATAGCTGCGATGTGTGTTACGAACAATTAACACAGGAACCATTTGACCATCATATGACGCAAACGCCTCATCTACTGTTTTTTCACCAAATACAGTACTTAAATGTTTCACTTCAATAATTTGATTACGATAATTTAACACATCTTTTCCTTGTAAGGATTGGATGTCTTCTCTCTTAATTCGAATTGCTTCAACGATATTTCCAAGAGGTAAAGCATAACGCTTATCATTCGTTTGAACAAGCATAGATTGAATAATAGATAACGTTAATGGAAGTTCAATTCTAAATGTACTTCCCTTTCCTTCCTCAGAATCAATAATTAAATGCCCACCTAAACTATGAATCGTATGTTTTACAACATCTAATCCGACACCGCGTCCAGAAAGATCTGATACAACTTCAGCTGTACTAAATCCTGGTTGGAAAATAAGATCAAACACTTCACGATCTGTTAATCTATTCGCATCCGCTTCAGTTACAACGCCATTTTTAATCGCTTTTTCTAATACTTTCCCTTTATTAATACCGTTTCCATCATCCGTAATTTGAATAACGACATGATTTCCACTATGAAAGGCTTCTAATTTAATCGTACCTGTCTCATTTTTACCTGCATCACGTCGTTTTTCAACAGTTTCTACACCGTGATCGATTGCATTTCGAATTAAATGAACGAGCGGATCACCGATTTCATCAATAACAATTTTATCTACTTCAGTATCTTCACCTGTAATTTGTAAATCGATTTTTTTCCCTAAATCTTTCGCTAACATACGTACCATACGTGGGAAACGATTGAATACAGTTTCAATCGGCACCATACGCATATTTAATAGTACATTTTGAATATCTTTTGAAATATCGCCTAATCGATTTAAATGTTCAATTAGCTCCTTGTTTTGAATCGTTTGAGCCAATTCATCAATGCGCCCACGTTCAATTACACTTTCTTCAAACATATTCATTAATCTTTCGATTTTCTCTAATTGAACACGAATTGAACGATTCTCCACTTTAGCATTTTTCGTTTTTGTAGTACTTTTAGCCGGCATAGCACTTGAAGGTTGATTCGTTGCCTCTATCGGTGATTTTACTTGCGTAACCACAGCTGGTTGTAGCTTTTCTTCTACTTGCACAACTTCTTGTGTAACGACTTTTTTAGAAGCTACTTCCTTCGATATAGGTTCTCCTTGCTTTACTTCCACTTTCTCAATTTCAGAAACATGAAGTACTACTTGTTTCAATTCTTCTATACTACAATCCGTCTCCATAAATACTGTAAATTCAAATCCGAAAGCATCTGCTTCAATTTCTTCAATACTCGGAGCTGTTTTTTGTATATTCCCTACATTTTGCAATGCTTCAATACACATAATGGCACGTACTGCTTTTAAAATTGCCTGCTGTTCAACTGTTATATGCACTTCATGCGAAACTGCATCATCGTTGTCTATATGATTTTGCTCTATATGTTCCGTAGGAGTTTCTACATTGCCGTTCAATAATGCTTCTAATTTCTGTTTAGTTGAGACTACATCAATATTGCCCATTCCACCTTGTTGCACATCTGCAACCATCTTCTCCAAATTATCAATGCACTCAAAAATCACATCAATAATATCCGCATTTACAACTATATTTCCATGACGAATTTCATCTAACACATTTTCCATCTTATGCGTTAAATCAGCCATCTCCGTAAATTCCATGCTCGCAGACATACCTTTGAATGTATGAGCGGATCGGAATATTTCTCCTACAACATCCATATCAGCAGGATTTTGTTCTAACACTAGCACATTTTCATTTAGCGACTGTAAATGTTCTTCTGACTCTTCGAAAAATATATTTAATAGATCTGTTTGCATTTTTATCCCCTACCTGTCTAACAAACATTTCATTTATGTATAACAATTTAGTGTTTTACAATGAGAAAAAAGGGGGCCACACGTCGATCCGCTATCACTGTTTTGATTCCTTGTGGCACCCCTTCTATATTAACTATTTGCTACTTTTGTTAAAGCTTCAATTACACGATCCGCTTGGAATGGCTTTACAATAAAGTCTTTTGCCCCGCCCTTAATTGCATCTAATACCATACCTTGTTGTCCCATTGCAGAACAAATAACAACCTTTGCACTTGAATCAATTTTAATAATTTCTTTTAATGCTTCAAGCCCATCCATTTCTGGCATAGTAATATCTAATGTTACAATATCAGGTTGAAGTTCTTTATACTTTTGAATTGCTTCCACCCCATTCTCTGCTTCGCCGATAACTTCAAATTCAGCATTACTTTTTAATAAGTTTTTAATCATCGTTCGCATAAACATCGCATCATCTACTACTAAAATTTTATGTGCCATTCTTTTTAATTCTCTCCTTCTATGTATAAATATATCTTAATATTTCACCTTATCATTCTCACTCATTATACAAAATAAAATGATAAAATTTAATATTTTTTTAAAAGAATTTTCGTATTTTTAGTATTTTATTATTAAAATAATAATATACTACTCTTTTATATAAATAACAACGCGACGGTTTTTTTCCCAGTTTTGCGGTGAATCATTTGGTACAATTGGCTTTGTGTCTGCATATCCTACCGCAGCTAGCCTTTTATCGTCCACATTATACACTTCAATTAAATGGTGAATCATATTTGCCGCTCGTGCTGAAGATAACTCCCAGTTAGAGGGGAATTTCTCGTTATGAATAGGTCTACTATCTGTATGTCCCTCTACAACAATGGGGTTAGGTACGGATTGAAAAAATCCAACTAATTGACTTATTATCCCTTTCGCTTCGGGCTTAACGTTCGCATCGCCTGTATCAAATATTAAATTATCTACTATAACGACGCTTACCCCTGTATCCTCTCGATATACATTCACTTGACTAATACCGTTATTATCTACATACGCTTTTAACTTCTTATATAATTCATCCATTCTCTTTTTTGAAATCATTTTTTCATCATTTTTTTCATGTGAAATATCCGGTATTGTATTTTCCATTACTTTTGCATCTACTTGCCCCGTATCACTAAACTTTTCAAGCATCTTTGACAATTTTACTGCATCTTGCTTTGATGTAGCAACTAGTAATACAAAGAAAGTTAATAATAACATCGTTAAATCTGTAAAAGTCGTCATCCAACGAGGCGATCCCTTTTGCGGTCCTTTACTCATCATACCACTCCTTGAAATATTAGGCTGCTCCTTTTACCTTTTTTACCTTTGTTTCGTATACATATGTATCCAGTTTCAACTTTAATTTGGAAGGGATTTGTCCACGATACAATTCTGAAATTGCTTCTATTACAAACTTCTTCTCTGTATATAAATCTTCAATACCACGATATACTTTTTCCGCAAGAGGGATTGCAATCATATTCGCAAGTACAGACCCATATAATGTCGTTAACATCGCAACTGCCATTCCTGTACCAATTTGCGATGTATCTTGTAAGTTTTGGAGCATAATGATAAGACCGATTAACGTACCAATCATTCCCCAAGCTGGAGCAAAATCACCAATTTTATCTAATAATGCTGCTCCTTTTCTTAACTCATACACTTCCGTTTCAATATCTTTCAATAACACTTCTTTTAATTCATCTTCATCGTAACCGCTTAACATTAATCGAATTCCTTTTTGAATAAAAGGATTGTCTACCTGCTCCCCATCTACCTCTAAAGAAAGTAAGCCGTGCTTTTTAGACTTTTTCGAAAAATCGACAAACAAATCCGTTAACTGTTCTAAATCTTCTTCTCTTCTATGTAAAACAGTAAAAATGCTTTTCGTATATTTTTTTATTTCTCCAAATCGATATGCCACAACAATTGTCGCTGTAGTTCCCCCTATGACAATTAAAATAGATGAAACATCTAAAAAGTTTTTGAAAGCTTTTATTCCACCGCCGCCAAGCATAATTGCCGCTATCACTATAATGAAACCTACTATAATGCCCACTGGGCTAGAAATATCAAACTTCCTTTTTCTTCTTTGTGGTCTAGCTAATACTTGATTTTTCTCTCCCATATTTCTGCCCTTTCCTTTCCATTTTTATATAACATTTTTTTATTTTAATAATACGTTTTCACATATAACATGTATTATACGCTTATCATCTGTTTATCGCAATATACTCATGAAATTGACACATTTCATTTCTATATTAGAATTATGGTATGAATAAATGAGGAGGATGACGATGGAACACAACATTTTACAAGTCATTGCATTAGCAGAAAAACTAAAATATGAAATGCGACATAGCTGGCTTTCCAACGGGCGTCAAGAAAGTGTTGCCGAACATACATGGCGTATGTCTCTAATGGCCATTTTAGTTGAACCTTATTTGGATCAAAAAGTAAGTATTGAGAAATTACTTAAAATGGTTATTATTCACGACCTAGTCGAAGCCGAAGCTGGTGATATTCCTGCTTTTGATACAATGAATAGTCACGAATTACAGCTACAAAAACAAAAAAATGAACTAGAGGCTATTTTAAATATTAAACAAACGTTAACAGGTTCTCTCGGCGAGGAATTATATGACTTATGGATGGAGTTTGAAGCGAAAGAAACGTACGAAGCAAAAGTTGCTAATGCACTCGATAAACTTGAGGTGAAAATCCAGCATAACGAAGCTGATATTGATACGTGGCTACCAATTGAACATAAAATGACGTTCCAAGTAGCAAAGCATACAAACTTTGATTCTTTCCTATCTAAATTACAAAAAATTATTGAACAAGATGGAGAAAAGAAGTTAATTGCTGCCGGCATTGATGTTGAGGCATGCAAGCAATAATGAAATAAGACACTCAACAAGAGTGTCTTATTTCATTATTGTTGATATAGCCTGCTTATAAATAAGCTGTTGTTTTCCATCCACTAAGATTAAAACTGTAAATTTATCCACTCCAACAACTTCTCCTACTATTCTAACGCCACTCTTTAAGAAAATTGTAACTGTACCTTTTTCTTCTTTTATTTGTTTATACAATTCTTCCTGTAAATGTTCCAATTACTGTCCTCCCCTTTCTGTTAAACATCTTAATATAAAAAACTATAAATTCTTTATTTATGCACTTTGTCTTTTATATTCATAAACTTATTAATTAGTATATCTAAATCTCGGCTGAATAACAAAACTTTATCATGATCCAATCCGTGCCTCGCAACAAGTTGAATTAACTCTTTCTTTTTGTTTTCTATTTTATTTTGTAATTGTCCCATCTCCATCTCTATACTAAAACTCCCTTTTCCCATAATATTACTTGTAAAATTATAGTACATATTCTCTCATAAAAAAATAAAAAAATGGTTTTTTTTACAATTTTTTATTTTTCTATGCCTAAATTACGGATTACGTAAAGATTTATTTACAAATCACTAACATACAATCCTAATGAATCTACAGGCATTTGTCTAATTATAAATGAGACTGGCTCGTTTTCTATACAAAAAACATACTGTATATAGTAGTCCATGAACCATATAGATTAACTTACTAAAAAGGAGGAAAACATATGAGTTATGGTGGAAGTTGCGCTGGTTTCGGCGGTGGATTTGCTTTGCTTATCGTACTATTCATCCTTCTAATCATCATCGGATGTAGCTGTTGGGGTGGCGGTGGATACGGATATTAATATATCCTATCCTTGACAAATGAACGAAAAACTATAGAAAAACAGCTCATATTTGAGCTGTTTTTTTCATACTTTCGTATGAATTTATATCCCTCTTATTTGCGATTTCAACTAACAAAATATTGTTTAATATAGAATAAGAAACATTTTACTAAGGAGGATTACAATGATTAAAGGTCTTTACGAAGCACAATTACCTGTTGGACTTCCTACAGAGGAAAAAGTGTATTTAAGCGAATGGAAAAAACAAGTTCAAGCATCATCATTACATAAGGATTAATCTATTTATGTCAGTTTCTTATTCCAAACTTCTTAAAACAAATAAAAACTTCAATAAACTATTTTATGGGCAAACATTAAGTGTACTTGGGGATTGGTTCCATACGGTAGCTTTATTAACATTTGTCTACAGCATAACGGAATCGCCGTTTATGATCGCACTTACTTTTATAAGTAAAAGTTTACCACAGCTTCTTCTTAGTCCATTCATAGGCGGAATTGTAGATCGTTTCTCTAAAAAGAATATTATGATTTTTACCGATATTACACGGGGAATTCTAGTCCTTACATACTTACTCGCAGGCTATAAAATTGAGATTATTTTCATTGCTAATATATGTTTATCTGTACTTTCTTGTTCATTTGAACCGGCTAAACAAGCAACCCTAAAAAATATTGTACACCAAAATCATTTCGTAACTGCTAACTCTCTTTCTAGTACAATTAATGGTTTTATGTCTATTATGGGAGCTTCTTTGGGCGGAGTAATTGCACAATCTTTACATATTGAGTTCGCTTTTTTAGTAAATAGCCTATCATACTTTATTTCAGCCTATTTTATTTATAATATGAGTATTCCTGCTCATGATACTTGTAACAAGAACAAAACATTTTTCACTGATATAAAAGGTGGTTATACATACATATTACAAACAAAAATCATTTTAACATTAATTCTTGTCGGCATTTCATGGGGAATTATTGGAGGCGCTTATCAACTACTTCTAACGATCTATGCCCAAAAAATTTTCCATACGAACATTGGGATTTTATATACGGTTCAAGGGGCTGGGCTTATGATAGGAAGCCTTCTCGTTAATCTTTATATATCCCATAATAAAGAAAAAATGAAAAAAGTATTCGGTTGGGCCTACTTACTACAAGGAATTTTCTTTCTCGGATTCATTCTATCCGATCAACTTATTATCGGTATCATTACTTTATTCTGTATGCGCATAGCAGGAGGAATCATCGTTCCACTTGATACGACATTACTTCAAACTTATACACACGAAAATATGATAGGTAAAGTTTTTTCATTCCATTATTCCATTTACGGATCTCTTATTCAGTTATCGATGTTTTTTACAGGAGGACTGTTAGAAATTCTTTCTCCTCAAATGATTGGCAGTTTATTAGCTACATGCTGTATTTTTGTAAGTTTTATATGGCTGTTCTTGTTTTATCGCGGGGATCTCAGTGAATAATTTAATGATAATCAATAAATTTTGATCCCATTCATTATTTGTTTCCCCATAATAAAATTGTTTAAAAATGTAAGTCGGATTTTTTAGGTAAAGAGCCTTATATGGCAACACTATTTAAGAAAAAACTAGATATTTATGTTAAAATACAAATAAGTTTGTGAAATATTGCACTTAAATAATAGACTTTAACTAGTTAAACTTGATTAAATAGGAGGGCTGTTTTGGGTATCACATTCATTTTCATATGTATTATATTAGTGGCTTCTATTCTGCAAGCAAGTACAGGTTTTGGCTTCTCCATAATGGCAACACCTTTCTTACTTATGTTATTTCTGCCACAAGAAGCTATACAAATAAACATTATTTTATCTTTAATTATCTCCATTTCACTCATTTGGAAAATAAGAATGGATGTTGATTTTGTTCTACTGAAAAGGTTTATTTTTGGAAGTATAGTTGGTGTTCCTTTTGGCATTTTAATTTTCATTTCCGTTAACATAAACACTTTTAAATTAGCAGTTAGCATCCTACTCTTACTATTAACATTGTTGCTAATATGCAACGTTAAGGTTAGATCAACACAATCTAGAGATTTCATAGTTGGCGGATTATCTGGTCTTTTAACGACAAGTATCGGTATGCCAGGTCCACCCCTGTTACTTTATTTTACAGGAACTGATACTGAAAAAGAGAAGTTAAGAGGAACTACATTAGCTTTTTATCTATTTATATATTTCATTAGCCTAGTAACTCAAATACTCTTTACTGGCACAAACAAAACCATTTGGGAATCAAGTTTTTATGCCATTCCAATTGTATTTTTAGGTTTGTTTATAGGTCAAATTATTTTCAAATGGTTTAATCAACGGATTTTTAAAATATTTACGTATATCCTTTTAAGTTGTACGGGTATGTATCTTCTTATTGAAAGTTTGCATTTATTATAGAAGTTGCTTTAGGTTATGCATTAAGAATTAGGTTTCGAATGAAATATCATGATATATTTTTAAACGTGATAACGATAAAAAGCGGCTATTATGCCGCTTTTTACATTATCAAATTGGTCGATATTAAACCAAATGACAGTAAATACATCGTTATAACAATCATCCACATATTGTTTTTCAATAGGGGTACTTAATGATTTATGAATAATGTACAAAATTAATTTTCCATATTGATCAATCACTTCTTTCAAAGCATCTTGATCATGTTTTTTCATAGCTATAATTAAATCCTCTTCAGAATTGAAAATCATAAGCATCTTCCTTCCTCAGTTCCCCTTTAGCAGCTGCTTTTACTTACTATTGGCATTTCATTCTCTTTTTCTATCACTTTTGTAAAAAATTATTAATTTTTATTTCTATGTATATGATAACAAACAAAATACCTAAGTTCAGAAAGAATAAACAACTTTCTGAACTTAGGTATTTCTCCTCCAAAAAAGGCAAACCCATACGTCAGGTTTGCCTTCTTACTCACTTCTTATTTAATCCTTTTTCACTTAAAAACTCTTTCATATGCATTCTTTTTTCTTTAGACATAAATGAACTCATGGATTCCGTCCACGTTACGCTTTTCTTATTTGATGATCTTTCTTTATAATACGCGTTCATCGTTTCATCATATTCGTTTAGTAATTCATCATATTTTTGTTCATCATATCCATTTTCATGAAGAACTGCTGCTACTGGTAAACGTGGTTTAACTCCATGTTCTTCATCTGGTACACCGACTGTCATTCCAAATACAGGATATACTTTATCCGGTAAATGAAGCAATTCGCTCACTTCTCTCGGATTATTGCGAATACCACCAATATAACAAATACCGTATCCTAATGATTCTGCCGCTAATGCTAAGTTTTGCGCAAAAAGTGAAGCATCTACCGTCGCAACGATAAAGTCTTCTACTCCCTCATGCTTTATCTCTGTACTATGTTTTTCACATGCAATTTCAAGTCGTTTTAAATCTGCACAACAAACAAAAAATGCTGCACAGTCCTTCACATGGCGATTTCCGGATAGCTCTGCTAGTTTAGCCTTTAATTGCTGATCTGTTACATATATAACAGAATACGCCTGTACAAAATGTGATGAAGCTGCATGTTGCGCAGCATGCACCATCTTTTCTACTACATCTTTCGGAATTGATTCTTCTTTATATTTACGAACTGAAACATGTTGCTCCATCTTATGTATGATCTCATTCATGAAAATCACTCCTTTTTTCTCTTCATAATGAAAAATTAACATATTTTTTTCAATTTTCACAACTTATAAGCACAAAAAGAGCAATTCTTTTTGAATTGCCCTTTTTTAAAACGTTTATCAATACGGTAAATGAAATTATACTTATCTTATTACGCCGTTTTCAAAACTTTAATACCTTTTACGATATTCCAAATGAAGTAGTAAATCCCTACAAGAATGAACACTGCATATGTGATAGCCATTCCAATTCCAGCACCGTCAGATTGATTGAACCCTAAACCGTACATGCCTGATACTGCTAGTCCTCCAAATAAGATTGCGTATGGGAAAACATGTGACCAAAATGCTTTTTTCGCGTGATACTTCACTTCATCTTCTGCAACAAAGTACACGATAATTGGTAGTAAAAATGGTGCAAAAAAGATACTAAAGTAACATAACGAAGATAAAATATTATTTCCTTTCATCCGATTCACCTCTAAATAGTTTTTGTTACCTTCATTATGTCAGGAAATCATTCTAGAAACTATCGCTTTACCTTTCACGAACGTGACATATTTGTAAGATTTTCCTCAAACTAAATCCCGCCTGAGTTTCAGACGGGATCACTTTCACTATATTCGATTCATAAACCAATACTGTGTAATTGCTAAATATTCTCGTACATTCGATGGAATGATGATTGGTTTCGGTGTTTTTGCCGGAAGACCTTCTAATTGTAAACCTTGTTTGGCCGCTATTTTTTTCGCTCTAAACATGTGAAAATCGTTTGTTACGATCATACCTTTTTTCATATCGGCTGGAATTAACGGTTTTGAGAATGTAATATTCTCATCTGTACTCGTAGATTTGTCCTCCATTATAATGCGGTCTTCTACGATGTTTTGTTTTATTAATCCTTGTTTCATTGCTAATGCTTCTGAAATGTCTTCACCTTTTCCTTGTCCTCCAGATACGATAGCGATTGTTTTCTCATGTGATTTTAAATATTCAGCTGCTTTATCAATACGATATTGCAATGAATAAGATGGTTTCGTCCCATTTACTTTCGATCCTAGTACAATTATGTAATCAGCATCGTAGGTTGCATTCATATGCCCATGCTTATAAATGTGATATTGTAAAAACCCCGCATACACGGCGCAAATCATTATAACACCTAAAATGCCCTTCATTATTTTCTTCTTTCTCATATTCATATACTCCTATTTTCTTTTACTTCCTTCATGATAATATCCATTTATTTGTTTGTATACAGACAAATTCCAATAAACCCTAATTTATCCTCTGAAAGGTAATATTTATATTACTTTCGGGAATAGTAAGTACAACTTTACACGAAGGAGTGTCTCTATTGCTTCTCTTTTTATGTAACGTGTCGTTCTTTTTCATCTTATTTTTACTATCGCTTAAGTTACTCGGTAAATCCGCGTTAGCGCAACTAACTCCTCATGATTTTGGGGCTATAATTTTTTTATCTTATTTAGCTTTCCAGGCCATACCCGTCTCTGGTGCTTTACAAGCATTTCTCGGTATGGTTGTTATCACATGTTTACATTTACTCCTTACAAAATTAAGCCTATTCAACAAACTAAATCGTTTTATTCTCGGACACCCTATCATTTTAATTAAACATGGTGATATTATTTTTGAGAACTTACAAAAAAGTAGATACCCCATTGCAGAATTGCTTTCTAATCTTCGCGTTGCAGGATATCCAAGTGTTCATGAAATTGAATACGCTATTTTAGAAGCGAACGGCGCTATTAGTATTTTACCAAAAAGAGAACTTGTACCATTAACTCCAAAAGATTTAAACATAGAAGTTAAGTATGCTGGATTACCAATTGCACTTATCGTCGATTCACAAATTCAATATGATAACTTAAAGTTAATACATAAAGATGAAAAATGGTTATATAAAGAATTAAAAGAAAAAGGAATTACAAATATTAAAAACGTTGCCTTTGCTTCTGTTCAAGAAACGGATGGATCTTTTGCGATTAGTTTAAAGGAATAAGAAAATTCCCTTAATTGCTTAAGGGGATTTTCTTCATCATATCGCTTCTTTCTCTCCTGCCATATTTAATGGCACAGGATGTTTCATACGATTCATCGTAAATACGATAACCGCTGTCATTACTTCTGCAACTGGCATAACGAGCCAAATTCCATTTATACCAAATAATTTCGGCATAATCCATAACAATGGAATAATAAATAGTAATCCTCGGCTCATTATAATAAGTACTGATTTCTTCGTTTGTCGCACTGATTGGAAGTACTCTCCATACACAATGTTATAACCTAAAAATACGTATTGGATAAAGAATAAACTAATACCTGTTAAGGTTAACTCCAATAATTCTGGAGATTGAACATCAAATAAACCAATGATATATTTCCCGAAGAATAATCCGACAATTATCGCAACGCCTCCGAGGACAACAGCAATTTTCACAGCAAACTTCAATCCTTCACGAAGTCTCTCTGATAAATTTGCCCCGTAATGGAAACTAGCAATTGGCTGTAATGCTGCTCCAACACCAAAGAATAATAGTAATGTCATTGCATGAATACTATTCACCATCGCATAGGAAGCTACTCCTACTTCTCCTGCATATTGGACAAATGCGATATTAAAACCAATCGTTACGATTGCAACCGTACTTTCTGCTGTAAAACTTGGGAAACCAATCACCATAATTTGTTTGACAGTATCCCATTCAAAATGAAATTTCGTCCACTTTAAAATACTACTTTTTCTAAAGAAATGGGTTAATAATACAAGGAAACCAATCGCTGCCGAAAGAATAGTCGCTGAGGCAGCACCTGTTACGCCCCATCCAAAGATAAAAATAAAGATATAGTCAAACACTATATTTAATACAGCCGTTACAACAAGACCAGCCATTGCTAAATTAGGATTTGCATCATTTCGTATAAATGTACTTAAAATATTTTCTAAAACGTATATCATTCCAAATGTTAATAATACGTGTAAATAGTCTAACGCATATGGTAAAATTACTTCATTTGCACCAAATAAGTATGCTAAATCTTCTATTCTCCATAAGCAAATCGCTGCTAAAACACCTACGATAACAACTGCTACCGTCATTGATTGAGTAAAAATAGATCTCGCTCTCTCTCGTTTATTTTCACCTAATGCAATGGAATATAACGTTGCCCCGCCCATTCCAATCCATAATGAAATAGAGAAGAAAATCGAAAAGGCTGGAATAGCCACGTTCACTCCTGCTAAACCGTTCGCCCCAACTCCTCTACTAATCATAACCGCATCAATTACAATATTCACTGACATTAATACCATTCCGAGGACGGCTGGTATTAAATAAGAAATAAATAAACTTTTAATTGGTTTTTCTCTTAATTTTTCTGTTGCTTCCATACTCTAATATGCTCCTTTTTTTCAACTCTCTTTTCTTAGTTTAAACCTTCAAGTAACTTTAAGGTCAATAGAGAATTAAAAAATAGGTGACTTAATTATCGCGTTTGATGCTCATTTGTAATTATACGAGTCCTATAACTTATTGCTTTGTTTTTTCATTATAGGAATTTGAATTTCTGTTACTTGCTCCTCAGGATCTTCTGTTACAGACCAATCAATCAATCCAATCTCAATCGAATCTCCATGTACTTCGTAACCTTCTTTATCAATGTATGTAAGTAACTCCTTGTACGTTGCATCTGTTTCTTCATACGGTCCATGATGATAAGAACAAGCATATAAACCTTCTTTAATTTCATCTGAAGTATGCACTTCATACGGCATATAATCCAAAAGAATAAATACACTGCTATATGCTTGAAACTCATTTTGCATTAACCCTTTTTTCGCAACAGTTACACCAATATCTCCAGAAAATAAGCTATCATCCATTTGCCTCATATTTTTTTGCAACGAATGAATGTAGTACTCAAACATATCATCCGTCGTATTCGGGGCAACCGCAATAGCTGTTATTTTTCGCTGCGGGATCTCTTTTATTACCATTTGTTCAGCTTTTGCTTTTGTTGCTTCCTTAATTAAATGAATTCTATGCTCCATTTTCGCCAAAGCATACTCAATTTCTCTTTGTTTCTTCAGCATCATCTCTTGTTGTTTTTCCAGTAAATTGAGTGCGTATGCTGGATTTCTTTCATCAATATATTTCTTAATTTCCTTTAACGGAATATTTAACTGGCGTAAAAATTTAATCGTATCTAACAGTGAAAATTGATCGATTGTATAATAACGATAATTCGTTTGAGGATCAACAATGGACGGATGAAAAATTCCTTTTTCATCATAATACCTTAATGTAGATTCTGCGATATTATGCATTTTTGCCATTTCTCCAATTGTAAAACGTTTATTTAATAACATGTTTCCTTCTCCAATTCATTAAAAATGTTGCCTTATTTCTTCTTATTATATAGCCATTCCCTTCATACCTAAATCAAATTCCATCATGAAAATCTGCTATTTTTTCATTGATTTTTAATAAATTTTATTATATATTAATTACAGGTTCAAATTACGAGTTCAAAAGAACTTGTAATCAGACCCTTTTTGTTTAATGGGTTTTACATATTTTCATTAGGCAAATTCCGAGAAATCGTATGATAAAACTAAAAATGACGAGGAGAGGATCAGATGGAATTCGAATTTTTCTTTCAAATTGCACTTATTTTATTAAGTACAAAACTTGCTGGTGATCTTAGTGTTAGATTAGGTCAACCTTCTGTGCTAGGTAAATTAATTGTCGGTATCGTTATCGGCCCAGCTATATTAGGTTGGATTGAAAATTCAGAGCTTCTAACACAATTAAGTAATGTCGGTGTTATTCTTTTAATGTTTATGGCAGGACTTGAAACAGACTTAGATGAATTAAACGCAAATCGCAATTCTTCTTTAGCAGTTGCACTCGGGGGTATCATTCTTCCATTCGTAGGTGGTTACGTTTCCGGTCTTGTTATGGGAATGGAACAAGGAAACGCTGTATTCTTAGGGTTACTTCTGTGCGCGACAAGTGTTAGTATTTCCGTTCAAACACTTCGTGATTTAGGTAAAATGAAAACACGTGAGAGTACGACGATGCTTGGAGCCGCTGTATTTGATGATATTCTTGTTGTTATTTTATTAGCATTCGCAATGAGCTTCTTAGGCACTGATGATGTTAACTTAACAATGATTATCTTGAAGAAAGTAGTATTCTTCGCTTCTATTATTTTAATTGGATGGAAAGGTGTACCAGCGATCATGCGTTGGTTATCACCACTACGCGTATCTGAGTCTATCGTGAGCGCAGCTCTTATCATCTGTTTCTCATTCGCATATTTCGGCGAATTATTAGGAATTGCTGGTATTATTGGTGCTTTCGCTGCTGGTATTGCAATTTCTCAAACAAACTACAAACATGAAGTAGAAAAGAAAGTAGAACCAATTGCTTACGCTATGTTCGTTCCAGTATTCTTCGTTAGTATCGGTATGAATATTACATTTGACGGTATTGGCAATCAAATTTGGTTCATCCTAGCATTAACAGCAATCGCTGTATTAACAAAACTAATTGGTTGTGGTGTTGGTGCACGCATGACTGGATTTGATGCAAAGTCTTCTGCAATTATCGGTTCTGGTATGGTTTCTCGTGGTGAAGTTGCACTTATCATCGCAGGAACAGGACTCTCTTCAGGTCTATTAGCACAAGATTACTTTACAGCAATCGTTATTGTCGTTATTTTAACTACAATGATTACACCACCAATGTTAAAATACACTTTTGGTGCTAAAGATAAAGCAATGAATGAAAGCAAGTAAATAAGTTTACTATAATAAAAGGAGATTGCTATCTTATAAAATAGCAATCTCCTTTTTGTTTTATCTTTAAACAATCTCGTGCTTTTTTAACCATTTTTCAAAAATAGTTCGAGCTTCTTCATCATCGATATCATTACTAAATGAATACACCTTAATGCCATAATCATCTATATATTCGCCTAGTTTCATTTCCTCCACTTTCTTATAAAAACCGTCTGCCTCATAGTGCGGAATATAAGCATCCCAAACTGGTTCATTTATTCTTTTGTACGCTGTCACTTCCAAATCATATCCATCTTCATAATATCCGATGTGATAATGTTGACTAGGATCATATTTCTCCATAAAAAACTCCTCCTACTAAACAAAAGCGAGCTGTAATCTACAGCTCGCTTCATTCATTAAATGCGTTCCATCGCTGTCTTCAACGTTCCAACAACAAAAGCGATTTCTTCACTCGAAATAACAAGCGGTGGTGCTAATGTTAAGACGTTATTGTATCCTGCTGTTGTCATACCGTTTCGCCCTATAATTAACCCTTTTTCTTTACAAGCATTTACAACACTTGCAATTTTGTCATTATCAATTGGCTCTTTCGTCTCTTTATCATTTACTAGCTCAATTCCAACTAGTAAACCTTTTCCTCTAATATCCCCAACAAGTGGATGCTCTCCAATTTCTTCTTTTAATTGCTCTAATAAAAGCGAGCCCATTTGTGCAGAGCGCTCAACTAAATTTTCATTTTCCATAATTTCTAAGTTTTTAAGTGCTAATGCACAAGCCGCTGGATTTCCACCAAATGTATTAATATGACGGAAGAATTCATATTCTCCCTTCCCTTTAAATGCTTCATATATTTCTTTTTTCACAGCTGTTGCTGATAACGGTAAATATGCGCTCGTAATCCCTTTTGCCATCGTAATGATATCTGGCTTCACATCATAATTCATAAATCCAAATGCTTTTCCTGTACGTCCGAAACCACAAATCACTTCATCGCTTATGAGCAAGGCACCGTGTTTTTGACACGTCTCATGAACAGCTTTCATATAGTCTTGTGGTGGCATTAAAATGCCTCCACCCGTAATAATTGGTTCCATAATAAAAGCTGCAATTGTTTCACTTAATTCCCATGTCATAACGCGATCTACTTCTTTCACACATTCTACATCATAAATGTTCTCTCTTTCTATTCCAGGCATACGATAGCAATCTGGCGGCGTTACATGTAAAAAGCCTGAAGCAAATGGCTCATATTGATATCTACGCTGTGCTTGTCCCGTCGCTGCCATCGTTGCCATTGTATTTCCATGATACCCGCGGTAACGTGACATAAATTTATAACGATGTGCTTCACCTTTTTGCGCATAGTATTGCCTTGCTATTTTAAAAGCTGTTTCGTTCGCTTCCGAACCACTATTAGAGAAGAAAATAACATACTCTCCTCCAAGCCACTCATTTAATTTTTCTGCAAGCTTTATAGCCGGTTCATGCGATTGTGACATCGGAAAGTATGATAATGTTTGTAATTGCTTATAAGCTGCCTCTGCGAGCTCTTTTCTGCCGTATCCACTATTCACACACCAAAGACCACTCATACCATCTAAATATCTTTTCCCTTGTATATCTTCAACCCAGCACCCTTCTGCTTTTGCCCCTACCATTGTATTATTTGGACTAAAGGGACGCATTCCGTGCCAAACATATTGCTCATCTTTTGCTAATAATTCATCAGTCTGTTTCGTTTTCATCATTTCTTCCACCTTCCATAACAACTTATTTTTCACAAAAGCTGCGCTGGTGCCATGATGATTTAAATTTCTCCCTGCTTATTTTCATTCCACAAAATTAAGATAAATCCTACTTACAAAGCAGTATTATTTACAATAAAATGACAAAAGAAAAAGGAGCTTTTCTTATTATCGAAAAGCCCCTCTTTTTTAATGTGAAGACGCATCACTAATACCATGACCAGTATTAGATTTCACAAGAATTTCATCAAACTTCGCCGCATCTTCTTTCTTACTAGATAAAATGGTCCCTAAATACGCTGCAAGGAATCCGAGCGGGATCGAAATAATTCCAGGTGTCGTATATGGGAATATCGCTTCTCCAACAAATATAGCTTTTCCAGCTACAGGATTCCAAACATTCGGACTTAACGCTACGAGAACAATAGCTGATACGAGACCAACAATCATACCAGAGATGGCACCCGCTGTATTGAAACGCTTCCAATATATTGTGAATAATATAACTGGTAAGTTTGCACTCGCTGCAACTGCAAATGCTAATGAAACTAAAAATGCTACGTTCAATGTTTGAGCAAATAACGCTAGTATAATGGATAATACCGCTACTCCAATAGACGCATAGCGAGCCATTGAAACTTGCTCTTTTTCCGTTGATTTCCCCTTGCGAATAATTTCATTATAAAAATCATGTGCAAAGGCTGACGCTGCTGTTAATACAAGGCCTGCCACTACAGCTAAAATCGTTGCAAAAGCAATGGCTGATACGAAAGCAAATAAGAAATCTCCACCTAACGCTTTCGCTAATAAAGGTGCTGCCATATTACCAGCAGGATTTGCTTTAATAATTGCCTCATTCCCTACAAATGCCGCTGCCCCAAATCCTAAGAAAATTGTCATAATATAAAATGCGCCAATTAACCACGTCGCGTATACTACAGATTGACGTGCTGTTTTTGCATCACGAACTGTAAAGAAGCGAACAAGAATATGTGGTAATCCAGCTGTACCAAGAACTAGTCCTAAATTTAAAGATAGCGTATCAAGGCCATCTTTATACTTTACTCCTGGGTTTAAAAACGAGTCTTTTAACGGTGTAGCTGTCTTCATTTGTGCGAACATTTCAGTCACACTAAAATTAAATTTTGCGAAAACGATAACAGAAATAATAAATGTACCAGCCATAAGTAATACAGCCTTTACAATTTGAACCCAGCTCGTCGCAGTCATTCCGCCAAAAATAACGTACACTGTCATTAATGTACCAACGATTAAAACAGATGTCGTATATTCGATTCCTAATAATAATTTAATAAGTGCACCAGCCCCAACTAATTGTGCAATCATATAAAAAATCGAAATCGTCATCGTATTAAGCGCTGCAACTCCGCGAACTTTTTTCGCATCAAAACGCGCTGCAATCATATCTGCTAACGTGTACTTTCCTAAATTTCGAAGCGGCTCTGCAACTAAGTATAATACAACTAAGTATGCAACTAAAAAACCGATGCTATAAAAGAACCCATCAAACCCAGTTAACGCGATCGCCCCAGCTATACCAAGAAAGGACGCAGCAGACATATAATCTCCCGCAATAGCCAGACCATTTTGCCAACCAGTTAATCCCCCTCCAGCCGTATAAAACTCACTCGCATTTTTCGTTTTCTTCGATGCAAAATAAGTTATGACGAGTGTACCAAGTACGATGATTAAAAATAGTGCAAAAGCGGTTACATTCAAAGTCATCCCCTCCCTTTTTGCATATCTTGCAGAATGTTTTGTGAGATTTTATCAAAGGATTCCGCTTTTTTGCTGTAAATCATACATAATGACCACGTCATAATAAATTGAGCAAATGCAAATACCCATGCCCACGTAACATCACCGAATGCCGGTGTATTGAGTACCTTTGAATACGATGTTAATATAGGTAACGCAATAAAAAAACTTAAAAAGAAAATACTCATTGGAACGATGAACTTCTTTTTCGTATTTAATAGCAATTGAAATTCTTCTGACTGAACAACCTCTGTATAATTCACCTCATTTTGCAACTTACGTGCTGACGTATCATCTCGTTTCATTAACCGATCCCCTCTCTTACTTGAAATGCACTTCCCCCTTGCATACCTAAAGTCTAAATTTTATAAATATTCAGAAACTTATACTTATTGTAGACAATCCGTGCATTCATGCAAAGATTTTTTGATAGACATTTTTCGGCAATTTCCCCTAAATTTTTAATATACTTTTTCAACATAAAGTGACACCTTACTTATTTTTTCCTCATTAAGACAAAAGCAGTGCTTAACGCACTACTTTTGTCTTTTTTTCCTTTTCTAAATTACGAGCTGTTTCGCTTAACTCAACCTCTTTTCCGTCTTTAAGTGTTCCAAATATAAAATCGAATACTGGATTTGAAACACCGAACCAAAACTTTTCGTTTTTATAATGGTGTAATATATGTTGTTTTTTTAACCATCTTCCAAACTTAGTGACGGGACGAATCGGTCTATGGGCAATATAATGTTTCCATTCGTAAACGAGTAGCATAATAATCATTCCGATTCCAAATGAAAGTGTAATAGTAACACTTTTTGTAATACCATATGCTATAAGCAAATATATAGTAAAACTAGGTATACTAAACCAAACAGGTAAAAACAAAAGTTTTAAATCATCTGGATATACGTGGTGATCATAATGCAATCTTCTTAACATTTTTAATAGAAATGTGTTTTTAGGTGGCTTTATATGGAATAAAAAACGATGTGTCATATATTCATTAAGTGTATAGAAAGCAATCCCAACCATACATGCTAACATACCAAACCACGTAAAAAATTGCATTTTTAAAATAATAATGAAAATAAATAGAATGCTATACATAATAACGATATCATGTTGTAAAAAGAACTCTTTCCCCACTTTCTTCATCTTGTTTCCCCCTTTTCCAAAAAAACAGCCGCAACATATCGTTACGACTATTTCTTTTCTATTCTTATTCTATTCACTTTACAAATTTGCCTGCTGTTCTATTGTCGAGAAAAAATTGTTTGGTCCAAATATATTTTGCTTCGGAATAATATGTTCCACTGCAAACACTGTTACTTCTCCTCTTTGCACTTCTCCAATAATAAGCCCCAATATTTCATGATTTACTGCAAACGTCGGTTGCTTTGTTTGTAACAATCTTGCTGCATTATGAAATACCGTTTCATATAGTGGATCTCTATCAGTAATTTCTTTTCGGATTTTTGGCGCTAACGTAATTATAATTTCTTTTCCTTCAATAGTGGTTCGATACATAAAAATCTCCCCTTCAATCTTATGTGAACAACTGTAAAGCTTTGTATGCAAAATGTATAGAGTAACATACTAAAATAATACCTGCTCCGGCTGTTATGTAGCCAAGCGCTTTTGGTTTTAATAAAGTTCTTCCAAAATGTACAGAAAAAGCAATATTTAAATTCCATAAAATAATACCAGCAATAATGCAAAGACTGTATAAAAAAGCTTCTTGTTTCGTTACCTTCGTAAGTAATGAGCTAAGTGTACTTCCGTATATACCAAACCAAAAAACAAGATTTAATGGATTGGATATCGCAATTAAAAATCCTGCCATAAACGATTGCTTAAGGCCATCTACCTCTTCTTTTTTATATTCCATATTCGAGTGGAAAATTCCTTGTTTTACACTTTGAAATCCTAAATAAAATAACAAGAAAAAACCCGTGCAATACATGAAGGCTTGTACATATGTATACATAAACACAGAAGATAAACCGAAATAAATGAGAAGCATAAATAAAACATCTGCAGTCATTCCGCCAATTCCAACAACCCAAGCGTGCCAAAACCCACGTTCGATTCCTCGTTTTAACATTTCAATATTAATTGGCCCTACTGGCGCAGCCAATGATATACCTAATACGATTTGCTGTATAATTGCTCCAAACATCGCTCTATCCTTTCTACTCTCTTTACTACTAGTTAATGATGTAATTAAAAAAATAGACTAGCTTTCATAATAAAATACCCTTTTTTATCCAAAATATACAAAAGAACCATCTAGGTGATGGCTCTTACTTTTCTATCCTATGAAGAAAAGGACATTTCCCTTTTATTAGCTCTACATCGTCTCCTATGAAATATTGTTTCCATTCGCGATGCTCTGGGTCACCATAATGACTAATGTTAGGATGTTTCGGCAATTGATCCCACTTTTCAACTCGCTCACGGACCATTTGTCTTGAATATGCTCCTTTAGGATGATCTCCCTCTAATCCATCAAAAATAGTGCGTGGCTGAAACCCAATAACGAGTGAATTCCCTAAATATCTAGTTTTTCGTTTTTTATAAGCTGGCGCATTTCCAAATGCGAATATTGGCTCACCACCAAATGAAAATTCCCATAAATAATGGTCTGGATCTTCAGGAATTTGCTTTGGCCATGCTTGATTATCGTTTTCATGTAAATACTGTAACACTTTCCAAAAGGAATCACGGTAATATTCGAGTGATTGTTCTTCACATTCCGGTTCTACAAAAAGGAAAAAGCCCCTTCTTACAATCGGCCTCTCTTTCATTAACTCTAAAAAAGATAACATTGTATGTGGCAAATGACTCCAATCATTATGAGAAAGAAATGAATAACGAAGTTCATTCTTTTTCAAAGCTGTTAAACCGAAATAACATGGAAAAGTTGGTTCTAACACGACACTTGAAAAAATCTCAAATTCTTTTGCAACCCAATCCGGTATGTCGGTTCTCGTTCTCATTCCTTCATTGTCTAATAAGTAAAACTTATTCATTCTTTCACCTCATTATGTATAGCATTCAATTAAGAATATTACATACTCGGTCTGTCCTATACCTATTTAAAAATTTGACTGAAAAATTATTTAAAAATACAAAAAAATAAAATCGCTTACTTGACTAAATTCTCCCAATTCGTGTATATTTAAATTAATCATTTAGCAGAATATTCAAGAATATAGCATTTTTAGTTTATATTATTTTTTTAAATGAATTTCACTAAATGAAAATAGTAAACGCTTTTAGGAGGAATTGTAACATGCAAGGAAAAGTAAAATGGTTTAACAACGAAAAAGGTTTTGGATTTATCGAAATGGAAGGCGCTGACGATGTATTCGTACATTTCTCTGCTATCCAAGGCGACGGCTACAAAGCTTTAGAAGAAGGTCAAGAAGTATCTTTCGATATCACTGAAGGAAACCGCGGACCTCAAGCTGCTAACGTAGTAAAACTTTAATCTAACATATGACAGGAGGTTACCTAACTTGGTAACCTCCTTTGTTATTCCTTTGTTATTCCTTTGTATATTTCCGTTTTCCAGAGCAAAAACTATGTGAAATGCGCAATATACAAAGGAGGAATTAGCAATGGGATCAGAAGTAAATGATTTTGAAGAAGTAAAATTCCGTGTAGAAACAGCACAAAAAATGGTAGGATCAGCAACAATTTCAATGGATCCAGATACATTAGAGCATGCTACTACTGCTGTAGAAGCCGCTCGCTCTCAGCTTGAAATTATGAAGTCTGTTGCAACAGATTTAGATGAGCCGTTTCTGATGAATGAGGAAAAAAAATTAAGTCAATGCGAGCATCAATTAAATGAAGCGAAGCACTAAAAAACATCCAGAGAATTTTCTCTGGATGTTTTTTCATGACAGCTGTTCTCCATACTTTTTCAACGTTTCTCCAACTGTACATTGCCTGATACAAAATGAATGAGCGTAATACTTACTATTCGTCTTTCGATTATGTTCTCGCAAAAAACACCCTTCACAATACGTTTCTAATAAGTCATTTACCTCTGTAATGAGTTGCTTTTTATCCACCTTTGCACCTCTCTATTCGGTTATTTCTTTATGACTATCAATAACTGTTCCTTCTAATGCTTGCGTAGCTAATTGATGTGCTTCTTTATTTTGTTTTCTAGATATCGGCTCACATACAAGTTTTAATTTCATTTGCTTCGCCTTTTGTTCAATTTGATCTAAATAATGATTTAAATGTTCATCATAACAAGGCCATTCTCCAGCCAATTGCTGCAGTACCACTTGTGAGTCTCCGCGAAGTGTAACTGCTTCATACTTAATCCCTAGTTCCTCGAGTATATTCATACCGTATAATAATGATGCATATTCCGCTTCATTATTATCATATATACCTTCTATATATGCATTGCGGCGAATGCGGTAGTTTGTATTTCCTTTTTTATAATACACACATATACCAACGCCAGCCTCTTTCGTTTGCACATCATACCCCCCATCAAAATAAACGAGTATTTCTTGGGGCTCTTCCTCTACTTGCTTACTTAACTTTTTCATCTCTTTTAATGACCATTCTGCATCCATTTCATCATAAAATGAAAATTCTTTTACTCTTCCTGTTTTCTCAAAATCCTCTGCAAATTGAAGTACTTCTTCTATGTTCATATACTCTGTTGTTAATTCCGTCTGCAATCCGCGCTTCGTTTTATACAACCAATGAATTTTATATTTCATACTACATTCCCCTTATGTAAGACTTCTTATTTATCCGGCTAATTGAAGCCTCACTTTATTTTATTATATTTTATCAAGAGTCACAGTATTATATTCAATATAATCACATACAAAAAGAGCCACTCTATATAAGGAATGGCTCTTTCATCTATTACATAAATCTTTCAAATTGTACTCGCTTATTAATCCAGTACATTACAGGCATACCAATCGCCATGACAACAAATTCACCGATTGCACATGTTAACCAAGACAACATAAATGGTAAACCCAATGCAAGATGAAGTTCAATTGCAATCATAAACATTGTAATCGTAAAGATAACTGTATTAAAAATCATACGAGCCCAAACACCTTTAATAAATCGCATAGAAATAATCGTTGCAACTAATGCAAGAATAGATTGACCTACTCCAAATACTAAATCATAAGCGATCATAGGTGAGAAAAAGAGATTCGTTAAAAATACACCTAATACAATTCCGTAAATTGCTTTCTTGTTAAATACAACGAGATGATTAAACATCTCTGAAATACGAAACTGTACATTCGTAAAGCCAAATGGCTGAATAAGCATAGAAACAGCAATATATAATGCCGCTAAAATACCATTACCGACTAATGCTC
This sequence comes from Bacillus cereus group sp. BfR-BA-01347, assembly GCF_022663835.1. Taxonomy (NCBI): domain Bacteria; kingdom Bacillati; phylum Bacillota; class Bacilli; order Caryophanales; family Bacillaceae; genus Bacillus; species Bacillus cereus group sp. BfR-BA-01347. The sequence goes on along the minus strand of NZ_JAKUGG010000001.1, from coordinate 206,748 downwards.
TAATATTCATGACAAAATCTCCTTAGTTTTTTTACGTGGGATGGTTTCGAACCACGTTATTCGTTTTTTAAGCAACAAGATTATATTTTACGTGGTAGCCCCTCTTTCGTCAATAGATTCCTATCGTGAACTACCTTTTTTCTTTTAGACAACGTATAATGAAACATATGAAAGATTTAGGAGGTTTCACTTCATGACAGCAACAATTCAAAATGAAAAAGTGATCGTTTCCATTTCTGACAAAGGTGCAGAATTACAGAGCGTTCGCTTAAAAGAAGACAACATAGAATATTTATGGCAAGGTGATTCTACTTATTGGGGGCGCCGCGCACCAATTTTATTCCCAATTGTCGGTCGATTAGTAGATAATACATACTACGTAGACGGTAAACCATATTCATTAACACAACACGGTTTCGCTCGTAATCTTACTTTCTCTGTGAAAGAACAAAGCGAAACAAAGATCACTTATATCGTTACTAGTAATGAAGAAACATTAAAAAAATACCCATACGAATTCGAATTACTCGTTTCTTATGAGCTAGATGGACAAAGTGTTCATGTAACATACGAAGTAAACAATCCTACTTCAAAAGAGATGTTCTTCTCAATCGGAGCACACCCTGGATTCAACTTGCCTTTATTGGACGGTGAATCATTTACAGATTATCACTTATCGTTTAATGGTTCGGAACACTTAGAAACCAGTGTATTAGAAGGACCTTATCTTTCAAACAAAAAGCAATTAATCGCTGAAAATACAAATGAATTGCCACTTACATATGATTTATTCAAAAATGATGCGCTTATTTTTGAACATATGAATACGAATGAAATTTCGATTCGTTCTCATAAACATAATAAATTTGTAAAAGTAGAATTTGATGGATTCCCATTTGTCGGCGTATGGACACCAGGGGATAATGCACCTTTCTTATGTATTGAACCTTGGTACGGAATTGCCGATGAAGTAACTCCAGCAAAAGATTTCAAGGAAAAAAAAGGAATTCAATCTTTACAAGCGAATGAAACATTTACATGTCGTTATAGCATTACAATCGGCTAATTACTCTATCCCCTACTTCAAAGAAACATATAAGTAGGGGATCATCTTATCATTTGGAGGTTTCTCATTTTGATTGAAGTATATATTGATGGTGCATCAAAAGGAAATCCTGGTCCTTCTGGTGCGGGAGTATTTATTAAAGGGGTTCAACCAGCTGTACAATTATCATTACCCCTCGGGACAATGTCCAATCATGAAGCAGAATACCACGCTTTACTTGCGGCATTAAAATATTGCACGGAGCATAATTATAACATTGTCTCTTTTCGTACAGATTCGCAACTTGTCGAGCGAGCTGTCGAAAAAGAATACGCAAAAAATAAAATGTTTGCACCTTTATTAGAAGAAGCACTGCAGTACATAAAAAATTTCGACCTCTTTTTTATTAAGTGGATTCCAAGTAGTCAAAATAAAGTTGCTGATGAGTTAGCTAGAAAGGCTATCTTACAAAATTAACGGAGGTATGAGTGTGAAAAAAGATTGGATTGCTCCTCTTGCTTTATTATTTGTCTCTTTTATTTGGGGAGCTACGTTTGTTGTCGTTCAAAATGCTATGTCTTTCGTTGGTCCATTTACTTTTAATGGTATTCGCTTTTTATTCGCCGGAATTATTTTATTATTCGTTCAAATGATTTTCGCAAAAAAAACTTCAAAACAAGATATAAAACAGAGTAGCCTTGCTGGATTAATCGTTGGATTCTTTTTATGTGTTGGCTATGTGTTACAAACATTCGGCTTACTTTATACAACTTCTTCAAAAGCAGGATTCTTAACAGGGCTTAGTATCGTTATGGTACCTATTTTGTCTTTTATCTTTTTAAAACAAAAAGCTACTATTTTTATCGTAATGGGCATTGCTGTAGCAACAGCAGGTTTATACTTATTAACAGCTGGTGATTCATTTCAATTAAACATTGGAGATATACTCGTTCTCGGTTGCGCGGTTGCTTTCGCTGCTCATATTCTTGTTAATGGCTTCTTCTCTAAGAAAATATCACCTTTATTGTTAAGTACGTCGCAAGTGTTAGCTGTCGGTATGTTTTCTTCTATTTGCGCCTTTTTGTTTGAAGATTGGGAAAAATTACTTTCAGCAGCACTATGGAAGAATTCTTCCTTTTTATTCGCCCTATTTCTAACTTCTCTATTCGCAACATCCATTGCTTTTTTCATTCAAACATCAGCGCAAAAACATACGTCTCCAACGAGAGTAGCCATTATTTTCGCAATGGAGCCCGTTTTCGCTGCCTTAACAGGCGTTCTCGTTGCAAACGAACAACTTTCTATTTCCGCTATTATCGGATGCCTCTGTATTTTCCTAGGCATGGTGTTTGTTGAATTACCTTCCAAAACAAAAAAAGAAGCGCAGGCTGCGTGAAGTTACGCTTGTAACTTCCGCATAAAAGCCTTAGCGCTTTTTTTATCTGTAATCTCTTCTTCTTTCAATCGTTCTAATAACGCAACAAAATAACTCCCATCAAACTGTAACTGATGTTTAATTGTCGCTTCTATTGCCGCGTTCACAATTCCATCAGATGCACCCGTATATCCTTGTCCGAACATAATAAACCCTTGTGCTTCCTCTGATAGTTTAAATCCTTTCGTATGTAAGAATGAAAGATAATCTTCTACTGTTTGCATGCTATTCCCACCTACTCAAAAATTCTCCATCTCCTATCATACATGTTTTTACAAGCTATGAGAATGAAATTTATATGACAACTTTGTAAATCTATCCGAAGTAGACGATAGAGGATTTCCTTACAATATAAAAGAATATGTAACTGGTAACTTATTTTATATTAAAGGGGATAGGGATATAAAATGAAACAAGCACTATTAATTATTGATGCGCAACAAGAGTTAATGGATGGAAATGAAAAAGAAAATGCAGTTTTTCGTAAAACCGAGTTACTATCCACACTAAATACAGCTGTGCAGAAAGCAATCGATGCAAATGCCCTTATTGTTTTCGTAAGAGATATCGATGTTGCTTCTGGTAGCGGTGAGGGATTTGAAGTACATAATGAAATTCAAGTACCTCAGTCTGCAATCCTTATTAATAAAGCAGCAACGAACGCATTCTATGGCACTTCTTTACTTGAACTTTTAAAAGAAGAGAAGATTGGCCATATCGTTATCGGTGGATGTAAAACAGAGCATTGTATCGACACCGCAGTTAGAACTGCGACTGTACAAGGATGTGACGTTACATTAATTAAAAATGGTCATTCCACAACTGATTCTAACGTATTATCTGCAGAGCAAATTATTGCTCATCATAATAAAATTCTACATGGACATTATAATGTGGATCATTTTTCAGTTGTTAGGGATGTCGAGGAAGACCTTTTTGTACCTATTCATGATCAATATCGTGATTAACGAAAAAGAATCCTTCATTCAGAAGGATTCTTTTTTATCCAAAAATTTGCGCTGCAATGCTATATAACTCATTATTCCTTTTTAATAATTGATCGCTATTTTTCATCATAATTGGTGGTGTATTAACCTTTTGAAAGCCAACAGCCTCTAATTCATTCATAAAATCGTTTTTCCCCTCTGGTACATCAATTCTTAATTTACCATGATGTTCACTTGCTAAATAATGTACAATTCGCATCGCCATTTCATCATTTTTAGCAACGACTGGTCCTATTATTTTATTTTCTGGTGTTTGTACGCTTAAACCATATGCTAGTACATGTTGTTCCTTATCCTTTACAACGATACACTGTTCACTTTGCATAATTCTTTTCGTTAAAAACTCTTTTCTATTTGTTCCAAACGCATATTCATCTAATTTTATTAGTTCTTCTAAATCACACTCTTGATAATTCATTATATAATCTTCATTTTCTATACAATAATCATTCACATTGTACGAGTTACATATGTATTTAGAAACATAGCTTACTGCTCTAAATCCTAATTTTTCATATAAAAATTCCCCCTCATCCGTAGCAATAAGCATAATGGCAGTTTGAGCCGATACGCTCTTCATGCATGCATTCGTTATCGTCTTTCCAATCCCGCGTCCCTTATAATTCGGATGTACAATGACCATTCCGATAGATGCTAATTTCTCTTCATATAATATTATTGCCGCACTAGCAATGAGTTCCTCCCTCTCATTCCACACACCGTATACAATACCTGAGCTAAAAATAGTCTCAATTTCTTCCCTGTTATAATCCCACCCAATATAAGAAGATAACGCTACAATGTCCTCTATTTTTTCTTTCCTAAGACGTTCTACCCTCATTTCTAATTCAATCATAATCCATCCCCTTATCTAGACATTTAAATCATTATTATCAAATCAACTTGTACATGTTTCCCTTTATTTGTCACACACATATCCTATTTTGACCAAGACTATATTGGGAATGAGGTGACAACATGCCCATTACGAATCGATTTTCTACCACCACTAACGGCGCACTCGCTATTACAGGAAATACTTTAGGATTAAGTAAAATTAGTAATCAAAACCGTGCTGGTACAATCGGAGCAATTGGTGCATTCGCAACTACAAATACTGCTTTACAAGTACCTACTTTTCCTGCTGGTACAACGTTAAACTATACACAAAATAGTTCTACCGCTCTTTTAAATATACCTGCTGGTAGTACGATTCTTTACGCAGAACTCGTTTGGGGTGGAAACTATTTATCTCGTGATCAAAACATTACGAGTGTATTAGGAAACCCGGTTTCTTTTACAACACCTGTTTCAACATACTTGATTACTCCTTCAGCTGTTACAGCTTCAAATCAAACTTTCGTTTCAAATTCTATTACATTTGGCTTTTACACTCGTTCAGCAGACGTAACAACCCTTATTCAAGCTGGAGGCTCTGGTTCTTATACTACGGGAGCTGTCCCTGGACTTGTAGATCCTATAGATGCTTCTAATGGAACAATTAATTCAGCTGGATGGACGCTTATCGTCGCTTATCAAAACGGGACATTACCAGCAAGAAACTTAACAATTTACGTAGCTGGAAACCGTGTTTCTGCTGATACTGGTAGTGCAGATGTAGCTGTTTCTGGATTCTTAACACCTTCAGGAGGACCTGTAAGCGGGAGATTATTTTTAAGTTCTATTGAAGGAGATGCAGATATAACAGGGGATCAAGCGCTATTTGGACCAAATTTCAGTTCATTAAATGCTTTATCTGGGCCAAATAATGCTGTAAATAACTTCTTCGGTTCTCAAGTGAATAATGCTGCAGGAAACTTAGATACAACTGGGACATTTGGAACGCGCAATCAAAGTGCCGCTACAAGCACAAATATCTCCGCAGGCCGGCAAGGTTGGGACATTACTTCTATTGATATTTCTCCTTATTTAACAAATTCTCAAGTGTCCGCCGCAATCCGTTTAACGACTAACGGAGACGCTTATATGTTGAATACAGTCGGTTTACAAATCAACATAAATTCACCTAATATTCAAGCAACGAAAAGCGTAAATAAAAGTGTTGCGGCAATTGGAGACGTTCTCACTTATACAGTTACTATCCCTAACACCGGACTTCTTCCTGCCAATAACGTTATTTTTACAGACATCCTCCCTAACGGTACTTCCTTTATACCTGGCACTGTAACAATAGATAATGTCCCACAAACGAACGCAAATCCGGCCGCTGGTATATCTCTCGGAACCATTAATAATGGTGCTTCTCGTACAGTAACTTTCCAAGCTACTGTCGTTTCTCTTCCAAGTCAAAATCCTATCTCTAACACTGCTAATATTACATTTCAATATACACCAATCGCCGGAGGAACAACCTTTAACGGTCTTGCAACAAGCAACTCTGCTGGAACACAAGTTAACCTCGCAGATATTAATGGCACAAAATCAGTCAACAAACTTTTTACAGATATTGGTGAAACGTTAACTTACAGTATTGCCTTAGCTAATATAGGAAATATCGCGGCAACGAACGTTATATATACGGATCCGATTCCTAGCGGGACTACTTTCATTCCAGGGAGTGTAACTGTTAACGGGGTTACTCAAGCTGGCGCAAATCCCGCTACTGGTATATCAATTGGATCTATTGCTGCTAATTCTACGACTACGGTTTCATTTCAAGTATTCGTTCCTTCTATCCCGCAAACAAATCCAATATTAAATAGTGGTACAACAACTTATCAATACATTCCTGTGCCAAATCAACCGGCAGTAAGCGGGACTGATACGACGAATATTGTCTCCACTCAAGTGAATAATGCTACTGTAACAATGACGAAAGCAGTAGACAAAAATTTTGCAGATATTGGTGATACACTAACGTACACTGTTTCCTTTACAGGTACAGGTAATACGAATGCGAATAACGTTATTTTTACAGATGTCATTCCTACTGGAACAACTTTTGTTCTCAACAGTTTAACAATAGATGGTACGACACAAGTTGGAGCAAATCCCGCTACTGGTGTGAATATAGGATCTATTCCAACTGGCACAACAAAAAATGTTTCATTTCAAGTAGTAGTAAATACAATTCCAGCGTCGAATGTCATATCTAATGGTTCAAGCGCTTCTTATCAATATACCGTCAATCCTAGCCAATCACCCGTTACAAAAAACATTTCTTCTAATCTTGTTTCTACTCAAATTAACAATGCGAATTTAACAGTAACAAAATCAACAAATAAACAATTTGCTACAATTGGCGAAACAATCAGTTATACAATTCTTATTACAAACAGTGGAAATACAGCTGCAACTAACAGATCCACTACCAAATGGAACGATATTAACTCCTGGTACTGTAACACTAAACGGTGTTTTACAAAATGTAGATTCTCTCATTGCTTTACCTATAGGAACAATTCCTGGCGGAGCTACTTTTACTCTTTCTTTTCAAGTAACAGTCATCAATATTACTGCCCAAAATCCTATCATTAATAATGCATTCGCTTCTTACCTATATACTGTAAATCCAAGTGTGCCACCAACTTCAAAAACAACAAATTCTAATTCTGTTACATCAACAATTAGAATAGCAAACCTTCAGGCTACTAAGTCTGTAGATAAAACATTTGCGGAAGTTGGAGATGTTTTAACTTATACCTTTTCTCTTACAAACGATGGAAATGTTGCGGCGAACAATGTAGTACTATCCGATTCAATCGCGAATGGTACTGTCTTTATACCAAACAGTGTTACGATTAACAATGTTACTCAACCAGGCGTTACACCAGCTAGCATCAATATCGATAGTATCAATGCTAATACTACAATTACAGCTTCATTCCAAGTATTAATAACTAGCATCCCAAATCCAAACCCTATTTCAAATAGCGCTTCTATTTCCTATAACTTTATCGTGGATCCTAATGCTTCCCCTGTAAGTAAGAACACAACTTCAAACACTACATTCACTCAAGTAAATGACGCAAATGTCGTTTCAACCAAAGCAGTGGATCGAGCGTTTGCTACTGTTGGGGATGTATTAACTTATACCGTTACTTTGGCAAATGCAGGAAGTGTTTCCGCTGATGGTCCTACTTTTGTTGATACGAATCCAGACGGTACTACCTTTATCCCAAATACTTTCCTTATTAATGGTGTACTCCAAAATAACGTCGATCCAAATGTCGGTGTTCCGTTACCTTCTATTCCTGCTAACGGCTCACTTACCGTCTCTTATCAAGTAACTGTCACCTCTTTACCAACACAAAATCCAACAATAAATTCATCTAGTACACAGTATAGCTTTATTTTGAACCCAGGAGATCCACCAACGATAGAAACATCTTTAAGTAATACTGTAAGTACACAAATTAATTTAGCAAATGTAATTATTTTCAAGGATGTAGATTTAACTATCGCTGATGTTGGGCAACCAATCACATATACAATTGCCTTAGCTAACCCAGGAAATACTCCAGCAGATAATGTAGTCGTTACCGATATACTTCCACCTGGTACGACTCTCGTACCAAATAGTATTTTTATAGGGGGTGCTTTACAGCTAGGTGCGGATCCAAGTGCCGGCCTTCAAGTTGGTACGATTCCAGCAGGCGGCATTACAACAATTGTTTTCCAAATTAGTGCAAATAGTTTACCTTCACCAAATCCAGTTCAAAACAGTGCTGCACTTCAATATAGCTTTATCGCAGATCCAAATTTACCTGCTGTTGTCAGGAACGCTATTAGCAATATCGTAGCTACACAAATTAATACTGCTAATATTGTCGCTACGAAACTAACAAGTACAAATTCCGCTGATGTTGGCGATGTCATAACTTATGCAACAATTTTAACGAATAGCGGCAATATCCCCGCCTCTAATGTAACGTTTACAGATATCATTCCAGCTGGTACCACCTTTCTTCCTAATACTGTAACGATTAACGGTGTCCCTATAGCTAATGCAAATCCTGCTAACGGCATTTTAATTGGTACAATTGGAGCAAATTCATCACGTACTGTTGCATTCCAGGTTTTTGTACCAACTATTCCTAGTCCCAATCCGCTTACGAATCAATCGAGCACTACATTCCAATACATGTACGATCCATCCAAACCAGTTGTAATGCAGATCGTGGCCTCTAACACTGTACAGACAATTATTAATAATGCAACGATTACCGCTGCAAAATCTGCAGATAAACAGTTTGCGAACGTAAATGATATTATTACGTACACGACTACTTTAACGAATAACGGGAACACACTTGCATCAAATATAGTCTTTACCGATGCAATTCCAAGCGGGACATCTTTTATTCCAAATAGTGTAACAGTAAACGGGAATATACTGCCTAATGTAAATCCAACGAATGGAATAGCAATTGATCCTATAAATCCGAATGCAAATACGATAATTTCGTTCCAGGTGCAAGTAAACTCCATCCCGAATCCGAATCCAATCCCGAACCAAAGTAACACAACGTACCAATATATCGTAGACCCGAACTTACCTCCAGCATCCGCCAATGCATCAAGTAATGTAATAACAACTCAAATTAACAACGCTACGATTATCGCTACGAAATCAGTAAACATACCGAATGCTGCAATTGGAGATATCGTTACTTATACGATTGCAGTTACGAACACAGGAAATATCCCTGCTAGTGCTACAGTTTTAACGGATGGACTTGGACCAGGTGCATCCTTCATCCCCAATTCCGTTACGATCAATAACATTTCCCAACCTGGATTAGACCCTTCATTAGGTATTCATTTAGACGATATTTCACCAGGAGGCACTACTTTCATTACATTCCAAGTGAAAATTCTCGCTATTCCACCTAGTGGAACTTTAACGAATAATGCTCTTGTAAACTACGAATATGCAGTGAATCCAACTGAAACACCAGCTGTTGGTAGTACCGTTACAAACACGACAGTTACACCGATTATTGACGCTACTTTAGTAATAAATAAAAATGCTAGTACAACTTTCGCAACAATTGGAGATACGATTACATTCACCTCAGTTGTTACAAATACAGGAAATACTACCGCTAATAACATTGTTTTTACAGATTCCATTCCAAATGGTACCGCCTTTGTCCCAAATAGCTTTAAGATAAATGGTGTAACAATCCCGAATGCAAATCCACAAAACGGTATTACTATTGGTAACTTGAATTCAAATGCATCGGTTACACTTAGTTTTCAAGTGAATATTACAACTCTTCCAAATCCTAATCCCATTCCGAATCAATCATCGCTTCAATATAGCTTTATTGTTGATATAAATGAGTCGCCTGTTTCACGAACAGTTCAATCCAATACAACTTTTACACAAGTAAATACTGCGTCCGTTATCGCAACAAAAACTGCAAGCAGTGCTTTTGCTGCTGTTGGAGATACAATTACGTATACAACTACGCTCATTAATAGCGGAAATACTACCGCAAACACACCTGTTTTTATCGATATATTACCACCTGAACTTTCATTCGTTCCTGATAGCGTACAAATTAACACTATCCCACAACTTGGATTTAGACCAGATAGCGGGATTTCTTTAGACGCAATTCCGGTTGGAGGAACGACAATAGTTAGTTTTCAAGCGATCGTCGGCTCAATACCAGCTACAAATCCAACTTTAAATCAATCTAGTACGACATACTCTATCATTGTTGATCCTAACCAGCCACCAGTGACAGAAACAGCTACTAGTAATCCAACTTTAGTGCAAATTAATGAAGCAATTATCCAAGCAACGAAAAGTGTGGATCGACTATTTTCTGACATCGCACCTGGAAATTCATTTTTAACGTATACAGTTTTATTAGAAAATATAGGAAACACGACTGCTACGAATATCATGTTTACAGATTCGATTCCAAATAATACAGTATTCATAGAAGATAGCGTTCGAGTAGGCGGGGTTTTATTACCTGGAGTAAATCCAGCAAACGGGATACCAATTGGGGATATTATTGCAGGAGATTTTATAAACGTTACCTTCCGCGTGCAAGTAGTTAGTATTCCAAATCCTATTTTTACAATCGGACCTGGAGGGCCAAATTCACCAGTTGTAAACGGTGCTTTCATTGATTATCAATTTATGACAGGACCTAATTTACCACTTGTTTCACGAAGTACGACATCTAATTCTGTTTCGACACAAATAAATTCTGGGGAAGTTGTGGCAATCAAATCTGTAGATAAAACTTTCGCTACGATTGGCGATACAATTTCTTATACAATTACATTAAGTAATCCTGGAAATGTCACTTCACAAAATATAATTTTTACGGATATTTTACCTGAAGGAACAACATTTATTTCCGGAACTTTAACAAATGATTCTGGTACACAGCAAATTGGAAATCCTGGGAACGGAATACAGATTGGAAATATAAATCCAAGTGGAACGACTGTTATTACTCTCAATGTTCTTGTTACAAATATTCCAAGTATAAATCCAATTTCTAATTTTAGTTCCGTACAATTTGAACATGTAGTTGATCCTAGCCAACCTTCTGTATTACAAACAACTATATCAAATACGGTTTCAACGACCATTAATAGCGCAATATTAACTACAACAAAAACTGTTGATAAATCGGTTATTTCCGTCGGGGATACACTTACGTATACAACGACTATTACGAATACAGGAAATACACCAGCTACAAATGTAACTTTTACAAGTACCATTCCAGCTAGTACTACATTTATACCAAATTCAGTTACAATAAATGGAATTCAGCAGTCTGGTGTGCAACCAGCACTTGGAGTAAACATACCAAATATTGCTCCTGGTGAAACAGTAACCATTACTTTCCAAGTAAATGTTCTTTCTGTTCCCCCTTCAAGTTCAATTATGGGGAATGATACCATTTTATATTCTTATACTGTCGATCCAAACGGAACTCCTGTTACAACTTCTACTTCAACGAATATCGTTACAAACCCTGTATTAGATGCTATCATAACGATGATTAAATCCGTCGATCAAACACTTGTAACACTAGGTGATACCATTACCTATACGACCATTTTAACGAATAGTGGTAATACAAACGCTACAGATATTGCTTTCATTGACCTTATACCAGATGGAACAACGTTTATTACTGATAGCGTTACAATAGATGATATCAAGCAAATTGGACTCAATCCTAATACCGGTATAACGATTGGATCAATTGCTCCTAACAGCTCAATATCTATAGCATTTCAAGTTACTGCTACTTCTACACCAGCCCAAAATCCTATTGCCAATTCCGCTACTGCTTCTTACACATTTATCGCTGATCCTAATGCCCCTATTGTTTCAAGGACGGTTACTTCAAACACAGTGTTCACTACGATTAATACAGCTACCATTCTTTCATTAAAACAAGTCGATAAATCCTTTAGTCGTATTGGAGACACACTCACTTATACTGTCGCTTTAACAAACAATGGAAACTCATCCGCACAAAATGTTATATTCACAGATACCGTACCGAACGGAACAGCATTTATTGCAGACACATTTTCTATTAATGGAATTCCTCAAAGTGGCGCAAATCCAATGAACGGTGTAAATATCGGAACTATAACAGCTGGGACTACAGTAACAATTTCGTTCCAAGTTACTGTAACGTCATTACCAACGGAAAACCCCATTGTAAATTTCTCATCAACATCGTACCAATTAGTCTCACCGCCTGATGCAGAAACTTCAATTAGCAATCCTGTTTCAACGCAAATTAAAGAAGCACTATTATCCATGACGAAAAATGAAAGTGTATCGTTTGCAGGTATCGGGCAAACTGCTTTTTACACTACTTCTATTTCAAATATAGGGAATACAGATGCAGCCAACATTGTATTCAAAGATGTATTACCAAGTGGAATCACATTTGTTCCTAACACATTAACTGTCGATGGTGTTTTGCAACCTGACGCGAATCCGAATAACGGTGTATTACTTGCAGCACTTCCACCAAATGAAATATATAGTATCACCTTTCAAGTTACAGTGAACAGCATTCCACCTATTAATCCAGCACCAAATACTGCATCAACGACATATGAGTTTACTGTTGATCCTGTTAATCCTCCAGTATTAAGTGCGGCTACTTCCAACACTACGCTTCTTCAAATAAACAACGCAAATATTATAAGTACAAAAACAACAGATCTTACTTTTGCGGATGTTGGTAATACAATAACATTTACACTTAACCTCCCGAATACAGGAAATGTGACTGCAACTGATGTTACCGTTATCGATATACTTGATAGCAATTTAACTTTTGTTCCAAACAGTTTCACGGTTAATGGGCAAACCATTCCAAATGCTGATTTATCTACTGGTGTAAATATCGGTTCAATTAACGGTGGTACTGCAGCCATTATCACATTCCAAGCTACCGTTACAACCCTACCAATCAACAACCCTATTTCTAATTCAGCTCTTACCACTTATCGTTATATTGTTGATCCCGACCAGCCGTTCATTTCAACTTCTAATCAATCTAATACAACGACAACACAAATTAATAGCGCTATCCTTACTGCACAAAAAAATTCAAATGTATCAACGGTAGATATTGGGCAAGATATTATCTACTCCGTTACGATTACAAATAGCGGAAATGTTAGTGCGACGAATGTTATTTTTACCGATATGATTCCAGACGGAACTTCCTTTGAACCGAATAGTTTTACACTCAATGGAACTACTATCCCAAATGCAGACCTAATTACAGGCGTTCCAATTGGTGATATCGCGCCAAACCAGTCTGTCATCGTATCTTTTCATATTAGTGCCGATGAAATTCCGCCTATAAATCCAATTACTAATCAAGCTAGCGTTAATTTCCAACATATCGTCAATCCAGCTAACCCTCCAGTTTCAAAAAACATTACTTCAAATAGTGTTACAACAACAATTGAAAGTGCTATTTTAACTACCACTAAAATTGGAGATAAAGCTTTTGCAACGATTGGTGATACGATTACGTATACAACTACGATCACGAATACTGGAAATATTCCTGCCAATAACGTTATTTTCTCAGACCCGATACCATTGTGGACACAATTTGTTGCAGGATCAGTTATTGTTGATGGCACTCCGTTACCATCCGCTTCTATCATTGACGGTATTGGCATAAATACGATCATTCCAAATCAAACTGTAACAATTGTATTCCAAGTTCAAATTGTAAGTAACCCAACAACATTCACACCAGAGCTCCAAAACTTAGGATTTGTAAACTTCCAATATAACGTAGGAAATGCATTACAGGCTCAACCTGGAAATGTGGAAACGAACGTCTTCGTTACTTCTATTAATTCAGCAATCCTTTCAGCTGTAAAAACTGCTAATACTGCCTTTGCGAATATTGGCGATACGATCACTTATACAGTTTTAATTCAAAATAGCGGTAATACAAACGCTACGAATGTAAATTTCTCAGATACGATTCCAGCAGGAACAACTTTTGTAGAAAATAGTTTTACTGTAAATGGAAGTACCATTCCAGGGGCAGATCCAAATAACGGAGTTAATATCGGAACAGTTAGCGTGAGTAGCTCCTTAACTGTTACTTTCCAAGTCATAGTTACATCAACCCCACCTTCAAATCCGATTACAAACGTAGCATCTATTCAATACGCTTTCATCGTTGATCCGGCCTCTCCTCCTGTTACAGGCACGATAAATTCTAATAGCGCTTCAACACAAATTAATAACGCAACTGTTACAACTGTCTTACAAGCAAATCGTTCAATTGTATCTATCGAGGAAGTAATTACGTATACAGCAACATTAACGAATACTGGAAACTTCCCTGCAAACCCTGTATTACTCATTAATGGCATTCCTGAGGGCGCATTATTTGTTCCAAATAGTGTTACGCTAAATGGAATTTCACTTCCTGATGCAAGTCCAACTCTCGGTATTCCAGTTGGTATTATCGCGCCAGGTGATTCTGCTACTATTACGTTCCAATTTGTCGCTAGTTCTATTCCACCGCAAGGAGCAATTATCAATCAAGCCATTACAAGTTACACGTATATCGTCGATCCAAATCAACCTCCAGTTACAGCAACATCCTCGTCTAATACAGTTAATACAGCTGTTGTTGATGCATCGTTATCCGTAATTAAAAGTACAGATTCTCTCGTACAATCTACTGACGGTACAATCACTTACACAGTAGTCGTTCAAAATAACGGAAATACTACTGCAAATACAGTTACTTTAATAGACTTGGTCCCAGAAGGAACCGCATTTATTCCGAATAGTGTTACCATTAATGGCGTTTCTGTTCCAGGTACCGATCCTAACATAGGAATACCATTAAACTCCGTTTCACCTTCAGAAATCGTCACCGTCACATTTCAAGTTATCGTTCAATTCATTCCAAACGTGAATCCTATTTCTAATACAGCCCGTATTGACTATACTTTTATCGCTGATCCAACTGCTCCTATCATCTCTCGAACAATTACGTCCAATCCAGTTTTCACACAAATTTCGGACGCGACTATTCTTTCTTTAAAAGCAGTCAATGCACAACAAGCAACAACAGGAGATATTTTGACTTATACGATAACACTAGAAAATACCGGAAATATTCCAGCTACAAATCTCATATTTTCAGATACTCTTCCGGAAGGTACTACATTCGTAGAAAATAGTTTTACACTTAATGGAACAGCTATGCTTGGTGCCAATCCAAATGCTGGTGTTACTTTACCTACCTTATCAGCAAACGCTACTCACCTTATTTCTTTCCAAATTCTTATTAACGATCCATTCTCGCAAGAATCAATTACAAATCAATCCAACACAACTTATACAATTCAGCCAGACCCAGGGCAACCGCCTATTACTGAAACATCTACTAGTAATATCGTCATTACAAATTTCGTGCAAGCACAATTGGTAATTACAAAAACATCCAATCCAACAACTGTAGATATTGGCGGAACTATACTTTATATTTCTGAAGTGAAAAATATCGGTAATGTTGACGCAATAAATATTATTTTCACAGACTCTATTCCAGCTGGGACTACATTTGTTCCCGATAGTGTCACAATTAACGGCGTCCTGCAGCCAGGTGTAAATCCTGAAAATGGAATACCGATTGGAACCATTCCTGCTAACAGTTCCAAAACGATACTATTTCAAGTGCAAACAAATAATCCACCTACTGAAACCGAAATTGCAAATCAATCTTCAGCAATTTACCAATATGTAAGCATTCCTACAGCCCCACCAGTAAATCGCTCTGCAAATTCTAACATTGTTACAACATCACTTCAAAATGCAAATATTATTTCTGTTAAAAGCGCGGATGTAACTTTCGTATCAATCGGGCAAATGATTACCTACACAAATACACTACAAAATATAGGAACCGTTCCAGCTAACAATACCGTGTTCGTTGATAATATTCCAGAAGGTACTATATTCATTGAAGATAGCTTAACAATAAATAATGTAATTCAGCCTGGCGTGAATCCTGAAAACGGAGTAACTCTCGGCACGATACAACCAAATGAAACAATCACTATTTCATTCCAAGTACAACTTACAAATATACCAGAGGGCAATGCAGTCATTAATATTTCAGACACTTCGTACGAATACCAAATTGATCCTAGTTCTCCTATTATTCAGCGCATATCGTTATCAAATGCAGTAAATACTGAAGTGCGGACGGCAAATGTTAGTGCAATTAAATCCGCTAACAGATCTATTACACGCATAGGTCAAATCATCACATATACAATCGCAGTTACAAACGCTGGTACAGTACCTATTACAAATACTCTCCTCATTGACGCAATTGCCGCTGGCACCACATTCGTTCCAAATAGCATACTTGTAGATGGCATACCAAGGCCTAATGAAAATCCAATTACCGGTATCAATCTTGATATAATTCTTCCAAATAACACGATTATTGTTACTTTTCAAGTAAGCGTAGTCTCTATACCGCCACAAAATAACATTAATAATATCGCTGTCATTCACTATGAGTATCGACCAGACCCAAGCGCCCCACCAATTTCAGAAACGACCTCTTCCAATAGTACAAATATACAATTTATTGATGCTATTCTTATTGCTACAAAATCTGCTAATACTGTATTAGCTAACATTGATGAAACCATTGAATATACAGTATCCATTCAAAATAACGGATCCACTACAACTAACTCCATCTTTTTTACTGATATTATAGAAGATGGAACGGTATTTATTCCGGGAAGTGTAACAGTTAACAACACTGTACTTCCTGCAGCAGATCCGAATATCGGCTTTTCCATTCCTAATATCGCATCAGGTCAAATAGCTACAATAACATTCCAAGTTTCAGTTACGAATTTACCTGCTGTAAATCCAACACCCAATACTGCAAACATCGTCTACGACTTTATTTTCAATCCTGACTTTGCACCAATTCAAAAATCGACTACTTCCAATACTACTTTCGTTCAAATTAATGATGCTGATATCGTTTCACTTAAAACTGTTGATTTGACCTCTGTAACGATTGGTGACATTTTAACTTATACAACAACTTTAACGAATACGGGGAATACGGATGCAACTGCTGTTGTATTTACAGACAATATACCTGATGGAACAACCTTTATTGACAGTAGCGTTTTAGTAAATAACATTCCTCAGCTTAATGCCAATCCAAGTGCTGGTATACTTGTAGGAACGATTGCTCCTAACACTTCTATCCCAGTCACATTTTCTGTTACTGTCGCAGCTCTTCCAGCCAGCGGCTATGTTCAAAATCAATCAACTTCTCGTTATACAATTACTGGCGAGGAACAACTATCGACTAGTAATATTACTTTCACTGAAGTTATTTCTGCTAATGTAATTGCGACAAAAACAACACCTATCCAATATGCTGACCTACAAACAATCATCCCTTATACAATTTCCATTATAAATAACGGAAATATACAAATAGAAAACATTATTGTTACAGATAGCATCCCAGGAAATACGAACTTTATAGAGAATAGTGTTATTGTGAACGGAAACGCTCGTCCAAATGACAATCCACTTAACGGTATACAAATTGATAACATTCCGCCTAATACGAGAGCAACTGTTCTATTCCAAGTACGGGTCACCTCGATTCCACAAACCAATCGTACAATTGAATATGAATACACGTTACCAGATCGACCACCTATTACGGAAACCATTATTTCATCAGCTGCAGCAACAGAAATTAATCATGCGAATTTGAATAGTAATAAAACTGTTGATCTTGCATTTGCAACGGTTGGTGATACGTTAACGTATACGATTACACTAAATCAAACCGGTAATGTTGCAGTAAATGATGTAATTATTCAAGATATTATTCCTCAAGGTACTACGTTTATAGAAAATAGCGTCATTGTAAACGGAGAAATCCTTCCAGGAGTGAATCCAGTAAGCGGCATACCAATTGGTACTATACCTATTGGTGGAGACGCAATAGTTTCATTCCAAGTAACTGTAACTTCTATCCCAACACCAAATGAACTCAACAACAATGCAATTACTACCTTTAACTATATAGTCAACCCAAATAACGCACCTGTTACGAATACAACTACAACAAATACTGTCACTACAACTGTCCAAAATGATAATGTCGTTGCGATAAAGGTTGTTGATTTCACGAGCGCCTTGCCTGGTCAAACTTTAACGTACACCATTACTATTACGAATAATGGTAATATCACTATTGAAGATCTTCTTCTAGTAGACACGGCACCAGTAGATACGACATTCGTTATTGGTAGTGTTACGATTAACGGAATCAATCAGCCTAATGAGAACCCTGAAAATGGTATTACGTTAGGAAATCTTGCTCCTAATGAATCTGTTATTATTACGTTCCAAGTGAAAATTTCTTCTTCTACTCTTCAATCTAGAATCAATAACGATGCGACTATTTCCTATACGTCTATTGTCGGTCCAACCGAACCACCTATTACGATTAGAAGGCAAATAAATACTGTTACAAAACAAACAAATATTGTTACAACGATAATCATTAATCCAATAGTTCGCATTGAGAAAACAGCAGACAAATCTATCGTCATTATAGGAGATGTTATTACATTCACATTAGAGGCATTTAATGATTCCCCAATTCCTACATTAAGTACTTCCGTTTTAGATATGATTCCAGCTGGTACAACATTAATAGAAAACAGTGTAACAATTAACGGTACTCCCGTTCCAAACATTCGACCAGATACTGGTATTAATATCGGCTCTTTACCCGCAGATTCAGTAGCAACTATAACATTTCAAGTTCTCGTAACTTCTATTCCTTCAAACAGTACAATTATAAATTCTGCAACAGTTACCGCTGCTTTTCAATTGACACCACAGGATCCAATTGTTACTTTCATTGTTAATTCAAATATCGTTCGTATACCAGTTCAATTTGTAACTGCAACAGTCACGAAAAACGCTTCCGTCAGCTCAGTTTATTTAAATCAATATTTTGATTATATGGTACGTGTTACAAATACTTCCGAAATTTCACTCTCAAATATTTCTTTACAAGATACCATTCCAGCAGGTTTACAATTTATAAACGGCACTGTCTTTATTAACGGTGAACGCTCTCCACTAGCGAATCCGAATATCGGTTTCCTAGTCGCTACTAATTTGGAACCAAACGAAACAATTATCGTGTCATTCACAGTACAAGTAATAAGCCCACCTGTTAATAAAGAATTTAAAAATACGGCCAATATTTCGTTACAACTTCAAGTATCGCCTACCGACCCACCAATTACAGTAACCGTTACAAGTAACGAAAACATCGTCACCTTTGTTCCAGAAAATCCAGATGAAACACTTCCAAATTTAAATTGCTTCTTTGACGGTGAACACTTCATTCGCATTACTCCTCGAAATGTACGAAATTACCTTTGGACTTGGATTTGGTGGAAGTAATTTAAACAAAAAAGAGATTGTAGTTTGGTTGAAACCAAATTACAATCTCTTTTTCATTACCTATATCCCACTACGTTGTAACTTGTCTAAGAATATACACTTAAACACCCTCTCAAGTTATTTTAGTCGTAATAAGTTGACCAGCTTCATTAATAGTAACTTTCCATTTCGCTCCACTAGCAGTCTTCATGATTATACCTTTACTTGCCTCTATTTCAATATCTCCAAACATTCTGCCACCAGTTGTCGCTAACCAAGCATTCCCGTTTTCCAGAGAAGATCTTGCAAAGATACGATTAATTCGAAAACGCTTATGATCTTGAGAATAACCACTTAATGTAATTCTTACTTTATATAGTTGATTCGCCTTCATATTCGATATAATTGTATCGCCTACATTTAATGGAACATCCGATGCGATAACCCAATTTCCAGTTGCGCTTAATGCATATTCAATTTTAATTTTTTTTGGACTCTCTCCCCATCCAAAATACATTCCGAAACAATTTAACATTTGTATTGGTTTTTTCGTAAAATCCAGTTCAATAACAACTGGATTACTATCTGGAACGTCAATATAGTTTACACTTTGTTCATCTATTAAATTAAAGCAATTTGCTAGATTTCCACCGTACGGTACTTTCCCACTTACTTGCTTAACAATATACTTTTGCTGAGCATTTACTAATATATCATCTTGATTGCCTATTAAGTGAGGTTTATTTAACGTAATCGGTAACTGAATTCGAAGAGATTCTTCATAGGTAGACTTACAAACATTATATTGCCCTTTATCTACAATAGTTGTCGAAAGCAGATTTGAAAAAAGGTAGTTACGATGAGAATTAGAAGAAAATTCAATGACAATTTGTTCACTACTCATCCGGTACGTATCCCAGATCATACAATCAAATGTATTATACGCACCTGAGCAACGAATTACTTTTTTCGTTTGTTGTCTACATTGTACTTGAATATCATGAAACGTATTTCCTGAACTTTCATTTGGTAAATCACTATTTCCATCTACTTCAATCCCATACACACATCCATCAATAAATATAGATTGAAATACATTGGCGTTAATCCAACAAGGTGTATTGATATCATTTATATATTCTGTCTTCAAATGTATTGCAGTTTGAAAGTTTTTAATTTGAATAAATTTAACTTGAAAGAAACTAATAAAATCCCATGCCTTTTGACAATAAAAATGTATAGCTTTTCCTTTATACGATGGGGTTGCATTTACTATATTTATATTTGATATAACAGATTGATTAGGTACTTCGATTTGTTGTGAACCAGAAACATAAATAACAACAGATTGAAACAATGGATTTATAACTTGAAGAGTACCACCAACTATCGAAGCGTTACTTTGTAGCTCAAATGCATTAAAATCTCCATCAATTTGCAGCGTTACGGTAGGATCTAACTCTAATCTTACGTTTGATTTAATAACAATCGGCTTTACAATTTTGTACGTATTTACCCCGGTAATTCTAACCGTCGAAATTCGATTCGCTACACAATAATCAATAGCTTGCTGAATTGCTAATGAGCTATCATTTCCCGAGTTTGGAACTGCGCCAAAACAATTAATGTGAACGCTACTTTCTGGCACACAATCTTCTTGGGAAGAAATATATTGTGACAAAATAAATTCACTCCTCATATTACCTTTTTCATATAATATGTGAGTTGTCTCTTAAAAGTTTCTATAATAAAAAAAACAAACGACCTACCCGGTCATTTGTTTAATTCATATATATTTTTCGTTTCCTCTATCATTTTAGTTAACGAGAAATACATCATTGCTTTCTCTCGTGCTTTTAGTCTAATAGCAATTACCTTTTCTTCATTCCCTTGTAGTTCCTCAAGCGCACTTGCGAATTCATATTCGCAATATTCAGATATCAAAACACCTGATTCTCCATCTATTACTGCTTCATGTATTCCACCAACATCTATTGAAACTATTGGTGTCCCTGTAGCCATTGCTTCAATTACTACCATTGGAAACACTTCACGAAAAGATAATAAAAGTAAGGCATCCATATTCCCTATAAACTCATGCGGCTCAGAAATATTTCCTAGCATCTTTACACTCTGTTGCAATCCATATTTTTCTATTTCTTTCATAATCGGTTCTTTCTCTGGTCCATCACCAGCAATATAAAACATAAAATCATTTCTCTTTTTCAACACATTTGCAATTTTGACAAATAGTAGATGGTTTTTCTCTTTGGATAATCTAGCTAATATCCCTATTTTATATGTAGATTCTTTCTTTTTCTGCTGGAATAAAAACTTTTCAATATCGACACCGTTATAAATTGTATTTATTTTTTCTTCTGCTACATGAATTGAAATTAAATTATTCTTTTCAAACTCACTTACTGTAATAATATTGTTTACATATTTATTCATGAAATAACGAAAAAGCGTTGGCATTTTCTTTTCTAATATCGTTACATTATGTTTCGTATAAACAATTTTCATCTTTTTTTTAATAAACTTTTGAAGTAGCAAAGCATATAATACCATTCGCAAACTATTTGCATGAATAAGTTCTATCTTTCGTTTACAAATTTCGTTTCGTAAATAATAAATATTCCTCAAATGATTCCATCGACTAAGTAAGATGAAATTTTCTTTTCTAGTAAGAGATTCATATAGTTCTCCATCACCTGCAGCTGTATAAATCTTAAAATCCTCATAACGCAAATTACTTTCCAATTTACAGAAATAGCTCTCGGCTCCGCCAGTTATCAATTTATCTGTCATCAACAGTATATTCATAATTGCGTCTTCCCAACTACATTGATTTTATTTTTTTTATAAGCATGATAAGCATACTTGCTGAAATAGTAAAAAATTTGTACCGAATTCAGTCTTTCTTGTTCCCTTAACAATTTCCAATACCGGAAAGCTGCTCTAATTTTATTTCTAGAAACAGAATTTGTAACAATTCTATATTTTGCTAACACTTGCTGTATCCCTTTTGCTTCATACCCTTTATGTAATAAGTTCAGCCATAACGCTGTATCTTCCGGCTGTATACTAGGCATTTCTACATACGGAATTTTTTCACGATCAATCATCACTGTTAAACACCCGATAATTGTATTTCCTACTAAATAATGATAGTCAACAGATTTTGGTACACTCACTTCGCAATTTAGTTCATTACCATTTTCATCAATTAAACTATACGACGCATATGAAAAAGCAATATTCATTTCTTCCATAAATAACAATTGTGTCTTCAATTTATGCGGCAACCATATATCATCACTATCTAAAAAGGCAATATACCTTCCTCTTGCCTCTTGGATCGCTAAATTCCGAGCTTTAGCAGCACCAACATTTTCTTTTAATGATAATAATCTAATTCGTGAGTCTCCTTCTATTATCTCTTTAATTTTTTCCGCAGATTGGTCGGTTGAACCGTCATCAACGATAATCATTTCCCAGTTTTCATACGATTGATTCTGTACAGATAAAATTGTCTCACCTATAAATCGTATACTATTATAAGAAGGTGTTATTACAGAAACATAAGGCGGCTCGTTATGTGCTGATAGACATTTTACCATCTATCTTTCCCCTTCCTTCATATATTGAAATATACTTCACAACAACTGCTAAAAATAAAAAGAACGCTTCGTTAATAATGAGTGACAATGACATCATCTGAAATAAAAATGCAATCATAGTCAATAGAAGGTATGGTTTTTCACGAAACAAAGTATGCTGCGCTAGCTTGAATATTAATATGAATAAAAACGCGCTATATAGAAGAAAACCAATTGTACCCGATTCAGACAAAATTTCTAAAAATGTATTGTGTACATACAATTTTTCATTAAATTGATACTCATAATAATTCGAAAAGTTAAAAGCACCGATTCCGATATATGGATTGGATAAATAATATTTAAAAGCAGCTTCCCATAATGTAAATCTACCACTTCCATTATCATGGGAAAAATCAGAGATTCGTTTATTTAATATGTCATCTAATTGCCCACCCATTACACTATTCGATAAACTAAAAATAACTACACTAAACAATACTAAACTCATAATTATTTTTATTTTTTTAGCGAAACTAGACATACATATATATACAAAAACGACAAGCACAAGCGCTAATATACCACCCCTTGAAAAGGTTAATAGACTCGTCGTAACACATAAAATTAACCCTAGGATGTTAGTGATATTTTGTAAATTAGTCATATAGTACATAAAAAATATTGTATTATAGAAAATAAAAATGTTAGGATCATCTAGCAATCCAATTAACCGTGGATATCCTCTATCAACTAATAAACCAGCAAAAATTTCTCTCTCTTCTCCACCGTATAAACTAAAGTATTGTAAACCGATTATATAGAGTATTAGACTTACAATATTAAATACTACTCCTACATAAGCAATAGATGATTCAAGTACCACTATTTCAGTATTCCCCAATAAATTCCTCATTATAAAATAGCATCCTAAAACGAGTAGCACGCCAAAAATCATACGAATACTAGCATTTAAATACATAGAAAGAATTCCACTTAAACAATAAATGAAATAAAACAGTAAAAATATAACTTCATGAAAATATAACTTTTGAATATGAAAGTTTTTAATTGTTAAACAAAAATATATGACTAAAAAAATCATATATATTTTCAATGAAAATCCAATATATAAATTGTATTTACTTAACATAACAAATAATATTAGAAGAATAATCCATCCCATCGATACTTTCATACTATTTTCCATAAGCTATATCCCCTGTTTCGTAATATAATCCTTTTTGCGTATTTTTCTTATAAAAGAAAGAAGAAGTTTTTTTAGCTCATAATCATATAAGAATATGGCAGCTACTACAATTAGTATATTAAGAACAAGCGCAATTAAATGATATGTATGCAATATATATTGCACTCCAATAAAGGTTACACCAAAATAAATTGTATACGGCATTACAATTTGGAATACAATTTTTTTCTTCACTACACTTACCGCTATATATCCCACTAAAGCGACAATTTCAAATAAAACCATAGCGTATGCCGCTCCTATCACTCCACCAAGACTACTAAAGCTATAAAGCATAACCCCACCTATCACCAATGCTACACACTGCACAACAGTTCTCTTATTTTGGCATCCACTCGTCGTTAAACCGTCAGCAATGGCAATATTTAAACTTTGTAGCACAATAAGAAATGATAATATTTGGAGTGGTTCTACTGCATTGCTCCATTCTTCATGAAAAAATATAGAAATAAAGTATGGTGCTAAATGATATAAACCAATCGTCATACATATTCCTACAATCGCCATTGATTTAATTTGAAGCAAATTTAATTTCGTATGCGCTTCTAAATTATTCTGGTTATAATGCTTAAAGAGCACTGGGAAAAATGCACCTGCAATTACCCCTGGTACTTGATATAAAGCTGCCGGCATCCGGTACGCCACTGCAAAAACACCTACCATACTTAATGGCAATGTATAGTTAAGCAAGATAGGCGCTAATTGTGGCGTACTCATTATTAAAAAACCGCTAATAATAAAGGGAGTTAATTGCCAAAATAACGCTTTATGAATTACGACTTTCATATTCATTTTCGTCTTTCTTCTCATGATATATATACTGAATACACCACCGATCATATACCCAAAAGCATATAAGCGAGCTGTTACATACACCGGTAACTCTCCGAAAATACAAAAACATGTAATTATAATGACAACTGATGCTGATACAACTTTTATGAGCGCTATATACTTCATTCGTTCCGTCAGTTGAAAATAGGCAACCCCTATGTTTTGCCAAGTTAATCCTATTAACATGAAAAACATTACGTTTATCATCATATAAATTAAATTTTTATCCGCATACATATAATGAATAGCAATATAACCGATGATAGAAATAAAAATAAGTAGAATCATCCTTATTTTTATATACGATGATAAAATCTGCTCTAAATCTGCTCCATCCTTTGCCCCTTCTCGAAGAAACGTATTACTAAGTCCTAAGTCTGTAAAAAATAACATAACAAACGTCACTGCTATGGCAACACTAAACATCCCATAATGTTGTGTGTTAAAAAAGTTTGCTAAAACAATTAAACTGACGGCCTGAAGAAGGTTAGCTAAAATCGTACTATAAAATAGATGGATAATATTGTTTAGAATAGATCTACCCATACCAGTTCTCCTTTGCAAGTAACCTACTTACATATGTTGTTTGTTTACATATATATTTATCTTGCACCATTACCATTCAATACAATTAAAACGGTTTTACATAAAATACGGATGTCCATCCGAAATGTTTTCATTTCAATATACTCCATATCCAGCCTCAACTTTTCCTTTGGATCAAGATTATACCCTCCATTTATTTGTGCCCATCCTGTTAATCCTGGTTTTACTATTAAACGTTCCTTAAACTCTGGAATATACGCATCAAACTCATTATAAAAAAACTCTCTCTCTGGTCTAGGGCCTACAAAAGACATATCTCCTCTTAAAATATTTAAAAGTTGCGGTAATTCATCAATTCTCGTTTTTCTTATAAACAATCCAACTTTTGTAATTCTTTGATCATGTTCTTTTGCCCATTGTGGTCCGTTCATTTCAGCATCCTTTACCATCGACCTTAATTTAAATACATTAAACTTCTTCCCGTTTATACCTAAACGTTCTTGAAAGTAAAATGGAGCACCTGATGTTTCTAAAGTAATCATAATACAAAAGAACAACATAATTGGTATTGTTAATAGTAACAATATGATTGAAAATATAATATCAAACAAGCGTTTTACACTTCGATTCAATATACTAGGCTTTTCTTGAGCCGGAATCGTATACAACTTGGCTTGATTTGTTTCACGAATCATGGATCGTTACCCCCACATTCAAGAATATAAAATTATACCTATTAATTCACATTCTTTCCTCTTTATATCCGCTATTACTTTTTGCACTGTACGTAGTGAATCTTTTCGCTTTTTAACTGCTAAGACCACTCCATCGCATTTCCCTGCAATAATGTGCGTAGCAGGAAGATCAAATACTTCAGAAGAATAAAAGAAAATGTAATCAAAATCTTCTTTCCACTTAGCAATCGCATTATCAAATTCATCCATAGCAACTAAGGGGGTCCCTGTGTGTACTGTTTTTTTTGCAGGAATACAATATAAGTATTTAGACAAATTACTAGAAAAAGATTCATAATTGCAGGGGGAAGAGCTTATTATATCG
This sequence comes from Bacillus cereus group sp. BfR-BA-01347, assembly GCF_022663835.1. Classification (NCBI taxonomy): domain Bacteria; kingdom Bacillati; phylum Bacillota; class Bacilli; order Caryophanales; family Bacillaceae; genus Bacillus; species Bacillus cereus group sp. BfR-BA-01347. Next base: position 179,965 of record NZ_JAKUGG010000001.1, on the reverse strand, counting down.
TTTACTGTTATCATGTGATCACTTTGTAATAATACATGTAATTTAGGATCAGAAAAATTCACATCAATAAGTAACACCTTTTTCTTCATTTCCGCAAACACTAGACCCATATTTACTATAAGCGAGGCAACAACCCCTCTGTCCTTCGTTGAACTAACTGTGAACAGTTGTTTTCCAGATTTTTTTAGCTCGTGATACACCGTATAAAACTGTTCTTTCATCAGATCATCATGCAGATCGAATGGCAGCTGTTTCTTTGTCCTAAACATCAACATGTTCACCTCGATATATAGATGATTGTTTATCAACCTCTGTAGGTTTCTTTTTTCTATTCGGTTTCATATTTATGTGACCAATAACAGAGACTGTTGTTATTTTCTCTAAATCTTGTTCCGTGTATATACGTTCATCAAAATAATCTCGAAATACAGCTAAACCTACCCCAACAAAAAAACTAACAATTAAAGAAATAGGAATGATTAGTTGAAATTTTGGAAACAATTTTTCAGCCTGTTCCTGTAACTCAGGATCCGTCAACACTTTCACACCTTGTACATTTGTGTACTGTTGAAAACTTTGTTGTGATTGCTCTGCCAATGTCTTTACAATGTCTTTCACGACTTTCGGATTGGAATTTTTTACTGTAACAGTTACAATTTGTGAGTTATCCGTATTCACAACCGAGATTTTTTGTGCTAATTCATGACTTGATTGCTCTAATTTCAAAGTTTTTTTGACTGTTGAAATAATTAATGGGCTTTTTAAAATATCAACATACGATGTTACTAGTTGCTTATTTTCTTGTGTTTTATTTGTTGAATTTTCCTTATTAAACTCATCTAAATTCCCAACAAGAATTTGCGTTGAATATTGATATGACGGCTTTAGAACATACATTGAGATAAGAACTAAAGAAGCGGTTAAACAACACATCGTTAAAATAATCGTTACGAATCTTCTTTTCAATAATTGTTGAAAATCTTTTATACTCATTTCTTGCTTCAATTATTTCACCGCCCTTTTCTGAATAACATCCTGCAAGTCACTCTTTACAGATAACTCTCTCTTCTTTCTGTCCACTTGTTTTGTTACATAGTTTCCGACTCTGAATGCAAACTTTTCTACATATACATACGAAAGTATTGCAAGTATAAACGAAAAAACAAGTGAAAAAATTAAAATAATAGGCAATGGTAATATTTCATGGAGCATGTATATAAGGGAGAACAACGATATAATATGGTATAAATAAAGACTGTAAGAAATCTTCCCCAAATATAACAAGTATTTATTACGTAGCAAGGACGACAAAGTTGATATTGACAAACTTAATATGACAAATAGACTTGCACTTATCGCCACTACGTAGTCTCGAAATATAAAATTATTGAGCACTTTAATTTCTCCAATAAGTCCTTCATACATAAAAAGTAAAATCGCAAATAAAAACCATGCAATTTTCGTGTTTTTAGTACAATTACTATAAAAAACTATTAAATTGTTTTTATACTTCGCAACTAGTGCTCCTAGTAAAAACAGCACCGTGTAATGCACTGTTAATGCATAGCTTGTCAATGTTAAGCCCGAACGAAACAAAAATAATATTACAACAGAACATATACTTAAACTAAACAATAATAGTAATGAACACCTCAACGTTTTTCGTAAACAAATCATCAAAATTAACGGAAAAATTATTGATATTCGCATTTCATGGACAAGTGACCAAATCACACCGTTATATGCATCTGTATTGTATTTCCCAACCAATAAAATATGTTGCGCTATTAAGCTTGAAGAGCTTTCAATCGTCCATGAGCGATTAAACCATTCACTTAAATAAGAAATACCATATTCACTAATTGTAGCCTGGCATATAATAGCTATAATTAGTGCTACAATATAGGGAATATATATTCTGCATATACGTTTTAAAAGGTATGCCCCATAACTACTATAGTTTTTTTGAATAGATTCGTACAAAACAAATCCGCTCAAAACAAAAAAGATAATAACAGATTCGTTACCACTACTAAAAATAAGACGAGCAGGCGTTTCTTTTAATAGGTACACAACAAATGGTTTATTATCTCCATAACTGTAATTTTGAAATGCTAAAAAAATCATTAAATGATGACCGATCATTACTATTAATGAAGAAATCCCTCTTATAGAATCCAATTCCTCGTATCTCTTCATCTTTTTACATCAACTCCTAATGAAATGATAATAATCATTTCAAAGCGACATCTTTATTCATATTCCTCTCCTTTCTTTTCATTCCAATTTTTCATATTAAAATGATTTTATAGTATAAATTTGAGTGTATTGTAACATTTTTTGTAATATTATGAATAGCGAATCCTAAAAATTGGTATATACCAATTTCAACCTCGAAAAATGAGTAATATTGATAGAAAAACACTATAAAAATATCTTGCATATTTACAAAATTAAAGAGCTGAATAGCGTTTTTTCAATATAAAATAAAAAAGATAGCCTACATAGGCTATCTTTTTTATTTTATTTAATTACTGGCACCACTATATGCTACATGTCGTTTCTCAATTCTCTCTTCAATTTCTTTCATATTTTCTTTATTATTTAATAGTGATTGTTTATTTTCAATTAATAATTGTTTAAAAGATTTTCTCACTTTTTTTCTCATTTTCATTGTCCTCCTTGGGGGATGGTTTATATAAAAGATAAAGAATTATCTGTGTGTTCTTATAATAATTGATTGTTGTGAATTCTATTTGAACTTCATATGAAAATTCTATTTATTTTCTGACAACTTTGTGAACACGCAAAAAGAGACTATCTAAAACTATATTGCAATTAATTTACTTCATTATATTTTGTCGAAACATTTATATATTTAAAATTGAGTTCGACATAATTTTATTTACTATAATACTGTTTACAAAAACAAAAAGAAGGTGTTACCAAGTCAAAGTTCGACTTATGCAACATCCTTCTTTCCAAGCTATTTATAGCATATTTATTAATATTTCAGGTCTTCCCCAATTCATTTCTTCACAAACAAATCTAATTTTTTCTGCATCCATTGTGTGTAATCCTTCTTCTAGTGAACATGAAATTGGAACTTCACAGTGAATTTGGGCTAATTGTAACGAAATATTTAAGTTCTCTAAATCACTTTCAATCTTCGTACGCTGCGCTTTTGTTAATGATTCTACATTTTCTAGTACAGCGGATACTGTTCCGTGCTCTTGAATAAGCTTATACGCTGTTTTTTCACCGATACCTTTTACACCTGGATAATTATCACTTGTATCTCCCATGAAAGCTTTTGCATGGACGATTTGCCACGGCTCTACACCTTTTTCTTCCATGATTTTCTCCGGTGTGTAATATTCGTAATTTCCAATTCCTTTACGCAGAAGCATAACTGTAACGTTCTTATCAACAAGTTGAAGTAAATCTGTATCACCTGTTAAAATATAAACTTCAGCTTCATTGCAGTATTGTTTTGCAAGCGTACCGATACAATCATCCGCTTCGTAGCCTTTCATACCGATAACTGGAATGGATAATTTCGCAGTCATTTCTTGCACTAAATCGAATTGAGGAATTAATTCTTCTGGTGGCGCTGCACGATTTGCTTTATAATTCGAGAACGATTCTGTTCTAAATGTCGTACTTCCCATATCCCAGCATGTAACGATATGTGTTGGTTCGATCGCTTGCGTAGCTGTTAATAAGTGTTTCATATAACCATGAATCCCGTTCGTAGGGGTTCCATCTTGTCTTTTCATAAATTGTCCGTAGACACTTGTTGCGTAAAAAGCACGAAATAATAGTGCCATACCATCAACTAATAATACTTTTTTCATAATTCCTCTCCTATTAAAAAAATAATAACCTTACGTTATCACGTAAGGTTATATAAATAGATTACCATTCTACGTTTTTGCTCAACTTTGTCTATTATACATTGTTTTTGTATATTTAGCATCATTAACACATTAAGACGTTCTACTACAACAAGTATGCAATATGCCTGAATACGTATTTTTCCCAGTAGAAACAACGACAGCTTTTGCATTTCCACTAACGATATACGAACCTTTAAAACATACATTTTCAAGCTCAAGTGGATTATAATCTTTCATCCGTTTTAATGGAATAAATCGTTTACGTTCAAGGTGATAGCAGCTCTCAAACTTCTCTATATTCGCTTCGTTTCCCGTTAACACAGACTCATTCACTAATAAGTCATCTGCATAAATAATACGTACATCAGCTGGCACAGCATCTCCAGCCGAAAGAAAAATCATATCTCCAGGTACAAGTTCTCGCACTGGTATCTCCATCATTTTCAGTTCACTATTTAGCCCTGTACTACTAGAACATTCTACTCTAGATACAGTAATCGTTTCACGTTGTAATTCATCACACACACGTTGTTTTGAAAAACCTGGAATCATGCCACCAAGCTTCATCATGACTTCTGTAAGAAGTGCTCTTTTGGAAGTTAGTTCATTTCGGCCATATACTTGAATACGTTTTTGTGCCTCTTTCATTGATAGTCCGTCTCTTGTTGTTTTAAAATATGCAAATACAGATTTGACATCTCTTGTTGCAATTTCAATTAATAAATCTTTATTTTTTTGGAGCATTGTTTGTTCTTTTATTGATTTTTTACTTAGTTTATATGACATGTTACCCACAGTTTTGTTTGCATATAACATATTATCGTCTCCTCCTTTACAACATAGGAAGAAACGCTTTGTTTCTCAATTTATCCACTTTACTGTGAAAGTGTCTCGCGCTTTATAAACGCTACATCGTGATAAATATAGAGGGAGGAACAAATCGTTTCCTGCCTACATCATATATTTTTGATTTGAAGTATATGGGTAACGGAACCGAGTCAGAATTTGACATGCTCCTCACCTCCTCGTTTAATTTTATAGTTTATACTATGAAATTACTCATAGCTTGGTAACAAAAAAGACCCCTACCCTTAAGAGAGTAGCGGCCATTACATACACAAATAAACGATTTCTAATATGATTAGAAATCTACGGACCTCTCCCTCACCGAGTTTTAGCACTGTATAGCATAGGTACATTACCAGCTACGTTAAGAAAAACCTTAATTCGATCATTCCTGTTGACCCATTGGCGTCTCTCGACATTTTTGGGCAGTAGCATTTCTCTATACAGGAGCCTCACCTAACAGAGACTTATTTTCATTACATTGAAAATGTTACTCTTATTTAAAATAGATGTCAACCGTAGCCTACAATTTTTTCAAAAGGTATGGCAAACTAACATATATAAAGTGAAACTTTAATCAGTGGGGGGGTGTTTATCCCCACTGTTTATTAGCCCTCACCAATCGGGCTGTCCTGTAAATAGCGGGATAAAATAAAAAACTTTACGTTTAAACGTAAAGTTTTTAATAAGTTATACAACCAGCAATTACAATCCCAATTGAAAGCGATAAAAACATAAGAAAAAGACCGACTGCTTGATTATCTTCTTCGAGACTTTTGTTTATATTAAAGCGTGGTGTAAGCCACTCAGCTAAATAAAAGACAATAATTTGAGCCAAAATCCCAATTGCCCCCCACGAAATCATATCAAGAAGTGAAATTGAATTAGCTGCTGTCGAATATAAAACAATAGCTAACCCAAGTAATCGTCCTCCAAGCACATAGCTTACCGCCTTATTCCCTTGAGCCATTAACTTAAATTCCTTAACTTTCGTTGTCACTTCCATCAAGAACAGACCAATACATAAAAGTCCGAGTGTTACTGCTAAATATAATAAAAAATTAATCATTTTTCCTCCTCCTTTTTATACCTACCGGTAAATAGTACGATTCATTTCCTGTAATCTTTTCTCCCGCGCGAATACCGATACTACTCGCTTTTCCAGCAATTAAAAAAGAACCAAACACATACGACAGTTTCTCCATCCCTTTTTCTGTTTCCAAGAATACGACTGGAAGTTCTGTATACTTTTGAAATATTGGCAGTGACGTTTTATATGTTTGATGTGCATTTTGAAGCATAATATTTTCATCCTTATCGCGAATCGTAATTGTATCTCCTTCTCTACCAAATGAAGGTTTTTGAACGAAAGAACCTTTTCCTAAAAATAAATCTGGTTCTAAATATGTAGGTAACATATATTCTTTAATCCACTGTTGTTCCTCGTTTGTATAAAAGGCCTCTTCTTCTGCTAACCCCCAAATAAGACACTGAATTGATTTTGGCTGAAGTAAAAATGCTGACAAAGGATTTATTATAAAAAGCTTTCCGGCTTTTACAAGTTGCAGCAGTTCCACACCTACCAAATCTCCTGTTTCAGAATCTTGATCCTCAATTAAATCTTCTATCGGATATGTTTGGCGATATAAAACGTCAATCTTCGCCCCATCTTTATCGATTAGAGCATCTTTTGTAATTCTAAGTTCTGACATTGGCACTACTTTATTTTCAACATGGCATAACTGACTCAAATACATAGTCGTATTCCAATCCTCAATATGTTCATGATGTGCTGTAAAAACAACATTTGGATTGTCTAATCCCTTTGTCGCTTCCATTACAGCTTTCGTAACACCAGAAGATAGTAATCGTTCTTGATCCGAGTTTGGATCATCATAACCTAGATTTTCACATACTTTCCCATTCATTTGAAAACATTCCACAATAAAAGTTGGTGTATCACTATTAAACTCAAGCATTTTGATTTGGTTATCCTCTGTTACAGCAAAATCAAATCGCGAAATTACAGATTCAGGATAAAGCCCTTTCATTCTAATGAAAGATAAGCTCACAGGAGGAAAACCAAGCTCAAGAAGCTGTTCGTCACTTAAATTACGCAAAAGTCTAGCAGTCTTAAAAAATATTTTTCCCATTCGTTCAGTCGCCAATCGTAATTGTTCCAAAGTCTGATTTGTTATAGAAAAAACATGAAACAAACTATACTCACATTCATATAAATCCGACCAAAAATTTGGATATTTCAAATAAAACTCTTTTCGATCCCTTATGTATTGCGACATATTTTAGCCCCCAAATCCTCCCTTTGAACCGCTTCCAATTCCACCTTTAAATTCAGCAGACGATTGATACGATTTAAACGCCGATGAATTTTTAAAAGAGGATTTATTTTGATAGTATCGCCCACCATAGAAATAATGCCCACGATAACCTGAACTACTATCATCACACTGCCATACCCCAAGTTCATCATCCCAATCCCAATCAGAACAACTATTATCATTCGGTTTTGGGGGAAGATCTTGTGCGCAACCAAATAAAGTGCCAGTCATTAAAGACGTTACGACACCACCTACTAGCCATTTCGTTTTTGTCACTTTCGCACTCCCCTTTTTAATTTCTATTCCTATTATATAGGATAGCATGATAAAGTAGAAGAAAAAGGAAGAAGAGGGATAAAATGCGCTTAGAATATCGACTTAATGATGAAACGAAAGGGTATCCTGCTTTATGGAACTACGCCAATATTTCTAATTCTGAAATTATCGCACGCATGACTTGTGAATATTTTATTAAAGAGAAAAATACTTATGTTGTTACTGCAACTTCGGTTGATCCAGACGGAACAGCAGTTATTTATATTCAAAAAGAAGTTTTCGCAAATGACCCTTCAGACCCTACATACTCCCACATCGGATTTGAAATTAGAGAACTAAGTGAAACGAGTTCAAACATAGTAGATAGTCAAGATGTATGGAAATATGAAGAAATTTTACCATCTCTTCATTCAGATATTATATATATTCAACGAGACGGCATGTCTATGGAATTCTCCTTGGATTCTAGAGAGATTGATGAAGACAGAAAGTGCTACATTTATTACGGAAACTTCACAGGTGAATCAAGATAATATTGATATATCTATACAACAAAAAAACCTTACGTATAAAACGTAAGGTTTTTATATAGCCCCACATATGCCGTTCTCTCTAGATGTCCATAAACCTGCTCTCACAGGTGGATGCTCTCACAAATGTTTGTAACTTCCTTCTTAAAAAGATGGCATGTTAGCTACATTTAAATATTGAACTTCCATATTAAACTTATTGGTTTAAGACATGCATAAGCTACGTACACCGTAGGAATTTTATATAAGGTTAGTTGAAATAAGACCCCCGCACGTGCCGCTCCTCGTAAATGTCCAAAAACCCGCTACTCGCAGGTGGATGCCCTCACAGTTACCGTACATCTTCCTCCACAAGGAAGGCTTGATGATGGTCGCTAAATATTGAGCTTCCGTATAACTAACATCGGTTTTAGACATAAATAAGTTACGCACACCGCAGGATGTATTATTTACTTGTCGTTATATTATCACATTGTTTCTAATGTGTAAAATACAAATTTTTTCGAGCAATCTCTTGCTTGTGACCTTATTTTAATACAAATTATTTTTGCATGCAAGTGATTAATCTTCTTCTTTTGCAATTTGATTTTCTGGATAAGAAATCCAATCACTCCAGCTACCTACATACAATTTAACATTTTGGAATCCAGCCAATTTTAACGCAATGATATTTGGACATGCCGTAACACCAGAACCACAATATACAATGGTTTCCTTATCTTTCGACAGATTTTGGAATCGTTCTTGTTGCTCAGCTTCATTCTTAAATTGTCCTGATTGCAACATTCCATCTTTCCAAAAATAGTTTGCTGCTGTCGGAATATGACCTGCTTTATGATCGACAAGTTCCTCTACACCAGCATAACGTTTTGGCTCTCTTGAATCAATTAATGTAACATCTGCACCTGCCTGGATATTCTCTCTTACTGTTTCCATCGATACAAGCATATGATCTTGTATGTTTGTTTTGAATGTTCTTCGTATAACAACAGGAATTTCCGTTGTTGTCGGTAGTCCATTCTCTTTCCAAGCCGGGAAACCACCATCTAATATATATACTTTCTCATGTCCTACATAGTTACATAACCACCATAAACGAGCAGCATTTGCACCGGCTTGACTATCATACGCAATTACTGTCGTATGTTCATCAATACCAGCCTCCGAAAGCTTGTCTGCAAACTCCTCAATATTTGGTAAAGGATGGCGGCCACCATGTTCTGCTATAGGACTTGATAAATCTAAATTCAAATCAAAATATAACGCATGAGGAATATGTCCTTCTTCATACTCTTCTCTACCCCAATTAGGATTCGCTAAATCAAAACGACAATCGATTATACGGACATTCTCATCTTCTATATGCTCACGTAACCATTCGACTGTAACTATCATCTTTAACGACCTTCTTTCTCTTTCAAACGACTTACATACTCCATAACCATTTCTTCTGTAACATATTTACGCTCTAGTGTAACACCATTTTTTGCAAGATCATTAATTTGCTTCGTTACAACATTAATGACATCAACCGAAAATTCTTTCCCATTTGACGCAAGAGATACAGCAGCTTCAATAGCTGCTTCACGCTGTGCATCTAATTGTAAACATGCTTTTACACTTTCATTTTGTTTACGAGAATGTGCTGTAATTGCTTTATGTACTTCCATCTTCTCTTCCCCCTAAATAGTTATACGTTTTTATTCAATTCCATTGCAAGCCGGATCATATCACGACATACAATCCCATTTTCAATAATCTCTTCTTCATAATGCTTCGAAAAGTAATCAAAATCAATAGAAAAAATACGAAATCCACATTTTTGATATAAAGCAAGTTGTGAAACACTAGAATTGCCTGTACCAACTTCAAGTTTTGACATACCATATCCTTTAGCAGTTTCTACAGCATGCCTTAATAGCTTCTTCCCAATCCCTTTTCCTTGTAAATGCTCTGCAACCGCAATATTCATGATTTCCATCGTCTTTGGCCTTGTTTCCAAAAGAACATATACACCGATAACGCTCCCCCCCTGCTTAGCTACATATGTTAATCCTCTTTGTACATATGTAGCTATTTGCCGTTCACTTGGATCAGCAAGTAGCAATAAAGACTTCGGTATAGCCTCTTTTGGAATACGTTCTATTACAACAGACATAAAAAATTCCCCCTTCTCTATTGTTCTAAACCCTCCTTGTCTACCATAAGTAATAGAAAGGAGGGATTCACCATGGACAACAATGAGAAAAAATGCAACGTCATCTCTATTGATGGAAAGAAGAAGAAAAGCGACACGTATTCCTATCCAAAATTAGTAGTTGAAAACAAAACATATGAATTTTCTTCATTCGTCTTATGCGGTGAAACACCAGATGGCAGACGACTCGTTCTTACTCATATGATTTCTACCGATGAATTTGCTGGATTTGTAAAATCTTTAGATACTGTACTGCAAAAGAAAATTGAACGAATCTTTTTCTCATAACGACTATATAACATAAATTTCTTTTTCAATCTCTACTAACTGCTTTTGCAATTGTTCTTTACTTTGCTCATATAGAGATACATCGATCGTTTCAGCCAATGCAAACAATATACTTTCATAATAGTTCATCACATCTTGCTGCATCACTTTTTGGAATAAGTTCCACTTCATATCCCACTCTTGCTTATAATGATGAACAAATAAATCTTTTTCATCAGCTACATAGTTTGATACGAGCGGTTCTAATACAGATTTAGCGTCTTCTTGCATAAAAGCTTTGTCATTCTTTTCAAAAAAGCTTTTCTCATTTTTAAAATGTGCCAGTGCTTTTTTGAAATCTTTTATTTTAACTGAAGGGAACGGTTCTTTATGTGTAATATCTTTATATTCATACTCCACTGTTCCATTCATAGAAATTGATTCATTTTCCACTTTACAGTTCACTACAATTTCGTCCTTTGCACGCTTCATCGCTTCGTCTATCCATTTTTCAAGGCGTAATGATGTCGCACGCATTTCTTGCAATAAATCATGCTGAATAAATGCTACTAATTCCATAACACACTGTTGCAATTGTGTTTTCACATTTCCATCCGTTCGAAGTGAAGCCGGATTAATAAATTCAGTAAACACATCGTTATAGCGTAGGAATAGGCGCTGTTGCACGTAATAAAGCAACTCTTTCACTTCATTTTGCATCGCCTGTTCTTCAGCAAGTACACTATATGATGAAATGATATGAAGTAGTTGATCACGCTCTGCTTCATATTTTTTCGTTTGCTTCTCTTTCTCTTCATTCCCCTGCTTTGCACCCTTTATCATGTTTACTAAAAGCTGATCTGCCCCTTGCAAAGCACCGTATAGAGCATGCACAGAAACAAGCATTAAATCTCTCATCATAAAGGACGTAAATGATTCCTCAAACTTAGTAATCCCAGAGTTTTGTAAAATACCATACTTCTCTTTTTCAACATTCTTTCCTTGTTTCTCTTCAAGCGCACATAAACTTGAAATTGCAAATAAACGCGGATTTCTAATACCGTATTGCAGTAGCTGATCTGCGATATAACCTTTTACCATTTCAAGTTCTTCTTCAGACTCTGCTAAATCCGCCGCATTAATTAAGAAGAACATTTTATCAAGGGCAAAAGTATCCTTTACACGACCAAGTTGAATTAAAAATTCACGGTCAGCACGAGAGAATACATGGTTATAATATGTAACAAATAAAATAGCATCTGCGTTTTTAATATACTGAAATGCAACATCCGTATGGCGAGCATTAATAGAATCCGCTCCAGGTGTGTCTACAAGCGCTACTCCCTGCCTTGTTAAAGCACAATCATAATAAAGTTCCATATACTCAACGAAGCATGATTTCTCTTCATTCGCTACATAATCAGAGAACTCTTCTAATGTAACTTGTACTTGTTCTCCTAAATAAGTAGAAACTGCATCATACCCTTTTTGTACCGCTCGTAAAAAGCTAAATGTTGTTTTTTGCTTCCCAGTTGGTGAAGGATATTTCATAACTTTATCAATTTGTGCTAACGCTTCATCTAACGTAGCAATCTCATAATGAAACAGCTTATAAACAGCTTTCATATCTTCTAATAACGCTTGCTTTGATTTAAACTGAACAATTACTGTTCCATGTGGTTTTTCCTCTGTAACCGGCAAAATTTGATTAATCGTTGCCGTCGTCGGGTTTGGTGATACAGGAAGTACTTTGTCACCGAGTAAGGCATTGGCAAATGATGATTTCCCAGCACTAAATGCCCCGAATAACGCTACTGTAAATTGTTTTGTTTCCACACGTCTTCTTTTCTCTATTACCTCTTGCTGTACATGTTTCAACGCTGGTAATGGCTCTAATATCGTTTCGGCTTTTTTCACTTTCTCTAATATACGTTGAATATTTAAAGCTGCCGTTCCTTTTAGCTCTTCCTCATGAACCGCTACGTTATCGTTTACGATTTCCTGTTCTTGTAGTGTAAATTTCTCACTAACAATTTGTGTCTCCCTTTGCAATATCTCATCTATTTGCAACCCTTCAGGCGTAGCAACATGATCGTGCCAAACATTTCGTAAATAGTCTTCATATGCCTCCAAATTGTTACTGTATTGTAATTGTGTTTCTTTCGCCGTTTGCAACATCGTATATGTTTCAATCTCTTCTTCAATACGAGCAACTGCTTCCCTCACCTTTTGCTTCAAAACGACCGCACTTTTATCAAAAATTTGCTGTGCTTTTATAAAATAACGTTTCTTCAGTTCATTCGCTACATCCGCTGTATAAAGAAGTAAGTAATCACCTGTGAAACCTGCACCTTGTTTAATTACTTCGGCCAACATTTCTGGTCCGAAAGCAATTTCTAACCCATATATGTCTTTCCCAATTTCCTCCGTGAACAATCCTTCTTCTTTTAAGAAGGCTACAATAAATTCCTTCACATGAAAATCAAGTTGCGTTTCAACAGTTTTTTGAAGGGCAGAATAAAACGCCTCTACACGTCTTTGTTTTTCTTGCTCCGTCTTTCCTTTCGAAAATAGCAAACCGACCTTAAATTTTGTTAATTTCGTTTCTAAATATGCATTTGCCAATTCTCTCATTTCAAATGGCATTAAATAAGCATTATCTAATATAGCTTGTAAACCTTTTATAAATTCGTTTCTCACATGAGATTCTTTACTTGCCTCACGATTTTTCGCTTCCGTTAGCTCTTCCTTCTTTTCAACTACCTCTGAAATAGAAAGTGGTGATGCTAACTCTTCCTCATATTTCAAAAGAGCTTTTTCATTTTCAGAAACAATAAACGAGAAATGTTCCCCCATTAAATATTCTGTTTCTCGCTCCATTCCAGTCCTTACACACTGCTCTTTTTCCTTCATAATAGAAGTAATTAACGCTTCTAAGCTTCTAATTTCATTATGTGGATGGTTCATCATTCGTAATGACGTATAATAAACACCATCTACTTCAATATCCCAGTTAGAGAATGATTGTTTTACACTATCTTTATAATTCTCAAACGATAATTCATTTTCTTTATGTTTATCTATTTGATTTACAACGAGATAAACCGTTTTATTACGTTGTTTCAATTCTTTAACAAATTGTAAATTCACTTCCGATTGGACGTGATTATAATCCATCATATAAAAAATGACATCTGCCAGATGAAGTGTCGATTCTGTCGCTAATTGATGGGCATCATCTGTTGAATCGATCCCTGGTGTATCAACTAACATAACCCCTTCAGGAATTGGCACGTCGTTTCGATAAATATGAACACCAATTACTTCATCGCCGTCTTTACAAATTTGTTTTAATTCTTCTGCTGAATATGCACCGTCATATTCGTACTGCTCTCCAGATTTAACCGTTACAACAACACGATCCATTCCTTTTTCAATTTTGACAACGTTAGCGCTTGTCGGAATTGGACTTGTCGGTAACAACTGCGCTTTATATAGATGATTCATCATCGTTGATTTCCCTGCAGAGAAGTGACCGCAGAACGCTATCATAAGCTGTTCTTGTTTATATTTTTGAATTACCTCAAACAACTTTAAACTATTCTCTGCATCGCCGTGTTTTTGCCACTCTTCATAAAAACAAACAAGTTTTTTCATACCGTTTGTCTGTACTATGTTTGTCATCCCCTTGTTCCCCTTTATCCAAGATGTATATACTTTTCCCCGCTATTTGCGAGCTCATAACCAGTGAGAGTTACACCTACCCAATGATTACAGTTTCACTTTACTATCATACTAAATTTTCAGCATATTCTCATTAAAAATAAAAAATCCCTTTCATTCTTTTTACAAATGAAAGGGATTTTATGTCATATCACTCATTTTGCTGTTCCTACTCCATTTAAAACATACTTCGCAATAACTGCATATACAGCGACTGTACCTGCTACTAATGCATATACCATACTTACGCACCAACCTTTTTTTGATAATGATTATCACTTTTGAATACAGTGTATCATTAAAGAGAATCATTATCAACACTTTTCATAAAGAAAGCTCCTTATAAGAAGGAGCTTTACCGCCTGTTTTGAAGAAGGTTAAAACTTGTTGTGCAATCTTATTATATCTCATCCTACATAACTTAACAGTTTAAAAAAATGGAAATATCCCCTATCCCCTCCATCTTACATTTTGTATAATAAAAGGGAATTACTTAACAAGGAGGAAAAAAATGACACAAAATCTCACACAAGGCGAGAGGATACACTCCATTGATATTATTAGAGGAATAGCTGTACTAGGTATTTTTCTTGTGAATTGGCCTGTTATCGCCGGGGTTGACTCACGTGATCTTTCAGGAATTTACGAAGGGATAGACAGCTACATTCGCCTATTTTACGATATGTTTATTCAAACGAAATTTTATACAATTTTTTCGTTTTTATTCGGATTAGGTTTTTATATTTTTATGAGTGGTGCTGAAGCGAAAACAGATCATCCGAAAATTTTATTTGTTCGCCGCTTACTTATTTTATTATTATTCGGTTTCTTACATTACGTTCTTTTATGGGACGGAGACATTTTACATACTTATGCGATTGCTGGATTTTTCTTATTTTTATTTTATAAGAGAGAACCTCGTACTATTTTAATATGGGCTATCGTTTTATTGAGTATTTTTCAGTTTTTCATGCTAATCGTAGGTATTATGATTGCATTCGTTCCAAAGGCAGAATTAGGATTCTCCTTACCTATCATGCCACTTGAAGACTGGGTGTCACAAATCCAAAATCGTTTCCATGCATTTTATGCTGATGGAATTGGACTCAACGTATTCATGCTCCCAGAAACAGTTGGGCTGTTTTTACTTGGTTTATACGCCGGCAAAAAGGATATTTTCCGCCGCGCGAAAGAGTTAGATCCAAAGCTTAAAAAATGGCAAATTATTATGTTCATTTTAACATTACCAATGTGGTTCTTCATGGTCCGTTACTTCTTATCAAAACCATTTTATGAACCAATTTATATGCAGGTCTTTACAATGTTTAGCGGAAAGACATTGTTCATCTTCTACATTGTCACGTTAATGCGTTTATTACAAAAAGAAAAATGGCAAACAGTATTACGTCCATTCCAATACGTTGGACGAATGGCATTAACAAATTACATCTCGCATACAATTGTTATATTGCTTGTATTCGGGCTATTATTTAAAAATGATTATCCTTCTCCATTATGGGTTGGACCAATATTCTGCATTAGTTTCTACACGTTACAAATCTTTATTAGCCGCTGGTGGCTTTCACATTACCAATACGGGCCACTTGAGTACATTTGGCGTCTTGGTACTTACGGGAAAATGATGCCACTTAAAAAGAAAAGCAAGGTCTCATAACGAGACCTTGCTTTTTTACGCTTCTCTTACTGCATTTTGCATAGATACTGGCTCTTCTTCTACTTTCACTTTGCGCTGCGGCACCATATTAAATACGATATTTAAAAGTACTGCTGACGCACTTCCAAGTACAATTCCGTTATCTGTTAAAATACGAATGCTTTCTGGAAGTTGTGAAAATAATGTAGGAACGACTGTTACGCCAAGCCCAATTCCAACAGAACATGCAACGATTAATAAGTTTTCTTGTTTACCAAAATCAACGCTACTTAACATTTTAATACCATATGCCATAACCATACCGAACATCGCTAACATCGCACCACCCAGTACTGATTTCGGAATAATTGTTGTAATAGCTGCGATTTTAGGAATGAAACCAAGAACGATTAACATACCACCACACGTGTAAATAATAACGCGATTTCTTACTCCAGTTAATTGAACAAGTCCTACGTTTTGAGAGTATGTTGTATATGGGAATGCGTTGAAAATGCCACCTAACACCATCGCTAATCCTTCTGCACGATAGCCTTTTGTTAATTCTTTTTCACCGATTTTTTTATTGCAAATATCAGATAATGCAAAGTATACACCCGTTGCTTCTACAATCCCTACACAAGCAACAAGAATCATCGTAATAATTGGTGTTAATTCAAAGGTTGGTGTACCAAAGTAAAATGGTTGAATACCGTGGAACCAATCAGCCTCTCCAACCGCTTGCAAACTTACTTTCCCCATAAACGCTGCAACGATAGTACCGAACAACAAACCTAATAGAATAGAAATGGAACGGATAAATCCATCAAAGAAACGATACATAACGATGATAAATAATAACACTCCAAATGCTAACGCTAAGTTTTCAAGACTTCCGAAATCTTTGCTTCCTACTCCACCAGCCATATCATTAATAGCAGCTGGAACAAGTGTAACTCCAATTACTGTAACTACAGATCCTGTTACAACAGGTGGAAACAGTTTTACAAGTTTTCCAAATAATTTCGCAAAAATAACAACAAATAACCCAGCAGCAATAATTGCTCCATAAATTGAAGACACACCGTATTGTTTTCCAATCGCAATCATCGGTCCAACCGCTGTAAATGTACAACCAAGTACAACGGGAAGTCCTATACCAAAAAAGCGATTTGATAATGCTTGTAAAATTGTCGCAACGCCGCACATTAATAAATCAATTGAGACTAAATATGTTAACTCTTTTTGATTTAAACCAAGTCCGCCGCCCACAATAAGCGGAACGATAATTGCTCCAGCATACATTGCAAGCATATGCTGCATACCAAGCGATGCAATTTTAAATGGATGCTGCTTCATCGTTTATTTCACCTCCGCAGTTTCTTGCTGTACAAATGTAACTGTGCCGTTATCAAATGATGCAATTTCTGCTAGTGATTCAACACGAACTCCTTGTTCACGAAGCTTCTTTCCTCCATCTTGAAATGCTTTTTCAATAACAATCCCAATTCCTGCAATACTGGCTCCTGCTTGCTCTACTAAACTCATTAACCCTAAAGCAGCCTGACCGTTTGCTAAAAAGTCATCGATAATTAAAACGCGATCACTTTCATCAATATGATTTCGAGATAATGAAATTTCATTCGTTTCTTGTTTCGTAAATGAATATACGTTTGCAACGTACATATTATCTTGTAACGTTAACGATTTACGTTTTCTTGCAAAAATTACTTTTACACCAAGCTCTAATGCAGCCATAACAGCTGGTGCAATGCCTGAAGATTCAATCGTCACGATCTTTGTAATGTTCTCTTCTTTAAAACGTTTAGCAAATTCTTTTCCGATTTCTTGCATAAGTACTGGGTCAATTTGATGGTTTAAAAAAGCATCTACCTTTAATACGTCACCAGATAAAACCTTTCCTTCGTTCAAAATCTTTTCTTGTAATACTTTCATGTTTGTTCCCCCTCTTATGCAATAAAAAAACTCCAAAAGCCGCCACCACTCGTTACAAGTGAGAGACGCGCTTTTGGAGTTTCGCAAAAAAGAATGCTAAACAAGCAAATATATTCGTCCTCACTCATAGTCAAAGTATTTACGGTACTTCGGTAGAAACTTGCAGGCCATATCCCCGCGATTATATGAGTGTAGCTAACTATTTATTTTATAGATGGATTATAACGCACTTTTTATACTTTGAAAAGTATTTATTAACAAAACACGTACAAATTTTATCAAAATATCATTTTCGTTCGAGTTTTGTAAACTCTTACATATTATTTCAAAGCGCCGTTAAAACGATTGGCCCATCTTTTGTAATCGCAATTGTATGCTCATATTGCGCTGATAATTTCCCGTCCATCGTTCTTGCAGCCCATCCATTTAAATCTACTTTCGAATATCGCATACCTACATTTACAATTGGCTCAATTGTAATTACCATTCCTTCTTGCAGCTCAGGCCCTTGTCCTTGTTTCCCAAAATGAAAAATTGCTGGTTCTTCATGAATCTCTTTACCGATTCCATGTCCCGTAAAGTCTCTTGCGACAGAAAAACCTTCATTTGTTACATAATTTTCAATTGCATAGCCAATGTCTCCTACATGATTACCAATTACCGCCTGATCAATCCCTTTATACAAAGCATTCTCAGCTACTAACAACAACTTTTCTGCTTCATCAGAAACATTTCCAACTCTATACGTCCAAGCAGAATCTGAAAGACCACCATTTAAGTTTACTACCGTGTCAATTGTTACAATATCGCCCTCAGTTAAAGGTACATCCACCGGAAACCCATGGCACATTTCATCGTTTATAGATGCACATATCGCATATGGATACCCGTTATATCCTTTCTGCTGAGATATTGCACCATGCTTTTCTAAATATGCTTCAACAAACGTATTAATTTCTTTTGTCGTAATACCTGGTTTCATCATTTTTGCAATTTCCCTATGACATGAAGCAAGTAACTTCCCGGATTCGTGCATCAAATCTATTTCATTTTTCGTTTTAATTGTAACCATGCTTACCTCTACCTTCCTTGCTAAACTTACTATTTGCTACTAATACAAATCCTCTTCCAAAACTTCCAATTATAAAAGCTAACATCATTTCTTCTATTTTCCGAATGTAAATTTTTATTTAATTCGTTTTTACATATTACATCTAGTATTTTTTGTTGATGTTTACTTATAAACAAAGTATAGTAACACTATACTATTAAAAGGAGGATTGTTAAAGATGATGCATGCAGGAAGACTACGTCAGCAAACTTTGAACAATAAGTAACTTAATATGTTCAAAGGCTCTGTTTTCATAAAGCAGAGTAAAC
The DNA here is from genome assembly GCF_022663835.1 of Bacillus cereus group sp. BfR-BA-01347. Lineage (NCBI taxonomy): Bacteria > Bacillati > Bacillota > Bacilli > Caryophanales > Bacillaceae > Bacillus > Bacillus cereus group sp. BfR-BA-01347. The sequence goes on along the minus strand of NZ_JAKUGG010000001.1, from coordinate 160,898 downwards.
GGGATTAGTCTGCACATTTTTAATAATCTTCAACGGAAGAATACACTTTCCATATGAAGAAAGGCAGATATACATCTGTCTTTTTTTCGTATATTTTTTTGATACAAAAAGAGACGTTTTTTCATTATATCCTCGTTTACTCTTAACCACAGACAGAAGCCCGTCTGTGGTTTTTTTATGATTACATTTTCTTATATCTTGCTACTTCAATCATATGGATGTAGTTAGAAACAATTCGTAACAGAAAACGTATGAAAACATTGAAATCTAAATAAACATTTGGAGGAAATCAAAATGAATACACTTAAAGTGAAACAATTAGCAAATAAGGAAGGACTAAATATATTAGAAGATTCAATAGAAATCAATGAATCTGGCGTTGACTTTCAAGTAGCACACGTCAAAGAACAAAACGGGGATAAATGGATACTACGAATTCCTCGTAGACGAGAATCTATGAGACATGCTCTACGTGAAAAAGAAGCATTAGAAATCATGAAAAAACATGCAGAATTCCAAGTTCCTGATTGGTCTATATTTTCTGAGGAACTAATTGCTTATAAACAACTAAGTGGCGTTCCTGCCGCTACTATCGATATAGAACAACAAGGTTATATATGGACCTTTAACGAAAAGGATGTACCAACTGAATACTATATTTCCTTAGGAAAAGTTTTAGCGAATTTACACTCATTACCTCAGCAAAAATTTAATAGTATAGGTGTTGAAATTCTTACTGCTAATGAATTAAGAACTTCTATGAAACAAAGGATGAATCGAGTGAAGGAACAATACCACATCAATCAAAACTTATGGGATCGTTGGCAAGCATGGCTAGCTGAAGACTCTTTTTGGCCATCTCACGTAGGAGTAAAGCATGGGGATATCCATCCAGGTCATATCCTGATTGATAATAAAAATAAGGTAACTGGCTTAATCGATTGGACAGAAGTAGGGATAGGTGATGTATCTATAGATTTCACATCGCATTATCTACTCTTTGGAAAGGATGGACTAACAAAGTTAATTCACTCTTATGATAACGCTGGCGGTAAAACTTGGTCAAGAATGGATGAACATATTATCGAACTTCTAACAACGAGTAGTATTACTGTTGCTGAATACGCTCAAGTGTCAGGTTTGAAAGACATGCATGAAATAGCTGTACACATGCTATCAACTGAAAGTTAATGAAGTTGCAAAAAACAGAAGAACCCTCTTCTGTTTTTTGTTATTTTTCACATATATAATTCATTTTCAAAAACTCAAAACAACTACCATTCGTCTTCTGTATAAACGTTCCAACTGCTTCAAATCCTGCCCTTTTATATACTTTAATAGCTCTTTTATTAAATGTCGCTACTGATAACGTTATATAATTGCATCCGTATTTTTCTTTAATAAAAGCTAGTCCAGCATTTACGAACTGTAAACCAAATCCATTTCCAGTTATATCAGGTTTCATTCCAAGACCTATATCAACCGTTCCATTATTTATTTTACAAATAGTAAAAAAACCAACGAGAATGCCATTTTCCTTCACTGAAAATGTATGATTCCCTCTACTCTCATCATGTAAAAATCCAGCTAAATCTTCTTCATCTGCCTCTATATCGTAAAAGGAATATTCCCCTTTATAATGCCAGTTATATGCAATCTCTTCCGCCTCTTCTTGCGTCATTACTGTATATGTATAAACCATCTTCTATCCCCCTATAAAAAAAAGCTGCAAGTAAGCAGCTCTTTTTTTACAACTCATAAATTTCTTTATACTTCGCTTCTAAATAATCTGCTAAGTAATTTGCATTTAACCCTTCGCCTGTTACATCTTCTAAAATTTCAAGTGGCTTTTTCGTTTTACCATATTGGTGAATATGTTCAGTTAGCCATTCACGAATTGGCGTTACGTTTCCTTCTTCTAATAATGCATCAAAGTTCGGAATATCTTTTAACATTCTTTGCTTAAACTGCGCTGCGTACATATAACCAAGCGCATAAGATGGGAAGTATCCAAATGAACCACCAGCCCAGTGAACATCTTGCAATACACCTTGTGCATTGTTTTCCGGACGAATTCCTAAATATGCTTCCATCTTATCATTCCAAGCCGCTGGCAAATCTTTCACTTGTAATGTACCATCAAATAATTCTTTCTCAAGCTCATAACGAACCATAACGTGAAGCGGATATGTGAGCTCATCTGCTTCTATACGAATGAACGATGGCTTCGATTCGTTAATCGCATCATAAAACTCATCTACTGATATATCATTGAATTGACCATTGCTATACTCTTTTAATAAATCATAATTTTTCTTCCAGAATGATTTATTACGACCGATAAAGTTCTCAAAGAATAACGATTGTGACTCATGAATACCCATAGATGTTCCACTACATAGCGGTGTACCTTCAAATTTTCCTGCAATATTTTGTTCATATACAGCATGACCACATTCATGAATTGTTCCAAACACAGCCATACGGAAATCCTTTTCGTCATAGCGTGTCGTAATACGAACATCCCCTCTATTTAATGTAATCTCGAATGGATGCACCGTTTCATCAAGACGACCTGCTTCAAAGTCATAATTCAACTGCTTTAATAGCTCTAATGTAAAGTTCTTTTGTTTTTCTTTTGAAAAATGTTCTGATAAAGCACTTGTCTTTAATCTCTTTTGTGACTCCGATATTTCTTTTACAAGCGGAACGATACGCTCACGAAGTTGACCAAATACGTGATCTAACACTTCTACTGTAATACCCGGCTCATACATATCTAATAATGTATTATATTTGTATGTTTCGTAACCCCAATATGTAATAAATTTCTTTTTAAATTCAACTATTTGTTCTAAATACGGACGGAACATTTCGAAATCAGATTTTTCGCGGGCTTCTTCCCACACACTTTCCGCTTTCGCTTCTAATTTCACATACGCTTCATATTCAGCTTGTGGAATTTTTTTATTTCTATCATATTCTTTACGACACTCTTCAACCATTTTCTTCGTCGTTTCAGAAAGTTTGTCTTCACTTATTAAAGCTTCAAGCTCTGTTAAATAATTTCCCATCTCATCTGAAGTCGACATAGCAAACACTTCTGATGAAAGCATACCAATTACTTCTGAACGCTGGTCCACACCTTTTTTAGGCGCACCTGTTCTTAAGTCCCAAAACATTAAGCTTAATGCTTCTCCGTAATTTTGTATCTTCTTCACATATGTTAAAAATTGTTTTTCTACTTCATATGTAGCTACTGTCATCGTATAAAAACCTCCCTTTTCTACCTCAAACTTAATTCGACATGAAAATCTAAATTCCTTTTATAATAGAAAAAAAGCTTGGCAAGCGCCAAGCTTTCTCCTTATAATTCTTTACCTTCTACCGGTAGTACGTTTTTCACCGCTTCTATCACTTTCTCATCTTCTGTATCAGATAAGAAGATTGAAATAGCACCTTTATCGTCACTCGTACGAATTAAACGACCGATGCCTTGACGAAGACGTAAAATCATATATGGTACATCTACATCCCAGAACGGATCATTAACATGTTTACGCTTCGCTTCAAACACCGGATCGTTTGGAGGGAATGGTAATGACCAAATGATAACATGTGATAATGATGAACCAGGAATGTCTAAACCTTCCCATAAATGAACGGCACAAAGTACAGTCTCTTCTTCATTTTGGAAGCGAGAAACGAGCTGACTAATTTCTTGATCCCCTTCATATAGGAACGGAACTGACATTTGTTCTTTACTTACATATTCTTTAAACGCTGCAAGCTCTTGCGTTGTACGGAATAATACAAGTGTACGTCCATTTGTTTTTTGTATATTTTCAAGTGTATATTGACACTTTCTTTCCCATTCATTTTCTTTCGTATGCGATAGTAAGTTTACTGCCATTTGCTCCTCATAATCAAACGGTGAGGCAACTGAGAATGATAAGTAATCTTTTACCCCTAAGCTATTTGCTGTAAACGCGAATGAATCGTTATTAGATAATGTAGCAGACGAGAAGATATACGGGATTTTCTTCGAGAATACTTTCTCTTGTAACACTTCTTCAACTGCACGTGGCATAATGACTAACGTGAAGGCTCCATCACCTTCTTCGCCCCATGTAATTACATTTTTCTCGTGCATGAACAGACGAAGTGAATGTTCTAACACATCTAAATGTTCATCAACGATATTTAAATCATACGTATTTACTGTATGCATTTCACTTTCAAATACTAATGCATCACCGACTTCACCAATTTTCGCATAAAGTCGTTTTGCTTCAGCTGTTACTTTTTCTGTCACAGTAATTTCTAAACGATCCGAACCGGCAATTTCCTTTTTATTTTCTTGTAACACATCAAAGAATCGCTCTGTTTGCCAAATTGTTTCTTCTACTAAATGTGCAAACTCTTCACGAATATCATTTTGTAATAATCTCGTTAATAGTTGCTCCATCATCGTTTGCTTTAAACGGTATGTTAAAGCTTTTTGAGCTGCATATTCTACAAGATGTCCTTCATCGAATACAACGCAGCTACTTTCTGGTAATAACGGAATTTGCCCTTCACGCTTACGAGCATCGTACGTCCAAATATGATCCATATAGAAATCTTGAGAACAAATAATTAAATCTGCTGCTTTACGATAATGTTCACGAGAAAGAGTTTGTCCACAACGATGACGAGAATCACAAGTAAAGCAATCTTGGAAGTAATCCCAATTTACTTTTGACCATTCTTCGTCATTTAAAAGTGGAAATTCTTTTCTGTCACCATAGTGCGTAAAGTTTTGCATCGTACCATGATCGAATACAAACTGTGGTAACTCGTAATATACGTCTTCAATTACTTCTGGAGCTCGTCCACTCATAACATCTTCAAGTTTACGTAAGCATAAATAATTATCCATTGATTTTGCAAGCCTTACATCAACAGATAGCCCTAATGCTTCAGATAACTTAGCAATGTCCCCTTCTTCTTTCACAAGCTGCTCAATTAACGTTTCATCTGCACAAGCAATAATAGCTGGTTTCCCAGTATAACGCGCATAACAAATTGCATATAGAAGATATACAATTGTTTTCCCTGTTCCTACACCCGCTTCTGCGAACATTACTTTCTTTTCTTGGAAAGCACGCTCTAATTGAAACGCCATAAAAATTTGTTCATCACGCTCTTCAAATCCTTTTTCTGGAAGGATGTCGTAAAACACATCTCCAATCCACTCATTCAACTTATCATAAAAATTATCTTGTTTTCCTACTTCAAATGGTAATCTCTTCTCAGTAAACATCCTTAGCCTCCAACCAAAAAGTTTTTCTATAAAAAGATATAGCAACCGCTACTCATTTGTATGCAGTCACTTTCCCCTGTTACAATACATAGAAATGCACGAAAAAAAATTTTCCTTTCGAAAAAGGAAAATTTTCTTCTATATTAATGACTTTAAATACCGTTTATCAATCGCTGTTTCATGTGAAAGAGCTGACAAATATTCTTCTTGTGCTTTTTGTATTTCATCTACAATCACACCTTGGCTATCCACTTCTTTTCCGAGCTCATCATACGTACGGTGAATAGCTTTTTGAATCATTGATAATTGGAAACTATCCATATTAGTTCCTCCTTTACGCATTACATAATAGCCAGTATATGCGTGCTAGAGGAGTTTTATACTATGAATTACGCGGTGGACGTTTTCCGAAGTATTGGTAGTAATCTGTACGGATAAATCCGTTAAATAGTTTACGTTTCTTCGATGCATCTTTTCCGTAACACTTCTCAAATGCTTCGTAACTTGTTAATACATATGCTGACCATGTATCTAACGGACGGAATACTTGTCCCATTTCTTTGTACAATTGTTCAACAAGTGCTTTTTCACTTAAACGTTCTCCGTATGGAGGATTCGTTACAACGTAGCCATAATCCTCTTTTGTTGTGAAATCTTTTACTTGCATTTGTTTAAATGTAATTAAATCGCCTAAGCCTACTTCTTCTGCGTTATCTTGAGCAACTCGAATCATACGATGATCAATATCTGATCCAATGATTTGTAATCGTTGATCATAGTTCGCTAAATCTTCAGCTTCTTGACGAGCTTCACGCCAGTTTTGTTTACCTACCCAGCCCCACTCGTCAGATGCGAAACCACGGTTAAATCCTGGCGCAATGTTTTGTCCAATTAATGCTGCTTCAATCGGAATTGTACCTGATCCACAGAATGGATCAACAAATGGACGATCTGGCTTCCAGTTTGTTAATTTAATTAAAGACGCAGCTAATGTTTCTTTTAACGGAGCTTCCCCTTGATCCATACGGTATCCACGTTTATGAAGTCCAACACCACTCGCATCAATTGTTAATGTTGCAATATCCTTGAGCATTGCAATCTCGATACGGAATAATGGACCATCTTCTTCAAACCAAGTTGTACGTTTATATGTTGTTTTTAATTTTTCAACGACAGCTTTTTTAACGATACGTTGGCAATCCGAAACACTGAATAATTCAGATTTTAAAGATTTACCGATAACAGGGAATTCGCCATTCTCTGGAATATAATCTCCCCAGTTTAATGCTTTCGTTTTTTCAAATAGCTCATCAAATGTTGTTGCTTTAAATTCGCCAACTTTAATTTTTACACGGTCCGCAGTACGTAACCATAAATTCGTGCGACAAATCGCCTTTTCATCTGCTTCAAATGTTACTTTGCTGTTTTCTACTTGACATTCATAACCAAGATCGCGAACTTCTCGGGCAACTAACGCTTCAATACCCATTGCCGCTGTTGCAATTAAAGTAACTTTTCCCATTTGCATTCACCTCTTATGTATATTCAAACAATAATTAATAGCAATTGGTCCTATTAATCATTACATTTTACGAAAAATTTTCTCATTAACCATTTTAACTCATACTTTATAACTTCATACAAATAAAAAGCCCTCCTCTAACAAAGGAGAGCTGAGTTATTTCATAGTTGGTTCATAACGTTCTGTAAGCCATGTTCTGTTCCTTTGTACTACAAACGGCCCACGCCTCGTACTCCGGTGGCAATCATCTATCTACAGGTTATAAAACCTGTCCTTTCCCATCGTTCATTTCCTTGGAAAAGATTCCCCTACCATTATTTGGGTTTCTCGCTCGTGGGGTTTACCTCGTTCCACTCCTATCATTTCTTCAAGGACTTCGTCACTGTGGCACTTTAAAGGTAGTCAAACCATATCCGAAAGGACTTAGGTTTTTTCCCTGCCGTTAAACCAGCCTTACAGCCAGAATACCCTAGCTTATGAATTGGCTAGGCACGAACACTACAGCCATCTCAGGCCGTGCGAGCATGGACTTTCCTCTACAACGTTGGCGTTGCAGCGATTACCCAAACGTTATGACATCCATTAGTATAGTGGAAACAAAAAGATTTTGCAACGTTTTTTTCTATGTAAAATGCTTAAACCTTTTCCCACCTTACATCATTCGTATAACTTACTTCCAAATACAGCTTTTTCTAAGTTAGATAAGCGTTTTAAAATATCCGTATTCGTGTTGTTATAAACTGGTTGTGCAACTGGTGTTTGTACAGGTTGTTGTGGAACTTGCGTTACAGCTAGTTTTTGTTCCTCTAATTCACGCTTTAAACGAGCATTTTGTTGCTTTAATTGCTCAAACTCTTTGTGGAAAGCTTCATAGTCTTTAATGATCATATCAAGAAACTTGTCTACTTCTTCTTGCTGATAACCTCTCATACCTGTTTTAAATTCTTTTTCTAAAATATCTTTCGCTGTTAATTTAATTTTATCCGAAATCATTTTCTTCACCTCAAATTTTTACCAAAACTTTCATTAACTAAATTTTTTCAGAAACAATGCTTTTTGTCAATCATATATACGAGTACTATATTACATATTACTCTGCATTATTCCACTGTTCCTCTTCTATTATATCTTGTAAATCAGAAAAAAGAATGAAATAACTGTGATAATTTTCTATTTCCCCTTTTTTCTTTGCTGATTCTACAATATATTTGGGACTTCCTGGTTTTTCTTCATCGTATACCGCTAAAAGCGCATCACTTTTTTCAATAAAAAATTGATTTTTTAATTTAAATTGCTCTGGGCTTTCATACTTCCGTTTCGTGATACTATCAACATGGTCTGCTTGAGAAAGAATAAATTCGTAATATTCACGATTATCTTCTTTCCAATTTTCTTCTTGTTCTAAAAACGGAGTGAATACCCCTAATTTTAAATCTGGATATTCTACTTGCATTTCAAAAACAACTTCAGCAGCCCATAATTCTACACCTAATTGGCCGCTTATTATAACCCACTCTAAACCATCTTCTACAAAAGTGAGTAATTTACGGTGTAATGCTTTCTTTATACACTCCACTCCTGGATGATCATTTTTAAATATTCCAAGTTCAAATGGCTTATATCCTGTTACTGAAATAACTTTCATATCAACACTCCAATTACAAAAAAAGAACTAGCATTTCGCTAGTTCTAACATATCATTTACTTTTTAAATATTCCACCAACGTTTGGTCCGATATTTGGACCTACTGGTGATACATTGTTTGGTAAAAACGGTGATACATTTGGTCCTGGTCCAAACGGTGATACATTCGGTCCCGGCCCAAATGGAGATATTTGATGACCGTGGTGATGATGATGATGATGACCATGACCACACGGTCCACATCCGCCGCCGAATCCTGGGTCGATTGGGTCCACAACATTTACATTTGAATTTGTTTGTGGGAAGAAGTTTTGGTTTTTAATTTGTTGATGATGTACATGTGTTGTATGTGTTGGGAAAATGTGTGGCACCACCGTTGTTGAAAAAGAGTGTGTTACGCATTGTTTCGTCGGATGAATGACAGGAGCAGTCGTACAAATAGGTCCTGTAGGCTTATGCCCTCCAAAGCAAGGATGACAATGATGCATAGTTTTTTCTCTCCTCTCTCGTTAAAAAAAATCTGATTACACTTTACAGTATGAGAAAAGAGAGAAAGCCGTTTGTTATATATACCCATTTATTACAAGGAAATTTGTCTAGTCCTTTATTTCATCTACATTGTTTTTATAGACAATCCTTCAACATTACTTACCAAAAAAGCCTCCAACTTGCTTTACAATACCTGTCACTTGATTCATCGCATTCATCATTTGTCCAGCTGTATTCATCATTTTATTTACATCATAGTTACCATCTGATGTTTTAAATTGAGAAACAAAACTAGAAAACTGACTTGGCTGTTGTTGCTTTTGCTTACCCTGCGTCGGATACGGTTGTTTTGGTGGATAAAACATCGCTTGTTGATTAGCATACGGCGATGGTGGTGGTGGCATATAATATTGCGAATTCATATAAGGCTGCTGCTGTTGTTGATTCATGTATGGTTGCTGAGCTTGTGGTTGTTGAGCTTGATTCACATAAGGTTGCTGCTGTTGTGGTTGTTGAGCTTGATTCATAAAGGACACTTCAAACGGTTGATAATAATTTTGATTTCCATAATAAGGCTCGAAAGGATACATATTATACCGTAAATATGTATCCGTATTATATTGGTACATATTTTGCTGTACATATGGATTCGTTTGCTGATATACGTTAGGTTGTTGAAACATGCATTCTCTCCTCCTTCACATAAGTTTCTACATATATAATATGTACCTATAAAATAATATGTGTGATGGAGTATCTGTCTATTTTTGTCGGAAGTTTAAATTTTTAAAAAATTAAAAAAGAAAACCCTTCCATGCTATGATAATGAAGAAGAAGATTCTCATGGGGGAGGAATCAACATGGTATTAGGGGATTTAAAACAAGCGTTTTCTCAAAAAAAGGGGTATTGCACAGAGAATGTAAATGAATTATTAGACTTTGCGAGACATTGGTATCTCGAAGGAAAAATATGCATATCAGATTATCGAACATTAATAAAAGAATTAGAAATAAACGGCGCAACAAAACCCACAACAATGACAGAAGCATAAAAATAACAAGAGGGCTCTCCCTCTTGTTATTTACATTGCTCAACTATATTTTGCAAAGTATACGAAATGGCTTGGTGTGTTTCAAAGAATCGTTTACCTTTACCTTTATTTACAAAGCATTGTAACACATTCGTTTGTAAATTATCGTATACTTGATCAATTTGCTGTACATGTATATATTTTGGCTTTTCTTCTTTAATCCACGTATAAGCTAATTCTTTCCACTTCTTTAATTCCTCATCTACCATATCTACAAACGGTTTCATATCCTTATAAAAGTCGTATTCGGTTAGTTCTCTCTTTTTTACATTCGCTTCATTATTATACTGCATGAGTTTTTCTGAAGACTGTATTAACGCTTCATTTTTCATTACTTTCCCACCTTATTATGCACTCACTACGACGTTTTGAAATGTCTTTACCCAATTCCCTTTCTCTTCGTGATGCACTAATTTATTTTCCATATGTTCAATATGCATTTCTGTTATTTCTATCTTATTGCATATTTTTTCACTCGCATCCTTTAATGCATGATTCATTCTAATCCCTATATTCATTTCCAGCAAATCGAGAGAACTTAACATTTGATCCATTTTTTTCATTACATCTTCCTTTTGAACCATCGCCATATACAAAACGCCTCCTTCTTTGCTTTTCCTTTGTCATGTATTTTCGCCGAATGATTCACCACTCCTGCCCACATGACAAAACTAGTTGTTATTCGTCAAAGAAATCATTTCGTATGTCATTTATAGAAATGGTAACAATACAAAAAGGAGGTGTATTACAATGGCAAAGAACAAAAATGAAAAAAAGAAAAACCAAAACAAACAACAAAATAAACCCGAGACTGGCAATCCAAAGCTAGATGGTCCAAACTTCCCTGCTACATAAAGCGAGACTTTATTACGAACAGTTAAATTTCAAGTCACCCTTAATCTCCTACTAGCATTACGTTTTGAGATTAAAGTTGTAGCACACATAGCAGGATTGTTTCAAATTAAGAAGTCCCGTCTTCAAAATGGAAGACGGGACTTCTTTTTTATTATATCATGAACTCATCCATCCTTTTAGCAAAACGATTTACGATAGATAGCCTATAGATTTGTTCTCTCTTTCTTCTATACCATTCTGTTATATTAACTTCCCCTTTAGGTTCTTCAAGTACAAATAGCACATTCATTTTCATATTTGCACAAAACCAATCTCTCATTTTTATTTCTTCATGTAAAATAACAGGATAAATATCTCTAAGTGTTGGCGTATAAGACTTTCGAGTTTCCTTTGCGTAAACTTCATAATCTTCTCTAGACCCAGTATGTGTAGTTTGCAATGCAAACTTATAAAACGAACCATTATAAATTGGATGAAACAATAACCATGCTAATTTTTTTCCTAGTTCTATACGCTGTTGTAACGTTTCAAATTGATAAACCGAAAATCCATACATTCTCCCTTCAATTGTTGGGAAGATAACTGCACTAATATGAAATCTTTCTTGTACTTTAAAAAGTGCAGTATGGAATACATGTTTTTTAAAATATGTGTTCTCAATGACTGGTTTTTGAATTTTATTTTGTTCATTTATAATAAGCGCTGTCATAAGCCTATTTATATCTCTTCTTTCCCAGAAAAATAGCCATTCTTTTTCCATAAAAATTGATACGCTGAAATATTGCAACAAATGAAAGAGAGGTGCACGTCTCTTCTTACTTTCCTCATACAATAATAGCTGTGGAAATGCATCTAAAAAAATAATCCAATTAGCCTGTTCGTACAGAATAAATAAATGTTTTTTTACCGTTTTAGGTAAAACAGTAGCATAATATCTCCCTTCTAAATCAGTCATATTCCAGCCCGCATTTCTCGAAACCATACTCGCTAAAAAGGCCCACCTGATTTCACTATTTCTTAAATAATATTCTTGATAAGATTGTGTTCGAGAAATATTGTCCACATTAGCTATTTCTGTTTTCTTTTTAATATTGCGAATGATTGCTCTTTCTTCCTCTGTACAAAACTTTTTTTCTCGATTTTGTTTAATTTTCATATAATCATTCCATGTAAACATAAATAAGTCATCATACCTTTCATCAAAAAGGTCACATCTTTTTTCATTTTTTGATATAATCACCTTTGTAAGTAATTCTTAGCAAGTTGGGAGTGGACACACTATGACCATTCGTTACCCAAATGGAAAAAGGTATAATCAAGCTTCACAACCTCAAAAAACACCTATAAAAACACATACTTATAGTAATAGAGGTATGTCCCTTGAAGAGGAATTGAATGAAACAAATCAATATTACTTAACCCATAATATTGCATGTGTACATAAAAAGCCTACACCTCTTCAAATTGTAAAAGTAGATTACCCCGCTCGAAGTGCTGCAGTGGTAAAAGAAGCGTATTTTAAACAACCTTCTACAACAGATTACAACGGTGTATACAAAGGGAAATACATCGATTTTGAAGCAAAGGAAACAAAAAATAAAACTAGTTTCCCACTTCAAAACTTCCACCTTCATCAAATTGAACATATGAAGCAAGTGGTTGCTCATAATGGAATTGCATTTGTTATTATTAAATTTACACTTTTTGATGAATTTTATTTACTAGATGCAAAACATATTATTGCATTTTGGAATCGTCAAAATACTGGTGGACGCAAGTCGATTACGAAAGAAGAAATAGAAGAGCATGGATCCTTATTATCATGCGGTTATCACCCTCGGATTGACTATATCCGTGTACTAGACATGGTTTATTTTTCGTGATAGAGTCATCACTAAGGCTCTTTTTTCGACTTTTGGGGGAGAGAATGAAAGGTAGGAGAAAGTATAATGTCAGATAATTATCGTTCTCGTACAGAACGAAATCATGTGAAAAATCAAGAGAAAAAAACACATAAAGAAGAAAAACCAAAGAAAAAAGGCTCCTTTTTCAAGAAATTCCTTATAGGTTGTCTACTTCTTGGTATCGTTGGTCTTGTAGCCGGCGTTTCCGCTTTCTTTGTTATGGTAAAGGACGCTCCAAAATTAGACAAATCCAAACTTGTTAATCCTTTATCAACAAAGTTTCTTGATAAAAACGGAAATTTCTTCTATGAATACGGTGCTGAAAAACGAACACATGTTACTTATGATCAAATTCCAAAAGTAGTTGAAAATGCATTCCTTGCAACTGAGGATTCGCGTTTCTATGATCATAATGGAATTGATTTTAAACGAACTACAAAAGCAGTTATGGAAAATGTCACTGGTGGTTTCGGTTCCCAAGGTGGTAGTACGATTACACAGCAAGTCGTTAAAAACTACTTTCTAACGATGGATAAAACCGCTAAGAGAAAAGTACAAGAATGGTACTTATCTTACAAATTAGAGCAACAATACTCTAAACATGAGATTTTAGAAATGTACTTAAATAAGATTAATTTAGGTAACCGTTCATACGGTATTGCGACAGCAGCGCAAAAATATTATGGTAAAGATTTAAAAGACTTGCAATTACATGAAGCTGCTATGCTCGCTGGTTTACCCCAAGGTCCAAACATTTATGATCCAACCAAAAAGGAAAATGTTGAACGAGCAACAAATCGTCGTAATGTCGTATTGTCATTAATGAATCGACATGGTTATATAACAAAAGAAGAAATGAATAATGCAGTTAAAATCCCAGTAACAGAGGGCCTTCAACCGTCTTCAGAAATAACTGAGATGAAGTATCAAGCATTTTTAGATGCAGTTGTAAAAGAAGTTGAAAAAGAATATCCTGATGTAAATATCGGTTCAGATGGTTTAACGATTCATACAACACTTGATCAAGATGCTCAAGATTATGCTGAAAAAATTATGGATGGCAATCTTATTAAGTATCCAAACGATCAATTCCAAGGATCATTCGTATTTATGGATACACAATCTGGAGAAGTTCGAGCAATTGGTGCTGGACGTAAAGAAAATAAGTCCACTTTCAAAGGTCATAATATGGCAACTGATTTAAAACGCCAAGTTGGTTCAACAATGAAACCAATTTTCGACTACGGTCCAGCGATTGAGAATCTTCAGTGGTCTACTTATCATCAATTAAATGACTCTGAATATACTTATTCTGATGGCACAAAGATTAAAAATGCTACAGGGAGTTTTAAAGGTGACGTTTCACTTCGTGAAGCATTGAAGAAGTCATTAAACATCCCGGCTTTAAAGACAGCTCAAACAGTTGGACTTAATAAATCAAAAGAGTTTGCTGAAGGTTTAGGCATGACATTTGAAAATGGAGTACATGAATCTACTGCAATTGGTAGTAACGATAGTTCTCCCTTAGCAGTAGCAGGTGCATATGCAACCTTTGGTAATAGTGGTAACTACAATAAACCACACTTCGTAAAAGAAGTAACCTTCCCGGACGGGAAAAAGAAAAGCTTTAAACCGAAAGAACAACGTGCTATGCAAGACTATACAGCTTACATGGTAACTGACGTTCTTCGTGACGTAGTAAAACCTGGTTCTGGTGGTACAGGACCAACAGCATATGTTTCAGGTGTTGACGTAGCGGGTAAAACTGGAACGCAAAACTTTGATGCAAAAGATTTAAAGAAATACGGCATTCCAGCTGATGCAAACAGAGATAGCTGGTTCGCTGGATATACACCACAATATACGATGGCTGTATGGACGGGTTACGTAAAGAACGGTCCAGAAAACTACATTAGTGATCGTTATACTAAAATTGCACAGCAAATGTTCCAAGTAATGATGAGCAAATTCGCTACAGATAAATCACGCTTTGAACGTCCTTCTTCTGTTCAAGAAATAAACGGAGAATTATATGTAAAAGGTGCGAAAAAAGATGCAATTAAACAAATTAAAGTAGATGCCCCTAGTGGTCTGAATGTCACTTTTGATGGCGCTAGCACAGTTACACTAAACTGGTCTGGACCAGCAGAAGTTGATGCATATGCAGCCAGCTATAAAGCAACTGACGGTTCAAGTGGCAGCCTATCAGTAAGTGGTACGACAGCTACTCTTGGTGGTATTAAACCAGGTGTTACTTATAGCTTCTCTGTAGTAGCGAAAAAAGGCACTGGCACAAGCCCAGCAGTTGGTGCATCCTTCACTGCGCCTGGCGGAACTCCAGATGCGAAAAAAGCTGAAGAAGAGGCTAAGAAAAAGGCCGATGAAGAAGCTAAGAAAAAAGCTGATGAAGAAGCCCAGAAAAAGGCTAATGAAGATAAAGTAAAACAAGACGAAGCTAAGAAAAAGGCTGAAGAAGAGGCTAAAAAACAACAAGAACAGCAACAAGAACAACAACGTAAACAGCAAGAAGAAGCTCAGAAGAAAGCTGATGAGGAAGCTAGAAGGAAAGCTGAAGAAGAAGCTAAGAAAAAAGCTGAAGAAGAAGCTAAGAAGAAAGCTGAAGAAGAGGCCAAGAAAAAAGCTGAAGAAGAAGCTAAGAAACAACAAGAACAGCAACACCAAAATACCGGAGGAGATACACCTCACGCAGACGGTGCTGTTGTTACAACAGAGTCCTAATATACAAAAAAAGAAGTCCGTTTCTCTTAACGAGAAGCGGGCTTCTTTTTTGTTATCATTTTCTTTACATACAGCTTTTCTATTTCGATATACAACTGCGCTAATTGAATATAAGAATGATAATTACTCGGTTTCTTTATAATGAATGAATATCTTTCCATAAAATTAACAGGTTGTACTTTTAATTTATTCGTATTTATTTGCATTTCATTCAAACTATGAACAGGTTGTTCATTTAGCCAATAGACAACCGATAACAAGTGAGCTGCAAAAAGAATCATTGGTCCCTCAGCCTCTTGCTTATTTCTATTTCGAAACAGTATAGCAATGTCTTCATGCTTATTTTTCCATACATTCAACATCGCTGGAATACTGTTTTCAATTTCCTTCCATGGCTCATACTGTCTTTCAATATCAAATATAAAGTAAGTATTTTGTATTATCTCTTCAAAAGAATTGTCTGTATGATACTTAATTAAATTTACACTTTCTTCAAAAAATGGTAAACAGTGAAATTCTTTCGGTATTTCTATAACTCGCTCCATCCTTTATTTCACCTTCATTCGCTTCTTTCCTTCACGACATACTTCTAACAGTCTGCACTCCTCACATTGCGGTCGTTGTGCTTTACAGTGATAACGTCCAAAGAAAATCATACGATGATGTGTAACTCCCCACTCATCCATCGGTACTTTTTTCATTAATGTTTTTTCTACTTCTAACACAGAGTCTTTCCATCTACACATAGCTAATCGTTTACTCACTCGCTCCACATGTGTATCAACAGCAATTGCCGGAATTCCAAACGCTACGGAAACTACAACATTCGCTGTTTTCCTTCCTACACCTGGTAATTTCGTAAGTTCATCTCGATCGCTCGGTACTTCTCCATTATAGTCATCTAATAACATTCGGCATAATTTTTGAATGTTTTTTGCTTTATTTCTATACAATCCGATAGAGCGTATATCTTGTTGTAATTCTTCTAGAGAAACACTTAAATAATCTTCTGGTGTTTTATATTTTTGAAATAAATTTCTTGTCACTTTATTTACAAGTACATCCGTACATTGTGCAGATAACGCCACCGCGATTACAAGTTCAAATGGATTATCATGAACCAATTCACAATGTGCTTCTGGATACATATCCGCCATTGTGTCTAAACAATAACGGATTTGCGTTTTGTTAAGCATATTTTTCCTCCTATATTACTGCTCCAACCAATTATAAAAAGGTACTTTTCCAGTAAATTTCGTCTCTTGTTTTGTCATTTGTTGTGTTCTTTGTTGATTCGCTCTAAATTTTTGACCTTGATTTTGAGCCTGATCTACCGTTTTAATTCCATTCTTTTTCCACTCAAATAAAATACGATCAATATATCGGAAATTTAGTTTTCCACTCATTACAGCCTCTCTAAGAGCCGCTTGAATTAAATTTGGATGATGTTGATCTTGGTCCTCCCACATTCCTAACGTTTCACATTCGAACGGCGAAAGTGGTCTTCCAAATTCTTTTTCAAATACTGTATATAAATTTACTTGCAGCTGTTTTTTTTCTTTTTGCTCTTCCTCTATTGATTCATCCATTAAGAAATGTAATATTTTTTCCCATAACGGTTGTAAAGAATAACTTTCGCACATCATCGCTTCTGATCTTTGTCCACCTTCTAGTGATAAAAAACCTTTTTGAATCAATACTTGAATTACTTCCATACATTTCATTTCCGTTATCGTCATCCGTTCAGAAATCTCTGAAGGAGTCGGAAACGAATTACCTGATTCTAAAAATGTGTGTACATGAAGTACCACCATAAATTCCGTCTCATTTAAACCTAATTTTTTATAATGCATCATAAGCAATTTTGGAATTGCAATGCTTCCCTGCTCAAACCACTGTAACATTATTTTCTTTTTCATCACCAAACACCTCGCTCTCTAGTATAACACACCTTTAGCTATTTCTTTTTGCCACAATTCGTCAAAAAAACCTCCCCATTAATAGGGAGGTTTTTTATATTACATGAATGAAATATAAAATTAAGCTTGCACTTTACTTTTCATAAACGTATGAATGCGTTCTAATGCTTTCTCTACTTGTTCAAGAGATGTCGCATATGATAAGCGAACGTTATTCGGAGCACCAAATCCTGTACCTGGTACAAGAGCCACTTTTTCCTCTTCTAATAAAGCTTTTGCCCAATCATCAACGTTTTCGTATCCAGATAAAGCTACAGCTTCTTTTACATTAGGGAATAAGTAAAATGCACCTTGTGGTTTAATGCAAGTAAAGCCAGGGATTTGAATTAATTTATCATAAATAATGTTTAATCTCTCTTCAAATGCTTGACGCATTGTTTCTACAGGTTCTTGTGAGCCTGCATATGCCGCAATTGCGCCGTATTGAGCGATTGAAGTAGGGTTTGACGTACTATGACTCGCTAAGTTCGTCATCGCTTTAATAAGCTGCTTATTCCCTGCTGCATATCCAATACGCCATCCTGTCATAGAATGAGATTTAGATACACCATTAATAATAAGTGTTTGTTCTTTTAATGCATTAGAAAGCTGGGCAACCGAAGTATATTCTGCTCCACCATAAATTAACTTTTCATAAATTTCATCTGAAACGATTAAAATATCGTGTTCTAAACATACTTCTCCAAGCTGTTGTAATTCTTCTTTGCTGTAAATCATTCCTGTTGGATTGCTCGGTGAATTAATAATAACTGCTTTCGTTTTCTCTGTAATTGCCTCACGCAGCTGCTCTGCTGTAATTTTGTACTCATTGCCTTCCAGACCTTCTACATAAACTGGCTTACCTCCAGCGAGCTTTACTTGCTCAGGATAACTTACCCAGTAAGGCGTTGGGATGATAACTTCATCTCCTTCATCAAGTAACACTTGGAATAATGTATATAATGCATGCTTTGCGCCGTTACATACAATAATTTCGGACGGATCATACGCAATTCCTTGATCGCGAGTAAACTTCTTCACAATCTCTTGTTTTAACGCTTGTAATCCACCTGTTGGTGTATACTTCGTATGTCCTTCTAACAT
This sequence comes from Bacillus cereus group sp. BfR-BA-01347, assembly GCF_022663835.1. Taxonomy (NCBI): domain Bacteria; kingdom Bacillati; phylum Bacillota; class Bacilli; order Caryophanales; family Bacillaceae; genus Bacillus; species Bacillus cereus group sp. BfR-BA-01347. Next base: position 142,286 of record NZ_JAKUGG010000001.1, on the reverse strand, counting down.
CGCTTTATGTGCAGCATCCATAATATGTTCTGGCGTATTAAAGTCAGGTTCTCCTGCCCCTAATCCAATTACATCATGACCTTCTGCTTTTAATGCTTGTGCCTTTGCTGTAATTTCTAAAGTTGAAGACGGTGTTAAAGCAGCTACTCGCTTTGCTAATTTCATTTGTAGTTCCCCCTACATCTATTTTTCAATGCTATATCGTCTTAAAAATTTTCCATCTTTAAATTCAAGATAGTAATAGCTATAACGATTGTCATCATCAATATATGTAACTTCCCATAGTGGTACATCATTTTCAAAGCCTAATTTCACTTTCATAATCTCTTTCGGCTTACTTTTTGATTCCTTACTTTCATTGCCGACTTGCTCTATTGTTCTTTGTATAGCCTCTTTTTCAGAAATACCTTCGCTCTTTTTCCTTACTACAGTATCCCCTTTTTTCTCAGGCACCCAAACGATAAGTTGTTCTCCCTTTTCATCTGTACCTTGCACGACTATATATGCAGATTTTCCATTGTAATAATCAACAGATTTGACCTTTGTAAGCTTTGCTTTTTCTTTAGCAATTTCTACAAATTTCGACTCTTTGGGAATTTTCTTTCCCATCGCTTTATTATAAACATACGCCCCATATATTCCGCTAGCAACGATAACAATAATGATTGCAAAGATCCACTTTTTCATTGTATCACTACGTTCTGTAAATCGTAAATACAGCTGTTTCTTTATCTTTTTCGTCTAATGCTAGTCCGAACATGAGGTCCTGCTCTTTTAACGTACGATTCAAACTATCAACAATTTTATACAAATCAGACGAATATTTAATACGTGTCGTTGATAGTACTTCGATTTTCTTCTCCATGAAAAAACTCCTCCGTTACACAAAAATTTCTAATTATAGAAGAACGCAATGCGGTTACAATAAGAGTACATTCTTTACAACCCCTGCTTCATCACCCATCTATTATAGCAGGACATGTACAGCAAAAAAAGGTTTCAAGTCGAAAACCAACACATTTTGTATACAAGAAGTAAGAAAAATAAAATTCCTCCTACCCACATTTTTTACGCCCGAAGTTTATAAATACTTCAGGCGTATTTTTCTTCCATTTTTATTCATTTGGTGGTTCTTCTAATTGTACTAATAATTCTTCTAATGGTCCTTCATAAAGAGGTACGTTAGGGATCGATTGTAGAAATCGTTTTCCATAAGAAGAACTCGTCAAACGACGATCTAACACTACTACCGTTCCTGTGTCTGTATTCGTTCGAATTAAACGGCCAAATCCTTGTTTGAAACGTAATATTGCTTGTGGGAGCGCTAATTTAGCGAATACATCTTCACCTTGATTTTTTAGCCACTCACCTTTCGCTTCCATCATCGGCTGATGAGGAGGTGTAAATGGTAGACGGACTATAACAAGACAACTTAAGGCATCTCCTGGAATATCTATTCCTTCCCAGAAACTGCTCGTCCCTAATAAAATTGATTTGTCGAACTCTTGAAACTTTCGAATTAAACGGCTTCTACTTCTATTATTCACACTTTGTGTGAGTAATAAATAACCCTCTAATTCATCATTATTTTTTAAATTCGCATACGCTTCTTTTAACATTTCATACGAAGTGAATAAAACGAGCATTCTGCCTTTTGTGGTTTTCGCTATCTTTGCAATATGTTCCGATACAGATTCAATAAATCGTTCATTACTTACTTGCTTAATAAAAGGTACATCCGTTGAAACCATTAATTTCATCTGTTCATCATAACGAAATGGTGACGGAACCTTTAAAGTATTTGGAGCGAAATCATGTAAACCAAGTTCCTCTTTTATATAATCAAACGTATCGTTAATTGTTAGTGTTGCAGATGTAAAAATAACACTCTTTTTTTCTGTTAAAAATTCATCCGCAAATCTTTCACCAATATGAACAGGCTGTGCATATAGAACTGTTGAATGAATCGTCCCTTTCGTTTCAGTCTCCATCCAAGTTACATACGAATTCTTTTCTAATATGAGTAATTGTAATGATTCTGCCATCTTTCTCAGCAACTCAATTAAATGCATAAATTCACCTGTTACAACATGCATCTCCCATTCTAACTTACTTTGCAATATATTCACTTGCTTCTCAAGAGCAGTTACTACCCTTCTTAATTCATATATAAAACGATTTGTTAATTCGACAATACTATCCCACAACTTACCTTTTTCTAGTTCTGGGTTATACCTATAGATGAGCGGCATATTATTCGTTCCTTGTTCTTGCTTTGTTTGTTTAAATATAAAAGTACGTAACATTTGGAAGAGTTCATCCGCATCAAACTTAAGTTCCTTCAAACTATAACTTATCATACGGAAAGTTGAACGAGATGCTTGCTCTGATTTTTTCATCATTTTATATACTTTGGAGAGTACATCTTCTGTTTCTAGCGTCCCAAGACGAGATATAACCAATTGAAAATACATACAAGAGAACTGTTCACCCAATGTTCTACTCGCAGCTTCTTCAATATGGTGAGCTTCATCAAAAATAATATGTTCGCATGAAGCAAACAACGGTTCTTCACTTGAAAAATCTTGAAATAATAACGCATGATTTGTAATAACGATATCTGCAAATAAAGCTTTATTCTTCGCTCGCTGGTAAAAACAACGACTATACCAATTACTTTGCATACCGCCTGGACTATACGCATCGCTACAAATCCGATTCCAAAGTAACTTTCCACCCTCAGGAATATTTAATTCGTCTCGATCACCTGTTTCAGTTTGCAATAGCCAAACTAAAATCTTCGCCTTCGTAAGTGCCATATCATAATTTTTTTCTTCCTCTTGCAAAGCATACTCAAATTTATGTAAGCATAAATAATGCTTTCTTCCTTTTAGAAGAGCTACCTCAAATGAAAATGGCATTATTTTTTGTAATAACGGAATTTCTTTTTCTAATATTTGTTGTTGGAGTTGTACCGTTTGTGTACTTATAATGACAGGTTCTTCTTTTCTCTTTGCAAAATAAAGACTAGGAAGCAAATAAGCAAGAGTCTTTCCTGTTCCTGTACCGGCTTCAATTAGTGAAAAACGAGAATCTCTTAACGCCGTATATATCTCTTTCATCATCAATTGTTGACTTTCTCTTCTTTCAAACTTTGGCATATGTGATTCCAATTTATCCATCGTTTTATTCAAGAAAGCATCAAACTTTGATGAACACGTTTCTCCAAGGTTTAAGGAATAGTTCCGCTTTTTCAGCGCAATATTTCGATGTATTTCATACTCCGCTGTATCTTCTTTACCGTGCATTACTTTCTTTAAAATATTTTCAGAAAGCACATCAGCTATATCACTTTGGAACACATCGCTTAATTCATAAAGCGATTGCAACGTGACAAGTGGTAACTTTTCAATTTCATTTAAAAATTGTAAAAATAATTCCGCTGTTGCAAGAGCATCACTATCCGCACGATGTGGTTGATCGTGCTCTAGTTCATGCTTCTTAGCTAAATCACGTAATTTATAACTATCGGCTGTCGGCAAAAGAATTTGAGCCAATTCAACCGTGTCGATTTTCGGACAATGTATTTCTGTATATCCAGCTTGCCTTAATTCTTCATTTAAAAAATTCCAATCAAAGTGAACATTATGCGCAACGAAAGCCGCACCTTGTAATAGCTCAACAATCATCGGGGCTACATCTTGAAATAACGGGGCTTGTTTTACAAGACTTTCATCAATCCCTGTTAATTCTGTAATAAATGGTGGGATCTCTCTCTTTGGATTAACAAAAGACGAAAAAATCTCCAATATCTCTCCATCTTCTACTACAACAGCTGCAATTTGGGTAATTTTATCCTTCCCATCTTTCCAGGAGTTCCCTGTCGTCTCTAAATCAACAACGACATAACGCTTACTCATATATGTAACACCTCAATTTCTTACCTTTCAAACAACAATAATTTATATAATGTTACTATACCACGTTTTATCTCATCTTAATGAAAAGATGCACAAAAAAGCTATCTCCGCAATGGAGATAGCTTTTCTACTTATAATATCGTACCCGCTTTTTCAGCACCTAACATTTCAATAATTTGATTATTATCGTCTAGTACTGCAATTTTTGGTTCTTGTTTATGAATCTCTTCTTCCGTAACTAGCCCATAACAAATAATAATTACTTTGTCCCCTGGTTGTACAAGCCTTGCCGCAGCACCGTTTAAACAAACAACACCACTACCGCGTTCCCCTTTAATAACGTATGTCTCTAAGCGAGCACCATTATTATTATTTACAATTTGGACTTTTTCGTTTTCTACAATATTTACCGCATCCATTAAGTCTTCATCAATTGTAATACTACCTACATAATTTAAATTTGCCTCCGTTACAGTTGCACGATGTAACTTTGCTCTCATCATTGTGCGAAACATAGATGCTCCCCCTTATTTAACCGTTAATGTTATATTGTCAATTAATCTTACATTTTCAAACTTAACTGCAATAGCTAAAATGATCCTTCCTTCGACTTTCTCTACCATTGTTAATGACGGATATGCATATAAATCCACATAATCTACAGTGCCTTTCGTATGCGTCTCAATATACTCTTTCACAAGATTTGTAATGATTTCCGGATTACGTTCACCTGCCTCAATTCTTTCTTTCGCTATACATAGGCTTCGGTATAAATGAAGAGCTTCTTCACGTTCATCTTGTGATAGGTACACGTTACGAGAACTTTTCGCTAAACCATCTTCTTCCCTTACAATATCAACTGGTACGATTGTAACTGGAATATTGAAATCAGTTACAAATCCTTCAATGACAGCAACTTGTTGAGCATCTTTCATACCGAAATAAGCACGCATTGGCAGCGTAATATTAAATAGTTTCATTAGTACAGTTGCAACACCAGCAAAATGACCAGGTCTTTGTTTGCCACATAATACATCGGTACGCTTTACAACTTCAACTGTTGTCGTTTGTTCTGCTGGATACATTTCTTCTACACTCGGATAAAATAAATAATCTACACCGTTTTCTTTTGCTACATTTTCATCTCTATCAATATCACGAGGATATCGATCTAAATCTTCATTTGGGCCAAATTGTAGTGGGTTTACAAATACACTTAAAACTACAATTTCATTTTCTTCTCTTGCCTTACGTAATAAAGTAGCATGGCCTTCATGTAAATAACCCATTGTTGGAACAAAACCAATACTCTTTCCACTTGCACGAAGTTCGTTTGTAATTTGCTGCATCTCTTGCACTGTAGTTACGATTTTCATTATTGTTTTCCTCCGTATAACGCTAAGCATTCTTCCTCTTTCATTGTGAACGAATGTTTTTCTTCAGGAAATTTCCTTGTCTTTACTTCAGTAACATATTGTGAAATCCCGCGTACAATCTCCTCTTGAACAGACGTATATTGCTTCACAAATTTCGGAACACGATTTACGCCGTATGAGATAAGATCATGATAAACAAGCACTTGCCCATCTACTTTTTGTCCTGCACCAATCCCAATTGTCGGTATTGTTAGTTGCTCTGAAATAAGTTCTGCTAGCTGCATTGGTACACATTCTAACACAAGCGCTATTGCACCAGCTTCTTCACATTTCTTTGCATCTTCTATTAATTTTTTTGCACTCTCCGCATCTTTTCCTTGCACTTTATATCCACCCAACACTCCTACAGATTGAGGGGTTAAACCTAAATGCGCTACAACAGGAATTCCTGCGTTCGTCAAATATTGAATCGTCGATATAACTTCTCCAGCACCTTCTACCTTCAGTGCGTGTGCCCCGCTCTCTTGAACGATGCGGCGTGCATTCACCATCGTTTCTTGTAATGATACGTGATACGACATAAATGGCATATCAGTTACAATAAACGTCTCTTTCGCTCCACGGCGTACAGCTTTCGTATGATGAATCATATCCTCTACTGTTACAGGTACTGTTGAATCGTATCCGAGTACAACCATTCCAAGAGAATCTCCAACTAGAATCATATCAACTTCAGCTTCTTCTGCTAATTTAGCAGATGGATAATCATACGCCGTTAGCATTGTAATCGGCTCACCTTGCTCTTTCATCTTCAAAAAATCTGTTTTTGTTTTCAAAAACTACTCCTCCTTTATGCAGGAGAGAGGAGATGGCCGAAATCATATAAAAAACCCCTCTGGCCATAAAAGGGCAGAAGGGTTGTGTGTTAGTCGGCATTATTCATCCCTCTGTCCCAGTCCGTTATTGGATCAAGGCAGAATCCAAGTTATTATTTTTCGTATGACTTCGAATCATGGTGCAGTTCGCTCTGATACTGCCCACATTCGAACTAATTATAGCAAACTACAAAAAGGAATTACTACATTTTTTTGAAAAAATAATTTTTTATTCTTATTACGGTATATGAAATTTAATACGAGAGTATATGCTATACAGTTTTTATGGATAATTCAATCCTGAAAAGATACATGTTTTTCAACGCATGTTAAAAAAAGTCCAAGTTAATTTTTTCTGTAATCCATTTAACTGTATAGTATAACCCTTAAACTAATGATGCAGGTTAATTGAAGAAAGCACTTAACAAAGGAGAATTGCAGATGAAAAGAATTTATTATCATGTTACAAATTCACCTCAAAACTATTGAAATAAAAAGAAGTTCCAAAAGAGGAACTTCTTTTACTTAATTTCGATATCTGCAGAATGAATATGATGTACTTTTCCTTCATGGTCTTCTAGAAGCAATACACCATCCTCTGTAATTCCTTTTGCTACACCCGTAATCGTCTCTCTCATTGTTCGAGCGGTAATTTCTTTCCCGATGCTCACAGCGTAACTTTCCCAAAGAATTTTAATGACAGAGAAACCATTTTGTAAATACTCTTCATATAATTTTTCTAGTTGTAAATAGATTTGTTGCATAAGTTCTGCACGAACAATCGGCTTACCTGATTCAATCGCTAATGAAGTAGCAATGTGCTGAATTTCTTCATCAAAATGTTCTTGCTTTTGATTCGCATTAATACCGATGCCCATAATGACAGCATTAATTTTATCAGGATCCGCTTGCATTTCTGTTAATATACCTACAGCCTTTTTACCTTGAATTAAAATATCATTTGGCCATTTTATTCCTACGTTTACACCTGTACATTTTTCAATTGCCTGTGCAACACTAACAGCCGCTAACAAAGTAAGTTGCGGTGCATGATGAACTGGGATTGATGGGCGTAAAATAATACTCATCCAAATCCCTGTTCCTTTTGGTGAATGCCATTTTCTGCTTAAACGACCTCTTCCCGCTGTTTGTTCTTCTGCTACAACGACAGTTCCTTCTTCTGCACCTTCATAAGCAAGTTTTGCTGCAATGTGCTGCGTTGATTCAACAGTTTCTTCAAAATACACTGTTCTACCAATTCGCTTCGTTTGTAGCCCTAACTGAATTTCATTAGCAGTCACTTTGTCTGGCTTACTTGCAATTCGGTAACCTAATCGGCGCACAGCTTCAAGTTCATATCCCTCACTCCGGAGATCCTCCATATGTTTCCACACAGCAGTTCTTGAACAACCAAGTTTATCACTAATTGTTTGGCCGGATACAAACTCGCCATCCGCTTCAGAAAAAACTTGCAATAACTGCTTTCTTATAGTAGATTGCATCCTTGCAGCCACTCCCTTATACGCTCTTTCTCATTAACTACGTTTCCTTGTACGATTGCTTCTTCGATTTTCTGAAGCATTTCAGCAACCCACGGACCAGGCTTTTTGTTTGCCCAGTTTAATAAATCATTACCAGTCACATTCATTTCTTGACGCTCCTGGATTGGCAATGCATGAAACATTGATTGTACTCGTTCAACAGATGTAGGATTATAGCTTTCAATCATCGCTTCATATACTCTCTCTGCCATTTCAGCGATATGAATTCCCGTTTTATAAAGAAGGACTGTATCCCAATCCTTCTCCTTTCTAGTACGAATTGCCAATAAAACTGCAACAATATCTTTTATTTTTTTATTCGAAAACTTCCATTGACGTAAAAAGACAGATGGATGTTCTTCTCCGATACAATATAAGAAAAATGCCCACGCCTCAATATCCGTTTCGAAAGAATCCCATTTATACTGCGTAGCTTTTAACAGTCTCTCTTCTGACATTTGTAAATATGGCAAATGAGAAAATAGCTTCGTCTCTACTAATTCTTTGAGACCTTTCACACAATATGTACCAGTTAACAGTTTCTCAAACTCTACTGTAATACGCTCAATTGCTATATGTTCTAGCAAATGCCCATGCGTTTCAATCGCTTGCTTCGTTTTCATTTCTAATGAAAAACCTAACGTGCTTACAAACCGAATACCACGCATCATTCGCAGGGCATCTTCTTGAAAACGATCCGCAGCATTTCCAACTGTCACAATTTCTCTCTGTTGAATGGCTTCCTGTCCAGCAAATAAATCAACCATTTTGCCTTCTTCTGTCATAGCAATTGCATTCATCGTGAAATCACGACGTTTTAAATCCTCTTCTAATGAACGAACAAATTGAACACTACTAGGTCTTCGAAAATCTTCATATTCGCTTTCTGTTCGAAAAGTAGTTACCTCATAAGGCTCACCATTTTCTACAACAATTACAGTTCCATGCTCAAGACCAACAGGAACATTTCTTGGGAATATAGCCATCACTTCTTCTGGTAGAGCAGATGTCGCAATATCAATATCTCCAATCGGCCTATCGATAATAAGATCTCGTACGCTCCCACCAACAAAGTAAGCCTCATGTCCTTGTTGCTTTAATGTCTCAATAATAGAACTAGCTTTTTTAAATCTTTCCATTTTTGTCATCCCTTAGTACGTCATAGTAAATCGTTTCATATTGTGAAACAATTTTTTCTGAGCGAAATTGCTCATAAACACTTTCTCTTGCTCGCTCTCCCATATTACGGTGAAGTTCCTCGTCCTTTAATAGCTGAATAGCTTGATTTGCCACTCCTGTTGTATCGCCAACTTCACATAAATATCCTGTTTCCCCGTGTTGAATAACCTCTGGAATACCTCCAACCCGCGTTCCGATACAAGGTACACCACACGCCATTGCTTCTAATAAAACAAGACCAAAACTTTCCTTCTCTGATAGAAGCAACATTAAATCACTCATCGCGAGTAGTTCTGCAACATTATCTTGCTTCCCTAAGAATAAAACGCGATCTTCAATATGTAAATTTTTCACTATCTGTAAAATCGTACAGAATTCTGGTCCGTCTCCAACAAGAAGCAACTTCGCATCTACTTCTTTAACAATTTTAGCAAATGCCTGAACAACATCCTGCACACGTTTCACTTTACGGAAATTCGAAATATGAATAAGTACTTTTTCACTCTCACTTATACCATATTCTTTCTTTAATTGAGACATATTACGCTTGAAATATACACGTTCGTCTATAAAGTTATATACCGTTTGAATTTCTTTACTTGGTTTTACAAGCTCATGTGTTTCATTAATTAATGAATGCGAGACAGCAGTGACAACATCTGATTGCTCAATACCAAAACGAATTAAATTATTTAACGAAGGGTCGGAACCTAACACAGTAATATCTGTTCCATGTAAGGTTGTAACAATTTTAATACGCTCTCCGATCATTTGTTTTGCTAAATATGCACAAATTGCATGTGGTATTGCGTAATGCACATGTAAAATGTCTAAGTTTTCTCTTTGTGCAACCTCGGCCATTTTACTTGCTAACGCTAAATCGTATGGTGGATATTGAAATACAGAGTATTGATTTACCGTCACTTCATGAAAATAAATGTTTGGATATACTTTATTTAACCGGAATGGTAAACCCGATGTAATAAAGTGAATTTCATGCCCACGTTCCGCCAATTGCTTTCCTAATTCTGTTCCAACAACTCCAGAACCACCTACAGAAGGATAACATGTAATACCTATTTTTAATTTCATTTACATCCCCCTAATAAATCAGCATGTAATAAAACCGGTTTCTTACTCATAAATCCCTCGGCATACAAGACTCCAACTTCTTTTCCAAACATCTTCTCACGAGCGATCACAGTTTCAACGTAACCTTCTGTTAACGGTGTCTTAACACCATCGCTCCCTGTTGAAAACTGACTTTCATACGCTTCTAATGCTTCCACCTTTATAGAGAGGTACTCACTTATATCTATACAAAAATTCGGTTTATGAAAACCATTAATCATATAATTATAAAAAGACTCCACACGATGTGGTGAAAGTTCCGGCATATATTTACGGATTCCTGCTGAAAAAATAGCCTCTTCCACAAGCTTTGCACAATTTGCATGATCTGGATGGCGATCTTCATAGTACGGCGCAAAAACTAGTTTTGGTTTATATGTACGGATCACCTTGACAATTTCACGTATATACTCTTCTTTCATATACAAACCACGGTCTGGCATCGCTAAATTCAGCCTCGTTTTTACTCCCATTATACGAGCTGCGACCTTCGCTTCTTCTTTTCTCAACTCTATCGTTCCATTTGAAGAAAGATCAGCTTCTGTTAAATCACAAATACCTACTTCATACCCTTGCTTTGTATATTTAGCGATGGTACCAGCCATGCCGATTTCAACATCATCGGCATGAGCACCAAACGCTAATATATGTAATCCACTCATAATTGTTCCCCTCATTTTCTTAACTTACGATAATCTAAATCTCCTCGCTCTAATGCGTGCATTAACATTTCAGCACTTGCCATATTCGTTGCAAGTGGAATCGCATATACATCACATAAACGAAGCAATGCATTCACATCCGGTTCATGCGGCTGTGCTGTTAATGGATCGCGGAAGAAAATCACCATATCTAAATCGTTCTTTGCAATCATTGCACCAATTTCTTGATCTCCACCAAGAGGGCCAGATTGATATCTTGTTACAACTAATCCAGTCGCTTCCATAATACGAAGCCCTGTCGTTCCTGTTGCAAATAATTCATGTTGTTCAAAAATTGGTTTATATGCGTATGCAAACGAAACCATATCATTTTTCTTTTTGTCATGTGCGATTAAGGCAATTTTCATCCGTTGTCTCCCCTTTAGTCGATAATATTTTCTAAACCGTACACAAGATGATCAAGGTTCATTACTGTCTCAATTGATAGTTTTACACCTGACATAAATGATGCACGATTGAATGAATCATGACGAACTGTTAACATTTGTCCATCTCCACCGAACATTACTTCTTGGTGTGCAATAAGCCCTGGCAAACGTACACTATGAATGTGAATACCGTCTACATTTGCACCACGTGCACCTGCTAGTTGCTCTACTTCATTTGGATGACCTTGCTGCTTTGATTCACGATTTTGACGAATTAACTCTACCGTTTTTACAGCTGTACCAGATGGTGCGTCTAATTTTTGATCATGATGTAATTCAATTACCTCAACATCTTGGAAATATTTCGCTGCCATTTGTGAGAATTTCATCATAAGAACTGCACCAATTGCAAAGTTTGGAGCAATAATTGTTCCTACTGCTTTTTCTTTTGCATTCTCTGTTAAACGTGCCAATTCTTCTTCTGTAAATCCAGTTGTACCAATAACCGAACGAAGTCCACGCTCAACTGCAAGTGTAACGTGTTGTTTCCCCACTTCTGGTGTTGTTAAATCTAACAACACATCTGCTTCTACTTCATCTAAACAAGTATGTAAATCAGCGTAAATCGGTGCATGTAATGCTGGCATGCCAGGTAAATCAGAAATCTTCTCACCACCATGCTTATAATCCACTGCTGCTACTAAATTAAAATGTTCCGTTCTTTCCATAAGAAGAACTGCTTCATGACCCATACGTCCTCTTGGTCCGGCGATAATTACTTTAATTTCTTTCATTATTCTTTCTCTCCCTCATCAATACGTGTCCAGCGATCTTTATCACGTGTATTAAATTTATTCATTACAATGTTATGTGCTGTCTCTAAATCAATATTTAAACTATTTGCCATACAAATCATAACAAATAATACATCTCCAAGCTCTTCTTCAATACTTCTTTCTTTTTCAGTTGTTTTCTTCGGTTTCTCACCATAATAATGATTTACCTCTCTTGCAAGCTCTCCCATTTCTTCCGTTAAACGAGCCATCATTGCAAGCGGACTGAAATAACCTTCTTTAAACTGACCAATATATGCATCTACTTCTTTCTGCATATCTTTCATCGTTTTTGCTTCCATACTATTCACCTCTAATCCTTCCTCTTTCATGTTAGCCAATTCATCGCGATTTGACAAATATTATTCCCCGCCAAACACCTATTTGCCACCCATTTTTGGATAGACTATAATAAAGTGAAACTTCTTTTGCGTTTTTTTGCAAAAGATTAGTTGAACTAATCGGGTTCCTACGGCTGGTTCGCCTTTCTTCAGAGCTTTATCTCCTACCAGCCGTTGGTACGGGGTAAAGTGAAACTTCTTTTGCGTTTTTTTGCAAAAGATTAGCCCGTACCAATCGGGTTCCTACGGCTGGTTCGCCTTTCTTCAGAGCTTTATCTCCTACCAGCCGTTGGTACGGGGTAAAGTGAAACTTCTTTTGCGTTTTTTGCAAAAGATTAGCCCGTACCAATCGGGTTCCTACGGCTGGTTTGCCCCTCTTCTTTGCTTCATCTCCTATCAGCCGTTGGTGCAGGTTCTTACTATTTTCACTAGCAACTAGAAATTACTTATTATTATGTTTTACCGTTTCAGCGGAGCAATGCAATCATTACATAATTAGGGGGATTTCTATATGACATCAAAATTGAAGATGCGAAATATTGTTTTTATTTTAATTGGTTCCGCTATATTTTCTTTCGGTATTGTCAATATTAATATTGAAAACCACCTTGCAGAGGGTGGGTTTACTGGTATTACACTATTATTGTATTTTTTATTTAAGTTTGATCCTTCCTACTCAAACTTAATTTTAAATATCCCTATATTTTTTATTGGTTGGAAGTTACTTGGCAGAGCGACATTTTTATATACATTAATTGGCACCTTTAGCGTATCTTTATTTCTATGGATTTTCCAGCGTTACGAAGTACTCAACTTACATTTAAACTTGCAAAATGATATGACACTCGCAGCTTTATTCGCCGGGGCATTTATCGGTATCGGCCTTGGAATAATATTTAAATATGGCGGGACTACTGGCGGTGTAGATATTATCGCACGACTAGCTCACAAATATGTTGGCTGGAGTATGGGGAAAACAATGTTTATGTTTGATGCTGTCGTTATCGTCGTCTCTATTCTTACCTATTTATCATACCGCGAGGGCATGTATACGCTAGTTGCTGTTTTTATCGGTGCTAAGGTCATTGATTTTATGCAAGAAGGAGCTTATGCTGCCAAAGGAGCGACTATTATCTCAGAGAAAAACGATGAAATTGCTGCCAAAATTTTATCTGAAATGGAGCGCGGAGCAACCTTTTTAAAAGCTGTTGGATCGTATACAAAAGTGGAACGTAACGTATTGTATTGCGTTGTTGCTAAAAATGAAATCGTGAAATTAAAAAATATCATTACTTCTGTAGATCCTCATGCTTTTGTCGCTGTAAGTGATGTACATGATGTAGTTGGTGAAGGATTTACGTTAGATGAAAATAAAAACCCTTTACATAATTAAATGTAACTAGAAAAGCGCCTTAGCTTTTCTAGTTTTTTATTACAAGTCTTTTAAGCTTCTCTAAATCCTCATAAATAAGCTCCAATAAACCCCGATTATAAAAAATGGAAGCTGGATGAAAAGTCGGAAAAACTTCGTATTCTTTCTCTGACCATGTAAACTCTGCACTTTGCATATCCTTTAATTTTTGAATGGGCTGTTTTAATAATTGCCCGTGTACATCTGTGATTTTTTTATTTTTTCCTGTTAAACGTTGAAGACCGATATTTCCAAGCGTGACGATAAGCTTCGGATTTATTTTCTCTAATTCATAATCTAACAAAGGCGCATGGGCAACTATTTCTCCCTGATTTGGCGTTCTATTATATTTTTTTTGCATGACTTCACCATTTCGTTCTTTTTTCTCTCGCCATTTATAAGGTCTACTCCGAACAGCGCTCGTAATATATACTTCTTCCCTTGTAACATCAATACGCTCTAAAAAATCCATTAATTGTTTCCCCGCCCTCCCGCTAAACGGAATCCCATTATGAATTTCTGTTTCACCAGGCGCTTCTCCTAATAACATAAATTTGGGATTTTCAGGACCTTGTCCACTTAAAAAACCTTCTAGTTGATAAGGAGCACTGCGCTCTTGCACTTGTTTTACTAAATGGTCTGGATATTTCATTTCCCCCCACCGCCTTTCCGCATTACTTCTATTATTTCTATTTGCAATACATTATATAATTCAATCCATACAACAAAAAAAGACTATCAAAATTGATAGTCTTTAGTCGTCGCTACGCTGCATACCAGTATACATTAATACGAGACGTAATAATTCAAATACCGCTACAGCTGCAGCTGCTACATATGTTAATGCTGCCGCATTTAATACTTTACGAGCTTGCCCATATTCATCTGTTGATACAATACCTAGCGCTTCAATTTGTTGCATTGCGCGCTTTGACGCATCAAACTCAACTGGCAATGTAACGAGCTGGAACACAACACCTGCTGCCATTAAAATGATACCTAATAACAACAAACCAGACATTTGTGCAAATATACCGATTAGGACGAAAATCCAAGACATATTCGAACCAAAGTTTGCAACTGGCACTAACGAATGACGAACGCGCATAAATTTATAATCTTTTGCATCTTGAATTGCGTGTCCTACTTCGTGTGCTGCAACTGCTGTACCAGCAACTGAATGTCCATAATAGTTATCTGTTGATAATCGAACCGTCTTAGCGGTTGGATCATAATGGTCTGATAAATGACCTGGTGTTTCTTCTACAGCTACGTTGTATAATCCATTTTCATCTAAAATTTTTCGAGCCACTTCCGCTCCTGTCATACCTGATGTTGAATAAACTTGTGAATACTTGCTATAGGCACTACGTACTCTTGACTGTGCATACAACGGTATGATCATTATGATCGCGAAGTAAATTAAATAAAACATCATGAACCTCCATTGAAGTTTTAATTATAGTACTTCTCATTCTATTTTCTTCTGCCACTATTGTCAATGAATAAACCTTACAATCCATATCTTTATTTATTGCATTATCTATTTTTAGAATGTGCATTACTTTTTCTTTTTTCTCTCTCTCCTTTATACTTTCTCCATCCAACATAAGTTAATGTGAATAAAATAAGTCCCCCAGTAATTGTCATAAACCAAATGAGAGAGGGTGCAATTTCATCTTTTTTTACTGTGTGAAATATCTTTTGCAAATCCCCTTTAATAATCCCTAATTGCATTTGGCCGCCTTTCGTTTTTAACATAACGTTACGAAATTCATCTAAATAAGATAAATGAACATTTACACGCTGGACCTCATTTTCTGGCAAAGCAATCATTAAGCTTGGATAAATAATATTGAATTCATTTAAAAACGTATTTAACGTTTGTTGAAACTGCCCAGCATCTTCTTTTTCCATCGCTTTTTCCATTTGAGAAAAGGCATCCATTACTTTCCTTTCTCTTTCCATCCAAAGTGGTTGATATTTCGATACTTGTGCATCAACAGCAAGTTGTAATGCCAGCACATTATCAATTTTAGCTTGCTTACCTAAACCTTCTTCAGAGAGCGATTGTTGCGCCTTATCGTAAGCTAAAGAAATAACTCTAACTTGATCTGGTGTTACTTCCTGCTTCTTTTCATTCCCCTTTATTAAAAACTGCTCCGAGAAATGTTGTAATACTTGTACCGCTTTTTCATCTTCATTACGCTTCACTAACTGTAACGAATCGTCTAACAACCCTGTTAGCTCATTCCACTCTTCAGCATATATACGTAACGGAAACATTATAATTAGAAATGCTATCAATCCAATTAATGTTCTCTTCATCCCGGTCCCCCCTATAACTACTAGTACAAAATATGTTAATTTGGACAAGAATAGAACAGAACTAGACCGAAAAATATATTATCATTTTACAAAGAAAAAAATTCTCTTTAAGCAGAGAATTTTTTCTGTGACATCCTTTTCTTTTTTACGAAACATCTATATAAACTGTAACAAAGTATACTACCACCTAAAATGAATAATAAAATAGCACATGCAGCATGCATAAAGAACTCTTCTGGTAACATTAATATAATTGGATCCTTTTCAGGATCAAAAACCCAATAATCATTACTAAATAAAAGCTTATGGAATAATACAAAACTCTTTTCAAAATTAATAGCAATTGGTAACATAAGCGCTATCGGAAAAATGATTGTTAAAATCGATCCGTGCAGTAAAAACTTTTCATTTTTCTTTTTTAATAAATAAATTCCGCCTATCACTGCAATCATAATTGTCGCATACATCACATATTGAATGTTTACTAAAATATTTTTAACATCTACAAAATGAATACGGCCATTTGTAGACATACCTAATGTTGGCAAATGTAATGCTCCGTCATAAAACGGGGATAAATATGTAATAAGCACATCGTAATTTCTTTTAATTTCATCCTTCGTCATATCCGCTAAATCAGGAATATTTAAAAAATCAATTTCAAAATAATACAGCCATTTTCCATATACAACTGCCATTGTTGAGAGTGCAAAAATAGAAAATGCTATGCTATATGAAACAACTAAAGTAATCAATCGATCCAATATTTTTGTACCACTCTTATTTTTCTCCATGTTCTCCCCCCTAAAATGTTCTAACCATCATAAAGAAAATTGTTTCCTTTGCTCACTTAAACAACAATAATATGTAATACATAATACAGCAATGCTTAACCAAAACGTAAAATAACCAATTTCCTCTACAAACAAATGCATAATTCCATATCGCGGCATTTGCCAAAATAAATAATCAATTGCATCGTTATGCAACGTCCACACAGCTGCTACTATAAAATGCCATTTTTTTATACGATAAAATGGGGCATATAAAAATCCTTGTACTGCCATCGCAAAGTGCGAAAGCATTAACATGTAGCCCATAAGGCCAATAGGCCCTTTTACGTAAATCATAATCCCGTTTACAACAACAGCCCAAATACCATATTTTATTAAAGTTACAATCGCTAACGCTTCTATTAATCCCCAGTTTCTCTTTGCCAAAAAAGCAATTAAAACAAAGACAAAAAAGAGACTCGCCATAGGACTATCTGGTACAAACGGCCAAAATATAGGTGACGTTTCTTTCAATTGATTTCCGTACCATATAAATCCGTAAATTGTACCTAATATGTTAACAATTAATAAAAATAATAATACCGAGCGTTGTCTTAACATTGCATACAAGTACACCAATCCGTATGTCCAACACCTTTCAAGCAAAGTAATTCATTCATTAAATCCTACTCTATTATAACAAACTTCATCTAACTAAATAGAAAAGCTGACTACAAATTTTGTAGTCAGCTTTTTATTATTTTTTATTATACTTTGCAACGAATTCCGAAAGCTTCTTCAGTTCCTCATCCGTACCTTTAAATATACCTTTAGGCATTGAACCTTTTCCCTCTTTCGCAATTTTAGCAATTTCTTCTGGCTTTAAAGTTAAGTTTTGCAGTGCCGGTGCTGCTGCCCCGCCCTGTAAATTGTCACCATGACATGTTAAACAAGTATTTTTTTGCATTAATTTATAGCCATCATCATTTTTATCAACTGGCGCTGTTTTTACAATTGCTCCTTGTTTTTTTGCAGCTTCCCAGTCGTGGTGTGCTACAGATTCCCAAGTTAAAAAAATAATCGATGCAATTGCTAAAAGCATAAATCCAGTTGCCACAGGACGCTTCAATGGACGTCTTTCTGGACCTCGATCAAGAAATGGAGCTAACAGTAATGCTCCAAACGCAATCCCTGGCATAATAAATGCTCCAATTACAGTAAATGAACCGGAAGCATAAGAATACTTTAATAACTGATACAAGAATAAGAAATACCAATCTGGAAGTGGTATATATCCAGCATCAGTTGGGTCCGCCATTCTCTCAAGCGGCGACGGATGCGCCACTGTTAAACATAAATAACCGATTAAAAAAACTGCACCAACCATCCATTCTTTTAACAAGAAGTTCGGCCAAAATGCTTCTGTTTTCCCTGGGTATTCAGAATAGTCTTTTGGAATATTTGGTTTCCGAGCTACTGGTACCCGAGAATCTCCTACAAACTTCATCCCTTTGCCGCGATGCATAATCTCCCTCCTTTAGTTCTTTCCCCTTTAATTTAGCAATCTCTTATAGTGGACCGGAAATACCTTGTTTGCGAATCATGATGAAGTGGAAGGCCATTAAACCTAGAAGTGCTGCTGGTAAGAAGAAGACGTGAATAGCAAAGAAGCGAGTTAATGTTTGAGCGCCAACAATTTCGGAATGACCAGCGAGTAATGTTTTAATATAAGGACCAATGAGCGGTGTTTGCTCTGCAATTTGAATCCCTACTTTTGTAGCAAATAAAGCTTTCATATCCCACGGCAATAAATATCCGGTAAAACCAAGACCTAACATAACAAAGAAAATAAGAACACCAACAATCCAGTTTAACTCACGGGGCTTTTTATACGCACCTTGGAAGAAAACTCTGAGTGTATGTAAAAACATCATTACAATTACGAGACTAGCACCCCAGTGGTGCATACCACGAACAATTTGCCCATAAGCAACTTCATTTTGTAAATAGTAAACTGATTCCCAAGCATTTTTAATATCAGGCACATAATACATCGTCAAAAACATTCCAGATAAAATTTGAATTACAGTAACGAAAAAGGTAAGTCCTCCAAAGCAATAGACGAATGCAGAAAAGTGATGTGCCGGGTTTACATGTTCAGGTACTTCATGATCAGCGATATCACGCCATATTGGTGTAATATCCAATCTTTCATCCACCCAATCATAAATTTTATTTAACATCTACTTTGCACCCCCTCTTGGCTTCGCTTTTCCTAGATACAGCGTTCCATCTTTCACTTTAGACTCGTACACATCAAGCGGAGCAAGGGGTGGCGTACCTTTAATGTTAATCCCATCTTTTGTATAACGCCCCCCGTGACATGGGCAAAAGAATTGATTCGGATGTGCTTTGTCCGAATTCCAGTTAACTGTACATCCTAAATGTTTACATACTGGAGAGAACGCAACAATGTCTCCGCTTTCATCTTTATGAACCCAAGCCGATTTTGGTTCTTCAGACTTGTACCAACCATCAACCTGCTTCACTTTAAAATCGAAACGCTTCGGCTCTGTTGTAATATCCTTTACTTGCGCAACAGCAACCATATCTGTTCCCGCTTCTTTTCTTAACACCGGATCAAGCGCAAATCGCGTCATCGGCATTAAAATACCGGCAGCCATAAAGCCTCCTACCCCTGTGAGTGTGTAATTTAAAAATTGTCTTCTTGACACGCGATGTTCTTTGTCGCTCACGAAAATTTCCCCCCTCTATCAGAAATTGTCCCCTCGTGATAAATTATATAAAAAATAAAAACTAGGACACTATCATGATATAATACGCTCATGCACAGGTCAATATCATACTACTCATAATAATAAGAACTTTCTGTTTATTGCGAGTTTCCCCATTTCTCTTCCAACATCACCATTATATTTTTTATATGCGCATGAATAACTTCTCTTTTTGCTTGATCACTAAATTGTTCTAACGCTAATGAAGGAAACCAAAATAAATCTCCCTGTAACTCTTGCATATCCTCTTTCCATGAAAAATCACTTGTAATATAAGCAATATGCTTAAAACCTTCACTTCGTAAATGATTTGTCCATTCTTGCAAACGACCTTTTTCATTCTTTTGACTTTCGACCAAATACGTAAACGCAGGCAGTAAAAGCACTCTTCCTTTATACTCTCTTTCCAATTCCGTGCTCAACAATTCGATAAATTCACCTTGTTCTACAATCATTTTCATTTCTTTTGCTGCCGAAATTGATAACAGCGGTATTACTCCTGTATCAACATACTCTCTTGCTTGCTCAAACTGTTCTACATCTTTTACAATCCACTTCAAATCCCTTCCCTCCTTTACTTACAAATGACAGAACTTTCACTTTATATATATTAAACCACACTAAAAGAGGTAAAAAAAGAAAAACTACCCAATATAGGTAGTTTTTCTTAATAAAAGTCTGAAATTTGTAAAAATTAATTAATCCAAATAAATTCTATAAAGTCTTTAACTCTGCCGTTAATCTATGAAACGCTTCCTTATCTTGCTTATCTAACGCTTCATCAATTTGTTTCAAAAGGCGTTCTCTCCTAAACGAAAATACACTTTCTTCCAAAAACCTTTCTGCAAGTAAACGATCTTTTTCATTTACTTCAATATGCTTTGGTAGATATGGATTTTCTTCTAATACAGCTACATAATTCGCATTTTGAAACGATGATTTAAAGTTGAGTTGAATATAAATATCCTCATCTCGATTTAAACGAATATCATGAAACGATTTTTCAGCATCTGTTGTCATAACATTTTGTTTAAAAAAGTGAAACGGTGTGTCTTTCACACAATTCGCTGACATTACTAAGCCACGCGGACAATATTTTGCATGCTCTACGAAGTGGACTTTATGCATCAATTGGTCGTGACTCATTAAATAATTCAGAATCCATACACATTCACGCTGTTTCAGTTGGTAATTATTCAAAAACCATTTTACAAAATCCTTCTTCTCGTTTACAGAAACAGGGGTATTCATAGCAATTAAGTCCCTCCTCTGTCTTTCTCTTTTCTTTTTAGATTCAAGAAGCGGCATTCAGTTTCCTTCCAACTTATGAAAAATCCTCTAAATTATATAACAACTCTTCAATATGAATTTGTGTCGGGTCTAGTTGTAATAACTGGGTAAATACTTCTTTCGCCTCTTTTCGTTTTCCTTCTTCCAATAAGAAATAACCGTACTCTTCTAAGAAGTCTGGATGATTCTTAAAAGAAGTATATGCACTTTCATAGTGTTTTAATGCATCCGAATACATTTCTAATTGTTTTTTTGCATACGCAAGATCCCAAAGTAGTTGTGTATCTGGTTCTCCACTATCAATAGCACGCTCTACAATTGCAATTAACTCTTCGTACTTTTCTTGTTCTTTTAAGATATATGCATATTTTAATGTTGCACCTAAATGCCCTGGATCTAACTCAAGCGCTTTTTGAAGAACTTCCTCTGCTTCTACTATTTTTCCTAATTTCGCCGCAATGTTCGCTAACTCTACATAAAATGGAACTGAAAGCTCATCTACTTTAATTCCTTCATGAAGCGTTTCATAGCTTTCTTGAAGCATTCCTTCTTTTTCATAGCTTTTCGCTAAATACATGTACAGTGATGCGTACTCAGGGTCTAATTCTTTTAGTTCTTGCCAAGCACCAATTGCTCTCTGATATTCTTCACCTTGGTATAATGTAAAGGCATATCCAAATAATGAGTGAATATCTTTTTGTTCCTCTAGGCCTGCTTCATAATAAGAAATCGCTTCTTCCCAGTTTCCGATCGCGCTTAACGTTTCTGCGAGGCGAAGTGCAATCACAACACCACCCATTACTTTATGTTCCGCTAATAGCGATTCATAATAAGTAATTGCCTTTTGTTCTTCACCTTTACTACTATATAATTCTGCTAACCCAAACGTAATAACAGGTTCATCAGGCATCATTTCTTTCGCCTTTAATAGTTTTTGCTCTGCTACATCATCAAAACCTTGCATTTGGAATAAATCTGCAACAAGTAATAACGATTGAACATATAAATCGTCATTTTCTGGAATATCATGAAGCACTTCAATCGCTTCATCTTCTTTATCTAGATCAATATATAATTCTGCTAAAAATACAGTGAATTCACTTTCTTCTGGATACAGTAAACGTAAGTCTTCAGTAATTGCTAATGCCTCATCTGTAAATCCAAGCGTATGATAGTAACGAGCGATATCATACTTCTCTTCATCATTCGCAATTTTTAATTGTTCTTTTAATAATTGTAATCCTTTTTCCGCTTCACCATTTTCAATATATGAAACAGCTTGTTCAAACTTTTGCATAAACGTCTCCTTTAATTCTAAAAAATATTCTCTTCTGTTCATTTACCCCGCTATTAACGGGCAGTAAGACCCCCACCTCAAAATTCAGCTAAGGCAAAGAAATTAGTTTGGGGATCAACTGCCCGTAAAAGCCCGATTGGTTCAACTAATAATTAGCGGGGGATAAACATCCCCCCACTGATTAAAGTTTCACTTTATCATAAGCAACTCACTGTTAGAACGCAACCTTTAGAATGAGCATGCATCTTCTTATACTTCTTCTTACAGAGTAGGTAATTGTTCAAAAGGTTCGGATATGACACCGATACCTTATCCTCATCTTCTATTGTACCGCTTTCTTTTATGACCGTGCAAATAACTTCTCTCACTAATTATCGAGCCATACAAACCGTGGTTTACAGAATAACTTAATTAGCAGTCTTCAACCTTTATTTTTAATGCGATAAAAAAGGCTCCTATACTAGGAGCCTTCACAATCTCTTAAGAATATGTTTCTTCTTTCTGTACTTGCTCATTTACAAGCTCTTTCAGCAACTCTATAATTTCATCATTTTCTTCCTTCAAACCGACAGTAATACGAATACCATCATCGATACCAAATGCAGCACCAGAACGAACGATATATCCTTTTTTCATTAATCGTTCGAAAGCTTCATTACCCGGTATACCAAGTTTTAAGAAAATGAAATTTGTTTGAGATGGATAATAGAATACGTTATATTCTTTACAAAATGCATAATACTGATTTAAACCTTCAGCATTCTTTTGCACACAATCTTGTAAAAATGCTTGATCTTCTAATGCAGCGAGTGCTACAGATTGGGCTACAGTTGATGTATTGAATGGTAACCTAGCTACTTCTAGCTGTCCGATTAACTTCGCATCCCCAATCGCATATCCGATACGAAAAGCAGCTAAACCATATGCTTTTGAAAACGTGCGTAAAACCATAAGATTTTCATACTTTTCAAGAAGTGGTAATGTTTGCGGATAATCTTCTGCTTCCGCGTATTCATAATATGCTTCGTCCATAATAACGAGAGCCGACTTAGGAACTGATTCTAAAAATGAAAGTAATTTTTGTTTCTCAACATATGTACCTGTTGGATTATTCGGATTACAAATCCATACAATTTTCGTTTTCTCATCTACTTGCTCTAGCATTGCATCTAAATCGTGAATACCATCTTTAAGTGATACTTCACGAACTTCTGCTCCTTCAATAACAGCATGGTGATGATATTGTGAAAACGTAGGATTCGCCATTACAACGTTTGTTCCTTCATGTAGTAACGCTCGGCTAATCATTTGAATGACTTCATCTAATCCACTACCAAATAGTAGTTGTTCTGCTTTTACACCTAAATGTTCCGCTACTTTTGTCCGAAGTTCAAAGGCATATCCATCTGGATAAAGGGCATATTGGCTCGCTAAAGAAGTTAATGCTTCTGTCACACGTGCTGAACAACCGAATGGATTTTCGTTGGATGCTAATTTCACAATTTTTGATAAACCATATTCCCTTTTTACTTCTTCAATGTTTTTCCCAGGCACATACGCTCTCAAAGTTAACAATTGCTCTTTCACTCTCATTTTTCTTCCCCCAGTCATTTCATTCAATTTGATTACAATACGGTTATAGCCCCTTACTGTAATCTTTTGTCATAACCGTCACTATTACGAGAATACCTCTAAATGAGCACTTCACAGCACTTCGCTATCATTTTAAACCATATCTTTTTGAAATGCCTCTAACGCAATATGAACAGTCTCATCTGAAATAGATACGACATTCACTACCCCATATTCCTGCATAAGCACCATATGAATTGCTCCTGCATTTGCTTTCTTATCTTGTTTCATCAATTGAACGAGGCGCTCTACATTCAAATCTCTTGGCATTTTTGGATAGCCGTATTTCAAGAACCACTGCTTCATATCTTCATAAGCAAGATCAACCTTGTACACTTGCTCACTTAAAAATATGGCGAATAACATTCCAACCGCTACACCGTCACCGTGAGTAATATTTCCATACCCTAGCTCTTTTTCAAGAGCATGTCCTAACGTATGTCCAAAGTTCAAATGAGCACGTATACCCTTCTCTGTTTCATCTTGTGACACAACATTTGCCTTTACAGGAATCGCCTTCGTTAATATATGGATTAACTTCTCATCATGAAGATCCGCTAATGTTTGCACTTCTTCTTTTAACCAATGGTATAGCTCCACATCACCGATAAGAGCATGCTTTATCACCTCTGCATAACCTGAACGCCACTCTTTTTCAGGAAGAGACTGTAAAAACGGTGTATGATATACAACTGCTTCTGGCTGATGGAATGCACCAATCATATTTTTACCTAACGGATGGTTAATCGCTACTTTCCCACCCACTGCGCTATCGTGCGCTAATAAAGTTGTCGGAACCTGCACAAAGCGAATACCACGCATAAACGATGCAGCAACAAAACCAGCTAAATCTCCAATCATTCCGCCTCCAAGTGCAAGAATTAAAGAATTTCTATCTAATTTATTTTCAAGAGCTGACGTATGAGCCGCATAGAAATTTTCGAAAGACTTCTCTTTTTCGCCACTTGGTACAACAAACGAAAACACGTGCTGCTCTACTTGTAATGCATCGATAACTGTCTGTAAATGTAGTGATGCAACAGCTTCATCTGAAATGATCATTACGTTAGATACCGCTGGCTGCATATTTTGAACGATCATTGTTAAGTTTGACAACGCTTCTTTACCAACATGTACATCATATTCTTTTGATTTCGTTTGAATATGTATGTTTCCCATTAAAATCCCCTCGCATATTCATTATGTTTCTCAATATTTTCACGAATTAGTTCCATACGATCTAATCCGAATTGTTCTATTAAAGCTGTCGCTAATTCCCAAGCCACAACCGCTTCTGCAACGACACTAGCTGCTGGCACTGCACAACTATCTGAACGTTCAATACTCGCTGTAAAAGGCTCTTTCGTATCAATATCTACACTTTGAAGAGGTTTATAAAGTGTAGGTATCGGTTTCATCACACCGCGCACAACAATTGGCATTCCAGTCGTCATACCGCCTTCTAGTCCACCTGCATTATTTGTTCTTCGTGTATATCCATGCTCCTCATCCCACAGAATTTCATCATGAACTTCACTTCCTGGTCTATGCGCTGCTTCAAAACCAATTCCAATCTCGACACCTTTAAAAGCATTAATACTCATAATTGCAGCTGCTAATTTCGCATCCAGTTTTCGATCATAATGCACGTAGCTACCTACTCCAATTGGCATCCCTTCCACAATTACTTCAACGATTCCACCAATTGAATCACCATTTGCTTTCGCATCATCAATCGCTTTCATCATTTGGTTACCAGCTTCTTCATCTAAGCAACGTACAGAAGATGCTTCTGTAATACTCTTTAATTCTTCAATTGAACTATACGTAATCTCCTTAGCTTGTACACCGCCAATTTCAATTACATGGCCCGCCACTTTAATACCAAGTTCTGCTAACACCTTTTTAGCAACCGCACCAGCAGCAACACGTACCGTCGTTTCGCGCGCTGACGAGCGTTCCAGTACATTCCTCATATCTCTATGACCATATTTAATCGCACCATTTAAATCAGCATGCCCAGGCCTTGGTTTTGTCACTTTCCTTTTCATCTCTTTTTCTTCTTGCTCAGTTAAAGGCTCCGCCCCCATAATTTTTGTCCAGTGTGCAAAATCACGATTTTCAACAACAAGTGCAATAGGGGAACCTAATGTTTCTCCATGTCTAACACCACTTAAAATTTGCACTTGATCCGTTTCAATTTGCATGCGTCTACCGCGCCCATATCCCTTTTGCCTTCTAGCTAACTCTTCGTTTATATCATCTGCTACTAAAGACAATCCTGCCGGAACACCTTCTATAATCGTTGTAAGTTGTGGACCATGAGATTCACCAGCTGTAATATATCGCATACGTTATTCCTCTTTTCGTATATGTATTTATCTCACTATATTAACTTTTATCATTCTAAAAATATTAAAGAAATTATATCATAAATCGACCATTTTCTTATTCTATATTTCCGATAGGCCTAATTTAAATATCAACATATCATAACAGCTCAAACTTCGTAACTAACTGAAAATAAAAAAAGTGCAAGAAGAATACCCCTATTCTCCTTGCACTTTTTACTATTATCACAGTGATTAAAGCGTTTACAAATTATTTCAAAATAATTAGTAAATCCATTCATTCATTAATTTTGAGTAGTCAACTAATTCTTCTTCTTTAAAGAAAATAGCAATCTCGCGCTCTGCGCTTTCTAAAGAATCAGAACCATGGATAATGTTTTTCGCAACAGTTACACCGAAATCTCCACGAATTGTTCCAGGAGCTGCTTCATGTGGTCTTGTTTTCCCCATCATGTTACGCGCTGTATCTACTACACCATCACCTTGCCATACCATTGCGAATACAGGTCCAGATGTAATAAACTCTACTAACTCACCAAAGAAAGGTTTTTCCTTATGCTCAGCGTAGTGTTGTCCAGCAATTTCCGGAGTGACTTGCATTAATTTTGCACCAACTAATTGAAAGCCTTTTTTCTCAAAACGAGCTACAATTTCCCCAATGAAGGCACGTTGTACACCGTCTGGTTTTACCATTAGAAATGTTTTTTCCATAAAAAATCTCTCCACTTCTGAATTATGTATGTAATTGTATATCCCCACACACATATTATCACCCTTATCACAATTGTGCAATAGTTTTGAAATAGAGAGATTATTTTATTTTTTAGAATAAACATTAAAATTTTCGTTTTCCAATATACTTTGCAACATTTTGTAATGCGTACTTTGCTTTTCCACGTGGAAGTGGTTTTATTATTTCTAAAGCTTTATGTAAATAACGTTCACTAAACGCAAATGCTTGATCAATTGCTGTACTATTTTTTACAGCATCAATAATTTCTTGCATTTCACTTGCTGTTGAATTTTCATGTACAGATGTGATTTTCTGACGAAGTACTGGATCTTCCATCGCATATAAAGCAGGAAGTGTAATATTCCCTTGTAGTAAATCTCCGCCAGCAGGTTTTCCAAGTTTCTCTTCTGTGGAAACGAAGTCTAAAATGTCATCAATAATTTGATAAGACATCCCTACAAAATACCCATACCAAAATAGACGATTTACCGTATCACGATTAGCACCAGCAGCAATCGCTCCCAATTGACAACTCGCG
Source organism: Bacillus cereus group sp. BfR-BA-01347 (assembly GCF_022663835.1). Lineage (NCBI taxonomy): Bacteria > Bacillati > Bacillota > Bacilli > Caryophanales > Bacillaceae > Bacillus > Bacillus cereus group sp. BfR-BA-01347. The sequence continues at coordinate 114,852 of NZ_JAKUGG010000001.1, read as the reverse complement.
GCAATTAATAATGCTGTTTTTCGCTTTATTCTTCTTAAATACGTTCTTAAATTTTGGTCATAATTGTATTTATCTTTAATTTGTTCAATTTCACCTTTACAGACTTCTAAAATAGTATGTGATAACGCTTGATGCGCCTCTGGAATTTCGATATTTGTTATACATTCAAGAGACTTAGCGAACAGATAGTCCCCTGTATACATCGCAATACGATCTCCCCATTTCGCATTCACAGTCGCACTGCCGCGTCGTAAAAATGCAGCATCAATAACATCATCGTGAACAAGAGAAGCCATATGAATAAGTTCTAACGCAACAGCAACATGCTTAATCGCATCTAACTTATAATCTCCAAATTTCCCTGCAAGCAACACAAATACAGGACGAATTCGTTTCCCACCAGCTTCAATAAGCTGTAATGCTGCCTCTTCTACTAATGGCTGTTCAGAAGCGACTGTCTTTTTTAATTCTTTTTCTATCACATTAATATCCGATCGTAAAAAAGAGTACATAAGTTGTAACTTCATATTGTTCACCTTAACCTAAAACTTCTTTTTTCTATTTTGATTCTGGTTTAATACCTAAATGCATCGCTGCTACCCCAAAAGTAAATGGTTTCACTTGCACACGTTCAAGTCCAGCTTGCTCAAACATTTGAGCCAATTCTTTCATTCCTGGGAACGTACTAGCAGATTCTTGAAGCCATGAATATTCTTTATAACTTTTCGCAAACATCTTTCCAAATAACGGCATGATATATTTAAAGTATAAAATATACCCTTGTCGAAAACCAATCATTGTTGGTTGAGATGTTTCTAAACAGATTACTTTTCCACCTGGTTTTACTACACGCGTCATTTCTTTTAATACGTGCATATAATCCGGCACGTTACGTAAACCAAACCCAATCGTCACATAATCAAACGTATTATCTTCAAACGGAAGTTCCATTGCATTCCCATGTAGAAGTTCTACTTGTTTTAATTGTAACGCCTCTACCTTTTGCTTACCGACAGATAACATATTTTCACTGAAGTCTAAGCCAACAACCTTTCCTTGTTCACCTACGGCTCCAGCTAGCGCAATTGTCCAATCCGCGGTTCCACAGCATACATCAAGCGCTTGACTGCCTGGTTGTACATCCATAATTCGCATCGTTTCTTTACGCCACGCTTTATGTCTTTGAAAACTAATTACAGAATTCATCACATCGTATTTATCAGAAATCTTTTCAAATACGTCATGTACTCTTTCTTCTTTTGATTGTTGCATGCTCGTACCTTCTTCCAATGTAAAATTGCTTATGTCTTCTATTTATTCCTTAACACAGAATTTATTTTATTTATATCTGTGTGATTTTCTAAAAATTGTTTTTCTTTCTTTCTCAAGTCCTTCATCCAACCATTAATCACTACTTCTGCTTTATCCCCTAAAGCATCTTGCATAGCTTGAAAAACAGGTGAATGTTGTTTATCAGCATACAATTGAATTTCTTTTTGAAGGCGATTTCCACCTAATACGTATGTGATAAATGGCTTCCAATGTGATAAATGAAAATGATCACATGTTTTTTGAAGGAGTGCAGACTCAATCGTTACTATGCTTTTCATTATGTCATTCATCGTTTCATGCGCTTTTTGGTATAACATAATTTTGTGTTCATTTATCTCTTTAATTCCTTCAGCAAGTGCACGAATTAAAACAATATCACGGTTCATAGACAATAAATAATAATATAGTCCACTATAGTAATCGCCTGCAAGTACTGTTAATTGACGACATTTATGCGATTCAATTTCTTCCTCGCCTACTTTATTTGATACCCTTTCATGTGTATCAAGCGCAATTTGTACAAGCATAATTGTTACTACGTAATGCTCAATTTGTTCTATATGTAAGTTTGCACTCTTTAAAGCACCATATAACAATGCTATCTTTTCTTCATCAATAAATGGTTCTTCAATATAGTTTATAAAATAAGGATGGCGTAATTTCTCCATCAATTTTTCTTTTATACCCGCATACCCTCCGTAGATGTCACACACAAAAAATCACCCTTGTTTTCTAATTCATAAAACTTATTATAACACATACACTCTATTTTCTATAACCAAAACTTGGCTACACCTACCATTCATGTAAGCAATCTTTCTAATCTCACTCTGTCTAGTTAAAACTATATCATTTATTTACTAAAAAAAAAAAGAAAAGCAGTTTCCCGCTTTTCTTTACTTCGTTTTAATAAACGATAAAATTTCACTGCGTGCTGCAGCATCATTTTCAAGCACACCACGTACTGCTGTCGTTACTGTTTTCGCACCTGGTTTTTTCACACCACGCATCGTCATACACATATGTTCTGCTTCTACTACTACCATTACACCATGAGGCTCTAGTACTTCCATAATAGAGTTCGCTACTGTTGATGTAATACGTTCTTGCAGTTGTGGACGACGTGCAATTGTATCTACAGTACGAGCTAATTTACTTAACCCTGTCACCTTTCCACCTTGCGGAATATATGCAACGTGAGCAACTCCATAGAATGGAACTAAATGATGCTCACACATCGAATAAAATGGTATATCTTTTACTAGTACAAGCTCTTCGTGATCTTCTCCGAATACTTTATGCAAATGCTCTTTCGGATCTTCATGCATACCTGAGAACACTTCTGCGTACATTTTTGCAACACGCTTTGGTGTATCAAGTACTCCCTCACGATTTGGGTCATCCCCAATCGCCTCTAAAATAAGGCGTACTGCATGTTCAATTTGTTCTAAATTAACTTTTGCCATCCGCTAGCCCTCCCGAAAACCTAAAAGTGATACGAACACATTCTAGCATATTTATGTTTTTAAAAGCAAAAAGAAGAGTTCCCAAAAAGGAAACTCTTCTTCCCTGTTAATATGTAAGGATTATTTAACCGCATCTTTTAACGCTTTACCAGGTTTGAATGCAGGTACTTTACTTGCAGCGATTTCAATCTCCTCACCTGTTTGTGGGTTACGACCTTTACGAGCCGCACGCTCACGAACTTCGAAGTTACCGAATCCGATCAGTTGTACTTTATCACCTTGTTTTAAAGCTTCTAAGATAGAATCAAAAACAGCGTCTACTGCTTTTGTTGCGTCCTTTTTAGAAAGGGAACTTGCTTCTGCAACAGCATTGATTAAATCTGTCTTGTTCATGCCATTCACCTCCTCCCAAAGATAAGACTGTATAATGATCATAAAATGAGTCTTACTTTCATTTGTAGGCAATTTTTGCAAATTCTATACTACAAAGATGTAGATAAATCATTATCAACGCCTATATTATACGATTCTCCTTTATAATTCAATATTTTTAAGGAAATTGTTACTCTGAAAATGTGAAAATCTGATGAAACTTGACAATTTACAACAATGTATTAGATAATGACTGTTTATTTTTCTATTTTACAATCAAAAAAATAAAAAATCCCTCTACAATGAGAGGGATTTTTTATTATAGTATAATCGCAATTAATCCGCCAGATCCTTCATTAATAATTCTTTCTAGCGTTTCTTTTAATTTATATCTAGCATTTTCTGGCATTAAAGATAATTTTGCCTGAATTCCTTCTCGAACAATCGAGCTAAGTGAACGTCCAAATATATCAGAATTCCAAATTGATAACGGGTCATCTTCAAAATCTTGCATTAAATAACGAACTAATTCTTCACTTTGCTTTTCAGTACCTATAATCGGCTCAAACGTTGACTCTACATCTACTTTAATCATATGAATAGATGGCGCTACTGCTTTTAACTTCACACCAAACCTTGAACCGTGACGAATAATTTCTGGCTCATCTAAGCTCATATCCGCTAATGCAGGCGCTGCTACACCATATCCTGTTTGCTTAACCATACGCAGTGCATCCGCCACTTGATCGTACTCTATTTTCGCATGAGATAAATCGAGCATAAGCTTTAATAAATGATCTTTCCCTCGAATTTCTACTCCTACTACTTCTTTTAAAATCTGATCATATAATTCATCTGGCGCATATAAATCAATCTCCGCCACACCTTGCCCCATATCAATGCCAGCTAGGCTCGCTCGATCAATAAATTCATATTGACTAAACTGCCAAACAACGCGATCCACATCACGAAGACGTTTTATATCCTTCACAGTTTCTTGAACTGCTTCTTGATAACTTTGACGCAACCAATGCCCTTCATTTAGCACCATCACCCAGCTTGGAAGGTTCACATTCACTTCTAATACAGGGAATTCAAATAACGCTTCACGAAGTACATTATATACATCTGTTTCTCTTAAACTCTCCACACTCATTGCAATAACCGGGATATCATATTCTTCTGATAAACTTTGGCGTAATTGCTCTGTATCTGGATGATACGGCTGTACCGTATTAATTATCATAATGAAAGGTTTTCCTACTTCTTTCAACTCATTTACAACGCGTTCTTCTGCCTCTATATAATCTCTTCTTGGAATTTCACCAATTGTTCCATCTGTTGTAATTACAACACCAATTGTTGAATGTTCTTGAATTACTTTACGCGTGCCGATTTCTGCAGCTTCATGGAATGGAATAGGTTCTTCATACCAAGGGGTATTAATCATGCGCGGGCCATTCTCATCTTCATAGCCCTTCGCTCCAGGAACCGTATATCCAACACAATCTACTAATCGAATATTCACTTCAAGTCCTTCATCTACTTCGATAGAAACCGCTTGGTTTGGAACAAACTTCGGTTCCGTCGTCATAATTGTACGACCAGCAGCACTTTGAGGCAATTCATCCTGCGCTCTTTGACGGTCAGACTCATTCTCAATATTTGGAATAACTACAAGTTCCATAAATTTTTTAATGAATGTTGATTTCCCTGTTCGAACAGCTCCTACAACTCCAAAATAAATATCACCGCCTGTTCGTTCTGCAATATCTTTAAAAATATCTACCTTTTCCAAGTGATTCCCTCCCTCAAAATTTTTGGGAATAATTCCGCGTTTATAGTCAACTAATACCTTCTCTAACGTTGCCTATAATATCTGATATAATATAATGGTATTCTAGAAGTTCGGACAATATATCATATAATTTTGTCCAATTTCATATGACTATTAAAAAATATCTTTTGTTTGCATCGTAAGTTGTATAACATAAAAAACCTTTCTTCTAGAACTTATTCACTAAAAGAAAGGTTCATGACTTATCATTTTAAAAAAATTGGTTCTCCGTCCTTTACTGTGTACGGTAAAGAATAAGCTGGTACAAACGGGGAAGCTTTCAAAAGTATATTTCGAATATCTTCTCCCTCTGTAAACTGCCCTTCATTTTTTTTCAAAGCGTCATATAAGTCAATTCTATAATCAACAAAAACTTCTCCCTTTTCATTAATTACAAAAGGAAGTCCTTTACCAGAATATGGACTTGTCACTTGTGGTACATCTTTATATCCTAGTTTTTTGAAATCCAATTCATATACACCATCTGAAATTACTTTTTTAAAAGGTGGATATTGATGTTCATCACGATACATCCTAAGCTTTAAAGAGAGTTCCTGAATTTGTTCAGCCATCCTAACATCAATTAACTTTACTGTTGGATTTGTTTCAACGTCTATTAATACGTATTGATATACTCCTCCACTTTCATACGCATTCCCTGGCGCTTCTTGTATGTAACGCGGGGCAATCTGTTGAAAATCGATTGGATACTTTTGATAAATAGGTGTACTCATATCCCTCGTCTTAATTGGCAATATCCCATCATTTTGCTCCTTAAATGTCACAACAGCTTTTTGAACAACCTGTAGTTGATCTTCATAAGGAACCGCATTTTGCTTTATATTTTCTTTCGGATACAGACACCCCGTTAAAAGGCTCATACAACAAAATATTAAAATAATATAGACTTTTTTCACTAGCATCACCTTTTCATACTAATATAACTTGCTCCGTATATAGTATTTTCGAGACCATTCCATTTACTGCTGTACAGGTCCACTAAATACAACAAGAAAAATAACAATTCCTGACACAATCATAAGGGTGTAGGCTACTAACGCTGTAATCCCTTTCAAAAATTTATTCTTTATTTTATGTCTACTTAATAAAATAAAACTTACTGCAAAAAACATAAATCCAATTGCCCCTAAAGCCAACCACATTTTCATAAGCCCTTCTGACATATACACACCCCTTTTTATTAATCTATTTTTATACTATTTTAACAAATTAAAATCTTTAAACAAATACAAAAAGAACATTTTACTACAAATTGCGAATATGTAACTTTAATCAATAGGTTTTTTCAGCATTTCTCACCAATCTAGGCAAAAATAAAGCCGAAGCGATTGTATCTCTCGCTTCGGTTGACCAAATATGCCCAAAAACAGCTCTATTCCCATTCTTTCATGGCTATCATATGCAATCTACAAACTCTTTGTTTCTCATAATTTATTTTTTAAACATCTTGCTTAACGAGCCAAAATCTGTTGGCATATTATTATTAATAATCGCTTTTACAATTTGATCCTCTTGCTCTTTCGGCACTTCACGTCCCGCCATAAGAGCCACTTGATGAATTAATTGACGAAGTACAGTTTCATCACGTAAATTCGCATTTTGCACGGATGATGCTAATTTAAAAATATCCTCTTTATTTACTTTCGCTTCCTTCTCAATATTATTAAAAATGTTATTATCCATTCTTTTCACCCTCTCCTCAAGTTACTCTTCATCCTATGCAAAAATGAAAAAATGGTGAAAAGACCCAAAAAATAAAAAAGCGCCAGAAGTACAAATGTACTTCTGGCGCTTTTCTTTACAGTAAATCAGGTATAGCTTCCACTTCATGTTTTCGAACACGTCCCATCAATGAGCCTACCGCATCTTTTACGTTATTCCCATTGAACAGCACGTCATATAAAGCAGCTGTAATCGGCATTTCAACTTCCATTTTCTCTGCCAATTCATGAGCAGCTTTCGTTGTTCTTACACCTTCCACAACCATACCCATACTTTCTAACACTTCTTCTAAAGAGTGTCCTTTTCCAAGCATATTTCCAGCTCGCCAATTTCGGCTATGAACACTTGTACAAGTTACAATTAAGTCTCCCATACCAGTTAGACCAGCAAACGTTAACGGATTCCCGCCCATCTTTCTTCCTAAACGAGCAATCTCTGTTAAACCACGTGTCATCAATGCTGCTTTTGCATTATCACCTAATCCAAGACCATCAGTTATACCAGCAGCTAATGCGATAATATTTTTTAACGCACCACCAAGTTCAACTCCAACGATATCTGGATTTGTGTATACACGGAAATAACTATTCATAAATAAATCTTGTACTTCCTCAGCCGCTTCCATACGCTTTGCTGCAGACGTAACTGTTGTCGCTTGTCGTAAACCGACTTCTTCAGCATGACTCGGTCCAGACAGTACAACAACATCTTTAATTAAGTGCTCTGGAATTTCTTCCTCAATCACTTCCGAAATACGTTTTGACGTACCAGGTTCAATTCCTTTGCTCGCATGAATCCAAGTAATTGATTCAGTAACAATTTCTTTCATCTCTTGTAATACATCTCTGTACGCTTTCGTTGGTACTACTAGCAGTACTGTATTTACATCTACTAATGCTTCTTCTAAAGAAGAGTAGGCTACGATTGTGCTTGGCAATGTAATGCCTGGGAGATATCGACTATTCTCATGTTTCGTATTAATTTCATCCATAAGTTCTGGGCGATTCCCCCAAATACGTACATCATGTCCATTGTCAGCTAATACCATCGCTAACGCTGTTCCCCAGCTACCTGCTCCTACTACTGTGATTTTTGTCATAAAATCACATCCTCTCCATTAGTCTCTTGCTCTAGCGATAATGTGAATCGGCGTTCCTACGAAGCCAAATGATTCACGTAAGCGATTCTTTAAGAAACGCTCATATGAGAAGTGCAATAATTCTGGATCGTTTACAAACACAACAAATGTCGGTGGTTTTACCGCAACTTGTGTTGCATAGAAAATTTTCAGACGGCTACCATTATGAGTTGGTGTCGGATTCATCGCTACCGCATCCATAATTACATCGTTTAATACGTTCGTTTGAATACGGATACTATGACTTTCATTTACCTCATCGATAACCGGTATTAATGTTTGTGTACGTTTTCTCGTTTTTGCAGATAAGAAAACAATTGGTGCGTATTCTAAGAATTGGAAATGAGCACGGATATTTTCTTCAAATGCTTTCATTGTTTTCTCGTCTTTTTTCACTGCATCCCATTTATTTACAACGATAACAACAGCTCGCCCTGAATCATGAGCATATCCAGCGATTTTTTTATCTTGCTCAATAATTCCTTCTTCACCATCTAAAACAACTAAAACAACGTCAGAACGTTCAATCGCTCTTAGAGCACGAAGTACACTATATTTTTCTGTACTTTCATACACTTTTCCTTTTTTACGCATACCAGCTGTATCAATAATTACATAATCTTTTCCATCTTTACTATATGGTGTATCGACAGCATCACGAGTTGTTCCTGCTACATTACTAACAATTACACGCTCTTGACCAAGAAGAGCATTTACAAGTGATGATTTCCCTACATTTGGACGTCCAATTAAAGAGAAACGAATTGTGTCTTCATCATATCCGTCTTCTTCAATCTTTGGGAAATGTTGTGCAGCTTCGTCTAGTAAGTCACCTAATCCTAATCCGTGTGTACCTGAAATTGGGAATGGTTCGCCAAATCCTAATGCATAAAAGTCATAAATGTCACTGCGCATTTCCGGATTGTCCACTTTATTTACCGCAAGTACAACCGGTTTATTTGAACGATATAAAATTTTTGCAACTTCTTCATCAGCTGCTGTTACACCGTCACGACCGTTTGTCATAAAAATGATAACATCCGCTTCATCAATTGCTACTTCAGCTTGTTGACGAATTTGTGTCAAAAACGGCTCGTCTCCAATATCAATTCCGCCCGTATCAATAATGTTAAATTCATGATTTAACCATTCTCCAGCGCTATAAATACGATCACGCGTTACACCTGGAATATCTTCTACGATTGAAACTCTTTCTCCAACAATTCTATTGAAAATAGTAGATTTCCCTACGTTCGGGCGACCTACTATCGCTATTACTGGTTTCGGCATATACTTTCATCCTTTCAACTTGCTTCTGTTTATTATGTAAAAAACCCTTCTTTGTGCAAGAAGGGATTTGCATTCCAGAATATTTCTCAACGTATCAAAACACCTCACATTATAACACACGTTGCTAATGTTTCACAATAATATATACATTCTCTTGTAAGCGATGTGCAATACCATCTAAAATTGCCTCTAAATTATTTGCAACAAATTCTAGTTCCTCTGTCGATTCGCAAACGAATAAAGGAGCACCACCTGCAAATTTTTCTGGAGTCGTTGTTATAACTGCCAGAATAACACTTTCTAACATCATCTCTTATCTCCCCTTCCTTTCGGGGCTTCCGATGACATATGGACAGCACTTTCTAACGTTGGTACATTTCCTATGACACCTATCGCTTTCTCTGCATCTTGATCTTGCGGCAGGACAAAAATCCCAACCCTGCCATCCTCTAAATCACGCTTTGCTAACGGTACAAGCGCTGGTGTACCAGAATCTCTATAAATCCCTAACGCTACTGAAACATCGTGTAAAATAGCTTGTCGTTGCCCTAAATTTGAGATTGTAACCATCGCATCAATTGATTTCGGCTTTAAAATAAAACCCATACCATATTTCATAATTTCTTCTTGTCTTGCTGGCAATCCAATATTCATAATGTAAATATTGTCAATATAAAGCCCTGCTCCTTCAAAACGAAGCGGAACGTGCTCAATTTCAACAAGATCATGCAGCCTTTTACCAGACATTAATTTTTTCGCGATAAAAAATGCGATTATAGCCATAATTACTCCTGCAATCCATGAACGGAACCCTATATACGCAAACGTCGTTGCAAACGACGTTAACATTGCCAAATAGTTGCGACTTTCAAAAACCAATGCAATTCCTTCAATGTATGTATTTCCACGCGGTACGAGCTCATACCCATCTAATTGTTGAAGCGTATTTCTTTCCATATTACGTACATCACGAAATTGTGTCGCTGCTAACGTAAGAAATGTAATGGCAGAAAAATCTTTTTTCAAAATAGACGGGATTGCAATCGCTCCTAAAGCAGCTGCAATTAAACCCATTGCAATATGAATGATTTTCCCATGCAGCCTCGTCGGATATTGCCGCGTATCCGTCCGCAGCATTAGCACCCTTGTAACTGTCCCTGCTATTACGCCGCATAAAATGGCTGGTGTATATTCAGTCATGTATTACCCTCGCCTTTCTTTTACGTGTTTTTCTCTTAAACTGTTCCCTGTATACTGATGCTTTTGCAATCAAAAACAATACTGCCATGAATAATGTAGAAACGGCGATGATATCAAAAAATGCTAAACTACCGTAATCATATGGAAAATTCAATTTCCTAAAAATAAATGTCACTAGCAACTCTCCTTGTAACATTCCTACATATAGGGAACATAATCGTAATACGCGATCCCCATGCAATAACACCGATGCATACACAAGAGCACTACTTAGCAGAAACACTCTATCCACCACAATCCAAATCGGATCATATATTTCTAACAGATGAAAACTTGTATATAACATTGCGATAATAAGTGCCGAAAGTAAGCTATACAATTTTCTCCAGACAGAATATAGCGTGATCCCTATAAAAGAAATAATACAAAGTAGAAGAGCATTTACCGATACCACGAATGAGGCAATCGTTACATGTAACGGAGAGCAAATTATAAAAATCAGTATACAAGCGCCTAACTTCCACCGAATAGGGTCCTTTTTCATAAAAAAGGTTGCGATGACCCACCCTATCCAAGCTACAAAATAAAAAGTACTTCCATCCATCAACTTCACCTCCTATGTTTTCCATTATGGGAACTTTTTATGAAAGTTAATCCACTTTATTTACGCATAGTTTTTTCTTATAACAGCAACACTTTTAACAAGGAGGTGTTATTCATTATGGGTAAAGATCGCCAAGAACGAAAACTACGAGAATCACGCCGCGTTGAATCCGATCGTGATCAATCACTACAATATCCAGGTGCGACTGGACTTGATACACCAGAACAGGCTCGAAAACAAAACCAGCACTAATTAATACAAAAAGACGGTTTCGATATTGTCCGAAACCGTCTTTTACATAATCATTTTAATGTTTTAAATTTATATCAAAATAATATTTTGCGCACTATATCCTTCCACTACTTCTTTTTACCTTCACCTATTCCCATTAAAAATTAAATTCTCTCCAGTAATTCGACAACACACCATCTACATTTTCAACCCTTTTTCAATTGTAATTTTCACGAAATGATATTTTCATATAATACTAGTTCCATTCTCCACTTTATATTACGAAAAAGAATAGAACAAAAAAATCAACCGAACGGTTGATTTTTTATCTCCTACTATAATGCGCAGTATCAATACCACGTTGCATTAACCAATGATATGTTTCACCCTTTACAACAAGAGGTACAGATTGCAACTCTTCTATCGTCTTCGCACCAAGAGCTGTCATAATAAATTTCAAATCTGTATGTAGAAGCTCAATTTCATCCACTAACTTCTCGATACCATCTTGCATTAAAATACGTAAAAAGTAACCAGCAAACGCAGTTGTATTCGCCCCTAATGCGATTGCTTTCGCTACGTCAAGCGCTGTTTGTATACCCCCAGATGCAATAAAAGAGAGGTTATTATTTGTAGAGGTTGCTTCAATAATCGAGGTTGCTGTTTGTATGCCCCAGTTATTAAAATAAGAAAGCATTCGCTGTCTTCTTTCATTTTCAACAGCAGCAAAATTCGTACCACCTTGCCCACCAATATCAATGGCTGTTACACCTACGTTCGCTAACTGTTGCATCGTTTCCTTACTCATCCCAAATCCAACTTCTTTTACAATGATAGGAACTTTACTATTTAAAACAATTTTCTCAATGCGCTGAAGTACTCCAGTAAAATCACGGTCTCCTTCTGGCATCGTTAACTCTTGTATGACATTTAAATGAATTTGCAATGCATTCGCTTCAATCATATCAACGGCGCGCTCTGCCTGCTCGATAGTTGCCTCACTACCTAAATTAGCAAAGAAAATACCATTTGGGTTTACCTTTCTAATCACCTTATAAGAAGCAACTTCACTTTCATCTTTTAACGCCGCCATTTGCGAACCTACAGCCATAGCAAGGTTATGATGTTTCGCTACATATGCTAATTGCTCATTAATATGTAACGTTTTCTCTCCTCCACCACCAGTCATCGCATTGATAAAAATCGGCGAACTTAGTGAAAGTTCGCCGATTTTTGTTTCACATGTTATTGTGTCATAATTTGAATTTGGCAAGCTTTGATGCACAAAATCAATATCATGAAAGCCATGCGTACGAGACTGACCAGTAGAAAGAGCATATTCAATATGATCTAATTTACGTTTTGCCCTTACCACTTGTACCCCTCATTATTTCTTTAATTTTTTCAGTTGTTCACCAATAATATCACTTAATTGGAAAGTAGCAGAATCAGCATTTGGCTCATACTGACTATAATCTTCAGTTACATTATTTTCCTCAAGCGCTTCTTTTATACTTAAAGAAATACGTTTCTCTGCTACGTGAACTTCAAGTACTTTCACTTTTACTTCTTGTCCCATTTCCAATACTTCATTCGGATTTTTCACGTGACGATTTGCAATTTGAGATACGTGTACAAGTCCTTCAACGCCAGGTAAAATCTCAACGAATGCACCAAATGTAACAAGGCGTTTTACTACTCCCTCACGAATATCTCCAGCTTTTATTTCGCCAGCAACGTTTTCCCAAGGTCCTGGTTGAGCTGCTTTAATTGATAAAGAAATACGTTGTGTATCAGCATCAACAGATAACACCTTTACCTTAACTTTTTGACCTTGCTCCAACACTTCAGAAGGTTGCTCTACACGTTCGTGTGAAATTTGTGAAATGTGAACTAAGCCGTCCACTCCACCAACGTTAACGAATGCGCCAAAGTCAGTTAATCGTTGCACTGTTCCTTCAACAACGTCCCCTTCTTTTAATGAAGAAATTGCTTCTTTTTTCTTAGAATCTAGTTCTAATTCTACTACCGCTTTATGCGAAAGGATTACACGATTTTTTTCACGGTCTAATTCAACAATTTTCACCGCTAATGTTTTACCTTTATAGTCAGTAAAGTCTTCTACATAATGTACTTCTACAAGTGAAGCTGGAATAAAACCGCGAACACCAAGGTCCACAACTAATCCGCCATTCACAATATCTTTTACAGTAACATCAAATACATGACCAGAAGTAAATTTCTCTTGTAGTTCTACCCATGCTTTTTCTGCATCAACAGCACGTTTAGATAAGACAAGATCATCTTCTTCTAATTTAATAATTTTCAACTCTAGTGTTTGATCTAATTCTACAACATCGCTTGCTTTTTCAATATGAACGTTAGCTAATTCACTAATTGGAATTACGCCATCTGTTTTGTATCCAACATTTACAAGCACTTGTTTCTCTTCAACCTTCGTTACAGAACCTGTAACAACGTCACCAACTTGTAATTCTTTTGAATCCATAACTTCTTCATTCATTTTCTCTACCATGGAAATACCTCCCTACAGAATTGACAAAGCATTTTTTATGTATATACGAAATGAAAACAAAGTTTTCATTTGCACGTTTAAGAATTTCTCATCACATACTCTTTTTCAATACCATTCACAAGAAAATATATTAAACCTATATAAATAGTATACAGCAAAACTAGCTTGAAAAAAGTATGTTTTGAAATATAATAGCGAATATATTCTGACAGTTTTATTCCTCTTTAACTAACTTCTTACAAATCAGCTCATTTGTCAAGGAAAGAGACTCACAATTCACGTATCCTTTACATTTCTATTTAAACAAAAAAAAGAAAGAGGATTATCCCCTTTCTTTATTTCGCAAACACTCCAGAAACAATGCTCATAATTTTTTGGACAACTTCTTCAATTGATAAAGAAGTCGTATCTAATTCCAATGCATCATCAGCCTTTTTTAGTGGAGAAACTTCGCGTTCTGAATCTAATTTATCACGCTGAGCAATTTCTTCTTTTAACTGCTCTAAATTAGAATCGAAACCTTTATTTAAATTTTCTAAATGTCTTCTTTCCGCTCTTTCTTCAACAGAAGCAAGCATAAAGATTTTCACTTCAGCATCCGGTAATACATGTGTACCAATATCACGGCCGTCCATTACAACGCCGCCTTTTTTCGCTAACTCTTGCTGACGACGTACCATTTCTTCACGAACAAGGCGATGTTTCGCTACAATAGATACTCGATTCGTCACATCAGGTGTACGAATTACTTCAGAAACATCTTGTCCATTTAAAAATACAAGCTGTGTATTGTCTCCTTGCTGAAACTCAATATTTACATTCTTTACAACTTCCATTAACTGCTCTTCATTTTCAATGTCTACTTTTTGTTCAAGGGCTGCATATGTAAGCGTACGGTACATTGCGCCTGTATCAATATAAACGTAAGAAAGTTCCTTCGCAACAACTTTTGCCACTGTACTTTTCCCAGCAGCTGCTGGACCATCTATAGCAATTGAAATTCGTTTATCCATCGTAACACCTCATTTTTTCACTTATAAAACAAAACGAAAAGCAGGTGTTCACCCTGCTTCTTCTCATTTGCTTCATGTCATTAAATCCTCAATTATTGTAGCATAATCCTTCATAGAAGAAAATGAAAACTACCTATTCACCTGTAAGATTTCCATTTTGTTTTTTACCATGACACCCTCATAATAAACAATTTTAGATAAATATTTCACTGATGACTTATGTATAAATAACAATTGCACAATAGAAAGACAAATGAATTGTATTATTAATATACGAATAAAAATTCTCTCCATCTTTTTCACCGCAATCCCTCCCTCCTATACTATATTTGCCCATTTCGTTTCGTGATTTTATACATCGTACATATAGCGGTTAATTTTATTGTCATTTTCGAGGCATACTTTTATACATTTCCATTGTCGAATTTACTCAAAACATGTTATGTTCTAAATGTATTTTTTTACTTGAAAGGGGTATAAGCATTGAAAAGAATCCTAGTTTTACACACAGGTGGAACAATTGCAATGGAGGAAGATAAAGAAACTGGGGTCGTACAACCAGGTGAAAAAAATCCTCTTTTAAAATTCATTCCTGATTTAGAAGGCGATGTTGATTTAATCGTTGAAGATGTGTTCCATCTACCATCTCCTCATATGACACCGAGCGAAATGTTACAATTACAAGTCATCATTGATGAAAGAGTAAAACAAGACAACATTCATGGCGTAGTCATTACGCATGGCACGGATACATTAGAAGAAACAGCTTATTTCTTAGATTTAACAGTACAAGCAACTATTCCGATCGTAGTGACAGGTGCAATGCGCTCTAGCAATGAGTTAGGTGCTGATGGTCTATATAACTTCTTATCAGCTGTAAAAGTTGCTAGTTGTGATGAAGCTGCAGAAAAAGGTGTTTTAGTCGTATTAAATGACGAAATTCATTGCGCTACAAATGTAACGAAAACACATACAAGTAATGTCGCAACATTCCAAAGCCCACAATACGGACCAATTGGAATGGTAACAAAACGCGGCGTTGTCTTCCATCACGCTTTAGTACATCACGAAACATATACGATAAACAAAGTGTCTAAAAATGTAGTTGTTCTAAAAGCATATGCTGGTATGGATGATACATTATTAGCAGCAATCGAAAATCTTCCTGTAGACGGCATTGTTATCGAAGCTCTTGGACAAGGTAATCTCCCTCCGAGAACACTACCTAGCCTAGAAAGATTATTAAATAAAGGTATTCCTGTCGTATTAGTTTCTCGCTGTTTCAACGGTATCGTTCAAGACGTATATTCGTATGAAGGTGGCGGTAAACACTTAAAAGATATGGGCATTGTATTCACATACGGCTTAAATGCACAAAAAGCACGCATTAAATTGCTTGTTGCATTAGAGAATACAAATTCTCATGAATCCATTCAAAATATGTTTATGCACGAATAAAAAGAAGCTGTCGAGGTTTTCCCGACAGCTCCTTTTTATTTTTCTCTTAATGCAATGGTTTGCGCAATCGCATCTCCATGAAATCTACCGTTCTCGATAAATATTTCATTTGCATTATTTCCAGCAGCAATGACACCTGCAATGAAAATATTTTCAGCATTCGTTTCCATTCTATCCTCTGTATAAATTGGACGTCCTGTTTCTTCATCAATCTGAACACCCATCTTCGTTAAGAAGCTATGATCAGGATGATAACCAGTCATCGCAAATACAAAATTGTTTTTGATTGTAAAAGCTTCACCATCAACTGTAAACGTTAATGTATGCTCAGTAATTTCTTTCACATGAGCCCCAAAATGCATTTGAATTGTACCATTTCGTACTAACGCCTCAAATTCCGGCAAAATCCAAGGCTTTATGCTTGGTGAATACTCACTTCCACGATACAGTACCGTTACACGTGCACCAGATTTAACAAGTTCTAACGCGGCATCTACACTCGAGTTTTTCCCACCTATAACTACTACATCTCGATCAAAATAAGGATGCCCCTCTTTAAAATAGTGAGCTACTTTCTTCAATTCCTCACCTGGAACATTCATATAATTTGGATTATCATAATATCCAGTTGCTACAACAATATATTTCGCTATATATATTTCTTTACTTCCGTCACGCTTTGTCGTCTCAACCTGAAAAACTTCTCCATCTTTTTGAACTTTCTCCACTCGCTCAAAAGCATTTACACGTACAGATTTACGTTTTACTACTTCACGATAATACGCAAGCGCTTGATTTCGAACTGGCTTACGATTTTCTGTAATAAAAGCTACATCACCAATTTCTAATTTTTCACTCGAAGAGAAAAATGTTTGATGAGTTGGATAATTATAAATGGCATTTACAATGTTTCCTTTTTCAATTACTAACGGATTTATCCCAACCTTTTGCAACGAAATTGCAGCCGCTAATCCGCACGGACCGCCTCCGATTATAATAACTGTTTCTTTCTGCATACTCGTCCACTCCTAGTCTTCTACCAATACACTATTTATAAAAACAAGAAAAAACCTACTTACAGCAGTAGGCACCTATCTTTATTGTATTCATTTTTCATATATTTGTCATCTAAACGAAACGTACATCCGATAGACATCTGCTAAAAACTGCTGAAATTTAATACCTTGTTTCCCTAATACATTCTCAGGATCAATCTTTCTAGCTGGATCAAGCGTTTTATGTGACACGATATCTTTTTTCGGATTTAAGCCAAAGTTTTGGCATAAATACGCATGATACCATGTAAAACGATTATATGCTTCCCAAAAGTTAACATCACCGCCATAACAAAGTTCCACTCCAATGGCCGCCTTATTCGCGTCATAGCCATATAAGTCATTATCCGTCGGCACACCATATCGAACATGATACGCAACTTCATTTATAGGAATAATCTCCAATATTGTTTTATCATCTATAAATGTATGCGCCGAAGCTTTCGGTTGTAATTCATTAAAGTAATCTCGATTTCCTATCGCATTGCTTCCAGGATTCCCCGTATCATGGCTTACAATAAATCTAACTTTAGTCAGAGGAATCCCTGGTCGTGAACTTCCATATCCAATATAGTTGCGCTCTATAGGAAACATTGCCATTGCTACCAACTCCCGCTCTAGAAGGTTACCTTACTTCCTTATATATGTATTCGGTAACAATGTCCTTATCGCATATTTCTTACGCGAAGAGAAAATCGAAAATATTTGAAGTGAACACCATAAACAACAAGATACTTACAGCCACTCCATAAAAACCGTAAAACCAAACACAATCTTCTTTCGTATCTAAACCGAAAAATTTATTTACCGATTGTAATAATGTGCCACGCTTGCTTTGTTTGTTTCGTAATACTTCCACTCGCTCTACAACATCTGCTGGCATCATAAATCTTTGGTCTACTGTCATTTTCATCATTTATCTCTCCTTAAAATCATTTCCGTTTTGTTTATCTAAGGAGAGTATAGCACGTTTGTTCGTATAGAACAAGCGTTCTTTTTTGTTTTTATTTTATTTTTCAGCAATCCAAGTAAAAATTGAGATTACAACGGCAATAATCGCCCCTACTACAACCACACCAAATCTCAAAAACAGTAGCGCTTCCCCGAACATCCGAACGATACTTATTTTTCGAGCTTTCATCGTTCTTGCAAGTTCTCCCTCTAACCTCTTAACCTTTTCTTCTAATTGTTCTACTCGTTCCAGCATTTCATTCTCCATATACAATACCTCATTCAATATTTCAACAAAAAAACGTGATTTCCTCGAAAGGAAATCACGTTTTCTCAAGATATAATATTTTATACCCAACCTCTGAAGCGGCTTGCTTCAGCCATTTTACGAACACCAACCATGTACGCCGCTAAGCGCATGTTCACTTTACGAACTTGTGCTGTTTCATAAATAGAATCAAATGATCTTACCATTACTTTTTCTAAACGTTGTTCTACTTCTTCTTCAGTCCAGTAGTAACCTTGGTTATTTTGTACCCACTCAAAGTAAGATACTGTTACACCACCAGCACTTGCTAACACGTCTGGAACAAGTAAAATTCCGCGATCTGTTAAAATTTTAGTCGCTTCTAATGTTGTTGGACCATTTGCAGCTTCAACAACGATTTTCGCTTTAATATCATTAGCATTTTCTTCTGTAATTTGGTTCTCAATTGCAGCTGGAACTAAAATATCGCAATCAAGCTCTAACAATTCTTTGTTTGAAATTGTATTGTTAAATAGCTTTGTTACTGTACCGAAGCTATCACGACGGTCTAATAAATAATCAATATCTAATCCGTTTGGATCATGTAACGCGCCGTAAGCATCTGAGATTGCAATAACTTTCGCACCTGCATCATGCATAAATTTAGCTAAGAAGCTACCAGCATTACCGAATCCTTGAACAACAACGCGTGCACCCTTAATATCAATGCCACGTTTTTTCGCAGCTTCGCGAATACAAATTGTTACACCTTTCGCTGTTGCTGTTTCACGTCCATGTGATCCACCTAATACAAGCGGTTTACCTGTAATAAATCCTGGTGAATTAAATTCATCAATACGGCTATACTCATCCATCATCCATGCCATAATTTGAGAGTTTGTGAATACATCTGGAGCTGGAATATCTTTCGTCGGACCTACGATTTGGCTAATTGCTCGTACATAACCGCGGCTTAATCTTTCTAACTCACGGAATGACATTTCACGTGGATCACAGATAATTCCACCCTTACCTCCACCATATGGTAAATCAACAATACCACATTTTAAACTCATCCAGATTGAAAGTGCTTTCACTTCATTTTCTGTTACATTCGGATGGAAGCGAATTCCACCTTTCGTTGGACCAACAGCATCATTATGTTGTGCACGATATCCTGTAAATATTTTAACAGTCCCGTCATCCATACGAACTGGTATTTTCACTGTCATCATACGAATTGGTTCTTTTAATAATTCATATACTTCGTTTGGATAACCCAATTTTTCTAACGCTTCACTAATAACAATTTGTGTTGAATTCAATAGTTCAAAATGTTGTTCCCTTTGTTGTTGTGTTTTTGTTTGAGTTCCCTTTTCGGCTACCATAGTAAGTAAACCCCCTGTAATTTCACTTGTTTAGTAAACCTTCATTGCCTAGTATACACCCTTAAATTTGGAATGCAATAGAAAACGCTAACAAATATATACAAACTATTTTATGTTGCAAGCGTTTTCACTATTATTATAGTCCTTTTATTACTTTTAGAAAAGTAAAATACTTAAATATTTAAATGTTTTTTATTTTCATCAACCATACTCCCATAAAACTGCATATTTTATTTTCAAAAAGTATGTTCGAGTATTTACAATCCTCCCTTCCCTTATCCAAATAAAAACAAAACCTCAGCTTTGTTGTATTAGCTGAGGTTTTGTTTTTTCACAAAGTAATTGTGTATTTGTTCTATCGCGTTAACATCCATTAATTCTTTACCGTACTCCATGATGCGATAAATGGTTGCTGTAGACGGATTACCGTATTCCGCTAAAATAGCTATAAAATCCGCCTTTAACAATTGAATTTGTTCCTCTTCTTCCACCCAAAGATAGAAGCGCTCATCCCACGTATATAGCTTTCCGCCAGTTACACCAAGGTTATATAAGCGATTCGACAGGTTAATTACGTCATCTAGCGTAGCAAACTCATATAATATATGCTCACTTTCATCTAGAGTCACTTGCATTTCAATAAACTCGTCACGGAACTCATCATCTGTATCCATTTCTTGATTTTCTTTCGTTACAATTACAACCATCCCTTGTGCTTGTAGAGAAAACACTTCAACTGCAATCGGACCATCTGCTTCAAATCCTAATTCCTTATTTGCTTCTTGCATCATATCACGAAATAATTGCTGTACTTTCGGCGCATTTCTCCATAAATCTTCTTTCGTTAATCCTCGTTCAGATAAATCATCAAATGTTAGAAAAATTTTTATCTTATTGTAATTTAATCGTTCCAGCCTCATCTCATACCCTCCCTACGTAACCAATGCATCTAATTTTATTATATGAAATAGAAAATAGATGGTTCTTTTCGAACAACTATTCCGATATTTTTAACCATTCATCCCATTCTTCTTTCGTATCACCAATTAAGATTGTTTCAATGTCCAACTGGTTTAGAACGCCTAGCTTTCCGATAAATCCAACAGAAAGAGATTCCCTTTTTTCTTGTAATAAATTTATAAAGTTCATCGTCTTTTTCATATCTTGTTCGTCAGCAAAAGATACAAATACATATTTCGGCTGTATTTCCTCTACCGCTGACAACATACCATCTTCAGCTAAGCTTGTCCTAATATATATCGCCTCATATCCTTTTAAGCGTAAATAAGTTGAAAAAATAAATCCTTTCAATGCATTCTTTTCTAACACAATAACTTTGTGTAAAGAGGAAAACATTGAGGCATTGTGATACACCATCCCTAGACGCGTTTGTAAAAATGATAGTGCATATTGGAATTGCACCATTGAAATCTCATTATTATTTTTTGACGTTAATAATTTGTCTGTCACTCGAAGAACGATACTGGCAACAACCTTTTCTGTTGAATATATACTAAAAGCTTCGTTTAATAATGCAGCAATTGTAATTTCATCAAATTTTAACAAAGCTTGTAGCAAATCGTCCACTAAAACAACTTCTTTATCGAAATGTATCTCTTTTTGAACTGTACTCGGCAAACGATTCTCTTCTAATAACTGAACTGCTTGTCCAATCATCATGCCGGAGGAAACTTTTTCCATTAACCATTTTAAAATTTGAATATGCTCTTCTGTATATAAACGATGCCCAGCTTGATTTCGCTTTGGGGCAATAATTTGATATCGTCTTTCCCATGCACGAAGCGTGCTCGGCTGAACTCCAATTATATTCGAAACAGCTTTTATATTATATTTCCCACTAAGAGTTGGCATCATTTCCCTCCGCACAATGTAATGATATGTGTTTGAGCAGGTGCTCGGAAACGAAGTGGTATCAATGTTGTTCCGTACCCATTACTAACAAAGAGAATCGTATTCAAATGGTTATATACGCCACCTTTTAAATATTTTTTAGATGGGAATAATCGGATTTGTCCTCCATGCGTATGTCCACTTAACACAAGTGAAATCTGTTCATTTCCAGACATTTTTTTTATTATATCAGGGTTGTGACTAACTAGGATACGAAAACCATCTTCTTTACAATCCGCCAATGCCAAATCTAGACGATCACGGTGCAATCCAACATCATCGATACCGAGCAAACAAATTTTCTCTCCTAATTCAGACTCAAATACCACTCTTGTATTATCTAAAACTTTTACGTTATTTTCTAATAATAACGCATCTAATTCATGATATTCTATCTCATAATCATTGTTTCCCCACACAAAATATACAGGACCTATCTCTCTTAACTTTTGAATATTCGCAGAGATTTTTGATAAAGAGACACCTTTCTCTGCTAAATCTCCTCCGATAATTACAATATCTACTTTTCCTTTTACTTGTTCAATTAACAAATTCGAAATGACTCTTCTATGAATATCAGAAATAAAAAACACATTTACTTTTTGAAAACTTTTCGGAAATTCTTTAAATACTAAAGTATGTTCCAACACCTTATTACGCATCGCTTCTTTATACATCACAAGAAGTAATAAAATCCCCATGCCTATGAGAGTACTGAATAATATAATCCATATCATATTTTTGACTCCCCTCCTCATAAAGATAATCCTAGGCTTTTATAACAAACTGTGATCGCTTAACTCACTAGCTTTCTTGCTTTGTGGACTTATCTTTTATCGGAATTTTTAATTCTTGACCTGCACTCACTTCATCTTCTTGCAAGTTATTATACTTTTTAATTACTTCAATTCCATTTCCATCTGAAAAATATTGCTTCGCTATACTTTCTAAAGTTTCTCCCTCTTTCACAGTATGCGTTATTACTTTTTCAGACTGTTTCTGCGACTCAGATTTAGCTGAATCAAAGAAGATTACTTCAAACGCACTTTTTCCGGCATTATTACTATCACCCTTCACCTGAATATATTTATCCGTGTACCACAAAATACTAATTGGCAGCAGAATGAATAGAAATGTTAAAACCCGGACGAAAATGTGATTTATTTTAAACTTTTGTTTTTTCTCTTTATTTCTATGAATTTCACTACGCGGCGGTAAACTTTCTTTTTCTTCCACTCGCTCAACTTCTAATTCCTCTTCAAAATCAGGAATTCGTTTCCTCATGTTGTTCACCACCACCTTCCATTTATTTTCTTAATTGGAGTCCCATTATAAAATCAACAAGAAAGTGTGCAAAGATTGTTATAAACAAATTTCCTGTCCATTCAAATACATAACCAAAGACAAAACTAATGAAACAGACGAAACAAAACAAAAATGGCTTTGTTATATAACGAATATGTAACACTGCAAATACGAAGCTCGCAATTACAATTCCAAAATGAGTCTGCACTACACCTCTAAATAAAAACTCTTCTGCAAAACCAATTAAGAACGTAATAACGAGTAAATGCAGAACGGACATTCCTCGAAACATCTTATCGTTAATACCACCATCATCAAACCAAGACTCCGGAAACACTCGCATTGCAACATAATCTAATAACACAATACCAATCGCTAACAAACCACCTATAATAAGTATAGATACTGGTTCCCATTTCCATAAATTAAAGACTTCTTTTACATCTTGAAATAATATATATGCCAGTAAACAGCCAATACCGATAATAATTAACTGTGTTATATATAGATTCAGCCTTATTTCCTGCGGACTCATATCTTCAACATTATGCCTTTGAATGTTCATCATTCCTCCATCTTTTCTAGGCCGAAAAGCTTTTGTAACTCTGTTTCCCAATTATAGTCGAAATCCGATTGTTGCGCTCGTCTTTTTTTATAATCTTCTTTTGTAATACCGCAATAATCGCAGCAATTAATTAACTCTTGCTCTTTCCTATAACCGAACTGTTGCAGCACATATTCACGTCTACATCCTTTAACTTGTATCCATGACTTCATATTTTCTAGCTCACTATATTTATTACGCAACCTTATTTCTACTTCAGCTATTAATCGGTTCATGATTTCATCTGACAAACCTTCTAATAATAATCTTCGTTGTTGTATAATTCCAACCTGTTCGAGATGATAACGAACGAAACGCCAATATTGCTCATTAAATCTTGCTGCATTATAACAAATTTCTTCTACATCTTCTATTGGTAATTCTTTCGTTTGAAACATTCTTTCTTGTAGTAAAGAAAATAAAAATTGTATTTGTGACTTACTTGGCAATTCATCCTCAATGATTGAAATTGGTAAATCATGATCCAACGGACTACATAATAAAATAGCTATACTCGGTTCGCCATCTCTTCCAGCTCTTCCGATTTCTTGTAAGTAAGAAGCTATATTAGTTGGATAATGAAAATGAATAATATATCGCGTATTCGCCTTATTTACCCCCATACCAAATGCACTTGTACATATTACAAGTTGCAATTGATCGTTCATAAACTGCTGTTGAATTAACATACGCTCTTCATGTTCCATACCACCATGATAAAAAGCTACACCAGTAACACCTTTCCCTCTCAAGTATTCCGTTAACCTTTCTGTCCACGCTCTACTTGAGCAATATACAATCCCCGGCCCTTGTAAATACATCACCTGCTCTAAAAGCGTCTCTTTCTTTTCTTCTATCGTCTCTACAAATTGCACATCCATTGCAATATTAGGACGGTCAATAGAGTATACATGTTCCGCAGCACCCTTTAAATTTAAACTATCTGCGATATCCTGCAGTACCCCTTTTGTCGCTGTGGCTGTCAATGCTAATACTGTAGGAGAACCAATATTTTTAATAACTACATTTAGTCTTTTATAGTCCGGTCTAAAATCATAACCCCATTGAGAAATACAATGAGCCTCATCAACAACAAATAATGAAATATGAATTTTCTTCAATTCCCTAATTAATAACTCCGACTGTAACATCTCTGGTGAAACAAAAATAAATTTATATGAAGATAATTTTTTCATCGCTTCTCTTTTTTCATTTAATGTCCGAAAACTATTAAATGCTATTACTCGGTTTTTCACAACATACTTTAATTGTGTCACTTGATCTTCCATTAAAGATAATAACGGTGATACAACAAGCACTGTTCCTTCTCGCATAAGCCCTGGAAACTGATAGCACATAGATTTCCCTCTTCCAGTCGGAAGCATTGCTATCACATCTTTTCCTTCTAATAAATCTGTAATTACTCCTTTTTGACCTGGACGAAATTCAGAATATCCAAACCACTTATATAAATATTCTTCAAGTTTCATTTACACCCTCCATCCGCGCTAATACAAGACGAACTTCAAAATAAGAAATATCTTCTCCAACCGCTTGTTTCAAAACACGTAACTTCCGCGTTTGCAATGCTTCAATTACTTTTATTACTTTGTCTATCTTTTCTTTTTCCATAAACATTTCAATAGAAAAATCTTTTTCTCGCAAAGCAATTTCAACAAAATGATCTTCTATCGTTGCAACCTTTAAATTCCGAATCGTCGCTATTTCTTCTAAAGAACGTCCTTGCCTCCAAAAATTATATGTTTTTTTCGTGGATAAACTAAATAATTCAGCTCTCTCATTTGGATAAGATATAATTTCAGCTAATAGTGGAAATTCATTTTCTTTATCACGAACTTCTTGTATAAAGAAATGCATTGTACCCCAAAATAAAAAATACACCCTGAATATATCTTGTTTCGTAATTTCTGCTAATTGTTGCAATGTACAACCAATACGTTCATAACCCGTTAATCGATATGTTACAATCGTCGCTTCTATCGCATTACTCTTTTCTAAAAGATTCTGTACTTCCGTCCATAGTTTTCTCGCCAACTCACTTCTCTTATATGGCCTTCCTGTTAGAAAACGTTTCACCCACATCATTATTTCTGTATCTTGCTGAATTGGAATAAACCTCGTATTATTCTGTTGTAAATTGGATATGGTTTGAATAATCAATGATAATCTTTTCCAAAATGTTTCACCTAATTCACCGTAATGTAAACCATGCAAATGTGCTGGAAAAGCATAAACTTCCTCCCATTTATGTAACTGCATTTTACCCGTAGGTGTTAACACATATGTATTTTCATGTATTTCTTGAATAAAATCCGCTTGCAACAACTTTGCAACTTCACCATCATAGTCATTTCTATTCAATGATTTATATATTCCGAACAAAAATGAAATTCGGAACATATTTCCATCTTGTAAAGTTTGCGAAGAACGTTTGCCCTTTAGTAAATAATAAATAGAAGAAACGGTTCTCTCACCATTCAATTGTTTTAAACAATGCAACAAAGTATATTGTATTTGCATGACCGCTTCCACCTTCCAATCTTAACTTCATTCTTTTCAGTACAATTACACTATCTACTGTCGCTCATTAAACTTATCATATAAGAACTATATACTTGTATATAGTCTATTGTATCAAACGAAATCATATTTACGTATTTTGAAAATCTTATGACATAATTCAAAAATAAGTTGACACTCTAATTGATAAGCATTATCATTATAATTTTATGTTGAAAAGTTTTACAAACCGTTTTACAATAAGGTTATAATTTTTATGGCGAGCTTTTCACATACATATTATCAGGAGGGAAAAAAGATGGCAAAATATACAATCGTTGATAAAGATACTTGTATTGCATGTGGTGCTTGTGGCGCTGCTGCACCAGACATTTATGACTATGATGATGAAGGTATTGCATTTGTAACATTAGATGATAACCAAGGTATCGTTGAAATTCCAGATGTATTAATTGAAGATATGATGGATGCATTCGAAGGCTGTCCAACTGACTCAATTAAAGTTGCTGACGAATCATTCGACGGAGACGCTTTAAAATTCGAATAGTCTTTTATTAACTTCAAAAAATGCCCCTCATATTGATGAGGGGCATTTTTTGTATCTAAATTTTATTTTCCTTAATAAAAAACCATTAGTAGTTTCACACTACTAATGGTTTTAATATATATTATGCATTTTTCATTTTTGCAAACACCCATACTTTCAGGCGTGAGAATAATGCTACAAATACAATTGTTACAACAATCCCTTTAATTAAATTAAATGGTAAGATTGCCGTTACAACCGTTGTTCTTATGGTTTCGCTAGACATAGCCGGTGAATTTAAAAACCAAGTGTAAGCCGGGAATATGATGATGTAGTTTAATACACTCATAATAAGTGCCATTGTAATTGTCCCTAGCATTAATCCTGTAGTTAAACTCTTCACAGTACGATACTTTCTAAATAAGAAAGCTGCTGGTCCAATAAATAAACATCCTGCAATAAAGTTTGCAATTTCTCCAACTGGTACTCCCGTTAAACTCCCTTGAATCCCGTAATGTAAAATGTTCTTTATCGCCTCTACAATCACTCCTGCTACTGGTCCAAAGATAATTGCTGCAATTAAAGCTGGTACATCACTAAAATCAATTTTCAAAAATGGCGGAAGCCCTGGGAACGGGAAATCCAACATCATTAGTAAATATGCAATACTACTTAGCATCGCTACACTCACCATCTGCACTACACTGTTTTTTTGTTTCATCTTTCTCTCTCCTTTTCCATCGATCATCTCATGGAAAGTGGAAAGGTTCTGCTATGCCTGTTTTTTCATAGAACGAAAAAACCCTTTGTGTTTTACACAAAGGGAGAATTTAAGGCACATCAAACAGACGTTCAAATCCATATCTTTTTTGAACGCTTGAACCTCCATCTTCTCCCATCCAGACTATACTGTCGGCTTTGGAATCACACCAAATCCTGCCTTAACGGCTCGCGGGCTTAGAACAAAATCATAAATAGTTCATCACCGCCGGTCGGGATTTTCACCCTGCCCCGAAGATAGACCGATATTCTATTTTCCCCTTCATTATACAACAACCTCATAACATTGTGAACTAAAAAATTGTAACTTATTTAAAATTAGTTATTTATTTTTCATAACAACAAATAAATTGCGAGATATTTTACAATACAATCCATATTTTTTTATTATTCGGCATTTCTCTTTTGGATTACCTAGTCATATATAATTAAAAGTGATAAGATATTGAATTGTTAAGATAAGAACATTTTCTGAGTTATGGAGGAAATGTCATGAAAAAAGAAAAGAGACATTCTATTCGAGAAGCAATGAAAAAAAACTTAAGAAAAGAATACTTTTACTTAAAAAAAGAATTACTTTTCTACTGCCCAATTGATTTAGGCACATTCTCAAATGAGACATACTATGCTACTTTCGATGAAGATGGCATAAGTATTTATCAGTATGATAAAAAAACAGAAAGTAAATTAAAATTGTGTGAGCGTCATCCGTGGAAGAGTTGGAATAAAGTGAAGATTGATCACTATTTGACAACTTCTCAATTTATTTTTCAGGGTGAGCGAAATTGGATCTTATCTCTTTTTCAAAAAGGAAAAGAAGCTCAAAAAATTATTGAAGAGCATACATCTTTACAAACAGAAGTTGTTTCCCGCTCTTTCTTAAAAAAACTTCCTGGTTTTCGTTCTAATACACCACTGAATAAATACATCGGTAGTATTTGTTACACTGCACTTATTGCATTTTTATTAAAATGGATGATTCCATTTCAAGCACCACAAATCGCCCTGTATTCTATTTCGATTGGTTGTATGCTTCTTGGCCTACTTTGTTTGACAATCGGTTTAATTGAACCGACTATCGTACTGTTTCGAACAAAAGAGAAAACAAGAACAAAAGTTTTTTACTTGTATAGCTATTTAGCTATTTCTGGATTTATATGTGTCTTTATTTTTTGGTAAAAGAAGCCGTCCCAAAATAAACTTTGGGACGGTTTTCTTTTAGATATAGATGCTCTGATTCACTCAATAGTTCTAGCAAAAGCGCCCATATAATTTCATTTACATTGAACATTATTTAAGAAGAACATAAATTTGTTCAAAGTTTAATTTTTGAGACGTTTCCTTTACTTAACATATAATTGTTGATTAGGATAAATTAGCTCTTGCTGCAATCCATTTTTTTCTTTAATTTCCTTAAGTGTCATACTAAATTTCCGTGCAATACTAACTAAAGTATCCCCTTTTTGTACGACATATAATGACGAAGAAACAACTTCATTTCTTTGTTCACTTAAAACAAGCAATGGGTTCATCGCATTCTTTTTCGCCATCGTCCATCTTCCTTGATGAAGTTCTAGATGTAAGTGTGCACCTCGCGATTCTCCCGTGTTCCCTACTTCTCCAATTTTTTCTCCTTTTGAAATATAATCTCCTTGTCCCACATATCTCTTATTTAAATGTGCATATACAGCCTCATATTCTCCGTGTTTAATAAATACAACATTTCCATAACTACTCGAATAATAAGACCTCGTTACCTTACCATCTTGGATAGCTGCCACAGGCGTTCCAATTGGCGCAGCTACATCAATACCATAGTGTTTTCCATGCCTTGTCCCAAAATAATCACTTATCTGACCTTCAACAGGCCATGTCCATCGATTTTCTTCTGCATAAACATGTAATTGAGATACAAACAGTATACTCAATAGCATGACGCCGCATTTTAAAACTTTCATATACATCCTCCGTTTTCTAATTACCACCATACCTTCTCTATTTTGGTATATTACAGAAAAAAGTATACAAAAAAAAAGAAAGTGAATTACTCCACTTCCTTCTCTTTCTTATCACGAAAAACTAATGCACTACGGTTATACTCCACATCTTTCACTTGTAATCGAGCATTTATTACTCGAGCTATTGCAAACAAATAATCAGATAATCTATTTACATACTTTAAGACAACTTCATTTATTTTCACTTCTTTTTGCAATGATACTATAGAGCGTTCTGCTCTCCTTACAACAGTACGTGCAATATGAATAGTAGCCGCCGCCTCGCTACCTCCTGGCAAAATAAAGCGTTCTAATGGCGGGGCTTCTTCTATATACAAATCAATCTTTCTTTCTAAGCTTTCAACCATCTCAATTGTCACCTTATAAGGAATTTTTTGTTCCACTATTGCCAAGTCTCCTCCGCAATCAAATAGCTCATGTTGAATATTTTCGAGCTCATTGTAAATATCTCTATAAGTCCCGCCTTGAAGCTTAGTCATTGCATATCCGATATGAGAATTCGCCTCGTCTATTGTTCCATACGCTTCCACACGGATATCATCTTTATCAACCCTACCGCCTATTACACTTGTCGTTCCTTTATCTCCTGTTTTTGTATATAATTTCATTTCTTCACAGCACCTCTCTTGTTATTCTTTATTCGAGCAACATAGAAAAAAGTTCTACCATTCTTTATTTAATTGAGTTTACAAAAAAATAAAAAACAGCAGAACTTTATTCATTATCAACTTTAAAAACACATATCTAAATTATACGATTCGGTAAATAGACAGAAAATGTAGTTCCTTCTCCAACAACACTTGATACAGAAATTTTACCATCATGGCCTTGCACAATATTTTTCGCAATCGCAAGCCCGAGTCCTGTTCCACCCTTTTTCCCACGTGTTCTTGCTTTATCAGCTTTATAGAAACGATCAAATAAAAATGGAATATCCTCTTCTGGAATGCCTGCACCCGAATCTTGTACTTCAAAAATGAGGCCATTATTTTTCGTATCAATTACAAGCGTTACATGTCCGCCTGCGTTTGTATGACGTATTGCGTTATCAATTAAATTCGTCAATACTTGTTCCATACGATCTGCATCAAACGGGTATTGTTCAATTGGATCTTTGAAATCAACCGTTAACGCGACCTCTTTATCCTTTGCAATCCCTTGGAATTTACGACCTATTTTTTCAACGAAAGGATGAATATCAACTTCACCTATATGTAACTCTACATTACCACTTTCCATGCGTGCTAAATCTAATAATTCATTTACAAGTTTACCTAAACGAACGGATTCATCATAAATGATTTGAACAAACTCATTAATTTCTTCTTTCGTTTGCACAATATCATCTAAAATCGCTTCACTATACCCTTGCAGCATTACCATTGGTGTACGAAGTTCATGCGATACATTCGCAATAAAGTCTTGACGCATCTTTTCAAGACGGCGTTCTTCCGTCATATCTCGCAGTACCGCTACAGCTCCACGAATTTTCGTTTGATTGTAAAGCGGCGTCATAAGAACTACATAGTTCCCTTTTTGTAAATTAATTTCAACAACTTGTTGTTGTTCACTTTCTACAACAAGATGGAATAGTTCCACAAGTTCAGAAGGTAGTTTTTTACTTAGCTCTATCTCTTTTTCTTCTTGCCAAACTTGTAAGAAATGTTCGGCCGGCGGATTGATTACTACAACTTCACCTTCTTGATTTAATGTAATAACCCCATCTGCCATACTACTTAAAATACTAGCTAACTGTTCTTTCTCTTGTTGCAAGGCGTTCATATTAAACTTCAACTGTTTTCCCATTTGATTTAAGGCCGTTGCAAGCTCACCAATCTCATCCTGAGATACCATAGGAGCTTTCGCATCAAACTTCCCACGCGACACTTCAAAAGCAACCTCACGCATTTTACGAAGTGGTGCTGTAATTCGAGTAGATAAGAAGAACGCAAAGAAAGTTGTTAATATAATCGCAATTCCAGCCGATAAGAAAATAAAATCAGTCGTTCTTTCCATACCTTGTATCGGTACTTGTAAAGATTCATATACGAACACTGCACTTTGATTTTTTGATTGCACTGGTTTTCCGACGATCATAATATCATTTTCGGTGTTTTTATTCTTCCTACTATTAGACGCTTTTCTAATGTTATTCTTAATTTCTTTTTTGTCTGTAAACACAGCCGCTAATTCTTTATCTTCTTTTAAGTCATCCATTGTAAGAGTGACTAATCCTTCTTGTTTCGGTGAAGAAGAAATTTCTTTACCATCTTCTACAATAATAATCCTTGAAAGTGGATCAGAGAATTTGTAAGCGATATTCTCAATCGTTTTTACATCGGCACCTTCTTCAATTAACTCTGAAACACTTGTTGCGACTTTTTGAAGCCTAGCTTCACTCATATCAACATAGTATGTTCTAAAAAACTGTGAAAGTAAAATCGCAACAAATCCAAGCACGAACGAAACGAGAAGTAATATGGTCATCCATAACTTCCCTACTACACTTCTCCAAAGCATCAGTCGTTCACAACCTCAAATTTGTAACCTACACCCCAAACAGTAACAATCATTTTCGCTGCATCTGGTGATTTTTTGCTTAACTTCTCACGTAAACGTTTTACATGTGTATCAACTGTACGTAAATCTCCGAAGAATTCATATTGCCATACTTCTTTTAACAGTTGCTCACGATCGAATACTTTATCAGGAGCTTTCGCTAAAAATAATAGTAACTCATATTCTTTCGGCGTTAAGTTTACTTCATTACCATCTGCAGTAACACGGTGTGCATCGTTATCAATTGTTAAGTGCGGGAATACAGTAACATCTTTTGTCGTTGTATCTTGTGTAAAGAATGTTGTTGGTACAGCACGGCGTAATACCGCTTTCACACGTAGTACGACCTCACGTGGACTAAATGGCTTTACAATATAATCATCTGTTCCAACTTCAAATCCTTGTACTCTATTTACTTCTTCACCTTTTGCTGTCAGCATAATAATTGGTGTCGCTTTCTTCTCACGAACCCCTTTACATACTTCAATGCCATCTTTACCAGGCATCATAAGATCTAATAAGATTAAATCGTAATCATTTTGCAACGCCATTTCTAAAGCTGTATCACCATTATCTGCTTCTTCAATCGTATATTGTTCTCTTTCTAAGTACATTTTCAATAAACGACGAATGCGATCCTCATCATCTACAATTAAAATTCTTGATTCATTTTCCATCTCTACCCGCTGCGCACTCTCACCTCAGCGGTTCACACCTACCCTTCTTTAACTATTATGTTGCGCTATTCTCGTTTATTTAAGCAATCTTCTAAATGTTTCACTTCCCATATTATGCTTCACAAGAATAATAAATTTTGTTCAATTTTTTTCCAAAACTATGTATTTTTTTTGAACAGCATATAATGTCCTCGACATCATTTTACAAAATCAACCGCTACTTTGTCATGTTTTTCTCAAAAAAGAAGAAAAGTTGACAAAAATAAAATAGGAAAGTGACATGCACTCTCCTATTTTATTTCTCTATGCATATGAATGTAAACCGGCAATAATTAAGTTTACTACAATAAAGTTAAACATAATTATTGCAAAACCAATTACTGCAAGCCAAGCTGATTTCTCTCCATGCCATCCTTTTGATAGGCGTAAATGTAATACTGCTGCATAAAAGAGCCAAGTGATAAGTGCCCAAACCTCTTTTGGATCCCAGCCCCAAAAACGTGTCCACGCTATTTGTGCCCAAATCATCGCAAAAATTAATGCACCTAATGTGAAAACTGGGAATCCAATTGCAATAGATCGATATCCGATTTCATCTAGTAGATCACTATTCGTATTCTTTACTAACGGCTGAAGTGCCGCCGATACTCGCTTCCGTAAAACAAGTCTTAATACAATATACAGTAACGTTCCTACTAACACTGACCAAATAACAGTATTTAATTTTTTCGCATTTACAATCGCTGGAACTTCAACTGCCGGTTCTAATTTATTTTCTGTCAGTAACTTCCCTTCATGCGGTCCAACTAAGGCCGGAAGATTGTACTTCATTTCCAGTTGTTGTTCATTTTTATCAATCCATTGAAACTTCGCTTCATATTTCATACTAGAAAATACCGTTGTCACTCCAATAAACCCAACCGTACAAACAAGCGTGAATACGACCGTTTCTAACCAAAATGTACGTTTGCTTCTCGTTGATTGATCTACATTTTTCAATAAATACATAACGCCCGTAATAAAACTAATCGCTAAGATTGCTTGTCCTGCTGCTGCAGTCGTCACGTGAATATGTAACCAATTACTTTTTAAAGATGGAATGAGCGGAGATATTTCCCTCGGAAACATACTTGCATAGGCAATTAATAAAAGCGCAACTGGTAATGCAAATAGTCCGATTATACTTACACGGTACATAAAATACATGACAATAAATGCTCCTACAAGCATCATGCCGAAAAATGTACCGAATTCAAAAAAGTTACTAACTGGCGCATGCCCTGATGCAATCCACCTTGTAACAAAATATACTGTTTGTGCTATAAACCCTAAAATTGTAATCGTTATTCCTACATTTGCCCATTTATGACCCTTTTCTTTAATGGCTCCCCCAAAAAATAGAGTCGCAATTAAATATAAAATAAATGCGGTAAAGAGAAAGTTACTACTTATTTGCACCATATCGTTTCCCCACCTTAACTAATTTTTTTATCAATTACTTTATCATTTGGCTGTGGAATTGCTGTACCTTCTATTACTCTTTCAATATCTTTCTTTAAACCGAACCAATTTTTATTTGTATGCCCTGCAATCCACCATTCATCATTAACACGTTGTATCCAAATACGGCGATGATTCCAATACATACCTTGAATGACACCAACCATAAATATAAATCCTCCAATGCCGAGAATCCAAAGCGTTAAATCTTTTCTTACAGTAAGTGCTGTTGCATTTTGCATTTCCACACCTGCGAAGGACATTTTATATTTGTTATTCCCATCTGGTTCTATATTTTGCTGAATACCAACAAAACTCACTTCACCATCTGGCGTTTCAGGTGTAAACATTTTAAATACAAATGCAGGATTGTTTGGTAATTTCGTTTTTGTATTTGGTTTTCCATTCTCATCAAAATAAAAATCAGGAAAATAGCTTAATAGTTCTAAAGAATAACTATTTCCTAAATCATATTTTTCCT
Source organism: Bacillus cereus group sp. BfR-BA-01347 (assembly GCF_022663835.1). NCBI lineage: Bacteria > Bacillati > Bacillota > Bacilli > Caryophanales > Bacillaceae > Bacillus > Bacillus cereus group sp. BfR-BA-01347. Next base: position 80,089 of record NZ_JAKUGG010000001.1, on the reverse strand, counting down.
TAGGGTTCGTTAAATCTACTTTAATCGGTCCCCACTTTTGATTATTTTCTTTATTTTGCAAGTGAAAGGACATACTTTTAAATTCACTTTCTTTATAATCCACTTGATACACTGCAAATTGATCAAATTTCAGTGGTTCATTCACTCGAATTTCCGCTTCTTTTACTTTTTCTAATTTCGGTTTTTGTCCTGCTATATTTTCTCCTACTGCTTTATATAATACGGCATTCGTTTGGAAGTTTTTCGCAATCATTTTATCGCCTACACGATCAATCGCTTCCTCAAAAACTTCCTTGTCCTTACTTTTATCATAAACTTCTTTTATAAATTTTTCGTTTTTTAAGTAGTATTGTCCATCCGTCCCTGGTATTTCTTTCGTTTCACCGTCACGTAACCAAAGTGCTTCGTCTACGTACATACTCGGTAAAAAACGAAGCATCGCACCGAATAAAAAGATAATAAGACCGATATGATTCACATATGGACCCCAACGCGAGAAGCGTCCCTTTTCTGCTAAAACGTTTCCGTCTTCCACTTTCACGTTATAGTTTCTTTTCTTTAAATTCTTTTGCACTCTTTCCAGGTCACCATCTTGCGGTGTACCAGTCCCATATAATCTCTGTCTCTTTAAAAAGCTAGGATGTCTTTTTACGCCTTGCTTTTTTAAAGCTTTATAAAGTGGAATAACGCGGTCTAAACTACATATCACAAGAGAAATACCGATAGAAGCAATCAAAATCATATACCACCATGAACCGTATAAATTATTAAACCCTAATTGATAGTATAATTGTCCTAAAAATCCGTATTCTTGTTTATAATATTCAGCTGGTGCAATCCCTGGAGTTATGTACATTTCTTGCGGAAAAATAGTTCCTATCGCTGATGCAGCTAAAGTTATTACGATTAGCCATACACCCACTTTTACAGAAGAGAAAAAACTCCAAATTTTATCGACTATCGTTTTTGTCTGCGTGAGAGATCTCCGTGCACTCCCCTCATAGCGCATATCCAATAGTTTTGTATTTTCATTGCTTTCAAATGGTTTCCCGCAAGCTTCACAAAAAACGGTTCCTATCGGATTAACATGTCCACATTCACATTTAATTTCTTTCAACACTCTCACCGCCCCTGTATCTATATGTACTATTGTATATTCTAACCTCAAGTTACCGCAATACTCAGAATTTTTAAACCAGAGGCGCTACAGACACGCACCTCTTATGTAAAGGCTTTCTTTATTACGGAGTAATTTTCTTTAAATACCCTTCTAACTGTTCTTTCGTTTGTTCCCCTATAATTTGCTCCACTACTTTTCCATCTTTATCAATCAAAAAACTTGTCGGTAATGGACCTACGCCATATGTTCCTATAATCTTTTGTCCTTTATCAATGGCAACTGGGAATTTCAAACCATATTGGTTCACAAAGTTCTTTACTGCAATATCCGTTTCATCTGCATCTAACGCTATGATTTCAACGCCTTTTTCTTTATACTTTGGATATAATTCATTCATATAAGGCATTTCTTTTTCACAAGGTTTACACCACGTGCCCCAAAAGTTTAAAAATACACCTTTTCCCTTTAAATCTTTTAGTTCAATTTTCTTCCCTTCTAAATCCGTCACAACAAAGTTAGGTGCTTCTTTTCCGATTTGCATTTTCTCTTTATTAGCAAAGAATCCTTGATAAAGGGTAAATCCTACAGCACCACATAAAATGAGTAGAATAGTAACGCGAAATAATAAGCGATTTTTCTTCATATTACCTCTCCTCGGTACATGTTATGTATTATCTTCTGTAAATGTTGTATGAATAAATCACCAGCAGAGCACTCCACTGGTGAATTTTTAACTCTATAGCTTATCTTGGCTTTGTAGAAGCAAGTGCGCGTAATTGTTTCACCTCATGTGGTGTCAATTCTCTCGCATCACCAGGTCGCAGGCTTCCTACTTCTAAGAAAGCATAACGTTCACGTTTTAATTTCACTACTTTACAGTCTAACGCTTCAAACATACGACGTACTTGACGATTACGTCCTTCATGAATTGTTAATTGTACAATAGCCATCTCTTTACGCTTGTCCCAAGAAATAATTTTCACACGTGCTGGTGCTGTTTTACCGTCTTCTAACGTAACACCGCGTTCTAACATGCGAATTTTCTCACCTGTTAATGGACCTTTTATTTTTGCAACATACGTTTTTTCAACTTTATATCTAGGATGCATTAATACGTTTGCGAAGTCCCCATCGTTTGTCATTAATAATACGCCAGACGTATCATAATCTAAGCGTCCGATTGGGAATAAACGTTGTGTAATTTCCGGGAAAAAGTCCGTTACAACACTTCTTCCTTTATCATCTGATACACTTGAAATTACGCCAGTTGGTTTATATAGTAAAAAATAAACAGGTTCTTCTTTTTCAAGAGGGATGTTATTTACTTCTACTTTATCTTGAGGAGTTACTTTTGTCCCTAACTCCTTCACTATTTTCCCATTAACTTTCACTTTTCCTTGCTGAATTAATTCCTCAGCCTTTCTTCTCGATGCAATACCTGCTTGCGCAATCACTTTTTGTAATCGTTCCATTTCTTTTTTTCACCTCGAATTTATCTTACCTTACATTAGAAAGACTTGGCAACCGCATACGCTTTACGGCTATTCGCTTCATCTTACTTAAACAACATAGCGATGATAATAAACATATAAAGGTCAAATCATGTTTTTACCCTTTATTATTGTCCATATTTTTCATATTTCTCACAATAAAAGTTCATCATTTTGTCAAAAACACCACATAAAAAAACCACTATTAAGCTCTACACCTTAATAGTGGTCGTATACGTATTATAAGCGAAATAGTGTAAAAAATGAATAGTATTACTGAAACAATAAAGAAACGAATACAATTGAGCATATAATCCCGATTAAATCTGCAAAAAGTCCTACTTTTAGTGCATCCCCCATTTTTCTAATCCCAACCGCTCCAAAATATACAGTTAAAATATAGAAAGTCGTATCTGTGCTCCCTTGCATCGTAGAAGCCAATCTCCCAATAAAAGAATCTGGCCCATATGTAGCAATTAAATCGGTCGTAATACTTAAACCAGCAGAGCCTGAAATAGGGCGTATAAGTGCTAATGGTACAATTTCTGCTGGAACATGGATTAAATCTAACATTGGCTTCATTACCGATATCATTGCGTCTAACGCACCTGAAGACCGGAATATAGAAATAGACACAAGCATTCCAACCATAAATGGTAAGATAGAAATTGCAATTTGAATCCCTTCTTTTCCTCCCTCAACGAACGATTCATACGTCGGCACTTTCTTTATCGTGCCATATAAAAGGATAAAACCAATTACACAAGGGATTACCCATAAGGAAATTGTATTTACAATACTCATTTTTTCCGCCCCTTTCTACTCCTTCTTCGGTAAAAATAGCGGTCAATCCAAATTGCTCCAATCATAGAAAGTACTTGTGCAATAAATGTTACCCCAACAATTTCAGTAGGATTCGCTGATTCATACGTCATTCGAATCGAAATGACTGTCGTAGGAATTAATGTAATAGCTGATGTATTTAATGCTAGAAACGTCACCATAGAACGGCTCGCCGAATCCTTTCCTCCATTTAACTCTTTCAGTTGTTCCATCGCTTTAATGCCAAGAGGGGTTGCTGCATTACCTAGACCAAAAAAGTTTGCCATCATATTTGATAGAATAAATCCCATGGACGGATGATCCTTTGGTATTTCTGGAAACAACCTTTTTACTATCGGCATAAAAAGTGTAACTAATTTTTTTAACAATCCGGCTTCCTCTGCAATTTTCATTAAACCGAGCCAAAATACTAAAACACTAATAAGTCCTATACAAATCGTTACCGCATCTTTTGCTCCGTCAAATACAGCTTTATTCACTTCTTCCATCGTTCCATTTATCATGGCGTATACAATCCCAATGACAGCCATCGCTACCCATACGAGATTAACCATCGTTCCCAACACCTATCATGTAAGAAAAAATTTCTTTCACATTATTCCAGTAAAGTCCTGTTGTAGCTACTAACTTCCGTTTACTATAAAATAAATTCCGTTCCCCAACTTTCTCATTGCCAACATAAACATCTGTCTTTCCAACCTTTACTCCATCCTCAAGCTTTATACTTTTATCGAGTTCAACTTTTAATAATACGTTCTTTCTTTCCTCTTCAGTTAACGGCACGGAAAAACTATTTTTCGTATAAACATGGTTGGCATACTTCTTTTCATTTATTTCAGCAATTGCTCCTTGTCCTAAAACTTTCGTTTGTTTAAAACGTTCAAAACCTTTATCAAACAAATTCATATGATCATCCCAATCACTAGAAGCACTCAAAGTTACGACAATTAAATCTAGTCCACCTTTTGATGCCGTTGTCACAAGCGTTCGCCCAGCTTTCTTCGTAAAGCCTGTTTTTCCTCCTGTTGCAAATTCATAATAAGACGTTACCAGCTTATGTTTATTTTTCCACGGGTAATCCCAAGAATCTGATTTATACGTTTTAGTTCCGAAAATTTTCTTAAATGTCTCGTTTCCCATTGCATATTTCGTTAATAATGCCATATCGTAAGCCGATGAATAATGTGATCCATCTCCATCTAAGCCATGGGGGTTTGAGAAGTGCGTATCTTTCATTCCAATTTCTTTCGCTTTTTGATTCATTAAATATACGAATCCATCTATACTCCCACCCACACTTTCAGCAATTACTTGCGCTGCGTCATTACCAGATCTAAGCATGAGTCCGTATACTAAATCTTCTAACTTCACTTTTTGTCCAGGCTTTAAATAGATTGCCGATCCTTCCACCCTCACCGCTTCATTACTAACTGATACCATTTCTTTCATCTTCCCTGATTGAGCAGCTAACAAAGCGGTCATAATTTTTGTTATACTAGCAATTTTTTGAGGCTCATGTTCTGCTTTTCCGTATAATACTCGACCAGACTGTTGCTCCATTAATACAGCATTTCGAGCACTGACATTGCTGTTCATCTTTGCATATGTAGGAATCGGCATAACGCTTGCATACATCATAAGAAGCGTAATGATTATACAAATTCGTCTCATATTTCCCCCCACGTCCTTTTGGCACTTTTTGTACAAGTGTATGCTTGGCCTTTTAAAATATGAACGAAATCTTCCTTCTACTTCCATTAAAAAAGACGCAGAGAATTTGCGTCTAATATGGTGTCCATTCAATTTGTTTCGCAGTTTCAAACCTTTTTTCTACATCAGGCCAATTTACAACATTCCACCAGTTTTTAATATATTCATCTTTTCGATTTTGGTATTGTAAATAATACGCATGTTCCCAGACATCTAGTACAAGGAGCGGTATCGTATCCCATTGTGTAAATAATTGATGAAGTGTACTTTGCAAAATTTCTAACCTTCCAGACCGGGGCACCCAAACGAGAATTGCCCAGCCTGAACCTTCTACTTTAGAGGCCGCTTCTGTAAAATGTTTTTGAAAACGTAAAAAGCTCCCAAAATCTTTTTCAATTTGTTGTGAAAAAGCTCCTCTTGGACTTCCACCACCGTCTTTTTTCATGTTATTCCAAAATATCGTGTGTAAGTAATGACCTGACCCATGAAAAGCCGCTTCCCTTTCCCAATGCTTAATTAAATCAAATTTATTTGTTTTTCTCGCTTCTTCCATCATCTTCTCTGCTTTATTTAACCCTTCCACGTAACTCCGATGATGTTTATCATGATGTAATATCATAATTTCTTTAGAAATATACGGTTCTAATGCATTATACGGATAAGGTAATGGCGGGAGTGTATGTCCTCCAATTGGGACAGCTCGTTCACTATCCCCTCTTTCATATAATTCATATTCTTCTTCTTGCATAAATACTTCCTGCAAGTGATGCTGAATATGTTCTACATCATCGCTTATTTCATACATAAACTCTGCATCTGTTTCATACTCATGCTCTTTCATACGCTCTAATAACGTCTGAATTTTATAAGCAAGCATATGGACATCATACACTTCCATTGCACGGCTATCTAATACGTGAAGAACACTTTCACACCAATTTTCTACTTCATGAAAGTAATCTGTAAATACACCTGGTTGATTCATGTTGCACCTCCCTAATGCTATCCACTTAACTATATTCAATGAAAATCCCTTATATAACTGTACAAAAGGAAAAGAAGCTAAGTCACCTTAGCTTCTTTTCCTCAATCAATATTTGTGTAACATCTTTGTCTGATAATCGGTCTCATAATATTCTAGTTCTTCACGCATCAATTGAAATTTACCTTCTAAACTCTTCATCACTTGCTCTAAAGATACAGGTGGTGTTTGTTGAAAAACGATAGAATTTTTCCCTGTATATGCAGACCGACTATTTTCATACCAATGATCACTCTTCGGTGAAAAAAACTCTGCAATTACTTGATGGTAAATCTTATATAAAATTTTTTCAGCTGCTGTTTTTCGAAATGGCTGACTATTCAACAAAACAAGACATGCATCCTGTCCTTCTTCGCAAAAAACGAGAAGTCGTCTCATTGATGCTAATAACCCTTTATAATATCGCTCATTCCCTGCTGGTGTTTCCTCTAATAAAGAAGGTAACGTATGATAATTCACATAATTGGTTATCAAATTAATAGCATCTTCTAAAAATATAGAAACTTGTTCTGTTTGATTTTCAACCATCAAATTAGACATTTTTTCTCTCTCCTTTGCCATTTCACGCTATTTCTACTCTTTTATTTTTATGTAATTCAGTTAATATTTCTTGTACTTTCGACACCGTTCCCTCATCAAAATATTGTTGAAATTCTTCCATATTATTTAAATACAAACGTTTTTGCGCACGAAGCTCCCTGTCTTTCACTAAACAACATATCGCTACAATATCGCGCAAATATATGTTTTGTTCTTCTACTTTATACACTGGATTTCCTTCAAAAGGATTAATTTCTTGTAAAACTTCTTCAAAATATCGAACGTATAAAACCGAAAAAGTTTTCTCTTTATCATTTAATATATATGTCACTTCAGATCTGTTAAAAAAATCTTCTGATGTATTAGGTTTCGCTTTTTCTAACTCATACCCTACGTAACTTTTTATAATCATATACTCCCCTCCCCTTTCTTTCATTTTATTCTAACTTAATTTTCTGATAAACAAAATATTCCTTTAAATATACCTATATAAAAAATAGCTCGCCTATACAGGATTTTACCTTTTTATTTTTCTTGAAGTTTGTCATAATAATATTATTGTCTCAGTTTTCTTATACAAGGAGAGTTGTATTTATGTCGTTTTCATGGAAACGTTTCTTACAAATCGGGAAAATTATCTTCCCATTTGTTGTATTAACAATTGTATTCTTTCAAGCAAAAAAAGAACTAGCGGGCATTTCTTTTTTAGAAGCGATTGATACAATTAAAAACATTCCAACCGGAGGAGTCTTTTTAGCAATTACACTTGGTGCATTCGCTGTATCAACAATGTTCTTTTATGACTATGTTATGCTTCGTTACTTAAAAGCTGATATCCCTGTCCAAAAGATTTTCCGTATCTCGTGGATTGCTAATACTTTAAATGGATTTATCGGGTTTGGTGGTCTTGTTGGGGCCGGCGTACGCACAATGCTTTATCGTCCATATATAAAAGAAAATGGAAAACTTATTAAAAGTATCGCTTGGATGACAACTGCCTTTATTAATGGATTAGCCATTCTTTCATTTCTTGGTCTTATCGGAATATTAGACACGAGATTTATTCTGCATGAAAAACCATGGCTATGGCCTGTTCTTATCTTCTTCGCTCTTTTCGTCCCTATATATATCGGATTTTCTAAATTAAAAAATAGAAAAGCGACGCAAACAGAGGAACAAGAAGAAGAGGAGAAAAACCCAACTGTTTTATACTCATTAGTTTCATTAGTCGAATGGGTATCTGCTGGTATTGTTATGTACGTCATATTACTATTATTTGGCATTGAAATCGAATTCCAAAAGTTTTTAGGCGTATATGTTATTGCTGCTTTAGCTGGTGTCGTTAGTCTTGTTCCTGGTGGCCTTGGATCATTTGATCTTGTCTTCTTAACTGGGCTTGGGCAATACGGCATCGATACAGGTGTTTTACTCCCTGCTATGTTATTATATCGTCTCGTCTATTACATCTTGCCCTTCTGCCTTGGTCTCATTTTTGCAGCTTTTGAAATGACAGGAGTAGCCATTAAAAAGTTTGAAGATAAACCTTTTATTGCGCCTGCATTAGAGACAACTGGTGTTATATGGACTTTGCAGCGTGACTTTCTAGGAAAGTTAGGTTCTTGGGCATCTGCTGCTTTAACAGTATTTGCTGGCTTAATGGTTATTTTATCAACCATTCTACCAACAAGTATAAATCGGGCACACGCCTTACATATTCTAGCTCCAAAACATCTTATTCAATTTTCTTTTAGCTTATCGCTAACATTCGGTATTCTCCTCCTCATTCTTTCGCGGGGGATATATTACGGAACAAAACGTTCTTATTATATGACGATTGTTTCTTTAATTGGAGCGGCTATTTTTAACACACTAAAAGGAATTGATGTTGAAGAAACTTTTATTTTATTAATCGTACTCGCCGTATTGTATATGCTTCGTAAAAGGTTTGTACGTGAGAAAATGGAAGTCTCACTTTCCGATATCGTAAAAGTTTTTATATTCCTACTTGTAACGTTATATTTATATAAAAACTTAGGTATTTTATTTGCAGGTGCAAAAGAAGCTTTCAAACCTGATTTTGTCGTTCGTAATATTACACAAGTGAAACGAAGTGCATTAGCAGCTGCCTTTTTTGTTCCTACTTTTTTACTAATTGGTTCACTCATTGCAAATCGTTATCGAAATGAATTTCCCGGGCAACCAGCTAATGATAAACGATTACAAAACTTCTTAGATGAACATGGTGGAAATGTACTTAGTCATTTAGGTTTTTTAGGAGATAAACAGTTCTTTTTCAGTAGTGATGGAAAAGCACTCATTCTCTTCTCAATAACTGGAAAACGACTTATTGTACTAGGTGATCCAATTGGAGACCCTTCCTCCTATCGTACTGTATTGCAAGAGTTTTTAGCTGAGGCTGATCGATTTGGATACATTTGTGTATTCTATCAAATTGAAAGTAAATGGATGAGTTTATACCACGATTTTGGTTATAACTTCTTTAAGCTTGGTGAAGAAGCTGTTGTTGATTTAAATACCTTTACAATAACAGGAAAGAAACGCGCTGGCATGCGAGCTACTTTCAACCGTTTTGAAAGAGAAGGCTATACATTCTCTATTCATGAGCCACCTTTCTCCGACGAATTATATGAAGAGTTAAGAAAAGTTTCAGATGCATGGCTTGGTGGAAAAAAAGAGAAAGGTTTTTCACTCGGATACTTCGATCGTGAATATATTAGTCGCGCTCCTATCGCAACATTATCTGATGCGGATGGAAAAATCATTGCATTCACAACATTCATGCCCGTATATCAAAACGGATCATTATCTGTCGATTTAATGCGATATTACCCAGATGCGCCTAGCGGCATTATGGACGCAATTTTCATCCACTTATTCCAGTGGGCAAAAGAAAATGAATACCACTCCTTTAATATTGGTATGGCACCACTTTCAAATGTTGGTTTATCCACACAGTCTTTCTGGTCTGAACGAGTGGCTGCTGCGATCTTTAATAATGTTCGCTATACGTATAGTTTCAGCGGATTACGACATTTTAAAGAAAAATATAAACCAGCATGGAGCGGTAAATATTTAGCATTTAGGAAGAATCATTCTTTACCAATTACAATGCTCTCTGTAACAAAATTAATAGGAAAAAGAAAAAACAGCTAAATTCTTAGCTGTTTTTTCTTTTTTGAACTTGTACAATAAATTCTTTTTCATACTTCTTACCATTTATATAGAAATTCCCCCACATTTTATACGTGCCCTCGGCAGGAAATGTAATCCGGTATTGTAATTGCTCATCCGTATCTACAGGCATAGCGTATAAAAAGTTCTCCTTCGTTTCATCCACTATATAGAGTGACTCTACTTCCCCTCTCTCTGAATGTAATTTCAATTTTCCACCCTTTTTCGCTTGAAACTGAAATGTTAACGTAACTGGTTCATTCGGATGTAATGCGCCAAATAAAAGAGAAACTTCATACTCTCCTATTTTTTTTGTAAGTACACTGTCGATTGGAAATTTCACTTTTTTCTTATTGTTCTCCTCTTTCGTTCTACCAAAATCTTTCCTAGCGAATGACTCTACGGACTTATTTTTGTCTTCGTATAAAAATATTGTATATTCTTCGTCTTTCGCTATTTTGGAAGATAACTTATATGACCCGTTCCCTGCAAATGTGGGTTTAATTTGTTGTATGTTTTTTAACTGTCCATCTACAATCACTGCCCTCATTTGATCATTTACACCACGAATTTCATTATTCTTGTTGTTTAACAACTGAAATACAATATCTACTTTCTCATTTCCCTTTCCATTTGAAACATCCCACTTTACTTCCTGAACATCTCCTACAGTCTCTTCGTTTTCTTGATATTTTTTTATGTAAAATCCTCCTGCCACAATAAGTACTAACGCAATAAGCCCAATGACAAGATTTTTCAAAACATCACCTACCATTTTTATTGTCTCTATTCATACAAAACTTCTTAAGATATATATTCTAGATTATGATTTATGAAATCCTCCTATTTTGTACATATTACAAATAATAAAAAGATTTTAATTGAAAGGATTCGTAGTGTATAATGCAAATGATATTGATTTCTATCAATACATTATAAGGAGGACTTTTTTATGAGTGTACATATCGAAGCAAAACAAGGCGAAATCGCTGAATCTATTCTATTACCTGGTGATCCATTACGTGCAAAATATATCGCTGAAACATTTCTAGAGGACGTTACTTGCTATAATAATGTGCGTGGTATGTTAGGTTTCACTGGAACTTATAAAGGAAAACGTGTATCTGTTCAAGGTACAGGTATGGGTGTTCCTTCTATTTCTATTTATGTAAACGAATTAATCCAAAGCTACGGCGTTAAAAATTTAATTCGCGTTGGAACTTGCGGTGCAATTCAAAAAGATGTAAAAGTTCGTGATGTTATTATCGCAATGACGGCTTGTACTGATTCTAATATGAACCGTTTAACATTCCCAGGATTTGATTTTGCACCAGCTGCAAACTTTGACCTTTTAAAGAAAGCTTATGATGCTGGAACTGAAAAAGGATTACACGTTCGTGTCGGTAACGTTTTAACAGCAGATGTGTTTTATCGTGAAAGCATGGACATGGTTAAAAAACTTGGAGATTACGGTGTATTAGCAGTAGAAATGGAAACAACTGCTCTTTACACATTAGCAGCAAAATACGGTGTAAATGCATTATCTGTATTAACAGTTAGCGATCACATCTTCACCGGCGAAGAAACTACATCTGAAGAGCGTCAAACTACATTTAACGAAATGATTGAAATCGCTTTAGATGCAGCAATTCAACAATAATACACTAAAGAACTTGTCATACGTCTGGCGAGTTCTTTTTATGTGACTTTTTATAAATAACTACTTTATAAAGAGACAGATTTCTCCCCTCTACTTTCTTGTAACGTTTGTTATAATAAAGAAATCATTTACAGTATTTCTCATAAGAGGTGACGCAGTGAAAAACAGAAGTATCGTCTTTAAACTATTTTTATTAACATCCACTTTATTTACAATCATATTCCTACTTTTTTTCCTAGGACAATCTCTATTTTTAGAGAAATTTTATATTAATAAAAAAGTAAAAACAGTCCAAACTGCTTTTGAAAAATTCGTAGATAATTATGATAAAAGTGATAAAAGTTATGAGCAGGTTAGAAAACTAAAACAAGAATTTCATGATAAAACAAATGCAGATATGCAGTTTTTGGATTCTAACGGTATTATTAAAAGTGATAACAATTACTATATCGATGTATTTAATCCCAACAATAATAAACAGTATTCCATTCCACTCAATAATCTTTTAACACCAGAAGAATATAATAAATTCGAAAATTTAGGTTTAAAAAAAGATGTAATAATCAATGTTGATGGAGTCGTACAAGAGAATAATATAATCACACCACAAAAATTAGGAACGAATTATAATCAATGGCAGAACGAACATTTCTATTCGGATTTTCAGTCAATTAATGGTAACCCTTCTAAGAACAGACTTGCAAGCCGATACAAATCTACAACTCGAATCATCTTTACAGGTGTTATAACTAAGTTACAGCTCCCATCCAAAGCTGAGGTTCGTCTTGCAAATGATATTGAAACATTACAAGCCGTTCAATATTTTGCAGATATGATTAGAGAGGGCACTTCTAACTCGAACCAATTAAGTACTTTCATATTAGATGGCGGAGAAAATATAAAAAATAGTATCTTTGTAAAACCTATTATAGAAAATGGAAGGATTACAGAATATGCTTTTGCGATAGCATCTTTGCAGCCTGTTAATGAAGCAATGCTCGTTTTAAAAGATTATTATGTCTATGCCTTAATCATCGTGTTTCTCGTAATTATTTTGTTATCCTTCTACTACTCAAAAATCATTGTTAAGCCATTAATTAAAATAAATCGTGTTACAAAAAAAATGGCTAATTTTGATTTCAGCGAGAAATTACCTGTTACAGCTGACGATGAAATTGGCGGGCTTTCCGGCAGTATCAATACATTATCTGTAAATTTAAAAGATCGAATCGATCGATTAAATGTTGCTAATACAAAGTTACAACAAGATATTGAACGTGAACGTCAATTAGAAAAAACAAGAAAAGAATTCATTTCTGGCGTATCACACGAATTAAAAACACCGCTAAGTGTAATTAGAAGTTTTGCAGAAGGAATTAAGGATGGTGTTAGTAAGGATACTTCGTATTATACTGATGTTATTTTAGAAGAAACAGAAAATATGAACAGGCTGATTGTTGAAATGTTAGAATTAGCAAAGTTGGAATCTGGTACTTACAAACTAGATATGACGACGTTCTCAATCGGTGAATTAACGCAACAAGTCTACACAAAATTATTATTTAGCATGGAAGAAAAACATTTACAAGTGAACATCGATGCAGACCCTTCTATACTTGTTAAAGCAAATCGCAGTCGCATTGAGCAAGTAGTTGTGAACTTACTAAGTAATGCAATCCGTTATACGCCAGATGGAGAAAAAATACAAGTCTCCATTATAGAAGCAGAAGATACCGTAAAAGTCGAAATCGAAAATACAGGAAACCCTATCCCTGAAGAAAGTCTTGAAAAAATTTGGGATCGCTTCTATCGTCTAGATGCATCACGTAGCCGTCACACTGGAGGTACCGGTCTTGGATTATCTATCGTAAAAAACATTTTAGACCTTCATCATGCCGAGTACGGTGTGTATAATACGACTAACAGTGTTGTATTCTATTTCAATTTACAAAAAGTAAAAGAAGTCAAATAATTTGTCTTAATTTCACTAGGAGTTCACATGAAATTCACACTCTCCCTTTATAGTAAGAAACAAGTTAATCCTTTCCTTTACACATATAAAAGAGGAGAGTGCGTGAAATGAAACAAGCAGGACAACCTATTCAAAATGAAAAACAATTAGAAACTATCAAAAATATACTTTTACAATCTTCGAAACGTGATGGCTTATTATTCGTATTAGCTGTAAATTCTGGCTTAAAAGTAAGTGAAATCTTACAATTAAAAGTTAGTGATGTAATCGATGAAAATGAAAATGTTCGCCATTCCATTTTATTTTACAATGAAAAAGTGAAGAAACATAAATGGTTTGCTGTAAATGAAGACTTACAGCACGCAATCGAAGACTACATGAAAGAACGTAAAACTTGGAAACGTAATGAACCATTGCTAAAATCTCAAAAAGGAACAAAATCTATTACGAGACAACATGCATGGTACATTTTAAACAAAGCTGCAAAAGAAGTTGGATTAGAAGGGATTAGCTCACATACACTTCGAAAAACTTGGGGTTATTGTGCATACAAATCAGGTGTTGATATTGCGTTTTTACAACACTTCTTTGATCACAGTACTCCATCAAAAACTTTAAAGTATATCGGTATTGCTTAATAACTCTTATACATAAAAAAGGTTACCATTTGAAAATTTGGTAACCTTTTTTATATTTCATATTCTCTTTTCTTGTCTCTCCTATACTGTAGTGGTACTCTAATAATAAGGGGGAGAAATTATGAACACACTTACAATTGAATTACCAAAAGAAACGGCTGAAAAACTTGATTTATTAAAACAAGCTTATGAAAAGAAAACAGGTGCTTCTATCTCTGAGAGCACTCTCGTTCAAACACTTATCTCAAAAGAATTTATCCAAGCGATAACTCCTTTTGATTTACAACAATTCGTCAATGGAAAAGAACAGCATTAATCGCTGTTCTTTTTTTATCTCTATTTAAAATATACAAGTTTTTTATATATTTTTAGAAAAACCATTGACAATGATAATGATAACCATTATCATTTATTATGAAGCCAACAATTGATGAATCAACCAAACGCTCAGTAACATTGTTACCCCTCTTTTTCATATAGAAAGGCACTGTACATTCCCCCTGTTTGTACAGTGCCTTTCTTGTTTATTATCATTCAAAAAAATTTAATTGCTCCGGCTTCGGCTCACCATATGTAATGTTCATCATTTTCATAAGCTGTTTCGCATTATCTGCTGCATCCCCACCTGAATTGTTGTTAAACAGTACGTATATATCCTTTGTTTTCTTTTTTAATTGCTCTAATCGTTCAACCCATTCTTCCAGTTCTTTATTGTTGTAGCGATATAAACAGCGAACCGCTCTCCAATTTTCCCCTTTATCAAGCCAACCATGAACATTTCGACCGTGAAAACGTATTAATGCCATGTCTGAATTCGTAACCTCTAACACGAGTGGCACAGAACCTATCCCAGCCTGTGGTTCATCACAAATTGTATGAATCCATTTCTCCTGTTCTAGAAACTGTAACGTCTTATCTCTCATTTCTGGATAAAACCATGTTTGATTTCGAAATTCTATTGCACATGGTAAACCTTCCATTTTTTCTTTCGTATATCGAAGAAAATCTACATTTTTCTTTTTGCAATCAAACCATGGCGGATATTGAAATAAAATTGTTTTTAATTTACTAGCTTCAATTAAAGGAAGAATAGATTGTTTATATACATCAAACATCTCATCGAACGTAGAAAAAGGAATTTCACCTTTCATATGTCCTGTCATTCCTTGATATGCTTTTACTATAAAAGAAAAATCTTTCGGTGTTTCCATTGCCCATTTTATATAGTTTCGTGCAGGTTGCATCGCATAAAATGAACTGTCCACTTCTACAATAGAAAAATACTCACTATATGTTCGTAATTTATTTCTATTTTCATAGGCGTCTATATATAAAGAATCATGATCTCCCCACCCTGTTACTCCAATGAAAAGCAAATATATTCCTCCCTTTTTAACTTCACCTTCTATCCATTCTACTCAATTACTGAACACTTCGACCAATCAATTTTATTAAGTAGTCTCTTCTTTAAGAGTATCCGTATAAAAATATGATATACTAGATGGAAGAATTTTTAAATTGAGGGGTTATTTATGCTTCCAAACGATGATATTATATCTCATGAAAAACGAATAGAAGAACTAGAAAATAAAGTACGTTTTTATGAAGAACTTGTAAATCAATTACCACATCATTTCACATATAAAAATTCACATATTGGTTTACAAATAAAGAAAACGAGATCGACTCATTCCATTCAAAACATACAAAAAGAAAATAAAGAGGCCGATTTTCAACTTACTTGCGACTCATTATTTTTATTTAAACAACTTGAAACATACTTTGTTCATATTTTTGATGCTTTTTCACATCATGTAACCTTTGTTGATAATAAAGGAAATATAACTTTATGTAATCAAGCTGCTGCAGATGATTTTGGTGTAGTACGAAATGATATAATTGGAAAACCAATTCAACAATTACTAAAATTGCCTGAAGAAAAAATTAAAGCTCTAGAAACATTAAGAACAGGCACAGAAATATACAATGAAGAAGTTTTAGACAAAAACTATGGCATTTTAAATAACCGAATTATTCGTGATTATAACGGAGAGATTTTTAGAGTTATTAGTGTCTTTCATTATTTAAATACAGAACGTGATGCAGAAAAATTTTCGTTAGCAGGGCGAATCGCGGCTGGTATTGCACATGAAGTACGTAATCCTCTTACAACCGTACGAGGATATTTACAATTTTTACAAGAAAATGTTTCTCCATCTAATAAAGAACTATTTAAAAACTTACTTATTCCTGAATTAGATCGCGCAAATAGTATCATTACAAAATTTTTATCTATTTCAAAAACACGTGAATTTAAAAGAGAACCCTTTCCCATTAATACATTTTTACGTGAGTATATTCAACAGTTATTAGCTAGTGAAGTCTTTTTACATAACATTTCAATTGATTATAATTTTTCTACCGAATTAGATGATATATTAGTTCATATTGATCGTCATGAACTTGTACAAGTTTTTTTAAACTTATTCCAGAACGCTGTCGATGCTCAAAGCGAAAAAAAACTTTCTATACAAATCGCTAGTTACCGCCTTGATAATTTTGTCCGTATTACTTTCACTGATAATGGAACTGGTATTCCACGAGCCATTCAAGAATATATCTTTGATCCATTCTTCTCAACAAAAGATTCCGGTACAGGGCTCGGCTTGTCAGTAACGAAAAAAATCATTCAAAATCATAACGGTACATTAAAAATGACTAGTAATGAAAATGGTACAACTTTTACTATTTCAATTCCAATCTTACCTAAAACAGCCCTTGAAAGATTAAATCAATACAAATAAAATCCAATCCACGAACTGCATGCCAATTGTTAATCCTTCAACAATTGACATGCAGTTTTTTATATTGAACTTTTCTTCTTTACGTTATATAAATCCTTCTATACCTTACTTACTTTTTGCTAAGTGGGCCAATTCCTTATTTTTTTATAAATGGTAGTTTGTCCATTACGAATTTAGTATAAATTTCATTTTAATATATAGTAATGACTATTGATTCTATGAAAGAAAGGAATGAAAAGATGAACAATAAAAATAAAGGAAAAGTATTTTATGGTAATGATTGTTGCGAAGTAAGAGCTTGTAGTCATATTAACATCTCTAAGTCCGAACTTACAGAATTCGTTAGACTTCTTCAAGCTCTTGGCCAAGCTATTCAAGCTGTCTTTCAAAACCCTTCTCAAAATAATATAGATAACTTAATCGCTGCCCTAAATAACTTACAAAAATTCCTCAATTGCTTAGATTTATCCCCAGCACAAAAACAAATTGGAAATTCTATTATTGCTAATTTATTAACTATTTTAAGAACAACACCTTTCTCATGTGGAGCATTATACGTTGAGCTACAAAGCTTGCTTAATTATTTATTGTATATCGCTAAGTTATTCAAAGTAGATTGTTGTACGATCGACAAACTAGTTAGACTCATAACAGAAATCCAAACTATCCTAGTTCAATACGGATCAGGTTGCCTTGGAGGCGGAGGAGCAACAGGTGCTACTGGCGCTACGGGTGCTACCGGTGCTACCGGGCCTCAAGGACCAGCGGGTGCTACCGGTGCTACTGGACCTCAAGGACCAGCGGGTGCTACTGGTGCTACTGGACCTCAAGGACCTCAAGGCGCTCAGGGACCAGCGGGCACTCAAGGTGCTACTGGACCTCAAGGGCCTCAAGGTATTCAAGGACCAGCAGGTGCTACTGGTGCCACTGGCGCTACGGGTGCTCAAGGTGTTCAAGGGCCAGCGGGTGCTACTGGACCTCAAGGGCCTCAAGGTATTCAAGGACCAGCGGGTGCTACTGGACCTCAAGGGCCTCAAGGTATTCAAGGGCCAGCAGGTGCTACTGGCGCTACGGGTGCTCAAGGTGCTCAAGGGCCAGCGGGTGCTACTGGCGCTACGGGTGCTCAAGGTGTTCAAGGGCCAGCGGGTGCCACTGGCGCTACGGGTGCTCAAGGTGTTCAAGGGCCAGCGGGGGCTACTGGACCTCAAGGGCCTCAAGGTATTCAAGGACCAGCGGGTGCAACTGGCGCTACGGGTGCTCAAGGTATTCAAGGACCAGCGGGCGCTACTGGACCTCAAGGGCCTCAAGGTATTCAAGGACCAGCGGGCGCTACTGGCGCTACGGGTGCTCAAGGTATTCAAGGACCAGCAGGTGCTACTGGTGCTACTGGACCAGCGGGTACCCCAATTCCTGTAACGATCGCGGCAATCGGAAACTCCAATGCTCAAACAATATCCCCTGGAACAAATATCCAATTTAATCAAGTTTTTGAAATAAATAACATTAATTTCAATGACACTGCAGATACTTTAACAATTTTAGAAACAGGCGTATATGATATTAGTTTCTCAGCGTCTACAACTTTCCCAGGCTCTTCACCGTTTGGATTCGGTATTTCATTCAACGGCCAACCACCTACTCGTAATTTCTCAACTAACGTTATCGGTAGTGCTGTATCGTTCTCTACAATCGTTACTTTACAAGCTGGTACAACAATTTCTGTACAACCTACAGCAAACACTATTTCTATTCCTAACACGGGCGATACAACTGCAACACTATCTGTATTCCGAATTTACTAATTTTCGCTTGAAAATTATATTTATAATAATATGTATCGTTTAACCGTGCATTAAATCTCTCTTTATATAGAAAGGAGCACTTATTTGGGAGGATAAGTGCTCCTTCTTTACGTTTCTTTACCTCAAATTTACTCTATCTTAATCCTCATTTTGTATGATAAATAGTGAAGTCAAAGATATGAAAGAGGGATGAAAATGAGAGTTATGTCACTAATACGCATTTGGTTTGCACTTATGGTATGCATTATTTTATGTTTAGGATGTTTTTTAACTCTAAAATATTCCACTATATCAAAAGCAGAGAGAAAAACTACTCCATACAAACTTCTATATACGAAACAAAGCAACATCCCTTATTCCAATGCCACAAAGAATGAAAAAAAAGTTATAAAAGGAATGCTTATTACAAAAGCTTCTAGTTCCGAGGCGTTACTTCAGATTGCTGAAACGATTAAAGATCAGTATACAAATAAAAAAATCGATGAAATTACACTTTCTATCCACAATGAAAATAACGGTAATTACGAAGAGGAATTACCTTACGAACCTATTAGTAAAGGCAAAATAATCGTCACATACGATTCCGAATCTTTTGGCAGTACGAATATTATACTTAACGAGTAATATTATGTATCTCAACGGATATGGATTAATAGCTAATTAAGATAGACAAAAATCTCTACCGATTAAAATTTCATTTTGTTTTCATACAAAAAAAGAGGCGAATTTCTTTATTCGCCTCTTTCTTTTACCAAAATGAAGGAATCCATTCTTTCACTTTATCAAGCCACTCTTGTTGCTCTTGTTTTCGTTGTTGTTCTTCTTCTTTTCTTCTCTTCTCTTCTTCTTTTCTTCGTTTTTCCTCTTCTATTGTAGTCAATTGTTTTTTATAATCAGCCTCAGATATGAGCGATAACTGGAACGCTTTTTGAGCTGGATTTGCGTTCGCTTTTTTCATAATATCCCGGAACATTGTCGTCGTAATTTGACTACCACCTGGAACATAATGATCGCTATCTGTTTTATCATATCCTACCCAAATCGCACCTACCAAATCTGGTGTGTATCCAACAAACCATGAATCCTTTGCACCGGTGCTCGGGCCATTTACAATTTGAGTAGTTCCTGTCTTACCTGCTGTATCAACATTAGTAACTTTCGCCTTTTCGCCCGTTCCCTTTTCCACAACACCTTTTAATAAATATGTCATCTTTTGAGAAATTTTCTCGCTCGTCACTCGTGTCTCTTTCTTATACCACTTTCCAATCGTTTCACCTTCAGCATTTTGTATCTCTCTAATTGCATGAGCTTCCACTTGGACACCGTCATTTGCAAATGTACTGTATGCTTGAGCCATTACAAATGGAGATGTCCCCACATGCATACCGCCTAAAGCAATCGGATACGTACGATCTTCTGGTACTAATGGAATACCAAATCGCTCTAAAGATTTCAATCCTTTATCTAATCCAATTTGTTCTAATAGCCACACAGCCGAAACATTGTACGATTTTGCCACAGCTTCATACATTGTCACATCACCGTGAAAAGTATGATCGCTATTTTGTGGTTTATATTCTTTAATGTTAAATGGTTCATCTTTTAATATATCGTATACTTCATATCCTTGTTCTAACGCTGGTACATATACAGCCAAAGGCTTTAGCGTTGAGCCAGGTTGTCTTTTTAATTGCGTTGCATGGTTAAACTGTAAAAACTGATACGGCCCTCTGCCTCCAACTAGAGCTGGTACACCACCTGTTTTTGGATTCATAAGAACTACACCCGTTTGCATAAGTTGGTCTGAGCCACTATCTTTGAAATAACTATCATTATTCACAACGTCTTCTACAGCCTGTTGTTTTTTCGGGTCAAGCTCTGTATAGATACGATAACCACCCGCTAAAATTTCATTTTGTGTTAATTCGTACTTTTCCATCGCTTCTCTAACAATATAGTCTACATATTGAGAGTATTTTCCCTTGTATTTATCATCAACGCCTCGTTTTAACACAAGTCCGCTCTCTTTTTCTTTACTATACTGTTCGTCAGAAATATACCCTTGCTCTTTCATTAAACTTAATACAACATTACGTCTTTCAATTGACTTGTTAAAGTTTTTATAAGGTGAATACGCAGACGGCGCTTTAATTAAGCCCGCAATCGTTGCAGCTTCTGAAATTGTTAAATTTTTTACATCTTTATCAAAATAAGATTTAGCCGCCCTTTTTATACCCCAAGCACCTTCACCAAAATAAATTTGGTTCATATACATTTCAATAATTTCATCTTTCGTATACGTACGCTCTATTTTTTTTGTTAAAAAATATTCCTTTATTTTACGCGAAAATGTGCGGTCTTGTGTCAGAAATACATTCTTCGCAAGCTGCTGTGTAATTGTACTTCCCCCAGCTACAACTTCTCCTGCTGTAATATTTTTAAAAACCGCACTTATAATTCCACTATAATAAATACCATGATGGTTAAAAAATTCCTTATCTTCTACTGCAACAATTGCCTGAACCATAATATCAGGAATATCTTTTCTTTTAACGCCTTCTGTTTTTGAAGAAGCTAATTTTGTTGCAACCTCATTATTTGCATCATAAATTAAAGTCGGTTGTGGAACAGCTTGTTTTAATTCAGATATGTCTTGAATGGAAATTATTATATTTACAGCAATAAATAGAGTAACGAATACACTTCCCAATACAATTAATGAATTACGAAGTTTCTTCCTCTTATTGAACCACTCAAGCATTTTTTTAAAATGAGTGTTCTTCAATTTCATTCGTTCACTTCCTTCATTTATTTACACTCTTCTTTTTAAAAGGAAGAATATACCGCCTTTTAAATTTATTATAATAACGTAGTCATTCCTATAGTGTAAAGCTTTTCTTTTGCATTCATACTTTTTGCAAGAAAAGGACATTCTACAAGTAAGATATTCACTATTGGATATTAATATTATTAATAGAACAACGAGAGTTATGTTAAGTTTTTGTAAACTTTTCGATAAAATGTTTTAAAAAACGACAGTTTTTTGTTAGAATTGATTAGCCAATATATTTTACATATATTACTTTTGTGGGGGTAACAATAATGGTCTTTAAATCAAAAAAAGATAAATTTTCTGAAATGTTAATGAATGTTTCCGAAAATTTAAAAGAAGGCGCGCAGTTTTTCGTGGAGTATAAAATTAAAAATGCTAGCGATTTAAAAGAGTTTTCTATGCGCATGAAAGAGTATGAGTCAAAAGGTGACTCATTTATTCACGAAATCATTATGGAGTTAAACAAAGCGTTTATCACTCCAATTGAGCGTGAGGACATCCTACAACTTGCAATGAGTATGGATGATGTATTAGACGGATTAGATCACAGTGCTGGTCTGTTCGAAATGTATTCTATTACAGAAGCTGATGAATACATGATTAAATTCGTAGAAGCAATTAATCAATGTGCGATTGAGATTGCAAACTCTGTTGAATTAATGTCTAACAAAAAATTAGTCGACATTCGTACAAATGCGATTAAGATTAAGGATTATGAATCACAGTGTGATGATATTCGCCGTCATGCGATTAAGAACTTATTCTCTCGTGAAAAAGATCCGATTAAGATTATTCAATTTAAAGAGATTTACGAAGAGCTTGAAGAAGTAGCTGATAGCTGTCAAAGCGTTGCAAACGTATTAGAAACAATTATTATGAAGAACGCGTAAGGAGTTTGATCATGGATACACTCTTGATACTGACCGTTTTAGTAGTCATTTGCGCTTTAGCTTTTGACTTTATCAATGGATTTCACGATACAGCAAACGCTATTGCAACGGCTGTTTCAACGAAAGCTCTAAAGCCTAGACATGCCATTATTATGGCGGCTATTATGAACTTTTTAGGCGCAATGACATTTACAGGTGTAGCAAAAACGATTACAAAAGATATCGTTGATCCATTCGCCTTACAAAATGGTTCTCTTGTAATTTTAGCTGCTTTGCTTGCGGCAATAGCTTGGAACTTAATTACTTGGTACTACGGTATTCCAAGTAGTTCTTCGCATGCAATTATCGGCTCAATCGCAGGTGCAGCAATTGCGGCCGCTGGGATTAGCTCGCTAAATCTTAAAGGATTTATTAAAATTATTGAAGCTTTAATCATTTCACCGATTATCGCTTTCGTTATTGGTTATATCGTATACAGTATTTTTAAAGTAGTATTTAAAAACTTTAACTTAACGAAAACGAATAAGAACTTCCGTATATTCCAGATTTTCACTGCGGCATTACAAGCCTACACACACGGTACGAATGATGCACAAAAAGCAATGGGAATTATTACGATGGCTCTTATGGCTAATAACTATCATACTTCTAGCGATATCCCGTTCTGGGTACAATTATCTTGTGCTATCGCAATGGGGCTTGGTACTTCTGTCGGTGGATGGAAAATTATTAAAACTGTCGGTGGACAAATTATGAAAATCCGTCCTGTAAATGGTGTAGCTGCCGATTTATCATCATCACTTGTTATTTTCGGTGCAACATTCATTCACTTACCGGTTAGTACGACGCACGTTATCTCTTCTTCTATTTTAGGGGTTGGTGCTTCTCACCGTGTGAAAGGGGTAAAATGGGGAACTGCAAAACGTATGTTAATTACATGGGTTATTACACTTCCTATTTCAGCTTCTTTAGCTGCTCTGTTTTACTACCTATTACATTTTGTTTTCTAATCAAAAGTCGTCTTCCTTATTTTTCTAGGAAGACGACTTTTTTGTGAACAAGCCTATTTCTCATTAAAAAGCGTGTATAATAATTGGTGGATAAGTTATTTAGAGGAGTTGGCAATTTTGGAATACATCATGTTACTTTTCATCGGACTAATCGCCGGAACAGTCGGCAGCCTAGTTGGGCTTGGAGGCGGAATTATTATTGTTCCGTTATTAATTGGATTACACAGTTTATCACCACAACTTGCAGTAGGGACTTCTATGGTAACAGTCGTTTTCACAGGACTATCTTCCACCCTTACTTACATGAAGCATAAGCGAGTAGATTATAAAAGTGGACTTATTTTATTTATCGGAAGCGGCCCTGGTGGTATTATTGGATCATGGGCAAATAAATTTTTAAACCAAGACACATTTTCTTTATACTTTGGGATTTTCCTTATATTCGTCTCAATTCTACTTATGCTTCGAGACAAATTAAAACCTCTTTCCCTCTCAAATACGTCTGTAATTAAGCGTTCTTTTACAGATAATGATGGAAATACTGTACACTACCAATTCCCACCGTTTCTTGCTATCTTTATCGCCTTTATAGTTGGGTTTATATCTGGATTATTTGGAATTGGTGGCGGTGCCTTACTTGTTCCAGCAATGATGCTTCTTTTTGCATTCCCAGCACATATTGCAGTAGCAACTTCAATGTTCATCGTATTTCTATCAGCAATTGTAAGTTCTGCAACTCACATCTCACTTGGAAATGTCAGCTGGATTTATGCATTAATCCTGATTCCGGGTGCATGGATCGGCGGAAAAATCGGGGCTTACATTAATACAAAACTAAGTGGAAATGCCGTAATTAATTTATTACGTATTACGTTAATTATTCTTGGAACTAGATTAATCATTATTTCCCTTTTATAACGTATTCTTTTTAGAATGCGTTTTTCTTATACACATGAATATAAAAATCCTCCGAGGAGAACAAATAAAATTAAACAAACACATAATAACATATAATTTGAAATATGTACTTTCTTCAAGTTGACCACTCCTATAACTGCGACTGTTATCTTTATGATAGCGAAAAAATAGTTCACTTGCAGTTACAGAGCGCTAACAATGCAAAATCAATTATTACAAATTTTATCCTTATATTTCATTTCTTTGTATATTCTATCGATTTAATAAAAAAAGATGTCATATTGACATCTTTTTTAATGAAGAAGTGACCATCCCATGAAGTCTTCATGTACTTGGCACGCCCTCTTATCGTTTCGATCATATAATTCAGCATAACTATCTGTTTCTTCATCATAAGCCATCGTATAAATAATTTGGCCGTCTACTTCAACGGATAAAACGACTCCACCTTTCATCTCTTCTACATGAATGATAGCATTCGCCGGAATTCTCATATCCGTCATTCTCATCGCATCTAACAATATACTAAACCCCCTACAGCGTATTCATTGCTAGTACTATTACACACTAAATAGTATACTACTGTAATAGCATACATTTCGTCAATGAAATTGCTGTTGAAATAGCATATTGTCTATATACATATACGCTAAAATAGAAGAAATAGAAACATATTAATGGGGGGCTAACATTGATTCTACACAAAGGAGATGTACTATTCCGTCAAGGCGAGGACGGTCCTTTATACTTTATAAAAACAGGCTTATTAAAAGTAGTTCGGCTAGAAGAAGACGGAACACCATTTTTATTCAACATTATCGTTCCAGGTGAAACGATACCTCATCATTCTTTAATTTCGCCGAAAGAATATCACGGTACAGCTATCGCTTTAATAAAAACAGAAGTGGAACCGATCACTAGTAATGAATGGTACGAGAGACTTCAAGCAAATCCCGAATCGTATGCTAACATCGCTATGCAATTGCAATCTAAATTAAGAATGATGCAACAACGAATTGATCAACTGACAACCGTCTCTCCGAAAGAACGTCTTCATCGTTTACAAGAATGGTTCACCCTATATTTAGGTGACATTCCTATATATGAAATATTAACACAAACCGAAATTGGCCAACTGATAGGTATACGCCGTGAAACAGTAAACCGTTTATTACGAGAACAAATAAAAAACGAGGTAAAATAAATACCTCGTTTTTTTGCTTATTGTAAGCTTGTTGCTGGGCCGAAAAATTCATAATGAATATGCTCTTGTTTCACACCTAAATCAGTTAGTGCAGCATTTATATGCTTCATAAATGCTACTGGACCACAGAAATAAAATTCTGCTTCAGTTGTCGGAATAATAGTTTTTAACCACTCACTTTCAATGTAACCTTCTTTATCAAAGTTCTTCATTTCTAAATCTTTTTCAGTCGGTGCAGAATAACAAGTATATGCTTTAACTTGTTCATATTCATTTTCTACTGCCTTAACGTGTTCTTTCATTGCATGTGTATTACTATTTATTGCTGCATGAACAAAATATACATTACGTTTTGAATCTTGTTCAATTAACGTATTTAACATACTCATCATCGGTGTAACCCCTACTCCACCACTAATTAGTACAACTGGTAATGTTGAATCCATATTTAACACGAAATCTCCTGCTGGTGCACTTACTGGTAAAACATCTCCTTCTTTTACATGTTCATGTAAGTAATTAGACACTTTACCGTCTGGTGTATCTACACTTTTTTCTTTTTTTACACTAATACGATAATATTCTTTCCCAGGAGCGTCGGATAAACTGTATTGACGATTATGTGTATATGTCTCACCTTCAATATTGATTTGAACCGTTACATATTGACCTGGGATGAATGAAGAAACTTTCCCTCCATCTTCAGGTTTCAAATAAAATGACGTAATAACATCGCTTTCCTTCACTTTTTTAACAATCACAAATTTGCGGAAGTCTTTCCATCCACCTTCTTTATGTGCAGCTTCTTCATACATCTCTGCTTCAATGCTAATGAATGCATCAGCAATGACACCATATGCTTCTCCCCATGCATTTAAAACTTCATCAGGTGCACCTGCGACCTCTTTAATGGCACGTAGTAAACATGTACCTACAATCGGATAATGCTCAGCTTTAATCCCTAAACTTCTATGCTTATGACCAATTTGTTTTACAACTGGAATAATTGCTTCTAAATTATCAATGTACGTTGCAGCTGCATAAACAGCATTCGCTAACGCTTGTTGTTGTCTTCCCTTTTTCTGATTCGTATGGTTGAAAATATTCAACAACTCTGGATGTTCCGAAAATAAAATTTGATAGAATCTCGTTGTAATTTCAACACCTTTTTCTTGTAATAATGGTACTGTTGACTTTACGATTTCAATTGTTTTTGTACTTAACATTGTATCCCACTCCTCTATTTCCTTAACTGTTTTTAGTTTAACTGAATCTTATAATGCAGATTGTGATTTTAATCACTATTAACACGGTGTTTTTGTGAATAATATATGAACATTGCATTTACAAAACAAAATAAGCTAACTAGAATTCTAGCTAGCTTATTATTTTGTTTGTATAGCTTGTTCAATTACTTTTATATCTTTCCCATCGCCAAACTCCGTATACCCCCAGATATTCGTTTCACCTCTATATTTATTTACGATAATATCCAAGTCATGATATACACGGTGGGCATACACTACATACTCAATATTTTGAAGTTCCACACCTTTTTTTACAATTTCATAGCTTCTATTTACATCGCGTTTTATTTTTTCATTCTTTATTTCCGTATGTATATTTTTTAAAGATTGTTCTTGTTGTTGAAACCATTGCTTAAATTGATTCCAATCCCCGTCTGTATAATTCTCTGCTTTACCGTAATTTAAGAAATTATTATAGCTTTCATGTGTCATTCGAATAAAATCTAGCACTTTTGTCTCTTCTTGCACATCTTCTATTTGAGCTATTGTATTTACCTCAGCAGGCTTATTCGCATAATGTAACAGCACTTTCATAAGACTATAACTAGCCATGATCATCACGATAATAATTCCAAATACATTTAACAATTTCTTCATATACAGAACTCCTTCTCTACTAAAAATATTACAACGTATGACTATACATGTAACATTCTCTCGTAGAAATATAATTCCTGTATTAATTCTTCCTATCATTTCGACAATGTTTTTCTATACATTTCTCGTTGGCAAATAATCTTGTAAAACAATATATCCTTCATAAGCTGTGTAACCGAGTATAGCCATTAATCCGATATAACAAGCAAATACTGTCCATTTCGTTTTCGCATCCACTTTATAATAGTTTTCTTGTTGTTCCTTTTCTGTTTTCCATTCATTTAATTTTCTTTCTGACGCTTCAAATGCTTCCCTTATGTGAATTGTATACTCATCTTTTTCATCTTCATATGGAACATAATCTAACGGTTCGAACTTCGGTAAAAGATACTCTAACACTTCCATTTTTTGAAGTTCACCTATTTGTAACTCTTTTTCCCGTTCTCTTTGTCTTAATGCATGCATCTCATGATGCATCACATATATAGTCCGATGTACAGCACCCGTTTCTTTTAATTCCTCTTCAAGCCTAGTAACATATTCTTTCATCCCATCAATTTTATGCCCTAATTCCTTAATCGGCTCATCTCTCTTTATTACTCTATATAACTCCATACAACCGATAATAACAATAAATCCTCCCAAAATACTTTTAAAGTAAATTGAATAGCCAAGTAATAAAATAAGGCCTGCTCCCCAAATTTTAGTACTGACAACTGAAATAATTCTCCCACCATCTAGCGGCGAAACGGGAATTAAATTAAAGAAATTAATCATACTTCCAAGCAAAATAACAAGCGCCCAAAATGGCTCTTTCGTCATTATATAAAGCGGTATCGCTGGTAAAAATGACAGAAGTCCGAAAAGCGGACCCATATAGGCAATGTAAGCTTCATCTTTCGCATTTTTCGGCATCTCTTTCATTCCAATAAGGGCCCCCATAAATGGAATAAAGATTGCTGGCGATGTTGGAATCCCCTTTCTTTTGGCAGCCCATAAATGGCCCATTTCATGAACAAACAACAAATAAATGAGCGCTACTCCAAATTTCCAACCATATAGAACTGCGTATGCGCCAAGCGATAGAAACATACTAAATACCGTTGAAAACTTTGCTAATTTAAAAAATGCAAATACCCACTTTAACTTAGACAGTAAAAATAGACCTATCGCAACAATAATTCCCCATAATCCTTTTTTATTATTTTTCATATTCCTCTCCTTTATCTCTCATTAATGAATCATATTCATTCATCAAAGCTTGTTCTTTTCTCTATTATGACATATTTTTTTCTATTATTAGAAATAATGTTTATATAATCCATTTTAAGCCAAAAATATAAATAAAAGGAGGTGTACACAAATGAATTTACAATCTCTTATAATAGGTGCTCTATCGTTTTTAGCTTCAACTCTTATTTTTTATACCGTTAGTTACGTATTATTATTAGATTTGTTGCCCAATCACGTATTTATTGCCCTTGTCATCCTTTCCGCTCTTATGATTTCTTTTCTTATTACACGAAAATCAATGAATGAGCCATCTACAAAAGCAAAGTAATAGAGAGGGGTGTTTTCCCCTCTCTATTATCATTTCCTAGGAAAGGCCATATAGATTTGACGAGTTTACATTCATTCCAATCAGTAAGGGCTAATTAAAGTCTCACTTTATCTTTGAAAATTCATTTTTTCACCATAATCTTTAACAATCTGAATTATATTTTGAAACAAACCTATTTTTTCTTTTTCACTGTTTAATATTTTCAAATCATAATTTTCGTAATATGTTTCTAATGATTTTAATTGTGATTCTGAAGCGCTTTTTACCTGCACAGTAGCATGCAATTCATATTGCTTATACCCTTCCTTTACTTTTTCACCTAAAATCATTTCACTCTCTTTTGCGCCAATTAATTTTTGAACTTTTTCTGGAAAATTGAGTTGCAAATAATATTCTTTCTCCTTCACTAACTTATTGTATAGTGATTGTGAAATCGTATACCGTACCATATAATTCACGTTTTGATCGCCTGTTTTAATATGAAACGCGGTAATCTGCAAATCTTTTTTTGTTACTTCCGTTAAAGGGCTTACCTGCATCTCATCTTCTTTTTGTTCTGAGACATTTGGAAATATATCCAAAAGCTTTTCCGTATCTTTTTCATTCAACATATACATAGCTTTCTTATATTGCACCCATCCTCGTCTATCTTCTCCCCTTAACCATGCATAATAAGTTTCTTTTTTCCCATCTCTACTAATGTGTATTTCATATTCAGGTTCACCGAAGCTTCCTGTTATTTCTTGTTTTTCAGCTTTATCCAAAATGTCTATTACTAACTTCGCTTCTGATTCTTGCAACTTTTTCTCTTTATGTTTTCTTTGTATAACGGTTACCCCTATTGTTTCTTTCACTTCATTCACCGTCTCTTCTATTTTTTTTGTTTCTTTTTTTGGCTCAACTTGACCACAAGCTGCTAGTAACATAACAAACAACAACACCAATACATATTTCCCTTTCAAATTAATCCTCCTTTTACGATAAGAAATCCTTATAATCTTCATACATAAAACAAAAACGTGACATCCTATTAAATACGCTATACTAATCATTGAAAGGAGGTCTTTATCATGTCCATTAATTTTCATGATGAAAATAATAAGTACACATATGCAACAAGAAACGCTCATATTTCTTGGGCTGAAATGGTAAAAAACATTACAGAAATACAAAACAAGCAAATAATTGATATCGGCTGTGGTGGCGGAATTTATACGAAAGAACTCGCTCTTATGGGAGCAAAAAATGTTGTGGGACTTGATTTTTCAAAAGAAATTTTACAAGCTGCAAAAGAAAATTGTAAAAACTTCCCAAATATTTCATTCGTCCACAGTGATGCACATAATCTCCCATACCTTAATGAAACATTCGACATAGTTATTTCTCGCGCAGTTATTCATCATTTACAAGACATTCCTACATTTTTACGTGAAGCTTCTCGTATATTAAATAAAAACGGTGTACTTATTTTACAAGATCGAACAATTGAAGATTGTACAATTCCAGGAAGTCCCGAACACATTCGCGGATATTTTTTCTCTCTATTTCCAAAACTTATTGAAATAGAGTCAAAAAGACGTCCAAAAACCAACACTATACAGACAGAATTACAAAAACATTCTCTTCATGTACTTCCCACACAAACACAATGGGAAATACGCAAAATACATGATTCTGTAGAAGCATTATTGCAAGATTTATCTCCTCGAACAGGTCGATCCATTCTATATGAGTTAACAGATGATGAACTTTCTCAACTTCTACATCATATACAGACCGCATTACAAAACGTCTCTCCTATTATTGAAAGAGATCGATGGACAATTTGGAGCGCGATGAAGTTGTAAGGAAGGAAGCCTCACAAAATAATGTGAGGCTTCCTTTCTTTCATAATCTAATTTTGCAACACTCTTGATATCCTCCACTTCTAGCCTGTGCACTTCCACACTTCGGACATACTAAATATCTAGACTGATTTGTCAACAAACTACCTTTTTGAAAGAGTAAAACTTCTGCTTGTTTAAACGAACGCGAATAATATAACCACATAAAACCAATTATAGCAATAATGCCAAATAATACTCCCATCGCAAGCATTTCAGTCACCTCTTTTGGTTTGTTCTTTCCAGCAAGTGGATTGTTGTATTATTCTCTATAAATTCAAACAATCCCTTCTTCACTCCTATAAATATCAATTTTCTCTATAAATTTTACAATTCTCCGCAAATTTTTACTCCCATTTTACAATTCATCATTCCCTTTACAACAACGAATATCACTTTCGATATTTTCGTATATAAATATATCTTCCAAAAAACATATTGACTTTCTAAAAAAAACATGCAACAATACTGTCAGAATACTTGAATAAAAATTCATTGACGAGAACGAGTACGTTATAGAACTGTTCCCCAGAGAGTTGGCGATTTGCTGAAAGCCAACGTTCAGTGCGTAACCGAAAATCATCTCCGAGAAGTAGAACCGAATGTTACAGTAAGTTCTTACCGGCCGTCCCCCGTTACAAGGAACACGTATCATGTTGTACGTTGCAAAGCCGTATACATATAGATTTATTTCTACATGTGTAAATTAGGGTGGTATCGCGGGTAAATATAACTCGTCCCTTTCTTTAGGGACGAGTTTTTTTGTGTTCTTACAAATGAATGAATGAAAAAGGAGGAAAAACAATGAACACTGTATCAAAAAAACATATTTTTTTCACGGGTCTTATGCTATTTTCTTTATTTTTTGGGGCAGGTAATTTAATTTTCCCTCCCATGCTTGGACAAAACGCAGGTGAAAACTTTTGGCCAGCAATGATTGGATTTTTACTAACAGGAGTTGGCTTACCACTACTTACTGTTATCGCAATTTCTCTATCAGGAAATGGAATGCAGCAACTTGCAAGTCATGTTCATCCATTATTCGGAATTTTCTTTACGGTAGTTGTATATATTGCCATCGGTCCATCCATGGGCATCCCACGTGTTGCAAATGTCGCTTATGAAATGGGTGTTAGTTCTTTCTTACCAGAAACAATCCGCTCTAGCAGCCTAGTGCTATTTGTATATACAATCATCTTCTTTACTATCGTATTTTGGCTGAGTTTGAATCCATCTAAACTTGTTGATCGTATTGGAAATATATTAACACCTATTTTATTACTCTCAATTTTCTTATTGTTTGTTAAAAGTGTATTCACACCACTTGGGCAATCAGGACCAGCAATGCAAGAGTATCAAACTTCTCCAATCTTCAAAGGATTTATGGAAGGCTACTTAACAATGGACACCATTTCAGCACTTGCATTCGGAATTATCGTTGTAAATGCAATTCGCTCTAAAGGTGTGAATAATCGTAAGTCCATTGCCATCGCCACAGCAAAAGCAGGGCTTAGTGCCGCTACAGGGCTCGTACTTGTATATGGTGCACTCGGCTGGCTCGGGGCAACTAGCGTCTCTCTCGGATATGCAAAAAATGGTGGACAGTTACTTACTGTTATCGTACAACAATTATTCGGTCCGTACGGTTTGCTTCTATTATCTCTTATCGTTACACTCGCTTGCCTAACGACATGTGTTGGACTCGTATCTGCATGCAGCCAATATTTTTCAACGTTATTAACTACATTTTCATACAAAATGTTCGCAAGTATCATTTGTGCTTTAGGGTTACTAGTTGCCAACTTAGGTTTAACAAAAATCATTGCCATCTCTGTTCCAATTCTACTTGTTGTGTATCCAATTGCGATTGTACTCGTACTACTATCATTACTTCATAAATACTTCGGTGGATATCGCTCCGTTTATGTAGGCGCTTTGATTGGAGCAGCAATCGTAAGCGTATTTGATGGATTAAAACAAGGTGGTATTTCCGTTTCATTTATCACATCATATTTTGAATTTATCCCTTTATATAATGAAGGAATAGGCTGGCTAGTACCTGCATTAGCTGGATCTCTTATCGGCCTTACAATCGCTAAGCTAAGTGGTGCGAAAAAAGTCCCCTTGCTAACCGAATCTCATGAAGTAAAAGCATCCTAAAAAAACTCCCAAAAGGGAGTTTTTTACATTTGAGAAGCAGTATGATTAAAACTACTTATTTTATACGCTCTCGTATAATAATCGATATTTGTATCCACTGTTTCTACTTTGACAACATCGTAGCAATCTTCTTGCTTTATTAAAAATAAATAGTACTCTTCTGTCGCCTCAATAATTGCAATTTTATCTGTTTCAACATTATATTGTTCACAAAGCGCTTGTAATACGTTCACATAATCCCCTAATTTTTTAGACTTATCCATGCCAAATATAGTTTGAACTAACATATACATTCTCCCCTTTGTATGTACTGTTAACAACCTAATGATAACGCTTACATATATTGACGTCAATAATAAGATTCGGTGCAAATTAATAATCAGTGAGGATAGCTCCCCACTGATTAAAGTTTCACTGTATCATTTCGTCAATTGATGTCTAAACGCATAAATAACCGCCTGTGTCCGATCACTTACATTTAGCTTATTCAATATATTACTCACATGTGTCTTTACTGTTTTGAGCGCAATAAACAACTCATCTGCAATCTCTTGATTACTTTTCCCCTCTGCAATTAATAACAAAATTTCTGACTCTCTTTCTGTTAACTCCTCATGCAAAGGTTGCTCTTTCTTTTGACGCATACGGGACATCATTTTCCCGGTAACTTTCGGCTCTAATACTGTTTCTCCATCATAAGTAGCTCGTACAGCATCTGCAATATCACTTGCTCTTGATGTTTTTAACAAGTAACTGGTCGCCCCAGCCTCAATAACAGGATACAATTTTTCGTCATCTAAAAAACTTGTTACAACTACAATTTTTGCTTCTGGCCATTCTTGAATAATAGCACGTGTTGCTTCGACACCATCCATCTCGTCCATGACAAGGTCCATCAAAATAATATCCGGTCTTAATTGCAAAGCTAACTCTGAACCTTTTCTTCCATTTTCAGCTTCTCCAACTACTTCAATATCTGGCTGCGTTGATAAATATGCAGATACACCCATTCGAACCATTTCATGATCATCCACTAGTAATACTTTTATCATGATTCTCCCCCTCTCTCAATCATAATGGGTACTTTCACTTCTATCTGTGTACCTTTATTTGGAAAACTAAGCACTTTTAATGTACCACCAATTTCATGAACACGCTCTTGCATCGATCTTAGACCATATGAACCAGCCTTATTAACCCCTACTTTAAACCCAACGCCGTCATCAATGATTTTTAAAATCGCATATTGATCAATTTTTCGAAGGCGCACTTCCGTTTTCTTTGCCTTCGCATGCCGTAAAGTATTAGACAGCGCCTCTTGCACAATACGGAATAAGTGATCTTCTACACCTTTTTTTAATTGAATCGGTTCAATTAACCATTCAATTTTCATATGTTGCTTTCTAGACAGTTCTGTTAATAATTCTTCTATACCCTCTGTTAGTTTTTTACCTTCTAACTGTACTGGGCGTAAATGAAGAAGCAATGCTCTCATTTCTGATTGTGCATTTACGACCATATTTTCAACGAGTTGCAACTGCTTTTTCGTCGTTTCTGGAAATTCAGCTACTTGTTCATTAATAGCCGACATCATCATCGACATTGCAAAAAGCTGCTGACTGACAGAATCATGCAGCTCCCTCGCCAATCGATGCCTTTCTTGAGAAATTGCTTCTTGTCTCATCTCTTCATTCCAATGAGCTCGTTCATTCGTTACTTTTTGAAAGAGTCCAGCTTGCTCCTCTAATCGGCGAGCCAGAACGATTACTTTTCGTTCCACTTCATGAAATTCATCATCTGCAGTAAACGAAACATCACTCGGAAAATTCCCTCGCTCTACTTCAAATAGAAACGTATTTAATCCTTGTATACGCTGCTCTATATAGTAACCGATTGCATATCCTACAATTCCTCCGATAAGTAAACTTGTAGTCATAATAAACAAGCCAATTGGAACAGAAGCGATGGATTCCTTCCATAATAAATCATATACTTGTTGCTCGCTTTTCCATACATATACAATTGTACAAATGAGTGCGATACTAACTGAGGACAACATAGAATAACGAATATACATCCACGAAATATTTTTTTGTTTCTTCATTATACTTTCCTCACTTCCGTATCGCCTACGACAAGCGAAGAAATAATTTTTATACGACGAGGAGCCTCTTTATACTGCTCTGTTCTAAATGTAACATTGCGGTTAAACCCTGTCTCCTCATGACCTGGCAAGAGCACACGTCCGACAATAACAGAATGATTTAGAGACAATTCAATATCATACGGCACATATAAACGAATATTACCAACGACACCCCGAATAACAATTACCGTTTCCCCTTCTGGAATCATAGCAGTTGTTAAATCTATTTCCACATCACAAGCACCATATTGAACATTAATATCCTCAAGTTCATAAATATGATCCATCATTCTTACATTGCCTACAAACATATTTTTCAAATATGGTTCTGTACGATATATTTGCTTCTCTTCGTCTATAATCCCTTTTTCTTTAATTTCAACCTTCATTGCTTTTTGCTGATGTCCTTGTTGAATCAATTGATAACCAATTAAAGCTAAACAAGCAAATACGACAAGAACAAATGCTGCTGATGAAAATAAGAAAAATAAAAATACGATACCACCAACAAATAAAAATACATTTCCCCGTACATAACGATTCTTTTTACGATAATGCCT
Source organism: Bacillus cereus group sp. BfR-BA-01347 (assembly GCF_022663835.1). Classification (NCBI taxonomy): domain Bacteria; kingdom Bacillati; phylum Bacillota; class Bacilli; order Caryophanales; family Bacillaceae; genus Bacillus; species Bacillus cereus group sp. BfR-BA-01347. Next base: position 44,207 of record NZ_JAKUGG010000001.1, on the reverse strand, counting down.
TCCAAACATAAGCATAATAAATGCAAAAATGAGACCACCTGGTTCAAAATGTCCAAGTATCATATCAAGAAAAAGACCGAATCCAAATATGATGAGGAGCATTCCCATTAATTGTGTCTTTGAAAAATGTTTCTTCATTTCAGCTCCCCCCTTCTTGTCACATATACATAGAAGAAAAGGCATTGCTTTCCAACACCTTTTCTCCTATCACTATATCATAAGCCTGTTTTATAATATACTACTATTATTTTGTTAACTCTTTCGTTAACGATATATCATTCTTTTCTTTCATTTCACGCTCAAGTTTTGCAATTTTCATATCAAATGTGTCACGCTCATGCTCTTCATTCATACGAGTTTCTAAGTCACGAATGTGATCTTCAATTTCTTCAAATCGTAAGAACGGATTATTTTCATCCATTTTATGCATCGCAGTATTCATACGACGATTTGCATGTGCCATATTTTCACGTGCCATTAGTTCCATACGCTTTGCGTGCATTTCTTTTAACTTATTTTTCATTTCAGAAAGACGACGCTCTAACTCATCAATTTGCTCTACAACACCTGCATACATTTCTTCTAATCGAGTTACTTGCCCTTCATAATAAGCTACCTCTTCTAAAGCACGTTCATGCAATTGTAATTCGCCTGCTTCTTGAGCAATGATAGCTTGCTTTGATCTTTTATTAACGAAATAACGCGCTTGCTCAAGCTCACGAGCAAAGTTAGATTTTAATGTTTTATGACGCTCAATTAACTTCTCAATTTTTGTTATTTCGCGCTCACTATCACGTAAATATTGGTTTAACATCGCAATTGGATTTTTTCTTTCCTTCTCATCTAACACGTTATGAAAATCAGCTAAAATTGCATCGCGTACACGTCCGAATAAAGATTGTTTCATTATAAATCTTCCTCTCTTCTACTTTATTTATAATTTGATTTATTGTTTTAATTTTTCATTAATTTGTTCCACTCATCTTCAAAGTTGCTATATGGTTTAGAACTTTCTGGAGCAGATTCAACAACTACATCTTTTTCTTTTTTCCACTCACGGTATCCGTAATATAAAACCACTAAAGCAGCGATACCGATTAATGCTGGCGAATGAGAAAGTGCAATGGATAAACCGATTAAACCAACAATACCCCAAGCTAACTTTCCAAAAAATGATTTAGCTCGCACAAATGATTTATAGCTCCAATATACAACTCCTGCTCCGATTGCGAACCCTACAATACCAGCAAGACTACCAAGAGCAATTAAAGCCAAAATACCGGCTGCGATAAACGCTAGAAATTGTTTCATCTTGTGCTTGCCTCCCTTCGATTTGATACTCTTATCTTAACTATTTTTTCATCTTTCCATAACGAGCTTAAGAACCGTTTTTAACTCAGACTTAAGACCGAGTCATATTCAGCCCTTTACGCAAAAAAACGTGCAGAGTCTATTCTCTGCACGTTTTTTTAATTACTAACATTCATATTAAATTAAGCTGTTTTATGATACTTTTTTTTCTCAGCTACTTTCGAAAACCTTGGAAACCCAATTAAAATAGAAACAATCCCACATACTCCAACTAAGATTGGATAAAATGCATATGGTAACAATTCAACCGGAGATAACGCTGCAAATCCTGCTGCCGTTAACATTTGGGCACCGTACGGAATTAATCCTTGCACACAACATGAGAAAAGATCTAATACACTCGCTGATTTACGAGGGTCTATTTCATATTGATCTGCAATATTTTTTGCAAGCGGGCCTGTAAAGATAATTGAAATCGTATTATTCGCTGTACACATATTTGTCATACTCACTAAACCAGCAATACCAAATTCCGCTCCTTTTTTCGAACGAATATTACGTGTTAATACATTCATTAAATATTGAATACCACCATTATATTGGATTAATTCAACCATACCGCCAATTAATATAGCAAGTAATACTAACTCCATCATACCGCCCATTCCAGTCGTTACACTTTTAAAGAAACTTTCTAACGTGTAACTTCCATCTATAAGACCGATAACACCAGATAGTACAGTTCCACCAGTTAATACAATAAGTACATTCCAGCCAAGTAGCGCTGTAATAAGTACTCCTGCATACGGTAAAATCTTTATCCAATCAAAGCTATGCGCTTTAACCTGCGTATCACTTCCTGAAGTAACTATTACTAATAGTACAATTGTGATAATAGCTGCTGGTAATACAATTAAAAAGTTCGTTTTAAACTTATCTTTCATTTCTGTTCCTTGTGAACGAACAGCTGCGATTGTTGTATCTGAAATAAATGATAAATTATCACCAAACATCGCTCCGCCAACAACAGTAGCCATCGCAAGCGCAATTGAGATATCAGTTTGACCACTAATACCTACAGCAATCGGTGCTAATGCTGCAATTGTTCCCATTGAAGTTCCCATCGCTAATGAAATAAACGCAGCAATAACAAAGATTCCAGCTATGATAAATCCTGGCGGTAAAATAGTTAACGCTAAATTAACAGTTGAGTCTACTCCGCCCATTCCTTTAGCAGTTTCAGAAAATGCACCTGCAAGCACAAAAATTAATACCATAATCATAATATCCGGATTTCCTGCACCTTTAGCGAACCGCTCGACTTTCACATTAAAACTTTCTTTACGATTCATCACTAAAGCGACTCCTACAGCAATTGAAATCGCTACAAGTATCGGCAATTTATAGAAATCACCTGTAATAATTCCAGAACCAATAAATAGCGCCAAAAATATCCCAAGTGGTAATAAAGCTAAACCATTTCCTCTCGTTTCTTTCAAAGTACCATCTCTCCCTAGTTTCAACCTTTTTCTAATGAATAACAAAAGACCTCTTCCAATGAGAAGAGGTCTTATACATCTATAAGAAACGCTCTTCTCATCTTTCAAGCACACGCTTGCTGGATTTGGCACAGCACTCTGAAATCGAGTCCGCTGCCGAGGCATCGTAGGGCCAGTCCCTCCGCCTCTCTTTATAAGAAGGTTTCATATTTATTTTTTAATAATAATTTCTTTCCTAACTTTACTCGCTTACAAAACAAAAGTCAATTGTTTTTTGTATAGATTTTTTTGGTAATTATACAAAAATGTGAATACAACAATCATTTTAACTTTTCGATTTCTTCTTCTAATATTGAAATCCAATAAAATTCACTATTTTTTATTGCAGCTAATATCCATTTCGTAGTGTACCAAGCTAACTCATACTCTTCCTTCGTGACATCGCCACTTTTATAAGCATCCTCTAGCTCCTCTTCATCTAATACATACACCTTACCGCTAGATAATAATACTACATCTAAATATAAATCATCAAAATAAGGTAAACCACGATCGTCTATTTTATATTCTTTCGCCACATCGATATAATATTGCACTAATTTTTTCTGATCATCTAACATAGCGGTAATCGCAAAGTTTTTCCCGTCTATGAAATATTGAATCCACATATACTGATCCGCTGCAATACAAAGTTCTTCACCATCATATTCTTTACAACTAGGCTTCCTCACCTTTTTTATATCCAGTATTCCGAGCATCCCCTCTTCCACTTGCTTAACCGTATAACCCTTCTCTATTAGCCTCTTCCACGAAGAACCGTCACCATATTTACGTTTCATTATGTCTGCTCCTCTTCTATATACAGAAAAGCTCCCACATATTATGTGAGAGCTTGTTCATATTATAATTAAGCCGCTTGACCCTTTTCAGAAATCTCTTTTAAATAAGCTTGTCCTTTTTCAGCGTCATATTGACCTTCCCACTTAGACATAACTACAGCTGCTAAAGAGTTTCCTACAACGTTAACTGCTGTACGAGCCATATCTAAAATACGGTCAATACCAGCAATGAACGCTAAGCCTTCAGGTGGAATACCTACTGTACCAAGTGTCGCTAATAATACAACGAATGATACGCCCGGTACACCTGCGATACCTTTTGATGTAACCATTAATACAAGCAATAATGTAATTTGTTGTGTAATAGATAAATCAATACCGTACATTTGCGCTAAGAAAATAGCCGCAATTGCTTGATATAAAGTTGATCCATCTAAGTTAAATGAATAACCTGTCGGAATAACGAAAGATGTAATTGCTTTCGGACAACCGAATTTCTCCATTTTCTCCATGATTTTTGGTAAAACTGTTTCTGAGCTTGCTGTAGAATACGCTAAAATCAGCTCGTCTTTTAAAATCTTAAAGAATTGGAAAATATTAATTCCAAATATTTTCGCTGTAAGTCCTAAGACAACTACTACGAAGAAAATCATTGCTCCATATACGACAATTAGTAATTTCCCTAATGGAATTAATGAAGCAAGACCAAATGTAGAAACTGTAACACCAATTAGTGCAAACACACCAAATGGTGCAAATTTCATAACTTGGTTTGTTACGTAAAACATTGCGTCAGCTACACCTTGGAAAAATTGAAGAACTGGTCTTCCTCTTTCACCAATTGCCGCTACACCTAAACCAAATAGTACAGAGAAGAAGATAATAGCAAGCATATCTCCGTCAGCTAATGACTTCATAATGTTCGTTGGAACAATATTTACAAATGTATCTGCAAATGAATGACTTTGTACTTGCTCTGTCGTATGTGTATATTTCGAAATATCTGTCTTTGTTAACTGCTCCATATTTACGCCTTTTCCTGGTTGGAAAATATTCGCTATTAATAGACCAACAATAATTGCAATTGTTGTAATAATTTCAAAGTAAATAATTGTTTTTCCGCCTAGTCGACCTAGTTTTTTAACATCGCCAACACCAGCAACCCCAACAACAATGCTTGCTACAACAATCGGTACAACGATCATTTTAATTAATCGGATAAAAATATCACCAATTGGTTGTAAGTACTTCACAACAGCTGGATTATCAAAGAAAATCGCCCCAACCGCAATACCAAGTGCAAGTCCTATTAATATTTGCCATGCAAGTCCTATTCTTTTCATATTTGTTGTAACCCCCTCTTCGATGTGTCACTCTATCTCTCATTCTATCTCTATAAAACTTGAAATTAAGAGTATTACATATTATTCGACAATTCACTACATTTTGTCCCTGTTAAAAATCATAAATCAAAAATTTAAATCTGACAACAAAATAACTTTGCCCGAACACAAATAATTTTCTTGACAAAAAGCAGACCCATGTCAGAAAACCTAACATGAGAACGATTCCTCACTAGTGTTTTATTAGCTTTCCAAGCAATATCTCATCTCATAAAAACGATTACTTTCCTCCTTTATTTTACAGATAAATCCCAAAATATACCTTTGTTACACATATGAATAAAATGTAAGCACTATGACAATTACAGTTGAAAAATGATAAATTCCGACAAAACTTAGCAATTTTATAAATTTTTCTTTACATTATGATTACAACGATAGACACCCTTCTTCTTATGATATATAACATTCATAGGGAAAGGAGTCAGACAACAATGAAAAAGAAATTTGCAGCGTTTAGTGTTTTAGCAGCAGGAACGATTTTTGCTTCCCCGTTACTTTCACCCGTATACGCTGAAACGAATCAAGATAAATTATCTAATATTCAATCTGAATTAGAAGGCAAACAAAGTGACTTACAAAATAAATCAGTCGAGAAAGAACAAATAGAAAAAGAAATTCAAGAATTACAGAAGAAAATCGATGAATTAACTACTTCTATTAATAAAAATGAGGCTGAATTAAACGATACAAAAAAGGAAATTAGCAAAACGCAACAAGTAATTACTGATAAAAAGAAACATATAGAACAATTACAAACAAACATAGATACACGTCAGGAAGTTATTAAACAACGATTACAATCTATGCAAGAAAAACCGCGTACAAATATCATTACAGAAGTATTAACAAACTCTACAAACATTGCTGATCTTGTTGATAATATGTACTCCGTAAGTTTAATATTAAACAACGATACAGATATTGTAAAAAAACAAACATCTGATCAAAATGCTGTAACAACAGAAAAAGAAGCTGTTGAGAAAAAAGAACAACAACTGAAAGAATCTGAACAAAAACTAGAACAAAAACAGCAAGAATTACAAAATAACCAACAACAGCAACAAACCCTTATTAACGATCTACATACGAAAGTAGCAAAAGTAGATTCAGAGATTGAAGGATTAGAAGAATCCAAAGGCATTTTAGAAAATCAACGTCAAGCTGTTCAAAGAGCAATTGAAGAAGAAAAACGTGCCGAAGAAGCTCGTAAAGCGGAAGAAGCTCGCAAGCAACAAGCTACTAAATCTGCTCAAAAAGCTCAAGCAGCCCCAACACCACATGATACAAATATCGGTGGCTTTATCAAACCAGCAGCCGGATCAAAAACTTCCGGATTTGGTGTACGTTCTTTAGATAACCATAAAGGAATTGACATCGCTGCTTCGGGAACGGTTCCAATTATCGCTGCTGCAGATGGCGTTGTTATTCGCTCAGAATTATCATCTAGTTACGGAAACGTAGTGTATTTATCTCACCGTATAAACGGAAAAACATATACGACAGTATATGCTCATATGAATAGCCGTTCTGTATCGAATGGACAAACTGTAAAACAAGGCGATCAGCTTGGATTTATGGGGAATACGGGCCAATCATACGGACAACATTTACACTTCGAACTCCATCTTGGAGAATGGAATGTCGGCAAGACAAACGCAGTTGACCCATCTCCTTATATCGGATTATAAAAAACCTCGGTGCCTACCGAGGTTTTTTTATTTATACTTCACACAATATAGGCATTCTACATAGACTATAACTAAATGCCTCTAGTTTACGAGGTGATCCATATGAATACGCAATTACAACAAAAAATAGAAGAAGCTAGAGCGACATATATCAGCCGGATATTTACATTTGGCGGCTCAGTTTTATTTTTAATCGGTTCATTCCTCGCAGTCACCACAGCCTATAAAGCATATAATCATCTATTACATTCAACAACATAAAAAAGACGGGAGCTCCCCGCCTTTTTTTATGCAAACATTTTAAATACACCTATCGCATTTAAAAATACAATTATTACAGTTATCGGAATAATATAACGAAGTAAGAAGAACCAAATGTTAAATAACGTTTCCCCTTTCGTTTCCGTCACTTCTAATTCTTTCATCAACAATTCTTTACTCATTTTATTTGGTACAAATAATGAAATAGCTAGTACCCCTAACGGTAGCAATACGTTACTTACTGAAAAGTCGACTAAATCAAAGAATGTTTTCCCAAATATTTTCACGTCACTCATAATCCCAAATGATAACGCTGATGGAATACCGACTGCAAAAATAAGAATACCAATTAATAATGATGCTGATGGACGCTTCTTCTCATTACCTTTCGCAACAGATGCTACTACTATTTCAAGCATTGAAATTGCTGATGTTAAAGTCGCAAAGAAGAATAAAATTAAAAACATAATAAAGAAAAATTGACCAAATGGTATTTTTGCAAATACTGCTGGAAGGACGATAAACAGTAATCCTGGTCCTTCAGTCGGTTTAACTCCTAATGCGAAAATCGCCGGGAAAATCGCTAATCCTGCAAGTACTGTAACAAAAACAGTTAAACTTACAATAGATGTTGCTGATTTCGCTAAATGTTCCTCTTTCTTTAAATACGAACTATACGTTACCATTACTGAGGCACCTACTGTTAGCGAGAAGAAAGATTGTCCCATCGCATATAAAATCGTATCTGCTGTAAGCTTTGAAAAATCTGGCTTTAAGAAGAACTCTACTCCAGCAAAAGCACCATCGAGTGTTAACGCACGAACAATAATCGCAATAAATAAAATAAATAATAGCGGCATCATGTACTTACTTGCCTTTTCTATACCTTTCTCTACACCTTTACTTACAACAAAAATCGTACAAAGCATAAAGATAAATTGCGCTCCAATCGCACTTAATGGATTGGAAATCGTTTCACCGAACAATTGTCCATAATCAGCTACTCCATTCCAGAAACTTCCTGTCACACTATAATATAAATAAAGTAAAATCCATCCACCTACAACACTATAAAAAGATAGTACACTAAAACAAGTAACAACTCCCATACGACCAATCCAAGGATATAATTTGCTATTTGGCACTAGTACTTTATAAGCTGTAACCGCCTCTTTTTGCGTGCTACGTCCAATAACAAACTCCGCTATTAGAAGAGGCATACCTATAAATAAAGTTAATAGTAAAAATACAAGGAAGAATGCGCCTCCCCCGCCATTACCTGCAACATATGGAAATTTCCATATCGCACCAAGACCTACTGCGGCTCCGGCTGCTGCGAGTACAAAGCCGATTTTCGACGTCCATTGCTGTGTTTCTTTCATCATAAATTCTCCTTTTCTGAATATTTAAACTTTTGTTAATTATACACTTTCATTTCATACTCGCACACCTCCTTTAGAAAATAAAAAAGTCCCCTACACGCAAATATGCATGTAGAGGACGATATATGTAATGTAAATACCGTGGTACCACCTCAATTGGATTGATAAATCCCACTTGTTCAAGTACAGGAATAATTCCGATACTCTATCCTTTTAACGGCGGAACCCGGGTTGCCTACTACAATGTTCAACATACCTCTCGCAAGCCCATTCTGTATATTTTATCGTACCGGGCTCCCACCTAACCCCAGCTCTCTGAACGCATCAAATATACGTACTCTTCTTGCTCATCGATTTCATCTATTGAAGTTACTTGTGATTATAAATTATATTTTTATATTTGTAAAGCGCACTTTATCTTTTATTATTTTAAAACCTTTTCCTCTAATTCTCGTAAAAAACTTTCTCTTTTCCCCTCGTTTTGCACATATACTGATTTCAACACTTCTTGGAGCAATATATTTCGTTCCCTCTTTTCTAACTGTAAATCTTTTAACTTCACCCTTACTTCATATAAAAAATCTAAATACGATTCATATGTCTCATCATATTTATTTGCAATCTCATCTCGAATTTTTTTTGCAAACTTCGGGCTCGCTCCCCCAGTAGAAACTGCTATATTAAGCAAACCACGATGAATCGCTGCCGGAAAATGAACATTACCACTTTCCGGATTTGTAATAACATTTACTAATTGATTCTCGGCGGCATCTTCAGCAACTTGTTCATTTAATATCGAATCACTACTTGCTGCAACAACTAAAAAAGCACTTTTAATATCACTTTTTTCATATTTTCTTTGATACCAACGAATTTTCTTTTCTTCCACAAGTTTTACTAAATTCGCATCTAATTCTGGACTGATCACAACTATATCCGCACCTTGTTTGAGTAAAGGAATAATTTTAAATCCTGCAACTTTTCCCCCACCAATAACAACAACGCGTTTCTCATTAACTCGCACTGTAAGTGGATACATACTGATCTCCTTTCAATAACTCCGTCGTTTTCTGAATTAACATATCTTGAAACGCTTCATTCTTCCCTAAATATGGACTGATTTTTATCTCTTCCCATTCATATTGGCGCACTTCTTTCTCAATATGTTTCATAAGTAAACCTGTAAATAACAAGTAAGGCAGTACAACGATATTCTTTTCTTTTCGTTCTACAACTTCCTTTAACTTCTCCTCAAATTTTGGCTCTGCAGCCGCTAAATAACAAACTTCTACTTTTTTAACCTTCTCTTTTGTTTGAAATAAAGAAGCAATCCAGTTTATATCTCTTAATACTTCAGGATCACTGCTCCCTCTTGCAACGAGAAGTAATGTCACTTCATTTTTATCTTCCTGTTCGATGCCACTTCCGCTATACACCGATTTAACAAGTGTTTCTGATACACCAAACGGATTACCATAAGTCACTTTAACATTCGGATATTGATTATTGAGCTTTACCAATTCAAACGGAATATCTTTCTTCACATGACCTGCCGCTAATAAAAAAACAGGGATAGCAATAATCTCTGTGGCCCCACGCTTCACACATGTACGAAAACCATCTTCAATAGAAGGATTCGCTAACTCTAAAAAACAAACTTCTTGAATAGTCGCTTCTATACGGCTCATGCACGATGTAATAAATTGAATCGCCTCTTCTTTCGCTGTCTTCAAACGACTTCCATGACATATATATAAAACGGCTTTCATTTTACAACACTCCACTTACTTGATAAGCATTTTCTGTCTGCTTCTCAAACCAATGAATTTTTTCTCTAAAACGGACAACTTCTCCAATTACAATCATGCTCGGATTTTGAATTTGCTCTTTTTTCGCAACATCTACAATTGTCCCTAACGTTCCAACAACTGTGCGCTGCATAGACGTCGTCCCCTGCTCAATAATAGCAGCTGGCGTACTTTTATCTTTTCCATGCTTCATAAGTTGCTCACATATGTAGAGCAAATTACTAACCCCCATATATACCGCTAAAGTCTCTACACCTTTCGCTAAACTTTCCCATTTCACTTCTTCTTCAGCACCTTCTTTCCTATGCCCAGTCACAATAGCAAAACTTGCACTTGCATCACGGTGCGTCACTGGAATACCAGCATAAGCAGGTGCGGCTATTCCAGACGAAATACCTGGGACGATTTCAAATGGTACACCTTGCTTTGCTAATGCTTCGGCTTCTTCTCCCCCTCTACCAAACACAAATGGATCGCCGCCCTTAAGCCTTGTTACAACTTTTCCTTTTTTCGCATACTTAATAAGAAATATATTAATTGTTTCTTGCTTCATCGTGTGATAATTCGGGAGTTTCCCGCAATAAATCAAATCCGCTTCAGGCTTTGCGTGTGAAAGCAGCTCTTTATTCACAAGACGGTCGTATAAAATAACATCTGCCTTCTCAATACATTTCAATCCTTTAACAGTAATTAAATCTGGATCACCAGGACCCGCTCCAACAATATAAACCTTCCCCATCATCTCTCCTCATTTCTACTATTAAAGTGAAACTTCCATCCTTATATATGAATGGAAGTTTTCATTTCTTCATATTTCAATGTTCCTTACTCATGAATAACAAAGGCCGCGCTTTTTCGAATCTTCTTTTTTTCAAATAAAGCAATCTCCTTTACCTCTGGTAACGGTAAAAAATGTTTTTCAAGCTCCATCTCCGCCATCTTAAATGCCTGTTCTTCACTTTCAGCAACAACAACAATTGGAACAATGCTACTCACTAATACCGCTTCAAATCGATATAAATCCATATTGCCCCTCCTAAGACGCTATTACTTCTTCTAACACGTTATTTAACGCTATTTGTAATGTCTCTATACCAACACGACCTACAAAATCATAAAATGTTTCGGCTGGTAATTTGTTCTCTTTGAAATAACTTATAAATGATGCGAGTACATCAGGTAGATCCTCGCCATCTATTTTTCCTTTTAACTTTTGATTGTAGGCACCGCCATCTAACAATGTTCCACCTACGTATATTTCAAACGCTTCAACAATGCCTTTTTCCTTCGTTTTCATTTTCACCCCTTGTAACCCAATGTCAGCAATTTGACGTTGACCACATGAATTCGGGCAGCCTACCATATGAATTCGAACTGGAACATCGAGTGCAATTTGTGTATCTAAGTATTCTGCAATTTTTCTTAATCTTTCTTTCGTTTCTACTAGTGCAAGATTACAATATTCAATACCGGTACATGAAACCGCATAACCAATAAATGATTTCGGGCTAGCAGATATCGCTTCAAACAGCGGTTCACTAAGTAATCCTTTTACATTTTCCGGAGGAACGTTCGGAATAATGAAGTTTTGCGAGTTACATGTACGAATTTGTCCATTTCCATATCGCTTTGCAATTCTTGCAATCTCAAACATTTCTTCTGCATGTAAACGACCTACCGGTACATTAAAACCTACATATTTTAATCCCTTTTGTTTTTGGTCTTGAACACCATAAAAATAGCCTGCATTCCATCCTTTGAGTGCACTTTCCCCTTTACTTTGTAAAGGCCCTGTATACTCTATTAGTTTCTCTTTAAATTTCTCTGCTCCCCAGTCCGCAACAAGAAATTTCAACCGAGCTAAATGACGTTTTTCACGATATCCAAAATCACGGAATATAGTAGCAATTGCAATCGCCACCGCCTTCACTTCTTCTGGTAAAACGAATACATCTAATTCATCAGCTAAATACGGTCGAGCTGATAATCCTCCACCTACTTTTATATGAAAACCAACTTTTTTCTCACCATCTATTTCTTTCGTTGCAGGCGTAAATGCAACACAGTTAATTTCTGCGTTTGCTGAATTATAAATATTAGAACTAATAGACATTTTAAATTTGCGTGGCAAGTTAGAAAACTCTTCATTATGTTGGAAGTAATCATATACTTCTTTTACAATATGCGTTGTATCGAATAGTTCATTTGCATCAATGCCAGCAAGCGGATTACCTGTAATATTCCGCGTTATATCACCACAAGCCCCCGCTGAAGATAACCCAACTCTTGCTAATCTTTTAAAAATATCTGGAATTTGCTGAATTTCTAACCAGTGAAACTGAATCGCCTGTCTCGTCGTAATATCTATTACATCACGTCCATAATCTTCAGCGATAGAAGCAAGTACTTCTGCCTGTGCATTTGTAATAATCCCCGACGGAATATTTACCCGCATCATAAAATAACCAGCTTCTTTCGGTCTTTGTAAATACAAGCCTGCCCATTTAAAGGCATCCCACTCTTCTTTCGGAATAGATTTGAAACCATTTTCCGCATAGTAAGGAATATCATTGAAAATTTCTAAGCCATCTTTTTCTAATTTATTTTTCTCGGTCTGATTTAATTTTTCATTGTTAGCCCATACTTTTTCATAACTCATTGTTTATCCCCCTATATAAAACTACGCTCTTGTAAGTACTTCACGATTTGTTCTGCACATTCTTCAATAGAATATTTGTGCGTTTCTACAATTAATTCCGCTTGCTCTGGCTCTTCATAAGGCGAATCAATACCTGTGAAATCCTTAATATCACCTTTCCTTGCCTTTTTATAAAGTCCTTTCGGATCACGTTTCTCACACTGTTCAATCGGACACTTCACAAAAATTTCAATAAATTCATCTGCCTCTAATAAATCTCTTACTTGTTTGCGGTCTACTCGAAATGGTGAAATAAATGCTGTAAGGACAACTGCTCCTTGATCTACAAATAACTTTGCCACTTCGCCAATACGTCTTATATTTTCCATGCGATCACTTTCAGAAAATCCTAAGTCTTTATTTAAACCGTGGCGAATGTTATCCCCATCCAGCACATAATTTCCAATATTCTTTTCAAAAAGTTTACGAGCGACCGCATTCGCTACTGTAGATTTACCCGAAGCTGATAAACCAGTAAACCAAATTACAAAACTATGATGTCCATTCTTCACTCTTCTCTCATCTTTTGAAACCGAAGCTGTGTGCCAAGTAATATTCGTATCCATCTCGTTCTCTCCCTATTCTGTTACTACTTCTTTTTTCAAACCTTTAATTAGCACTTCCACTACTTCTTTACGACTAAATGTACTTGGCGGAATCTCACCGTTTCTTAATAATTCTCTTACTTTCGTACCCGATAAAATAACATGATCTTCTTTTCCGTGCGGACATGTTTTCGTTGAAGCCATCGCTTCACATTTCGTGCAGTAAAAACTATGTTCAAAGAATAGTGGTGTAATTCCTAACTCTTCTATCGTAAAATTTGTGAAGATTTCTTGCGCTTCATACGTTCCGTAATAATCTCCTACTCCAGCATGATCACGCCCTACTATAAAGTGGGTACATCCAAAATTCTTTCTTACTAACGCATGAAATATCGCTTCCCTTGGTCCTGCGTAACGCATGGCAGCAGGAAATACACTTAAAAAGACACGATTTTTCGGATAATAGTTTTGAAGAAGTACTTCATAGCTTTCCATTCTTACATCAGCAGGAATATCATCCGATTTCGTTTCTCCGACGAGCGGATTTAAAAAGAGACCATCTACAATTTCAAGAGCAGATTTTTGAATATACTCATGGGCACGATGTACCGGGTTTCTCGTTTGAAATCCGACCACTGTTTTCCACCCACGTTTTTTAAATGCTTCCCTCGTTTCAATTGGGTCTAAATGATAAGAAGGAAATTGATTATTTTCAAAGCGTTTTGTTAGAATAATAGTTCCTCCAACGTAAACGTTTGGTCGTTCATATAATTTTTTCACTCCTGGATGAGCCTCATCCGTTGTTTTATATACAAGTAACGCTTCTTTTTCTTTATCTGGTACAAAAATATCTTCTATTTGAATGACACCGTATATCTTTCCGTTGTTGACAAGCTTTACTTCCTCTCCAGTCTTCAGGCTTTCTGCGACTTTTTCTGTTACCGGTAATGTAATCGGTATACTCCACACACTACCATTTGCTAAACGAAGCGTTTCTACAACTGAATCATAATCTTCCTTCCCTAAAAAACCAGTAAGGGGGCTATATCCACCTATCGCCAATAGTTCTAAATCACTTAACGCAATATTGTCTAATTTAATTTCTTTTTCAATTTGTGATACGTCATATGTCTCATCTATACGGTTTACTAATTCGTTTACTATGCTCATTTTTCTATATCCTCTCTTAGATTTATTTCAAGATTCATCTTATTGGTAATGAAGACCACATTCAGTTTTCACTTTTCCAGCCCATCTACCATCTCTTGAATCGCCACCATCCCCTACAGGTAACGTACATTTCTCACACCCAATACTTGGATAGCCAACATCATGCAACGGGTTATACGGCAAGCTATGTTTGTATACATATCGCCAAACTTCTTTCCACGTCCAATGAATGAGTGGACAAACTTTAATAGATTGAAAACGATGATCTTGATTTATAAACTTTGTATGCTTACGTGTTTCTGATTGTTCCCTTCTTAAGCCCGATATCCATGCTTTTTCCACGACTAATGATTTTTCTAAAGGTAAAATTTTTCTAATCTTACAACAAAGATTCGGATTGCTCTCCCACAGTTTTTCACCATGCAACTTCGCCTGTTCATCAAGTGTAAGTTCTGGCTGTTTTTCTATAATATTCAATGAAGGAAATCGTTCCCGCACTTTTTGAATTAATTCATACGTTTCTTGAAAATGAACATTTGTATCCAAAAATACAACTTTAGCAGATGGATTTACTTGGTTTATAATGTGCAGCAATACCATACCTTCCACCCCAAAGCTACATGCGTAGACAACCTCATCTTTATATTCTTTATAAGCCCAATTTAATACTGATAACGCGCCTTTTGTTTCATCTTCTTCCGAAAACGAAACAACATTTTCTTCCCACGTTTCATACGTCAACATGTTTTTTCCCCCTGTAAAAGCAAAAAGACGGTTTTAACCTAATGAAAATAGGTTAAAACCGCCTCTAGTTTTTCTAGTCAGCGCTTTTCACTTTAAACGTACTTTTTCACTTTTCTCTAACTGAATTACTTTTCCATCTTGCACAACAATTGTAATTGAACCATATTTCATATCAGCAAGCATCGCTTCAATCTTCTCGGATACTTCATCAAAATGTTCCCGTAAACTCACGCGAACAGCCCCCCCTTTTTATTCATAAAAAAAATCTTTCCCATTTCGAAAAGACTGTTCGGTAATATATTTTACCTTATCTTTCAAAATGGATCCCATTTTGCTGGATTTAGCACCTTGCTTTCTATAAGCAGGTTGCCGAGCTTCTTCGGGCCAGTTCCCTCCGCTTCTCTTGATAAGCTTTGTATTTGTATTTTATCACAATTCTGATTTTTTTCAATCCTAGTTTTCCGATATATTTTAATTATTTTATTTTATAAAAAAGGAATTGCCCATTCGAACAACTCCTTTTCCTATTTAGACAAGCTCTTTAATACGTATGCGATCGTTCCCAATAATATTTTCATATGTTTCGCGTTCCACAACTACTTGCGATGTTCCGCCTTTTGCAAAGACAACGGCTGGTCTTCGAATCCGATTGTAATTATTCGCCATCGAATACCCGTAGGCTCCTGTACAGGAAACTGCTAGTAAATCAGCAGAAGCGACTTTTGGTAAATGAATATCCCAAATCAACATATCTCCACTCTCACAGCATTTCCCAGCAATCGAAACGAGTTCCTCATTCTCATCATTCCCTCGATTCGCTAACATTGCTTCATAACGCGCACTATATAAAGCAGGTCTTAAATTATCTGTCATTCCACCATCGACTGATACATATTTCCGAATACCAGGAATATCTTTCACAGATCCAACTGTATAAATTGTTGTCCCAGCATCACCTACAATGCTACGGCCTGGTTCAATCCATATTTCTGGCAATGGATATTCACATACAGTAAATTGTTCTCTCACTGCACTTGTTACAGCTCGCACATATGTCTCAAGAGTTAATGGTGTATCCGACTCTGTGTAGCGTATTCCAAATCCCCCGCCTACATTTAGCACTTTTACTACATAGTTTGTTTGCTCTCTCACTTCTTCTAAAAATTGGCGAAGAACTTCAATTGCTCGAACAAAACCAGCTGTTTCAAATATTTGCGATCCGATATGTGAATGAATCCCTAGCACATTATAATTTGATTTTTGTAAAGCAAATCCAATTGCCTGCATCGCTTGACCGTTTGAAACGCCAAATCCAAATTTCGAATCATCTTGGCCTGTTGTAATATATTCATGTGTGTGCGCCTCTACTCCAGGCGTTACACGAATTAATATGTTCACAAATTTTCCATGTTGCATCGCTAAATCGTGTAAAACTTCTAATTCAAAGAAATTATCTACGACAAAACAACCAATATTCGCCTGAAGAGCCATCACTATCTCTTCTTCTGTTTTATTATTTCCATGAAAATGAATACGTGATGCTGGAAATCCTGCTTGGAGCGCAGTATATAATTCTCCCCCAGAAACAACGTCTAATGACATATTCTCTTCACGAGCTACTCGGCACATCTCCATGCACAAGAACGCCTTGCTTGCATATGCTACTTGATAAGAGAAACCACTTTCTTTAAAAGCACGATGAAACGCTCGGCATTTTCCTCGAATAGACTCTTCATCGTATACATAAAGTGGTGTTCCGTATTGCTTTGCTAGCTGCGTCGTATCGCACCCTCCAATTTCTAAGTGTCCTTGCCCATTAATTCGGCTTGTGCCGTGTAAATACATTTAAATTCCTCCCTTATTTCCTCTAAAACTCATAACCCCAATCTTCTATTCATTGCAGCACGCTTTTAGATAGACAAAAAACGCGCGGAACAATGTTCACACGCGTTTCTTATTAGGAAAAATATATATTGAAAAAATAAACGAGTTGTTATCTCCTCAAAATAAGAAACCGCATCAACATCTCCAAATAGCTCTCCATAAAATAAATCTTATGACAGTACTACATTTATTCAATGCAGTCCCAATATATGAATAAGATGGTTATTCTTATATTTCGGCAATAGTCCCTTTCAACCTATGATCACAGATTCCATTAAATCTCCCATAGCTTACTCTTTCCTATCGCGGCCTCTACCTTTGAGAGTAGATGAGGTAAGTCTATTTAATTTTCAAACATCTAATTGTTGCTATTAACAATACCAAAGGACCATTTTATTTGTCAAACAATTTTTTATATTGTTTTTTTACAGTTTAGTTTGGTATCGTTTGGTAAGCGCTTTACTGAAATCTTTGTCACTTCCCATTCGCCTTCTTCGTTATTAAATGTAATCGTTACCTTCTCAAATGGTGGAGCAATTTTCCCAGCAACACGTTCATACTTTGTCACTTCAATACTTGCTTGAAATAAATATGTACCGCTATACACTTTTTTTAAACTAATAATTTTAGGACATTGATAAGGTTTCAAACTTCCATATTGTTTTTCAATTGCTTTATTTATTTTTGGAAATAAAACAGAATAAAGTGCATCTTCCATAAGAGGTGGATCATATTGGGCTACCGACACACTCGGTGAAGTAAAAAGTACAACACTACTGCATGCTATAAAACATAATAATTTTCGCATTATAACCTCCGTATTATCACGCGATTCTTTCTGCGTACGATAATTATCATACATAGAAATTCTGTTTTATTGTCTCCCACCACTCTTTTTCTACTCGATTATTATAAAAAAGCCCACAACCTTCTTTTATTTTCGTATAATGATACTCATAGTATAATAATCATAATAACAAAGGACTGTTCGTATATATAAAATGAGTCGTTAAGCAAACTGACTCTCAAGAACTGTCATGCTTTTTAGGAGAGGAGTATATTATGCTACAACATCTGTTTCCAAAACTGCGATTTGCACTCGTTGCAGTCGTTTTACTATGGATTAAAACATATATTGTGTACAAGCTAGCATTTGATATTAAAATTGATAATTTCTTTGAAGAATTCATGCTTTTTATCAATCCACTAGCTGCGTTACTTTTATTTTTCGGCTTAGCTTTACTTGCATCTAAGCACCGAAACCGAATTATAATTGGAATCAGTTTTATACTGTCATTTATTTTATTTGGAAACGCAATGTTTTATGGGTTCTATAACGATTTCGTTACTTTCCCGGTTTTATTCCAAACAAACAATATGGCTGATTTAGGGACAAGTATAAAAGAACTCTTTACGTACAAAACATTACTTTTATTTGCAGATGCAATTATTTTAATGTTTATTTCGCGTAAATTCCCATCATTTGGCGACAAAACACCACTTTCCCGCTCAGAGAAGCGAACTTTCTTTAGCGGTGTAACAGCTTTATTAGCACTACAAATTGTTGTATCAGTTATTTATAAACCACAAATGTTCTCACGCTCATTTGACCGTCAAACTGTCGTGAAGAATTTAGGTTTATACACATATCATCTATTTGATATTACGCTTCAATCCAAGTCTTCAGCTGAGCGTGTATTTGCAAGTGGGGATGGGTTTTCTGAAATTAAAAACTATACAGACTCAAAAGACAAACAAGTTGATAAAAACTTATTTGGAGCTGCAAAAGGTAAAAATGTAATTTTAATTTCAATGGAATCTACACAAAGCTTTGTTATTAATAAAAAAATAAATGGAAAAGAAATTACACCATTTTTAAATGAATTTATTAAGGATAGTTTCTATTTCGATAACTTCTATCATCAAACTGGACAAGGTAAAACTTCTGATGCTGAATTTATCGTTGAAAACTCACTTTATCCGCTAGATCGTGGTTCTGTATTCTTTACTCATGCAACAAATGAATACACAGCGACACCAGAACAATTAAAGAAATACGGATATTCTTCTGCTGTCTTCCATTCAAATGATAAAACGTTTTGGAATCGGGATGTAATGTATCCTGCGCTTGGATATGATCGTTACTTTAATTTAAATGATTACGCAGGAACGGAGCAAATGTCTGTCGGTTGGGGATTAAAAGATAAAGAGTTCTTTGAACAATCTATTCCAAAGTTAAAATCTTTACCGCAACCGTTCTATACAAAATTTATTACATTAACAAATCATTTTCCGTTTCTTCTAAATCCGGAAGATCAATATGTTGATGAATTCAACTCGGAAAGTGGTGTTGTAAACCGCTACTTCCCAACTGTTCGTTACACAGATGAAGCTCTTAAATTATTTATTAAACAATTAAAAGAAGAAGGATTGTATGATAATTCCGTTATTGTCATCTATGGTGATCATTACGGTATTTCCGAAAACCATAACGCAGCTATTGCACAGTTCCTAGGAAAAGATACTATTACACCATTCGATTCTATGCAATTACAACGAGTCCCTCTTATTATTCATGTGCCTGGCCAAGAAGGAAAAGTTGTTTCTAAAGTATCCGGTCAAATTGATATTAAGCCAACGCTCTTTCATTTACTTGGTATTAAAACAAATAAATCCGTTGAATTTGGAACTGACTTATTTATTAAAGAGAAAGATCCGCTTATGGTAATGCGTGATGGTAGCTTTGTTTCTGAAGAGTATGTTTATACAAAAAATATGTGCTACAAAAGAAGTACAGGTGAAGAAGCTGACATGGCGCTATGTCAGCCGTATATTGAAAAAGCAAAAACAGAATTAAAACTCTCCGATAAATTAATTTATGGAGATTTGTTACGCTTCGATCCTAATAATCGATATAAAACCGGAACGATGACAACGAAATTTGAATAGTAAAGGAAGCAACTTTATACAAGTTGCTTCCTCTTTTTATTTTCACTTAATTTTCAAACCATCCTTCTATGAAATCTTTCACAAATTGGTAATTTTTTTCGTATGAGGAATAAATTTATGGTATGATAAAATAAGTAAACTTTCATACACTAATTAAGAATTTATTACAGAAAGCAAGGGATCAGATTTTGTATAGAGCAGCTATTCCAAACTTATTTACGCTCGGAAATTTATATAGCGGATTTTTATCAATCGGCTATGCATCTTTAGGATATTATAAATCAGCTGCTATTTTAGTACTTATCGGGATGATGTTAGATAGTCTTGATGGTCGTGTTGCTCGTTTATTACGTGTTGATTCACAAATGGGAAAAGAGCTCGACTCGCTTGCAGATGTCGTAACATTTGGTGCAGCACCAGCTGTTTTAATGTATTACACATCTTTCTCAAACTACGGAATCATCGGATTATACATAGCGGGATTATTCCCTCTTTTCGGAGCATATCGTTTAGCACGATTTAATGTAACACCATCTTCTACTTCAATGAAATATTTCACTGGAGTACCGATTACAGCAGCGGGAGGGCTTGTTGCTTTCTTAACATTATTTTCACATACCATTCCAAAAATCGTTCTTATTACCGTATTTGTAACGTTCGCATTTTTAATGGTGAGCCGCATTCGTATCCCAAGTTTAAAAGATGTACCAATTCCACGATATAGCATCATTATTACACTATTTTTAGTTGGAATCATTATTACAATGTATCAAACAGGATTTGGAAATTTTTCTGTTTTCTTATTCATTGCCATTCCACTATATATTTTGTACATGTTATCTCAATTCATTAGACAAAGACCGTCTAAAAAAGCGAATAAAGAAAAATAAGAAAACCTTCCGAGTCCGGAAGGTTTCTTTTTATTTTGTAACTAATACCTTTTGATTTACAGGTGTTACTGGCTCTTCGCCGTTTAATATAGCTAAAATATTTCTGACAGCCATTTCAGCCATCGCATCACGAGTTTCAAATGTTGCATTCCCTACGTGTGGAGCAAGTACTACATTCTTTAATTCTTTTAGCTCTTCTGTAATTTTCGGTTCAAATTCAAACACGTCAAGAGCTGCTCCTTCAATTTCATTCGTTTTTAATGCATGAGCAAGTGCTGCTTCATTCATAATTGGTCCACGTGAAGCATTTACAATATACGCTGTTTTCTTCATCATTTTAAACTGTTCTTCATCAATCATATGATGTAATTTTGGATTATAAGCACAGTTAATTGTAATAAAGTCTGCTGTTTGTAATAATTCTTCCAACGTCACATACGTTGCTCCCAGTTCACTTTCAGCTTCAAACTTACGATTTGGCCCTGTATATAAAACATCCATTCCAAATGCTTTCGCACGTTTTGCAACAGCCTTCCCGATTTCTCCAAGACCTATAATTCCGATTGTCTTACCATGGACTTCTCGTCCTAAGAAAAATAACGGTGCCCATCCGTTAAATCCAGTCGTACGACATAACGTATCCCCTTCAGGAATTCTACGCGCCGCTGCTAAAAGAAGTGCAAATGTTAATTCTGCAGTCGCTTCCGTTGATACTTTCGGTGTATTCGTAACTGCAATTCCTTTTTCACCCGCATACGTGTAATCAATATTGTCGTAACCAGCACCATAGTTTGCAACAATCTTTAAATGAGGCGCTGCATCAATAACTTCTTTTGGCACCTTTGTCGAAAGTAAACTTAACAATGCATCTTTATCTTTTACACGCTCTGTTAATTCATCTATAGAAATTAACTCCTCTTTATCGTACATTTCTACATCATGATCTTTTAATAGTTCTAATCCAATTTCCGGAATTTTTCCTGCTACTAATATTTTTGCCACTACTAACACCTCTTCTATAGAAAATAAGATATCTCTTATATTTCATTGTAAGAAATCCACATATAAAAACCAAGGAATTTGATTATAGTTTTAAAAATCGACACTTTTCCATGAAAAAAGAGGAGATGCAACTCTCCCCTTTTCTTACACTTTTTCCTGCGATTCTTTTCCAAGCTTCACATCAATAGTTCCTTCTGCAACCGTATCGCTAATTTGCTCCTCAATAACCGATTGAGATGCAGCATTCGTTTCAGAAGTATAAGCTTGTTGCTGTGTACCTTGTACATTTTGTTTATTTTGTTGTTTCGCCATTTCTTACCCTCCTTTTCATTCTTTCTTATTTTGAACAAAAAGGACGGTTTTCATCAAAAAATTGCGTTTCATTTTGAATTTGTTACTTCTTCTTCAAGCGACCTCATTACTCTTGCTCGCTTCGTAAATGTTGCAACCTGAGTAACACCGTGAGCTAGTAATGTTTGTACATTTTCTTGTACATAATTCCCTAAATCATTTGGATAATGGGCATCCGAAGAAATCGTAATTGGAACACCATACTTAGCTAATACTTGTAAATATAGTGGACTTGGGCACATTTCACGAACAGGATAACGATAGTATAATCCTGCATTTATTTCTGTTGCCGTATTCGTTTCTACTAACGCACAGGCAATTTCCTCATAATAAGAAAGCTGTTCATTCTCATCCAATCGATAATTAAATACCTTTATATTATCAAGATGAGCGATAATATCAAATAACTCAGTACGAATCGCACTCTCAACTGTTTTAAAAAACATATCATATAATGCGCGTAGGTCATGCTTCTCAAAATATTCTTTCGTATCTGGATTATCGAATCCCCAGCCATTTAGAAAATGAACGGAACCAATTATATAATCAAAGTCTCCTAGCGCTAATAATTCTTTTAACTCTCCTTCACAACCAATAAAATAATCCGCTTCAATTCCAAGTTTAAGTGTGACACCTCTTTTACTCCATCGTTCTTTCGCCTCTTCAATGACCTTTGTAAAATCATACAGTGAAACTACCCTTACTTGATCTAACCATTCCTTCTGTATACGACCGAGCTTAGAATCACTAATATCTACATATTTTTCATAATATCCTTTCGCTTCATGAAAACGATATAAATGATCAACAATCCCAACTTCTGTTATACCTTTTCGCACAGCTTCTTCTAAATAGAGGTCCATCCATTCTGTTGTAAATGGCCCTTCCTTCACACGCTTTTGCAAACGCTCTTGTGTTTTCATAAGCCAATCAATAGAATGCCTTTCTTGAAGCGGTTCATAACATTCCAGCGCTTCATTTATTTTAGCAAGCCATCCTATTGAATACGGTCCTTCTTCTAAGTGAAGATGATAATCTACTTTCATATACATTCCCCCTTATAATGTATCTATTTCCCTTCTATCCCCAACTCTCGAAAGCTTTCCATTTCGTTCTTTCACCTCTCGCATGACATCTTCCAATGTAATATTTTTTTCAGCTAATAAAACGAAACAGTGATAAAATACATCAACCATTTCTTTCACTACTTCTTCTTTATCATTATTTTTACATGCGATAATTACTTCAGCACACTCTTCACCAATTTTCTTTAAAATTTTATCTTCTCCTTTTGAAAATAAATAATTTGTATACGATTCAGGAAGTGGGCTTTCCTTTCGTTCTTCAATTGTTTTATACAGCAACTTAAAGGCATTTTCCATATGTATCCCCCTATAGAATTTGATAGTGAAAACATGTCTTCTCTCCCGTATGACAAGCAGGTCCTACTTGTTTCACATTCACAACAATTGAATCTTGATCACAATCTAAATATAAAGATTGCACATATTGAACATTCCCTGATGTTTCCCCCTTATTCCATAACGACTGCCTCGAACGAGAATAAAACCATGTTCTTTTCGTCTCTAACGTTTTTTCATATGCTTCTTCATTCATATAAGCTAGCATTAAAACTTCTTTCGTACCTTCTTCGATGACAATTGCTGGTATTAATCCTTTTGAAAAATTAGGTTTCATAACCGCACCTCAACATTTGCATCTCTTAATTTTCGCTTTACACTCTGCACTGTCGCCTCACCATAATGAAAGATGGATGCCGCTAACGCTGCATCAACTGTTGTCTTTTGAAAAACTTCTATAATGTGATCCGTATGACCACAGCCCCCTGATGCGATGACTGGAATGGAAACACTTTTTGAAATTTCTTCTGTTAAACGAAGGTCATATCCGCTTTTCGTTCCATCTGCATCCATACTCGTTAACAAAATTTCACCTGCCCCAAGTTTAACAACACGCTTCGCCCATTCTATGGCATCCATTCCTGTGTCAACTCTTCCGCCGTTGACATATACGTTCCATTTACCTTCTGCTACTTTTCTAGCATCAATTGCCACGACAATACATTGTGATCCAAAGTGTTCTGCCCCTTCTTCTATTAACTTCGGGTTTCGCACTGCCGCTGAGTTTATTGAAACTTTGTCTGCTCCAGCTCTTAGTAAATTGTACATATCTTTCACACTTGAAATCCCCCCGCCAACCGTAAGAGGAATAAATACTTTAGCTGCTGTTTTTTCTACAACATCTATAATCGTTTTTCTTCCTTCATGAGTCGCCGTAATATCTAAAAATACGATTTCATCTGCCCCTGCCTCGTTATATGCTTCAGCTATTTCAACCGGATCACCGACATCTTGTAATCCTATAAAATTTACACCCTTTACGACTCTCCCTTCTTTCACATCTAGACATGGAATAATTCGTTTCGCTAACATAACTTCGTTACCTGTAACACTTCTTCTAAATCAATCGTTTTTTCGTAAAGCGCCTTTCCAATTATGACACCATATATATTCATATCATTTAACTTTTTCACATCTTGAATAGATGCCACTCCTCCAGAGGCGATGAGACGAATGCCCACACTTTTTTGAAGTATCGCTAATTGTTCAAAATTTGGACCTGCAAGCGTTCCGTCTTTCGAAATGTCTGTAAACACAATCGTTTGAACACCTAAACTTTCCATTTGTTTCGCTAAACTAACGTAAGAAATTTCAGACAGATCAAGCCACCCTCTCGTTGCTACGAAACCATTTTTCGCATCAATTCCAACAATGATTTTCTCTTTATATAGACGAACTGCTTCCTCTAAAAATGACTTATTATAAAGAGCTGCTGTTCCTAAAATCACTTTTTCTACACCTGCTGACAATAACTTCTCCACCGCTTTAAGTGAACGAATTCCTCCTCCCACTTGCACAGGAATACGTACCGCCTTGCAGATTTTTTCAATGACGGGCAAATTTAACGACTCGCCAGCAATTGCACCATCTAAATCAACAATGTGTAGTATTTCCGCTCCAAGCTTTTCAAATATGATCGCCTGCGCTACCGGATCTTCATTCATCACCGTTTCTTTACTAAACTCTCCTTGATAAAGTCTAACGCATCGCCCTTCTTTTAAATCGATAGCTGGGAAGATTTCCATGCTTCTACCACTCCTTGAAAATTTTTTAATATTTGCATGCCAATTTCGCCACTTTTTTCTGGATGAAACTGTGCACCAAATACATTTCCTTTCGCGACAAACCCTGGTACTTGCATTCCATAATCACTTACTCCGCATACAATTTCATCTGGACAATCCGCGTAATATGAGTGAACATAATACACGAAAGAACCATCCACTAATCCATTCCAAAGCGAAAATTCTCTTTCCTTCCTTAATTCATTCCATCCCATATGAGGAATTTTATACGAAACTTTTAACTTACGAATTTCACCTGGTAGTAAACCTAACCCGCTACAATCTTTTAGTTCCTCACTTCGTTCAAATAAAAGTTGCATGCCCAAACATATACCGAGGAGTGGTTTTCCTATGTCACAAACTTCTTTTAGTACACACACTAAATCTCTTTCTTCTAATACATCCATCGCTTTCGGAAATGCACCTACTCCCGGTAGAATCACGCCATCGCTTCTCAATATCTCTTCTTTATCACTCGTTACAATGTACTCTGCCCCAATATATTTTAATGCTTGCTCTACACTGCGAATATTCCCCATTCCATAATCTATAATGGCAATCAATTACAACATCCCTTTCGTTGAATTTACACCAGTAATGTTGGCATTTTTTTCGACCGCTTCTCTAAGCGCTCTACCAAAAGCTTTAAATAATGCTTCAATTTTGTGATGTGTATTACTTCCGTATAGAACGCGCGCATGTAATGTAATATTGGCAGCATGTGCGACTGCTCTAAAAAATTCTTCCGTCAATTCTGTATCAAAATCCCCGAGCTTCGGATTTGTTAATTCCCCTTGAAATACACAATATGAGCGTCCACTTATATCAATTGCGACAAATCCTAAAGATTCATCCATCGGTACATACGCAGAACCGTAACGATTAATTCCCTCTTTGTTTTGCAATGCTCCTTTCAAGCAATTTCCGAGTACAATTCCAACATCTTCAACGGTGTGATGTGCATCGACAAATACATCACCTTCTGCTTCAACTTGCAATCCAAATCTTCCATGTCTAGCAAATAAAGTCAGCATATGATCGAAAAAACCAACCCCCGTTTGAATAGATACACTCGTACTTTCATCAAGCTGCAAATTTAATTTAATTTTTGTTTCTGTCGTCTCACGTACTTGACTGGACTGACGCATTATTTTTCCTCCTCAAACCTTATTTGGATTGCTCTCGCATGTGCATGTAACCCTTCTTTATTTGCAAGCTCTACAATATGATGCTGTACATTTTTTAATGCTTCCTCTGTATAAGAAATAAAACTTGATTTTTTCACGAAATCATCGACTGATAACGGAGAAAAAAATCTTGCCGTTCCGCTCGTTGGTAATACATGATTCGGTCCCGCCAAATAATCCCCGAGCGGTTCAGGTGCATATGGCCCAAGGAAAATAGAGCCTGCATGTTTCACATAATCTAGAGCATTCATTGGTTCTTTTATATGTAACTCTAAATGTTCTGGAGCAATTTCATTTGATAACTTTAGTGCCTCCTTTAAAGAAGGAACGATAAAGATGGCTCCATTTCTATTTATCGATTCACGTGCAATTTCACTTCTTGGCAACGTTTCTAACTGTCTTTCTACCTCTTTTTCTACTTCTTTAGCTAGTTCCATATTCGTTGTAATACAAATCGCCGTTGCTCTCTCATCATGCTCCGCTTGCGATAATAAATCCGCTGCGATATATTTTGCATTACCTGTTTCATCCGCGACAACTACAATTTCTGATGGACCAGCAATCATATCGATATTTACTATTCCGTATACTTCTCGTTTCGCTAGAGCGACGTACAAATTTCCCGGTCCAACTATTTTATCCACTTTCGGAATCGATTCCGTCCCGTATGCTAAAGCAGCAATTGCTTGCGCGCCACCTATCGTATAAATTTCATCTACCCCCGCAAGATTTGCAGCAGCTAATATGTGAGAATTAATTCCTCCTTTACTCGGCGGTGTTACCATTACAATCTTTTTCACACCTGCGAGTTTCGCCGGCAATACATTCATTAATACTGAAGAAGGATATGAGGCTGTCCCACCCGGTACATATACACCTACATTTTCTAACTGCCGAATGAGCTGCCCTCTAATTATGCCTTTACTTTCACAATCGAATATTGAGTACTTCTTTTGCTTTTCGTGATACGAAACAATGTTTTTCTTCGCCTCTTTTAAAGCTTCTAAAAATGAATTCTCTACAAACATACTCGCTTGCTGTATTTCTTCTTCACTTACACGAAAATCTTTCATCTCTACACCATCAAACTTTTTTGTATAGAAAGATAAAGCCTCATCTTTCCCTTCCCTTACATTTCTAATGATTTTTCTTACACTTCTTTGAACAGTTTCTTCTATTATATTAGCGTTTTCTCTTAGCACTTTTATTTTAGATAATGCCTCCTTAAAATCTTCATAAATGATTTCCATTTTAAGTCCTCCTATTTCCCTGATAAGATTTCTTGCTCCATCATATTTATAATACTGAATATTTCGTCTTTTTTAGTTTTTAAGGCTGCCTTATTTACGATCATCCGAGCCGATATAAAGTGCATTTCCTCAAATACAATGAGTCCATTCTCTTGTAATGTTTTTCCTGTTTCAACAATATCTACAATCGCATCTGCCAATCCAAGAAGAGGAGCAATTTCTACAGAACCTTCTATTTTAATAATTTCTACATCCTCTCCCTTATCATGAAAATAAGTAGAAGTAATATGTGGGTATTTCGTAGCGATTCTTTTCTTCCGGTAACTCTTCGGATTATACGTAGGAATAGAAGCAACACAAAACTTACAAATCCCCACTCCTAAATCCAGCATTTCATAAATATCTTTCTCGTTTTCCATTAAAATATCTTTTCCAACGATGCCAATATCAGCTACCCCATGTTCTACATAAGTAGCAACATCAACCGCTTTTACTAAAATAAATGAAACATTTGTATTTTTACTTTGAAATACAAGCTTCCGACCTTTATTTTTGAGCTCGGAACAATCAATTCCAATCTGCTCAAAAAGTGGAATGACATGTTTTTCTAATCTTCCTTTCGTTAACGCAATTTGAATGTTACGCATGAAGCCTCTCCCTCTTTCTGGACTACCCATTTCTCATTCCATACATATTCCACTAAGTATTCATTCTTTGCCTCAACGACCGTTCCTATTTTATTTTTTCTTGCAAATTGAAAGGTATCGCTTAAATTAGAGAATAGAGATAACCAAGCATTTTTCCCATCCTTTCGAAGTAAATTTCGTAGCCTTTCTGCTTCCGCTAATCTATTTAACTCATAATAAATCACAATATCAATTTGATTTCGTTCATATGGTTCTTGCTGCTCTTGCAGCGCCTTCACAATTTGATTTACTTGTACCGCGAGTCCAACAGCTGGCAGCATTTCTCCAAAATTCCCAATTAGCTCATCGTATCTTCCGCCACTAACGATTTCTTCTCCAATTTCATATATATATCCTTTGAAAATAACACCCGTATAGTAATCTAAGTGTTGAATCATGCCCAAATCAATTGATATGTAAGAACCATATCCTAACATTTCAATTGTTTCATACATTTCTTTTACTCTTGCAATTGCCATTTTCATTTCATTACTTGAAGCAAGCTTTTCTGCTTCCTCAATAACTTCTAAATTTCCAAATAGCCTTGGTAATTTCTCAAGTAATCTTACTGTCTCATCGCATCGATCTAATTTCTTTTCTCTGATAAAATTTGAGAGGGCAGCATAATTTTTACTTTCTATATACGTTCTAAGTACCCTTTCTTCTTCATCCTGGATGGAGAGTTTTTTTATAATACATTTATATAACTGGACTTGCCCAATCTCAATTGTAAAAGATTGCACCTTCAACTTTTGAAGTGCTTGAATGACACTTATTACACATTCAATTTCAGCTCTTACATTATCAATCCCAATAACTTCAATACCACTTTGTACGATTTCATTATATTTTCCAGAATGGGATTCATTCGCTCGAAATACATTCCCGCTATACGTCACTTTAAGTGGCGTATCCCATCTCTGTGTTCCAATAACTCTCGCTAAAGGAATTGTCATATCTGGACGTAAAACGATAATCCTTCCCTTTTCATCAAAAAATTTATACATCTTCTCTTCATCTATCGGTCTATTTTGAAATGCAAAAACATCATAAAATTCAATTGTAGGTGTTCTTATTTCCTCATAACCTCTCTCTAAAAAAGTAAGCCTTAATTTTTGCTCCACTTCTTCAATTAACGTACATTCTTCGAATAAATAATCTCTCGTTCCATTCGGGTTTGCCCGTTTCCATTTTGTCATTTGAATTTTCACACCTTTCCCCTTCTAATGTATGCCTATTTCATTCACCTAAGCCGAAAATAAAAAGAGCCTTGTAGACAAAATACCTACAAGGCTCTTCAGTAGAGTGTAGGTACAACGGGAATAACCCTTGTACCTACACGTTTTCACGCTAGGTTCAAGGGTTTCATGTATGATGATGTAGTTGTGTAAGCATTGTAATAGATTGCACGATATTCATAATACTTACTCCCTTTCTCCTCTGATTTTCACATAGTATATAACAGTTCATTTTGAATGTAAATATATTTTTAATATTCCGTCACTTTTTTTAATGTAAAGCCACTTTTCTTTCATACTCTTTTATTTCTTTTTCATATTGCATTGTAATACTAATTTCATCTAAACCATTTAATAACTTCTCTTTCCACATTTTCTCGATTGTAAAATGGAATCTATGCGTATTCGTTGTCATTATTTCATTTTCTAAATCAACTATGATTTGTTCCCTCGCATCTGTTTTAGCAAGTTGTTCACGCATATCTTTATCCATTACAATCGGTAACATGCCATTCTTCATACAATTCATATAAAAGATATCGGCAAATCCTCCAGCGATAATAACGCGGAAACCATAATCAGCAAGCGCCCACGGAGCATGTTCTCTAGACGAGCCACATCCAAAATTATCACCTGTGATTAATATGCTGGCTCCTTTTCTTTCTTGTGCATTCAGCGGGAAATTAGGGTTTTCTTGGCGATTATTATCATATCGCCACTCATCAAATAAAAACTTTCCAAACCCAGTTCTTTCAATTCTCTTTAAATATTGCTTCGGAATAATTTGATCTGTATCAATGTTATCATTCATCAGTACTGCGGCAGTACCTTTATGAATACGAAATGGCTCCATCATAACTCTCCTTTCTAATATCAACAAAATGACCATATAACGCAGCCGCTGCCGCCATTGCCGGGCTAACTAAATGCGTTCGTGCTCCCTTTCCTTGTCTTCCTTCAAAATTGCGATTTGACGTAGAGGCACAATGTTCTCCTTCAGGCACTTGATCTGGATTCATACCTAGACACATTGAGCATCCAGGCTCTCTCCATTCAAATCCAGCTTCTTCAAATATGCGATGTAATCCTTTATGCATCGCCGCTTCTCTTACCCTTTGAGATCCAGGTACAACAAGTGCTCGCACACCTTCTTTTACTTTTTTACCTTTCACGACAGATGCAGCAATTTCTAAGTCAGAAAGCCTGGAATTTGTACAAGATCCAATGAAAACATGTTGAACTGGAATGTCATACGTACTTTGTCCGGGACTCAATCCCATATAAGAAAACGCTCTTTCGTCATTTGCATCATGCTTTTCTGGCAATTCCTCATCGATCCGAACACCCATACTAGGATTTGTTCCCCACGTAACGTACGGCGCTAAATCCGCAACATCTACTAGAATATGTAAATCATAAACTGCATCTAAATCTGTATAAAGTTCTGACCATTTTTTCTTAATAGATTCATAGTCTTTCGGTGCATATTTACGCCCTTTTACGTAAGCAACTGTTTTTTCATCTGGTGCAATAATGCCAGCCTTTGCTCCCCCTTCAATTGCCATATTGCAAAGCGTCATCCTCTCTTCCATATCCATAGCATGAATGGCCTCTCCGTAAAATTCCATTACGTAACCTGTTCCAACTGCTACTCCGTACTTTGAAAGAAGGTGTAAAATAATATCTTTCGCATAAACACCTTGCGGTAACTTTCCTTTTAACTCAATGCCCATCGCTTTCGGCTTTCGTTGCCATAACGTTTGCGTTGCCAATACATGTTCCACTTCACTCGTACCAATACCAAACGCTAGTGCGCCAAAAGCACCGTGTGTTGCTGTATGACTATCACCACAAACAATCGTTTTTCCTGGCTGTGTGAGTCCAAGTTCTGGTCCTATAACATGAACAATCCCTTGCTCTTCATCTCCGATATCCGCTAATGGCACCTGAAATTGTTTACAGTTTTCCCGAAGTGTATCTAGTTGCTGCTTCGCAATGCGGTCGGTAATATTCCAAACATCTTTCGTTGGAATATTATGATCCATCGTTGCAAATGTTAAATCTGGTCTGCGGACTGTTCGATTTGTAAGCCGCAAGCCTTCAAAGGCTTGCGGTGACGTTACTTCATGAACAAGATGTAGATCGATATATAATAAATCCAATCCATTTTCATTAGTCGCAACTACATGTCTTTCCCAAAGCTTATCTAGTAACCTTTTCGCCATTATCTTCCTCTCCCTACTAACGCTTGCTCTTCCATTTCTTGAATAACTGCCTTTGTAAATGAAGTTGTCGTTTCAGTCCCCCCGATATCTGCTGTACATTTTCCTGATTTAAGGACTGCAGAAACTGCTTCTTCAATTGCATAGCCTTCTCTCGTTAATCCGAACGATTGCCCAAGCAGCATTGCAACAGAACGCATCATCGCAATTGGATTTGCCTTATTTTTCCCCGCAATATCCGGTGCTGATCCGTGAATAGGCTCGTATAATGAAGGCCCCTTTTCAGCGTGACTTGCTGATGGAAGCATTCCTAATGATCCAGCTAATACTGAAGCCTCATCACTTAAAATATCACCAAATAAATTTTCCGTTACAATAACGTCAAATCTTCCTGGATTCCGAATTAATTCCATAGCTGCTGCATCTACTAAAATGTGTTCTACTTCCACATTCGGGTAGCGAAGTGCTACTTCTTCTGTCACAGTTCTCCATAATTTACTAGACTCTAAAACATTCGCTTTATCAATAGATGTTACTTTTTTCTTCCGCTTATTCGCTAATTGAAAAGCATACGAAACGATACGTTCAATTTCATGGCGATGATACGTAAGTGTATCTGTCGCCACTTCTTCCGTTCGCTCTTTCGGATAAGAAAAATAAATTCCGCCTGTTAATTCACGAACGACAACGAAATCAATTTCATCAGCGTTTTTTAATGGTGATAAATGTGCAGTTGCACTTTCTACCGTTACAGGGCGAACATTCGCAAATACACCGAGTCCTTTTCTTAATGCTAATAATCCTTTCTCAGGCCTTTCTTTCGCACTATCCCACCTTGGTCCACCTACTGCTCCAAGCAAAACCGCATCACTCGCTAAACAGGCGGCAAGTGTTCGCTGTGGTAATGGTTGCCCAGTTAAATCGATAGCGACACCACCAAAATACTCATCTTGCAAATGAAAATGATGTCCATATAGCCTTTCTACCATATGCAATACTTCCTTCGCACTTTCCATTACTTCTGGACCAACACCATCACCAGCTAAACAAACGATACGTTTTTCCATTTTTAACACTCCTTTTAACAGAATTTTCAGAACTTTAATTTGATAGGTGAGGAAAGCTTCTCTCACCTATCAAATATTTATTTCACAAGCGCTATAAGAGATTTTAATTTCCCTGCTGCATGGACATAAGCTCTCGCCGACGCTTCCAATACGTCTTGCGCAACTCCGAAACCTGATATTTGGTGACTACCTTCTTTTAATTCAACATGAACATGAGCAAGTGCATCTTGACCTTGTGTAATAGATTGTATGCGATAATCCGCCAATTCACATTCTAATCCTAAAATTCTTTGGATTGCATTATAAATCGCTTCAATACTACCAGAGCCAGTAGCTGCATCTTCATATACATTTCCTTCCTCATCTTTTAGTACAACTGTCGCGCATTGTGTACTATTTGATACGAAATGTACTTGTAATTGCGTAATGTTATATTGCTGGGCTGCAAATGCTGCTTCACCAAGCATAAGTGCGCGTAAATCTTCTTCAGTAATTTCCTTTTTACGATCAGCTAATTTTTTAAATGCTTCAAATACTGTATCCCGCTCTTCGTTTGTAAATTCATAGCCAAGTTCTTTCATTTTTTCTGTAAACGCATGACGCCCAGAATGTTTTCCAAGTACAAATAGGTTTTGAGATTCGCCTACTAGTGCTGGTTCAATAATTTCATATGTTGTCACTTCTTTTAATACACCATCTTGATGAATTCCTGATTCATGAGCGAATGCATTCGCTCCAACAATCGCTTTATTTTTCGGCACCACCATACCTGTTAATCTGCTTACTAATGTACTCGTCGCCTTAATTTCTTTTAAAGTCATCGAAGGCTCTGCTTTATAGAAATCTTTTCTAATATGAAGAGCAACTGCGACTTCTTCTAACGCCGCATTCCCTGCTCTTTCTCCAATGCCATTAATCGTTCCTTCTACTTGCAGTGCTCCCCCTTCAACTGCGGCTAGCGAATTTGCTACTGCCATCCCAAGATCATCGTGACAATGACAAGAAAAAATTGCTTTTTCATATGAAGGAACGGATTCTTGTAAGTATTTAAAAAGAGAATAATACTCTTCCGGATTCGTATATCCAACTGTATCCGGAATATTAATTACATTCGCTCCTGCGCGAATCGCAATTTCTACTGCTTCAGCTAAAAATGCTCTCGATGTTCTTGTCGCATCTTCTGCAGAAAATTGTACTGTCGGAAATAATGATTTCCCGAGCGTAACCGAGCGATGAATACTATTTAACACATCTTCTTTTGACATACAAAGTTTATATTTCATATGAATATCACTCGTAGCTAGAAATACGTGTAGACGAGGAGACACAGCACCTTTCACAGCTTCATATGCTCTTCGAATGTCACTTTCTTTCGCTCTAGCTAAACTCATAACCGTAGCATTTTGAATTGTATTCGCAATGCGCTTTACCGATTGGAAGTCTCCTTCGGAAGCTGCCGCGAATCCAGTTTCCATTACATGAATACCAAGCCTCTCTAATTGTCTAGCAATTTGTAATTTCTCTTGTTCATTTAAATTCACTCCTGGTGATTGTTCGCCATCACGTAGCGTCGTATCCATGAACAAAATCTTCTTCATATTATTTAATCCCTACCTTTACTCGCGGCTGTACGAAAGGCATCATTTCACGTAATTTACGTCCAACTACTTCGATTTCATGTTCATTCTCTTTCTCATTTGTCGCATGGAAATTCGGTCTTCCTGCTTTATGCTCTGCAATCCAACCTCTTGCAAATGTACCATCTTGAATTTCTGCTAGCACTGTACCCATCGCTTTCTTCGTATCTTCAGTAACAACGCGTGGTCCTGATACGAAGTCTCCCCACTGCGCTGTATCTGAAACTGAATATCTCATATTTTCAAGTCCACCTTCGTACATAAGGTCAACGATTAGCTTCAGTTCATGTAAACATTCAAAATATGCAAGTTCAGGCTGATACCCCGCATCAACTAACGTTTCAAACCCTGCTTTTACAAGTGCAGTCACTCCGCCGCAAAGCACAGCTTGCTCTCCAAATAAATCTGTTTCTGTTTCTTCTTTAAACGTCGTTTCTAGTACACCAGCTCTCGTTGCTCCAATTCCGTCAGCATAAGAAAGTGCTTTTTCAGTCGCAACTCCTGTTGCATCTTGATATACTGCAAATAATGCAGGAACAGCCCCTCCCTCGGCGAACGTACGGCGTACGAGATGCCCCGGTCCTTTTGGCGCTACTAGAAATACATCTACATTAGCTGGTGGTTTTACTTGATCAAAGTGAACATTAAATCCATGTGCGAACACTAGAGAGTTTCCAGCCTGTAAATTTGGTGCAATTTCAGCTTCATATACTTCTGGTTGTAATTCATCAGGCAGTAGAATCATTACTACATCAGCTTTTTCCGCTGCTTCTGCTACTGTATATACAGAAAACCCATCTTCATTCGCTTTATCCCAAGACTTACCCTTTCTTAAACCTACTACTACATCAAATCCGTTATCACGTAAATTTTGCGCATGCGCATGACCTTGCGAGCCATATCCGATGATTGCTACTTTCTTTTCTTTTAATACATTTACTGTTACATCTTTCTCATAATAAACTTTTGCCATTTTCATTTCCCCCTATATTTAAATGATTATTGGATTAACATAACTTGCTTATCTTGTTTTTTCATACTACGCGTAAAGGCTGTTACACCTGTTCTTGCAATTTCTTTCAAACCGTATGGACGAAGTAATTCAATTAACGCTTCTACTTTTTCCTGAGTACCTGTTACTTGCACAACTATGGAATCCTTCCCAACATCTATTACAGCGGCTCGAAACGGTTCAATTAAACTGTATAATTCAGCTCTTGCTACTGAAGTCGCTACTTTAATAAGTGCAAGTTCTCTTGCAATCATCGCTTCTTCTGTAATATCTGATACTTTCAAAACATCAATTTGCTTATGAAGTTGTTTAATTAACTGCTCGACTTGCTGTTCACTTTCAACGTGTACAACAATCGTCATCCGCGATATGTCAGATGATTCCGTATGACCTACTGAAATACTTTCAATATTAAAATGTCTTCGTGTCATAACCCCTGTAATTCGGTTTAACACACCACTTTGATTTCGAACTGTCGCTGTAACAATTCTCTTCACCCTTTTTCCACTCCCTCCATTTGGTGAACACCTTTTCCTGGTGCAACCATCGGCATAACCTTCTCTGATTGAAGTACACGACAATCAATTACGACTGGCTCTTGTAATTCAATTGCATGCTGGATTTGCTTCTTTGCAAGAAGTGGATTGTCAATACGAACACCTTTTATGCCATATGCATTCGCAAGAGCGACGAAATCTGGTTGGCATGGCAATAAAGAGTGCGAATATCTTTGGTTGTAAAATTCATCTTGCCATTGTCTTACCATTCCTAAAGCTTCATTATTTAAAATAAATACTTTAACAGGTAAAGCGTGTTCTTTTAATACACTTAATTCTTGCAGAGTCATTTGAAACCCAGCATCACCAACAATTGCAATAACTAATTCTTCAGGCTTTGCAATTTGCGCACCGATTGCTGCTGGAAATCCGAACCCCATCGTTCCTAATCCGCCAGAAGTTACCCATTTATCTGGATTTTTCAGCGGATAATATTGTGCTGCCCACATTTGGTGTTGCCCAACGTCTGTTGTTACAATCGCTTCTCCCTTCGTAATTTCATATAGCATATCAATCGCATATTGAGGTTTAATACGTTGAGAATTTCGTTTATAAGAGAATGGATATTTTTCTTTTCTACTCTTTAATAAAAAGAGCCATTCATGATGATTTTCTTTCTTTCCTTCTGATTGAAGCAATACTTCTAACGCCTGCTTAGCACTTGCAACAATAGGAATCTCTGTTGGCACATTTTTCCCGATTTCTGCTGGATCAATATCGATATGTGCAACAGTCGCCCCTTTAGCAAAAAAAGCTAAATTTCCAGTAAGACGATCATCAAATCTCGCGCCTATATTAATGAGTAAGTCGCATTCATATAATGCCATATTGGCTGTATAAGAACCGTGCATTCCCCCCATCCCTAGAAATAGTTCATCATCTGGCGGAAAACCACCAAGTCCAAGTAATGTATGCACAACAGGGATTTCATATTTACGAGCAAAACTTGTCAATTCTTTCGACGCTTTCGCGTGCAATATACCCGCTCCAGCTAAAATTAACGGTTTTTTTGCGGTTTCAATTACTTGTAGTAATTTGTTTATTTGAAGTAGATTCGGTTCATAATTAGGGTTATATCCTGGTAAATCCATTTGTACATTGCTACATCGCTCACCTTTCTCGACTACCATATCTTTCGGAAGGTCAATAACGACTGGTCCTGGTCTTCCTGTTTTAGCAATATGAAATGCTTCTTTAATAATCCGAGGTAAATCTGAGGCCTTTCGCACTTGATAGTTATGTTTTGTCACTGGCATCGTAAGTCCCATAATATCTGCCTCTTGAAAAGCATCGCTCCCAATTAACGTTGTTGCTACTTGGCCTGTAAATACTACAAGTGGCAATGAATCAATCATCGCATCAGCTAGACCCGTAATTACATTTGTAGCACCTGGTCCACTCGTTGCAATTACAACCCCTGGATTCCCTGTAATTCTGGCATACCCTTCAGCAGCGTGAATCGCCCCTTGCTCATGCCTTGTTAAAATATGTGGAATTTCACAATCATACAATGCATCATAGAGAGGTAAAACGGCACCACCCGGATAACCGAAAATCACTTCTACGCCTTCCTTTTCTAGCGCTTCTAACAATAGCTGTGCACCA
Organism: Bacillus cereus group sp. BfR-BA-01347; assembly: GCF_022663835.1. Taxonomy (NCBI): domain Bacteria; kingdom Bacillati; phylum Bacillota; class Bacilli; order Caryophanales; family Bacillaceae; genus Bacillus; species Bacillus cereus group sp. BfR-BA-01347. The sequence goes on along the minus strand of NZ_JAKUGG010000001.1, from coordinate 6,114 downwards.
GTTGCCAGTTTCTCTTCCGTTTTTGAAGACATTGTTCTTATAAGCCCCCTTTTTCAAACTTTTATACAATAAAAAAACCCTACGTCCACACTCCAGCTATGTGCTGAAGGGACGAAAGATTTCGCGGTACCACCCTTCTTTGCAAGAATACTCTTGCCTCAGTGATCCATAAATGGATCTAGCTAATAACGGAGCTACCGTCTAAGCCTAGACAAATGCTTTAGCTTAGCACTCAAGGGCGATGTTCGTCGACGTGAACCATCGGTTTTCAGCAACCACCGACTCTCTGTGAGGCTTCACAATCAACTACTCCTCCCTATCAACGCTTTCTTATGTTAAAAAAGTTGTTATCCAACTTTGTTTTCTTCGTAAATTTTCTCTCCATCTTCTACAACTAACTTACGAAACTCTTCTAATAAACGGTTCGTATGTGGACCTGTTTGCCCTAAGCCAATCGTTCTACCATCTACTGTCGTAACAGCAATAACTTCAGCAGCTGTTCCTGTTAAAAACACCTCATCAGCTACATATACATCATGTCTTGTAAATAACTCTTCTCTTACGTCATATCCAAGTTTTTCACCAATTTCTAAAATGGCGTTTCGTGTAATACCTTCTAACGCTCCAGCAGAACTTGGTGGTGTAATTAATTTATTTCCTTTAACAATAAACACGTTATCTCCTGATCCTTCAGCTACATATCCTTGATCATTTAACATAAGTGCTTCTTGTACTCCAGCTAATTTCGCTTCAATACGAACTAAAATATTGTTTAAGTAATTTAAAGATTTTACTTGAGGGGATAAAACATCGGGACGATTTCGGCGCGTTGCAACTGTTACAACTGGAATCCCTTTCTCATAATATTCTTGTGGGAATAAAGATAATTGTTCTGCAATTACTACTACATTCGGCTTCTTACATGAATCGGGATCCAATCCAAGATTTCCTGCTCCTCTTGATACAACAAGTCGAATGTATCCATTAGATAATTTATTTTGTTGAATTGTCTCAACAACAATATTTGTTACTTCATCTAATGAATATGGAATTTCTAAAAGGATTGATTTTGCTGATTCATACAACCGGACAAGATGCTCTCTCAAACGGAAAACATTACCGCTATAAACTCTAATTCCTTCAAATACTCCATCGCCATATAAATAGCCATGATCATATACTGAAACTTTTGCTTCATCTTTTGGAACAAATTCTCCATTTAAGAAAATCCATTGCTCATTCACTAGAAGCGCCTCCTATGTTCTATGAATTTTTTATTGTTTCCTAGTTTACTCTCCTTTCTAAATAAATCAAGTGAATTTTTGGAAAATTTATAATTTTTAATCGTACGTACTTCTTTAATTATATTGATTTAACAACATTGTTAACGTTTACAAAAAGTCAAAAAATTTTTTCCGCCAATTTCCACTAAAAAAATATTTGTTTAAAAGAAGGATTTTCATCAATTGATACGAATCTATTGTATTCAATAAACGGACATCCGATTTTATAAATCCGGGAATATATAACGACTTTTGGTGAAAAAGGGGGAAAATAACAAAAATAGCGCTGTCTAAAAATAACATTCATATTTTTCATTTCGTAATCATAATCCTATTTTTAAAAAACAATTTGTCAAAATAAAGGAGGAAATAAATATGGCGTGTGTACAAATTAAAGGAACGAGACAAGAGGTAGTAGAAATGCTGCAATTATTTGATCTAATGGATACGAAAGGTTTTTGTAAATTCGATAATTACGTAGAGGTAGAACCAAATACGAAAGAACATAATCATTTTATTGCTTCAATTGACATCCATTCAAATACTTCTTCAGCACAAGATACATTAAACGACCAATTCGTTAGTCAAATGCTTACTGGCGTATATAACGACTAAACAAAGATTTACTTCCTACCGTCTTTTCATAAATATATGCAGTGAACTTGAGCATACTAGCAATTAGATGGTAGGAGGTGAGAATTATGGCTAGAATTGGCGTTGAAAACTCATTAACAGACGTTCAACAAGCTCTTCAGCAACAAGGTCATGAAGTTGTTACACTTAACTCAGAACAGGATGCACAAGGGTGCGATTGTTGTGTGGTAACTGGGCAAGATTCCAATATGATGGGCATTGCAGATGCATCAATTAAAGGATCAGTCATTACAGCTCACGGTTTAACAACGGATGAAATTTGTCAACAAGTTGAAAGTCGCACTTAAAAAATGAAAGAGGACTCCTTTTAAAAGGAGTCCTCTTTTTTATATTCACCTAACGGGAAAGTAACATATACTGGATGAAAGCCCTACCTCTCTCTCATCATTACGGTTCCACTGACCGCTCCTTGATTCACTAGTATACATATATAGCTTACAAATACAATTTATAGGGTTTGTTCACAAAAGTTGTTGATAAAATTACCCGATCTTTCGCAAACTTTTCGTATTGCATTCATAAGAAATATTTACTCTACACTAGCTGTAACCGAGACACGAATTAAAATTTTAACACCAATACAATAACTTGTCAACATTTTTCTGCAAATTAAAAACAGACAGTAACGGTTTGTCTGTTTTAGAATGGAGCTTTTTCTTTTATTACATATACAACAAAGCCGCTTACTAACATAAATAAGCCAACTACTAAGTTTTTAATATTAATCATAAAGTCCTCTCCCTTATTCCATACATCATATATATTTACATTTCAATTATTCCGATCATCCTAAAGCGCACTTTTTCTAATATATCATAATTCCTAAAAAATGCAAGTTCACTTTTGACGACCATTTACAAATTTATCTACAGTGCTTGGTACAGTATTTAAAGCCTTTTCAATTAAATGTGTACTACTGTTGAGATGTAATACTTGCACCCCATTAGAACCAACTACTAAAAAAGCCACTGGACTAATGGAAACCCCAGCCCCGCTTCCTCCTCCAAATGGATGCCCTTGCTTGTTCTCTTTATGCTGATTTTGCCCACCGTTATGTTTTTCAGTAATGAAATCCCCTTTAAAATCACTTCCACCAGCTCCAAAACCAAAAGCCACTTGAGATACTGTTAATACTACATTTCCGTCAGCTGTTGAAACCGGACTCCCAACAATCGTATTTACATCTACCATCTCTTTTAAATTTGTCATTGCCGTTTTCATTAAATTTTCAATTGGATGTTCCATTATGTATTGCACCCTTTCCTCATTATTCCTTTTTATACTTTCCAAAATAGAGGAAGTCATACTAACTTTTCCTATTTCAAGAAAACATTTTCCTCCTTTTAAAAGATACTACTCCCTGTACATGCTCCGGTATAGTGAAACTTTAATCAGTGGGGGGGTGTTTATCCCCCACTGATTATTAGCCCTAACCAATCGGGCTTTTACGGGCAGCCCAATCCCCACCTAACTTTTTTTGCTTTCGCTGAATTTTGAGATGGGGTCTTACTACCCGTTAATGCGGGATAAAAAAGAAAAAGAGATACATACTACTATTGAACCTTGTTATGAAAGGAGTCATGACTTTGACTGAGAAATTTGATGATTATAAAAGAAGAGATAGAATAGATAGTGATTATAAGGAAGAGTACGCCGCTGAAGTTGCACCACAACGCATTGATTATAATTACGATGATAAAGACGATAAAGATGCTGTAAAATCTTCCGCTGCTGGATCAACTGCTGGTTTTATTGCTCTTGCGCTATCTATCTTATCACTATTTACATTCCCAACACTATTTGGTCTTGTTTCTGTTTTACTCGGTATTTACGCTTATAACCGCGGAGCTACTGTAACTGGGGGTATCGCTGCAGTTGTTGGTGGGATTGCTGCACTTATTGCAATTTTATTCCGAGTAGCACTAATTGGTTTACTGTTCTCTCTGTTCTAAAAAAGAAAAAGGTATCTCGCTTAACGTGGGATACCTTATCCTGTAAACACATCTTCCGATGGATATTTTATTTTTTGTTTTGCTGGTCGCGCTAAAGAGAACACAAGTGTTAATGGTCCAATCAATCCGCAAAACATAACAAACATAATAATACATTTTCCGAATGCCGATAGCTTTGCAGTAATTCCCATCGTTAATCCGACTGTGCCAAACGCTGATATCGTCTCAAATAATAATTGAATAAAGCTGAAGTTTTCTGTCAGCATTAATATAAATACCGCTGCAAAAATAAGTATTTGACTGGCAACAGCAATGGCTAATGCTCTCGTTACTGTTGACATTTTTATCGTACGCTGAAATAATACGATTTCCTCTTTTTTTCTAAAGAAAGAAAGGACAGATGTAATTAAGATAACAAACGTCGTTAATTTAATTCCTCCACCTGTCGATACACTTCCTGCACCAATAAACATCAAAATCATCGTAAATAATATAGATGATTCTTCCATTCCCCCGTAGTCAACTGTATTAAATCCAGCAGTACGAGGAGTTATACCTTGAAAGAAAGAAGCCCATAACTTTTCATTTAAAGGTAAATTCCCTAACGTCTTCACATTATTATATTCCAATACAAAAATAACAATCATCGCTATAACATTTAGCACTACTGTTCCAATAATCATGATTTTCGAATGAAGCGATAATTTTCGAAAACTACGGCTATACCACATATCAATTAATACGGTAAAACCGAGTCCCCCTATTACAATTAAAGAGCAAATCCCAATATTAATAATGGGATCCCCTACATATCTTGTTAAATTATCTGGCCATAAAGCAAAGCCTGCATTATTATAAGATGCAATTACATGAAAAATACTATAGTATAAACCTTTTCCAAAACCAAACTCTGGAATAAAGCGAAACGATAAAAAGATGACCCCAATAAGTTCAATACAAATCGAAAATATAAAGACACGCTTTACTAATTTTACAAGACCACCTATATTTGTTTGATTAAATGCTTCTCCAATTAACAAACGATGACGTAATCCGATTTTTTTACCTAGTACCCAAACAATTAAAATGGCAATTGTCATAAGACCTAGACCACCTGTTTGAATTAAAAACATAATAACAATTTCGCCAAACATCGTAAATGTACTTGCTGTATCCACTACTCCTAAACCAGTTACGGTCGCTGCTGACGTTGCTGTAAAGAAAGCATCTACCCAACTAATATGTACTTTCGTTGCGAATGGTAATTTTAATAACAAACCGCCAACCACAATTAAGCAGAAAAAACCTAATGCTAATATTTGTGGTGGGTTTAATCGTATAAGACGATTATAAAGTCCTTGTTTTTTTGTTATGTCCATATCACTAACTCCCTTATTAAAGTGAAGCTTTCCCCTCATAAATAAAAAGCTTTTTAAAAGCCCTTAAATAACTGGGACAAACCTTATATTCTCATAATATAGTTGAGCATAATCCTTTTTTTTATAGATTACAACTTTTATTTATATTCAGATTCCTTTTTCGTTTTATGCTGGAAAACTATATCCTAGCTCAATATTGCTAGCAATAACAATTTCATATGTACTATTTTTCAAATCCCCATATCTTTCACTCTATGTTCACGCAGAGATCACATCCACCTTTTATAGTATATGTATCGAAGCTGTTCCTCCCTAATTTATAAGACATTCCCCAGTGTCTTTGAATAGCTTCCATCCCTAATTAAATTAACATAAATTGTCCCCTTCCTTGACCATCTTATATGTGATGGTCTTATTTTTTGTTTGCTCTATCTTTTATTCCGCTATTTGTGGGCAATAAACGCCCGATTGGTTAAGGCTAATAATTAACAGGGGATGAACAAAAAACACTCATTAAATTTTCATTTTATTTAAAACTCCCTCTCTCTTTCACCCTATGTTCACACAGAGGTCACATCTACCTTTTATAGTATATGTATCGAAGTTGTTCCTCCCTAATTTATAAGACATTCCCCAGTGTCTTTGAACAGCTTCCATCCCTAATTAAATTGACATAAATTGTCCCCTTCCTTGACCATCTTATAAATGATGGTCTTATTTTTTTGTCTTTCTATCTTTTATTTAAAACTCCCTCTCTCTTTCACCCTATGTTCACACAGAGGTCACATCTACCTTTTATAGTATATGTATCGAAGTTGTTCCTCCCTAATTTATAAGACATTCCCC